>NZ_CP158132.1:2727500-3203633 GCF_036038995.2 Sphingobium sp. SJ10-10
TGGTGTTTAGTTAACAGAAGCCTCTGGAAAGTGGCGCCATAGCGGGTGACAGCCCCGTATGTGAAAGCGAAACATCAGGACTTGAGTAGGGCGGAGCACGTGAAACTCTGTCTGAACATGGGGGGACCACCCTCCAAGCCTAAATACTCGTACATGACCGATAGCGAACCAGTACCGTGAGGGAAAGGTGAAAAGCACCCCGATGAGGGGAGTGAAACAGTACCTGAAACCGGATGCCTACAAGCAGTGGGAGGATCCTTGAGATCTGACCGCGTACCTCTTGCATAATGGGTCTGTGACTTAGTGTATCATGCAAGCTTAAGCCGTTAGGTGTAGGCGCAGCGAAAGCGAGTCTGAATAGGGCGACATGAGTATGATGCATTAGACCCGAAACCCGGCGATCTAGGCATGACCAGGCTGAAGGTGCGGTAACACGCACTGGAGGGCCGAACCGTTTAATGTTGAAAAATTATCGGATGAGTTGTGTTTAGGGGTGAAAGGCCAATCAAGCCGGGAAATAGCTGGTTCTCCGCGAAATCTATTGAGGTAGAGCGTCGGATGATTGCCGTTGGGGGTAGAGCACTGGATGGATGCGGGGGTCGCGAGATCTACCAACTCTAACCAAACTCCGAATACCAACGAGTCTAGTCCGGCAGACAGACGGCGGGTGCTAAGGTCCGTCGTCAAAAGGGAAACAGCCCTAACCTACAGCTAAGGTCCCCAAGTCACGTCTAAGTGGGAAAGCATGTGGAACTTCCAAAACAACCAGGAGGTTGGCTTAGAAGCAGCCATCCTTTAAAGAAAGCGTAACAGCTCACTGGTCTAAATAAGAGGTTCTGCGGCGAAGATGTAACGGGGCTCAAGACGTGCACCGAAGCTTAGGGTGTGATCGTTTACGATCACGCGGTAGCGGAGCGTTCCGTAGGCCGTTGAAGCCATCTGGTAATGGGTGGTGGAGGTATCGGAAGTGCGAATGCAGACATGAGTAGCGATTAACAGTGTGAGATGCACTGTCGCCGAAATTCCAAGGGTTCCTGCTTAAAGCTAATCTGAGCAGGGTAAGCCGGCCCCTAAGACGAGCCCGAAGGGGGTAGTCGATGGGAACCACGTTAATATTCGTGGGCCTGGTGGTGTGTGACGGATGGCGTAACTTGTTCGGCCTTATTGGATTGGTCCGGGCAGGGAAGTTGTCCCAGGAAATAGCCCCACCGTATAGACCGTACCCTAAACCGACACAGGTGGAATGGTAGAGTATACCAAGGCGTTTGAGAGAAGTATCCTGAAGGAACTCGGCAAATTGCCTCCGTACCTTCGGAAGAAGGAGGCCCCACATATGCGCAAGCACTTGTGGGGGGCACAGGCCAGGGGGTAGCGACTGTTTAGCAAAAACACAGGGCTCTGCTAAGTCGGCTTCAAGACGACGTATAGGGCCTGACGCCTGCCCGGTGCCTGAAGGTTAAGAGGAGGTGTGCAAGCACTGAATTGAAGCCCAGGTAAACGGCGGCCGTAACTATAACGGTCCTAAGGTAGCGAAATTCCTTGTCGGGTAAGTTCCGACCTGCACGAATGGCGTAACGACTTCCCCACTGTCTCCAGGATATGCTCAGCGAAATTGAATTCTCCGTGAAGATGCGGAGTACCCGCGGTTAGACGGAAAGACCCCGTGCACCTTTACTGCAGCTTCAGAGTGGCATTAGGAAAGAACTGTGTAGCATAGGTGGGAGGCTTTGAAGCCAGGTCGCCAGATCTGGTGGAGCCATAGGTGAAATACCACCCTGTTGTTTTCTGATGTCTAACCTCGCACCGTTATCCGGTGCAGGGACCCTCTGTGGCGGGTAGTTTGACTGGGGCGGTCGCCTCCTAAAGAGTAACGGAGGCGCGCGATGGTGGGCTCAGGACGGTTGGAAACCGTCTGTTAGAGTGCAATGGCATAAGCCCGCCTGACTGCGAGACTGACAAGTCGAGCAGAGACGAAAGTCGGTCATAGTGATCCGGTGGTCCCTCGTGGAAGGGCCATCGCTCAACGGATAAAAGGTACGCCGGGGATAACAGGCTGATGATTCCCAAGAGCTCATATCGACGGAATCGTTTGGCACCTCGATGTCGGCTCATCACATCCTGGGGCTGGAGCAGGTCCCAAGGGTTTGGCTGTTCGCCAATTAAAGTGGTACGTGAGCTGGGTTCAGAACGTCGCGAGACAGTTTGGTCCCTATCTGCCGTGGGCGTCGAAATTTGAGAGGAGTTGACCCTAGTACGAGAGGACCGGGTTGAACATACCTCTGGTGTACCTGTCGTCCTGCCAAGGGCGCAGCAGGGTAGCTATGTATGGACGGGATAACCGCTGAAAGCATCTAAGCGGGAAGCCTCCCTCAAGATAAGATTTCTTCGAGCGGTCGTAGACCACGACCTTGATAGGCCGGATGTAGAAGTGTGGTAACATATGGAGCTAACCGGTCCTAATTGCTCTGATCGCGCCTGAGAGTCCCACCATCAATGACAACACTGGATAAAACCAGCGTCAGCGACATGTGGTGATCAACCCTCATGCCAGACATCATTACCTTAAGTGCACGGCATCGATTGAAACCCAAAGCGCAAGCTTCATTGCTTGGTGACCATAGCGTCTGTGACCCACCCGATCCCATCCCGAACTCGGCCGTGAAACCAGTCTGCGCCGATGGTACTGTGGCTCAAGCCCCGGAAGAGTAGGGCGTCGCCAGGCATTGCAGCTCGCGCTTTGAAAACATACACAACCCATTCACATACAATATGCGGCCTCCGCAGCGATCTCTAGTGTCGCGGGATGGAGCAGCCCGGTAGCTCGTCAGGCTCATAACCTGAAGGTCGTAGGTTCAAATCCTACTCCCGCAACCAGAGGCCGCAACTCGTAAATTATAGCGCATGATGCCGGTCGGGCTTTAATAGAGCAGACCCGCGCGTAACATTTTCCTAAACAGCTTTCGGTAGCCATCAACAAAGACCGTGTCGCTAATCAAAGCGAACAGGAGGCCTGGCAAGGCCTTGGCGCGTTTGCATGAGAATACTCTATAGCCCTCGGTCGGTTTGTCACGCTGCGTCCTGCGATTACCCCAGCAATTGCGCGCGATGCCGCTCGTCGATACGGAAACGATCCTCCGCCTATGAACCATATCTTGATGGGGTTCAGGCGCTCGGGTATTTGCCAATAACTCCTTGAAGGCCGGTCCTGCCCAACAACAGGCTCGCGACAAGCCGCTCTCCTGAGCACGCGGCAGAAATTCTTCGATGATAGCAGGCTGCCTCCGATGCCGATCTTTCGGTGTATCTTCGAGCCGGCTTTAAGCAAAAGCTGCCGCTTCCGTCAGCCTGAGATATTCTCAGATTATCATGCGGAACGAACACGCCCTGCTCCATACCCCGGCGGTTCCGACGCCATGCCTCATTCCGCCAACGTAATCATCGAAATCTGCCGACCATAATCTGGCTCGCTGCGATGGCATGACCGGCGATAGCTGTAAAAGCGATCCGGCTGACTATAGGTATCTTCGTCCAGCAGCTCGATCCGGCTGATCCCCGCCGCTGCCAGCCGTGCCGCGACATAGGCTGCAATGTCGAACTGGCAATGCCCGGTGCGCGCCACGGTGAAGAAACGATCATTATCCGGATCCGCCGCCATAAAGCGCGCCGAAAAATCCACCGTCACTTCATAGGACGAACGCCCGATGCACGGACCGATCGCGCAAGCCATCCGGTCACGCGACGCGCCCAGCGCTTCCATAGCAGCGATCGTCCGGTCCGTAACGCCGCCCAATGCGCCCTTCCATCCGGCATGCGCCGCGCCGACGACGCCAGCCGCAGCATCGGCAAACAGCACCGGCACGCAATCGGCGGTGAGAATCCCCAATATCAATCCCGGTCGATTCGTGACCATGGCATCGGCCGCTGGCCGGTCGTCAGCGGAAATCGGCGCCGTGACCGTGATCACATCAGGCGAGTGGACCTGATGCACCGTCACCAGCGTCGCGCCGGGCAACAGCGCGTTACGTGCCAGATCCCGGTTGCGCAACACCGCCTCCCGCTCGTCCTCCGACCCTAATCCGACATTCAGACCCGCGTGAATCCCGGTCGAAACGCCGCCGCGTCGCCCGGCAAAACCGTGCACGACATCGCCCAAGCCCGCCGCCCGCAGCAATTCGACCATGCTTCACTCCTTCATCACGCCATGGGAACCGCTTTTGGACCATGTCCTGAATGCGCAACATACTTGCGCACGCCAGATTAGACGATAGTCTCCGCTTCATCACAAAAGGGGAGCGGCTGCAACGGCCGCCCGGGCAAAAGACATCAAGATAAAGGGCTCCACCATGATCTTCGGGCGCATAAAGCCACTGGACGCGATATTGGCCACGGCCGAGAAAAAATCGCTCGTCCGCACATTGGGGCCGGTTCAACTGACGCTATTGGGGGTCGGCGCCATCATCGGCACCGGCATTTTCGTTTTGACCGCCGCCGCCGCGCAAAAGGCGGGGCCGGGCATGATGTGGAGCTTCATGATCGCGGGGGCCGTCTGCGCCTTCGCCGCGCTCTGCTATTCCGAAATCGCCTCCATGGTGCCGGTGTCCGGTTCCGCCTACACCTATACCTATGCGGTCGTCGGGGAACTTCTCGCCTGGATGGTGGGCTGGGCGCTCATCCTGGAATATGCGGTCGCCGCCAGCGCCGTTTCGGTGGGGTGGTCCGGCTATTTCATGGGCCTTGTCAAGAGCGTAACCGGGCTTGATCTGCCACAGGCGCTTTCCGCCGGCCCGGTCTGGACGATGAACGGCCTCATTCCGCACGCCGATTTCACCCATGGCGTGATCAACATCCCGGCGATCGTCGTGGCGCTCGCCGTGACCGCCCTGCTGGTCATCGGCACCACCGAAAGCGCCCGCGTCAATGCCGTGCTCGTCGCCATCAAGGTGACCGCGCTCACCGCCTTCATCCTGCTGACGCTGCCCGTGCTCGACACCGGCAATTTCTCGCCCTTCGCGCCCAATGGCTGGTTCGGGCCGGAAGGCACCAGCGGCATGGGCATTGTCGGCGCCGCCGCGTCGATCTTTTTCGCCTATGTCGGCTTCGATGCGGTTTCGACCGCGGCGGAAGAAACCAAGAACCCGCAGCGCAACGTCCCCATCGGCCTGATCGGCAGCCTTGCGATCTGCACCGTTTTTTACCTGTTGGTCGCGGCTGGCGCGGTCGGTGCGATCGGCGCGCAGCCCGTTTTGGGGCCAGACGGTTCAGTGGTGGCGCCCGGATCGCAGGGTTTTGCCGCCGCCTGTGCGACTGCTGCCCATGCTCAGGATCTCGTCTGCTCCAATGAAGCGCTGGCTCATGTGCTGCGCTCGATCAACTGGACGGTCGTGGGCAACGCGCTCGGCCTGGCCGCCAACCTTGCGCTGCCGTCGGTCATCCTGATGATGATGTTCGGCCAGACCCGCATCTTCTTCGTGATGGCGCGCGACGGCCTGCTGCCGGAAAAGCTCGCCAGCATCCACCCCAGGTTCAAGACGCCCCATATCGTCACCATGGTCACCGGCGTCTTCGTCGCCATCGGCGCCGCGCTGCTGCCCGTGGGTCAGCTCGCGGACATTTCCAATTCCGGCACGCTGTTCGCCTTTTTCATGGTGTCGATCGCCGTGCTGGTGCTGCGGGTGAAGGAACCGGGGCGGGCTCGTCCGTTCCGCACGCCCATAGTGTGGGCGATCGCGCCGACGGCGGCTTTCGGTTGCGTCTTCCTCTTCTTCAATCTGCCCGTCGATGCGCAGCTCGTCCTGCCGATCTGGGGTGGCCTGGGTCTCGTGCTCTATTTCGTCTATGGCTATCGCAAGAGCCATGTCGGACGTGGGCTAGTCGAAACCCATGAACAGGATGTCGGCATTCCACCGATGCCGGTGCCGCCGATGCCCGGCGCGCACACGCCGGGCGGCCAGGACGCCTGAGCTACAAAAAAAGGGGCGGGTAGCACCGCCCCTTTTTTTAACGCAAGACTTCGAATTCGGGATCGCGCAGCCCTGCATGATGCGGGCGGGTGAACATTTTCCCCCGTTCCGCCCACGCGACGATCAGGAAAGAGATCGAGCCGAACACCATCAATCCCAATGTCAGCGGCAATGTCGTCCCGTCAAAGGCATGGCCGATCAGGCTGCCCAGCGCGCTCGACACGGCGGTGGTGAGAAAGGCCTGAAAGGAGGAGGCGACGCCCGCGCCTCTGGCAAAGGGCTCCATTGAAATCGCGCTGAAATTGGACGCGGTGAAGGCGACCGTCATCATCGTCGACGCCTGGAGGATCATGAAGCTGACGATGGTTTCATGCCCCGTCAGGATCACCGTCAAATGCACGGCATTGATCAGCACCAGGCACAGCAACGCCGTCTGGCTCAATCGCCGCGCGCCGAAGCGGGAGACGAGGCGGCTGTTGAGCAGGCTGCCGATCCCCATGCTGCCGGCGATGGCGGCGAAGGCGAAGGGGAAGATCTTCTGCGCCCCGAAAATGTCGAAGAATATTTGTTGCACCGACAGGATGAAGCCGATCAGGCCGCTCATCACCACCCCGCTGGCCAGCATATAGCCGATCGAGCTGCGGGTGCGGATGATCGCGCCGACCGTCCGAAAAATCGCGCGCGCGCTCATTCGCAAGCGATTCTCCGGCAGCAGCGTTTCCGGCAGGCGCATCGCCATCCACAGCAGGATCAGGCTCGCCAGGATCGACAGCGCCCAGAAGATCCAGCGCCAGGGGGCGATCCACAATATCGCCTGGCCGAAAGTCGGCGCCATGACCGGGATCAGCATGAACACCGCAAAGATCAGCGACATGACTCGCGCCATCGCATCGCCCCGGAAGCGGTCGCGGACGATGCCGACGGTGATGACGCGGCTCGCGCCCGCGAAGAAACCGGCGCAGGCGCGCCCGGCCAGCATCATGGTGAAACTGTGCGCGCCGGCGCAGGCGATGGAAGAGAGGATGAACAGCGCCATGGCGCTCCCCAACACGCGTTTTCGCCCGAATCGGTCGGACAGCACGCCGAACAGCAGAGAACCGATCCCCAGTCCCAGAAAATAGACGCTGATGATCAATTGCCGGTCATTGGGATGCGGGATCGCAAGATCCCGGCCGATGGCGGGCAGCGCCGGCAGCATCGGATCGATCGACAGCGCATTCATCGCCATCAGGCAGGCGCAGAGCATCACGAACTCGCGGAAAGCTATGTCCTTTTTCGCCTGTCCTGCGGGGATTTCGGGATGATCGGTCATGCCGGTGGCTATGGGGACAATCGGACGCTCGCGCTACCCTTTTTGTACCGTCCGGGCACGTTAACCCTGCTCCTCCGCGCATCGTTGGCATTTTCCTGGAAATTGGTTTTGAGCGCATTAACCATTTTTTATCCGCCGCCGGTGCAGCCTGCCGCTTGTCGAAAACCAGCAAGTCGAAATCCATGAGGGGGATTCGGTTATGGCCAATGGTCTGAAGAGCGCGCAGTTTCTGATGGAAAGCCGTCTTTCGGGTGCGGCAAGCGGAACTGCGGAAGCCTGTTTCGATCTGGGGGTCGCCTATAGCTGCGGCACTGGCGGTTTGCCCGTCGACCTGATCGAAGCGCATAAATGGTTCAACCTGGCCGCCCTCAAGGGCAGCGAGGAGGGGCAGACGATGCGGGCGGAAGTGGCCGAGGAAATGTCGGCACGAGAAATCGCGGAAGCCCAGCGCCAGGCCCGAGCGCTGATCGCGACGACGCAATTGCGCGCCGCCTAGGTTTTTCAGGGGTTTGGCCTGAATGGCCAATAGGGGACTATCTGCTTCCGTCATTCCCGCGAAGGCGGGAATCCATCTCCCAACGTGGCATCAAGCGGTTAGTTCAAGAGATGGATGCCCGCCTTCGCGGGCATGACGACTATGGTAAGGGCCGCAATCCAACCAATTCCGACATAGCCTAATCGCGGCGCAAAGGATTCAGGGCGCTCGATTTGCGAACTTTGGGCGCCGCTGCTGCCGGTGAGAGGGCAGAGGCGCGCTGCGAGGGCGTTGCGCCCATATCCTGCGCCATGTCCTCCAGCGCGGCGATGCGCTTTTCCGTCGCGGGGTGAGTGGAGAAGAGTTCGCTCACATGCACCGGCACGATGTAGAGCTGGGCGGCGGCGGGATTACGTTCCGCAACGGGATTGGGAATCATTTCGGCGCGGCCGGCGATCTTGGCGAGGGCGGAGGCAAGCGCGCGCGGGTTGCCGCTGATCTCCGCGCCCGCCGCATCCGCGCCATATTCTCGGGTGCGGCTGATCGCCATCTGCACGATCATCGCGGCGAAAGGAGCCACGATCACCGCCAGCAGGGTCGCGATCAGGTTGCTGTTGCCGTTCTCCTGATTGCCGCCGCGGAAGAACAGGCCGAAATTGGCGAGCATCGAGATCGCGCCCGCAATGGTCGCGACCATCGTCATGATCAGCGTGTCGCGGTTGCGCACATGGCCCAGTTCATGCGCCATGACGCCGGCCACTTCGTCCCGGCTCAGCATCGAAAGTAGCCCGGTGGTGGCGGCGACGGCGGCATGCTGCGGATCGCGGCCGGTGGCGAAGGCGTTGGGGTGCGGCTCGTCGATCAGATAGACGCGGGGCATGGGAAGTTTCGCGCGCTGGGCCAGTTCCGCGACGAGGCCGTAAAATTCCGGCGCGCTGGTCGCGTCGACCTCCCGCGCATGGTGCATGGACAGCACGATCCTGTCGGCGTTCCAGAAAGTGAAGAGGTTCATGCCCAACGCCACCAGCAGCGCGATCATCGCCCCGCCGCTGCCGCCCAGCGTATAGCCCAATGCCATGAACAGCGCCGTCAGGGCCGACAACAGCATCACCGTCTTCATGCCATTCACTTGCGTAAATCTCCTTGGCGGCCCAGATAGCGGCCTTACTCTGAATATGGGGCGCCCCTGAATATGGGGTGACGATGACGCCCCCGCAATCGAAAGGATGGATCGATGGGAACCTTCAACGGCAAGCGCCCGGCGCATGTGAAGCCGCCCGCGCATCTGTCGAAAAGCCCGCCGGTGCCGCAACCCGATCCGATCGACAATCCGTCGCGCCATGACGAGTTATTGAGCCCGGTTCGCTATGGCGACTGGGAACGCAAGGGAATCGCTATCGATTTTTGATCCGGCCGTTAAAGACGGTTAACGGCTCATCGCTGTTTGGGCACAGTTGGCGATGGCCTGTGCCGCTGCTGCGAGCGACCCGGCTCCACCCCCCTAGCCTTTTGCACTGCAATACGGGCAGGCTCTGTCCCGAGCGGAAAGCAAAATATACCGGGGCGCGGATGAAGTGAACGTGGTTGCTGAAATTGCGGTAAGATCAGTGTCGGATTATGCGCCAGAGGATGCGGCGCTTCTGTGTGCAGTGGGTCGTCTGGTCTGTGCCTGGACGATGCTGGAACAGAGCCTGGAGGCGAAGATCGCGATAATGCGGGAAGCCATGGGGGATGTGCGGACCGTGGGTGCCCGGACTCGTCCGGGCATGACGAAGCTGATGACCGAACTGCGAACCATGGTGGCGATGCGGGACCGGCGCAATGCCGGCGCATTGATGGAAATATCGGATATCGAGCGCGACATGCAGAGGATCGACCGGTTCCGGTCGCTCATCATCGGCGGCTTTCAGCAGCCCGCGCCCGGCGGCTTTACATGCCGCGATGCGCGGAATAACCAGACGCATGTCTCGCTTGAGCAACTCGAAGCGGAGATTGCTTCCCTCGAAAGGGTGGCACAGCGCCTGCTGGCCGTCTGAAACGGAGTAAGCCATCTTCCGTGCTTGATCTTTATGCGGCGGAGGGCGAAGCCTCTCTGCGCGCCTAGCGAGAAAACAGGAGCCTCATGTCCTACAAACCGATTCGCAAAGCCGTTTTCCCTGTCGCAGGTCTCGGCACGCGCTTTCTTCCGGCGACCAAGTCGGTGCCCAAGGAACTGCTGCCGGTCGTCGACCGTCCGCTGATCCAATATGCGGTGGACGAGGCGCGGGAAGCGGGGATCGAGCAGATGATCTTCGTCACCGGCCGCGGCAAGGGCGCGATCGAAGATTATTTCGACATGGCCTATGAGGCCGAAGCCACCCAGCGCGAGCGGGGCAAGGATCTATCCTCGCTGGACGGAACGCGGCTGTTGCCCGGCAATGCGGTGTTCCTGCGCCAGCAGGAGCCGCTGGGCCTGGGCCATGCCATCTGGTGCGCCCGCGACATTGTGGGCGATGAGCCGTTCGCCATCCTGCTGCCTGACGAGTTCATGAAGGGCGCGCCGGGCCGTGGCTGCCTGAAGCAGATGGTCGAGGCTTATGACAAGGTCGGCGGCAATCTGGTCTGCGCGCTGGAAGTGCCGATGGCGGAGACGCCGAACTATGGCGTGATCGATCCGGGCAAGCGTGACGGCGCGCTCACCGAGGTGAAGGGGCTGGTCGAGAAGCCGGCTCCGGGCACGGCGCCGTCGAACCTGATCCTGCCGGGGCGCTATATCCTTCAGCCGGAAGTGATGAAGATACTCGAGACGCAGGAAAAGGGCGCTGGCGGAGAGATTCAGCTTACCGACGCCATGGCGTCGATGATCGGGACGCAGCCTTTCCACGGCGTGACCTTCGATGGGCGGCGGTTCGATTGCGGGTCGAAGGCGGGTTATATCGAGGCGAACCTGGCGCTGGCGCTGGGGCGCGAGGATTTGGGCGAGCATATCCGCCGGTTCGCTCTGGCGGAACTGGGCGTCAGCGGGATTGCCGCCGCGGCCTGAAGGTGGTTTGCCTGTTTGCAGCCGGTCATTCGCGCGAAGGCGGGGATGGCCGGCTGGAGCAACGGCAGGAATCCAGCCTCCGCGTCAGTTCCCTGTTTCGACCTTGCGAAAGGGTGTCCGATCGGTCAGCCAGAGCCGGTCCCGCTGCACGCCCTGCCGCTCGGCCGCCAGGAAATCGGAGATCGCCCGGCGGAAACTGGCATTGGGGATGAAATGCGCTGAAAAGGTGGGCTCCGGCGCATAGCCGCGCGCCAGCTTGTGGCCGCCCTGGGCGCCTGCCTCCACCCGGTTCAACCCGCGGGCGATGGCGATGTCGATCGCCTGATAATAGCATAGCTCGAAATGCAGATTGGGCACGTCCTCGGTACAGCCCCAATAGCGCCCATAGAGGGCGTCCGCGCCGATGAGGTTGAGCGCGCCGGCGATCGGCCGTCCATGGCGCAGCGCCAGCACCAGCAGCACCCGGTCGGCCATGCTTTCGCCCAACATCGAGAAGAATGCGCGGGTCAGATAGGGGCGTCCCCATTTGCGCGCCCCGGTATCCTGATAGAAGGTCCAGAAGATGTCCCAATGCACCTCGGTCAGCGCATTCCCCGTCAGATGGACGATTTCCAGCCCCTCGACGGCGCGTTCGCGTTCCTTGCGGATATTCTTGCGCTTGGCGCTCGACAGGTCGGCCAGGAAGTCGTTGAAATCGCGATAGCCGCGATTGGCCCAATGGAACTGGCTGTCCTCCCGGATCAGCCAGCCCGCCGCCTCGAACAGCGCAACCTGCTCTGGCGAGATGAACGTCGCATGGGCGGAGGAGAGCTCATTCTGCTCCACCACCGCCTCGATCCCCGCGATCAGCGCCGGGGCGAGGCCTTCGTCGCGTAGCAGCAGCCGGGGACCCGGCACCGGCGAAAAGGGCGCGGCGACCTGAATCTTGGGATAATATTGCCCGCCTGCCCGTTCCCAGGCATCGGCCCAGCCATGGTCGAACACATATTCGCCCTGGCTGTGGGTCTTGCCATAAAGCGGCGCGGCGGCGGCGATCCGCCCGTCCGCTCCGTCGATCACCAAGGGCAAGGGCTGCCAGCCGCTATTGCCGCCGACGCTGCCCGAACGTTCCAGCGCGGCAAGGAAATCCCAGCTCATGAAAGGATTGGCATCCCCCGCGCAGGCATCCCACTGGTCGCGCGGCAATTCGGCCACGCCCTGGGAGATGCGCGCCACGCGTTCAGTCATGCGACCGCTCGAAGATGATCTGGTCGGCGTGCAGCGCAGCGCAGGCGCGCTCCTCCTCGCCGCGCACCGTCCATGTCAGCACGGGCATGCCCCGCCGACGGGCATCGGTGGCCAGGGACGAAGGCAGGTCGCGAATATCACAAGCGATAAAATCGGGTTTCGCGGTCCAAAGTGCAAGAGTATGCGCGATTCTGCCGCGCCAGCCCCGCTTGTCCTGCTCGGTCACGACCAGCCCGCGCGCTACAGCGGGCCGATGCCGCCTGAACCAGCCTATCGCCATGGGATTGAACGACATGACCGCCGCCAGGGTTTTGGGCCGCCGCGCCAGATCGTCGGCAACCGCCGCACAAATGGGGGCGACATGCCGCTCGTCCACCTTGATCTCGATCAGCAGCGGAACGTCCGTACCGCACAGATCGAGCAAGGCTCGCAGGCGTGGAACACTGCCGCCGTCGGGCAGCATCAGCCGGTCGATCGCCCCGGCGTCTTGATCCGAAACCGTGCCCGTTTCGCCGGTCATGCGTTGCAGCGCGTCGTCGTGGAAGACGATCGCAACGCCGTCGCGGCTGAGGCGCACATCACATTCGATGCCGAAACCGCCGGCAATGGCGGCCGTGAAAGCCGCCATGCCGTTTTCGCTGACTCTGCCCCCGTACAGCCCGCGATGGGCGAAGGGACGCTCGGTCAGGAAGGGGAAGGCGTCAGGCCGGGCGGACAAGGACGATCGCGTCGATCTCGACCACCGCGCCGAGCGGCAGCACTGGCACGCCCACGGCGCTGCGGGCATGCTTTCCCGCGTCACCGAAGACCTCGACCATCAGTTCGGACGCGCCATTGGCGACCTTGGGCTGGTCGGTGAATTCGGGCGTGCTGCTGATGAAGGCGCCCAGCTTCACGATCCGCTCGACCCGGTCCAGGCTGCCGAGCGCGGCCTTCATCTGGGCGATCAGGTTGAGGCCGCAGGCCCGCGCCGCCTTGACCCCGTAATCGAGGTCGCGATCTTCGCCCAGCCGGCCCGTCATCAACTGGCCGTCGGACAGGGAGATCTGTCCGGAAATATGCAGCAGGCCGTTGGCTTCCACCGCCGCGACATAGGCTGCGAACGGTGCGACGGCGGCGGGCAGGGCGATGCCGAGTTCAGTCAGGCGGGCTTCGATGCTCATATGGATGCTCCTTGGACAGTCGGGAAAGAGTCGGGCGCCGGTCCTTCGGCGAGTCGGGCGGCGATCCAGGCTTCGGCGGCGGCCCAGCCGTCGATCCGGGCATGGGCCAGGGGCGCGGCGGCGACTTCGGCGGCGATTTCCGGCTCGCCCACCATATGCAGGCGCCAGACGCCGGGCGCATGATCCGCCACCGACCCATGATGTTCGGCCAGATCGTCGATGAACAGGGCGACGCTGGGCTGGCGCTCCGCGACGATGGCCGCCAGCGGCCGCCCCTTGCCGCCCTGGTTCCAGTGGACCGGGAATGACAGGCCGTGGGCCGCCAGTTGTTCCTCGCGCTGCCGGTGATGCCGCTGTGTGATATTGGTGAGCACCACGATGTCCGCAATCCGGCTCAGGCGGCCGATCGCCTCCACCGCGCCCGCGATCGGCGCCTGGCGGTGCATTTGCGTATCGAAAAAGCCGATCAGCAATTCCCAGACCAGCGCGCGCTCCAGCGGCTTACCGCTGTCCTTGTGACGCAGAGCCTCCGCAAAGCCGCGCTCGCGCATGTCGAAATGGACATTATGGCTTTCGTCCAGCCACTGCCGGAAGGGCACCACCATATGCAGCAGCACCTCGTCGCAATCGGTGATGATCAGCGGGCGGTTCATGCGGTGAGAGCCTCCTTCGCGGCGATCAGCGCCGTTGGCGTGCTGTCGATGCTCTCGGCGCAGGCGATCAGGTCCGGCTCATGATCGGCCAGGAAAGCCAGCACCGCGCCCAATATCGCCGGATCGCCCACGCCTGCCCTTAGCGTATCGGCATCCAGCCCGGTCAGCGCCAGCAGCCGGTCGGCACGGCGATCGTCCGCCAATGTCCAGACCAGCGCCATCAGCGCCAGCACGGATGGCTCTCGAGTCTCGCTTGGACTATGTTGCTTGCCATGGTTAATGTCGGGACGCATGATTGATCTCAACGAAGGGCGGGCTTAGGGGGCGCGCTTCCAATATGTTTGCGGATTTCTCCAAACGCGGGTGACTGGTGGCAAAGCGCGTGCTCGTTGTCGAGGACAACGAACTTAATCTCAAACTTTTTTGCGACCTGTTGCGCGCGCACGGGCATGAGGTGCTGCCGCTGCGCGACGGGCGCGACCTGCTGACGCAGGCGCGGGAGTTCCATCCCGACCTGGTGATCACCGACATCCACCTGCCGCATATCAGCGGCCTTGACCTCATCATCTCGCTGAAGCGGGACGCGCAACTGTCCGCCGTGCCGATCATGGCGGTCACCGCCTATGCGGGCCATGGCGATGAGGATCGGATTCGCGGGGCAGGCGCGCAGGCCTATGTGTCCAAGCCGATTTCGGTGCTGCGCTTCGTCGAGCAGGTGAACGCGCTGCTTTAGGGCGTGCTGATGGGCGGGGTCTGGAAACGGCCATTCCAAGACATTCCCTTCCCGCAGGCGTTCAAACGAGTCACGTGCCTCGTTTGAAGGGTTAGGGGTGGGCGCGAGCGAAGCGAGCTTCCGGGTTAGCCGTTGAAAATCGCCGCTAGTGTCGCGCCAGCCCACCCCCCGGCCCCCTCCCGCTTGCGGGAGGGGGAACGACTGGAATCCACCCACTTTAACTCTGTCACCGCCCTGTCATACGGTTTTCATCGATCCGTCGCGCTTCCGCAGCCTTGCCGTCATCCGCCTCTGCCATGCCCCGTCCGCCAGGGCGCGGCGTCCAGCCGACAGCCCGAATTGTACACAGGGGTATCATCCATGTCTCATCTGACCGACGAGGCGCGCGCGGCCTTTCGCGACGCGCAGCCCAAGATCACTGCCGGGGAAGACAGCCTGGAGTCGATCGTCGCCGCGAATCCGGCGCGCCGCACCATATTGAAGAACGGCCTGCTGGGCCTTTCCATGCTGCCGATGCTGGGCGCGCTCACGGCGTGCGGCGATGATGATGCTTCGGCCTCCCCCACGCCGACGCCGACCCCCACGCCGACTCCTGCGGCCAGCTATGCCATCAATTTCGCGTCGGTTGCGATCAACAGCAACGACACCGTCACCGTCCCCGCAGGTTACACCATCGACGTGCTGCTGAAGGCCGGCGATTCGGTCGAAACCGGCACCGCCTATGCGCCCGGCAGCTTCCCGAACAGCGCGACCCAGACCAACCTTTGGGCCGGCGGCAATCATGATGGCATGGAATTTTTCGAACTGTCGGGCGTCGATCCCAATGCGGGCGGCCTGCTGGCGATCAACCATGAGCTGCCGGACTATAACATCCTCTTTTCCAGCGGCACCTACACCGCTGCCACTGCCACCGCCGACCAAAAGGCGATCGCCCTGTCCGCCGTCGGCGTTTCCGTCGTGGAGATCGCCAAGGGCACGGACGGCAAGTTCGCGGTCAAGGCCGGTTCGCGCTTCAACAAGCGCTATACCGGCAACACCGATTATCGCGCCGGCGGCCCGGCTGCGGGCCTGCTCAGCTCGACCATAAAAGGCACGCTGAACAACTGCGCCTCGGGCCGTACGCCCTGGGGCACCTATTTGACCTGCGAGGAAACGACCAACAACTATATCGACACGACCCAGCCCAACAACAATTATGGCTGGGTGGTCGAGATCGACCCCTATCAGGAACTGGCCGCGCCGACGAAGCGCACCGCCATGGGCCGCTTCAGCCATGAGAATGTCGCCTATCTGAATGACGGCAACAACCGCGTCGCCTTTTACATGGGTGACGATTCGACGCCCGGCTGCATCTACAAATTCGTGCCCGACCGCGCCTATAGCACCAGCAACCGCGCATCGAACATCGATATGCTGGATTATGGCACGCTCTATGTCGCGCGCTTCAACGCCGACGGCACGGGTGAATGGCGCGCGCTGGTGCAGGGACAGAACGGTCTTGTCGCCAATGCTTCTGATCCGGGCAATGTCAGCCAGTCGACCACGCCGCCGACCCCCACGACGGTCAGCTTCAACACCACCGCCGACGTCCTGATCAACACCCAGTCGGCCGCACGCGTCGCGGGCGGCACGCTGATGGACCGCCCGGAATGGATCACGGTCGCGCCGAACCGCCAAGCGATCTTCGTGACGCTCACGAATAACAGCGGTCGCCGCGTCACCGACAATCCCAATCCGCGCACGACCAACCTGCACGGCCATATTCTGAAATTCCGCGAGAATGGCGATTCGCCGCTTGCCACCCGCTTCACCTGGGAAGTCTTCCTGCTGGCGGGCAATCCCAACCTTGCCGAATCGAACCTCAAGGGGAATATCAGCGGCGATTATTTCTCCAGCCCCGATGGTCTGCGCATCGATCCGCAGGGCCGCCTGTGGGTGGAAACCGACCATAACCTTACCGGCAATGCGGGCACGCTGAACGGCGCGGCGGTCAACATGACCCAGGCCTTCGGCAATAATTCGATGTACCATGTCGACCAGACGAGCAAGGCGTCCAAGCGCTTCCTGGTCGGTCCCACGGGCTGCGAGATCACCGGCATCGCCTATACGCCGGATCTCAAGAGCTTCTTCATCAACATCCAGCATCCGACCGGCAACTGGCCGGTCTCGGGGCAGCAGCCGCGCTCCTCGACCATCGTGGTGCGCCGCACGGACGGCCAGCCGGTCGGTAACTGAGGATTTGGCGCCGGTTCGGCCCTGTTCTCCGGCGAGGGATGGTTTTCTGCGCTCCGGCGCAAGGAAGCCATCCTTGCCGGCACCGCCCGATCGCGAGGAAGGCGCTGCGCCGCCCTCGCTCTGAACCTAACAGGCAACAAGGAAAGGCCCGTTCCCTCAAGGGGACGGGCCTCTTCGTTCGGGCGCCAGATTGTGGGATGTCGCATTTTCCGAGTCATCGACTGCGAACAGCCAATTTGAAAATGCTTCAGGCCGCAAACCCAGAAATCGTCAGGCGGCGCGAGCCGCCGTCAGATCACTTGATCTTGGCTTCCTTGAACTCGACATGCTTGCGCACGACGGGGTCGTACTTCCGGAAGCTCAGCTTCTCGGTCTTGGTGCGCGGATTCTTCTTGGTGACGTAGAAGAAGCCGGTGTCAGCCGAGCTGACGAGGCGAATCTTGACGGTTGCTGGCTTGGCCATGGCCTTAGTCCCTGGTCGTGAATATCGTGAAAAAGAAGAGCGGCCCCCAAATCTCTTGCGAGGAAGGGACCGCCCCGTTTCAGCGGTGCCCCATGAGGCAGATTCGGTTCCATGTCAAGGCGCGTGGCCTAACTCCTGCCGCCATGCTACACTTTACGCGGCCTTAACCGGCTCTGGTTCATGAAGGAGTCGGGGCTCAAGGACAGGGCCAGAGAACGGGGGGAGTCTTCTCCATGCGACATGATCCGATGTTGGCCATTCTTGTCGATCTGCTGGGGCGGGTCGACGGACTTGCGGGGGAACGGGGCCATGTGCCGGTGGCGCGGCTGCGTGACGAGATCGACCGGATTCGCCACATCGCGCGGGCCTTTCACCTCGATACGGTGGAGTGCCTCGCGAGCACATTGCAATCGGCGCTGTCGTTGCAGGGGGCGGGGCCGGTGGTGATGTCCTATCTCGACCTGATGCGCGATGCGATCGCGGCGGAAATGCCGGAGGGGGATGTCATCCCGATGCCCGCGGTCGCCAAGCCCGCATCGGCAACCGGCGCGCATCTGACCGCCTGAACCGAATCAAGACGGCCGCCGCATGGACGCATTGCTGATCGCCCTGCTCGGCTGCCTGTTGGGTGAGATTGGAGACAAGGGGCAGTTGCTCGCCCTGGCGCTGGCCATGCGTTTCCAGCGCGACGGCGCGGTGATCGCGGGGGTCGTCGCGGCCGCCATTGCCAATGCCGCCATCGGCGCGGCGGCGGGTGCCTTTCTGGCGCCGATGCTGGGGTCTGATGCCCGGCTGTTGTTCCTTTCGCTGGCGCTGATCTTCCTGGCTCTCGGCATGTTCTGGCCGACGAAGCAGCCCGATCCGCTGGCGGGCTGGCGGCTGGGGCCGTTTGCGACCACTGCGCTCGGCCTTTTCATCCTGGGCTTTGGCGACGGCGCGCAATTCCTGATCCTGGGCATCGCCGTGCGAACCGCTGATCCCTTTCTCGCCGCGACCGGGGGCGCCATCGGCATCATCGCCGCGACGGTGCCCGTGATCCTATGGCGCGAGCAACTGTTCAAGATGCTCCCGCTACGCGCCATTCGCCGGGGCGGCGGGGTGCTGGTGCTACTCATCGGTCTGACCGTGGCGGTATCGGCGCTGCATCTCGCCTGATCGAGCGTCTTCATCAGACTGACCGAAAATTCCGCCTTAAAATTCGTTGTTTGGCATGGCACCTTATCGGTGACAGTTCATTATATCTGCGACACCAAGTCCCCTCAGCAGGAGCCAGGCATGACTTCCCCCGACCTCAAGACCCCGACGGACTTGCGCAGCAATGCGACCAAGTCGGTCGCGCAGGCGCTGAACGGCGTGCTCGCGGACAGTTATGCGCTGTATTTCAAGACCAAGAATTTCCATTGGCACGTCTCCGGCCCGCATTTTCGCGACTATCATCTGATGTTCGACGAACAGGCGACGCAGATCCTGGCCACCACCGACTTGATCGCGGAGCGGGTGCGCAAGACGGGCAACACCACGCTGCGCTCGATCGGTGACATTTCCCGCCACCAGTCGGTGGTCGACAATGATGCCGATTATGTCAGCCCCGGCGACATGCTGAACGAGCTGCGCGAGGACAATCTGAAGCTCGTCGAAGCGCTGCGCGCCGCCAAGGCGGCCGCCACCGAAGCCGGCGACAATGCGACCGAAGGCATTATCGACGACTGGACCGACCAGGCCGAGGAGCGCGCCTGGTTCTTGTTCGAAGCAGGCCGCAACGCTTGATCGAATAGACGAAAGCCCTCCAGCCGAAACTGGAGGGCTTCTTTTTTGATCAGCATTTATCCGTTTGAACGATACCGATCTTTTTGCAGCGTGCTCCTGCGAAGGCAGGAGCCCAGTCCTGCCGTCCGAACTGGGTTCCTGCCTTCGCAGGAACACAATCCGACATGTTGCGAGGTCTACTCCTCCAATATCGCTTCGATCGCGAGGATCATGAGCGCACCCGGCTTGCCGCCAAAGTCGACGGTTTCGCCTTCCTCGGCATCCATCATCGCGCGGGCGAGCGGCGCCGAAAAAGCGATGCGCCCTTTCGTCGGTTCGGCCTCGTCGTCCCCGACGATGTCGATCCGCTTCTCCTTGCCGCCCAGCCGGTAGGCCACACGGCTGCCGAAGGCGACAGCCTCCCCATCCGGCACCGGCCGCAATTCCGCCGTCGCCAGCCGTGTCCGCCAGTAACGCAGCTCGCGCTTCAGCTTCTTGGCGTCCTCCTCGGCCATGGCCTCGGTTTCGACCGCCTCCAGCGCTTCCACCTTCTCCCGCGTCAGCCGCAGGCCGCGCGCCGTCACCCAATTGGGGCCGGGCGGCAACGGAATCTCGAAAGTGGGTTCCAGATGCTCCTCGTCACTCTCGCGACGAAAGGCGACACTCATTGCACTCTCCTGTCAAAACGCTCACTCGCGCCGACACGAGGTCGAAACTGCCGATCTTCTTTTCAAGGGAAGGCCCGGGGCTTCGACATCGCGGAAGCCCGAACGAGCAGGGCTTCTAATCTTCGTCGAACAGTCCGGCGAGCTGTTCCACCATGGTCCCGCCGAGCTGTTCGGCATCCATGATGGTCACCGCGCGGCGATAATAGCGCGTGACGTCATGGCCGATGCCGATGGCGACGAGCTGCACGGGCGAGCGATTCTCGATCCACTCGATCACCTGCCGCAAATGCCGCTCCAGATAGGTGCCGCTGTTCACCGACAGGGTGCTGTCATCGACCGGCGCGCCGTCCGAGATCACCATCAATATGCGGCGTTCTTCATTACGTGCGAGCAACCGGCTATGCGCCCAGAGCAGCGCCTCGCCGTCGATATTCTCCTTGAGCAGCCCCTCGCGCATCATCAGGCCCAGACTCTTGCGCGCCCGGCGCCAGGGTTCGTCGGCCTTCTTGTAGACGATGTGCCGCAGGTCGTTCAAACGCCCCGGCATCGGCGGGCGCCCGGCGGCGAGCCAGTCCTCGCGGCTCTGCCCGCCCTTCCAGGCGCGGGTGGTGAAGCCCAAAATCTCGGTCTTCACCCCGCAACGCTCCAGGGTGCGTGCCATGATGTCGGCGCTGATCGCCGCAATGGAGATCGGCCGCCCGCGCATCGAGCCTGAATTGTCGATCAGCAGCGTCACGACGGTATCGCGGAACTCGGTATCCCGTTCGATCTTGTAGCTCAATGAGCGCGTTGGATCGATCACGATCCGCGCCAGCCGCGCCGCGTCGAGCAGGCCTTCTTCCTGATCGAAGTCCCACGACCGCGATTGTTGCGCCATCAGCCGCCGCTGCAAGCGATTGGCGAGCTTCGTCACCGCGCCCTGCAAGCTCACCAATTGCTGGTCGAGGAAGCCGCGCAGGCGCAGCAATTCATCCTCGTCGCACAGATCCTCGGCGGTCACGACCTCATCGTGAAGCTGCGTATAGGGCTTGTAGTCGAAGCCCGGCGGCAGGTCCGACATCGGCCGGTTCGGGCGGACCGGCATCATGCCTTCCTCGCCCATATCGTCCGCGCCTTCCTCGCTGTCGGCGTCGAACTCGTCGCTATATTCGGTCTCGCCGTCCTCGGTGTCGCCGCCCTGGTCCTCGGCCCGCGCCTCGGCAAAGGCGTCGCTGTCGCCGGCCTGATCCTCGCCGCTGTCGCCCTCTTCCTGTTGCTGCTCCTCGTCCTCGCCCTCTTCCTGGGCTTCCGAATCGTCGGTTTCAGGCGGCATATCCGCGTCGATGAGCTGGAGATGCTCCAGCATGGCCGAGGTCAGCTTCTGAAAGGCCCGCTGATTGTCGATCGCCATGGCAAGCGCGTCGAGATCGGCCCCGGCCTTGTCCTCGATCCACTGGTCGACCATCGCCAGACCCGGCAGCACATCCTTGGGCGCCGCCTGTCCGGTCAGCCGTTCGCGCACCTTGAGCGCCAGCGCCGTCGACAAGGGCACCTCATCGGCGGAGCGCGCCCGGCGGATCGGATCGGACTTCAATTTCAGGTCGAGCGCATGGTTAAGGTTCGCCCGAACCCCCTCCATCGCCCGCGAACCGATCGCCTCGACCCGCGCCTGTTCGACCGCGTCATAGACCGCCCGCGCCGTCGCATCAGCCGGTGCGGCAGCATTGTGGATCTTCGCATTATGGTGCCGCAATTTCAGCGCATTGGCGTCCGCAAAGCCGCGCGCCAGCGCCACCTGTTCGGCGGGCAGGTTGCGTCCCGGCATCGGCACCTTGATCGCCTTGCCCGCCATATGCGGGGTGTCGGCGGTGAAGCTCACCTCCACCTCCGCGTCGCGCGCGATCGAACGCGCCGCGCCCGACAGCACGTCCTTGAAGGCATCGAGGGGCGAACGGTCGGCCATCAGTCCAGCAACATCCCGCGCATGGCGTCCCGCGCCGTGGCGTCTACGCCCAGCACGTCGTTCAGATAGCCGTCCACGCCGCCATGCTTTTCATCCAGCGTCGCGAACAACGTATCCAGATAGACGGCTTCGGCCTTCAACAAAGGTTCGAGCATATCGGTCTTCGTCAACCGCATCCGCGCCACCAACGTGTTGCGCTGCGCCAGCAGCCAGTCCCAATCGGCATGGGCATTGGTCGCCAGATAATCCGTGACGATCGTCTGGCGCGGCACGCCAAGCGCAGCCAGGATCAGCGCCGCGCCGACCCCGGTGCGGTCCTTGCCCGCCGAACAGTTGATCAGCAGCGGCACGCGCACGTCCAAGATTCGGGCGAACATGGCGCGGTAGGATTCGGCATGGTCCACCGGGATGATGCGATAAAGGCCGATCATCGTCTGCCGCATATCGTCCGCCGTTGCGCCGTTGCGCTTCAGCATCTCGCCCAGCAACCCGCTGCTTTCCGTATAATCGCGGCAGAAATAATCGACCTCCGCGCCATGCCAGCGCGTAGGTTCGGCGGTTCGCTCATTGCCGCGGCGAAAATCGCAGATCGCCCTGATGCCGAGCGAGCGGAGATGGTCCGCATCCCCGTCCGTCAGCAGCGCCATCGTCCCCGACCGATAGAGCATGCCGCGCTTCACGCAGCGTCCGTCTGCGGTCGCATAGCCGCCGAAGTCGCGCAGGTTGAAGGCGTTCTCCAAAGGCAGGCGGCCTTCCTCCGGCGTCAGGGCGACAGTCTCGCTCATGGCCGCTCGCCCTCCCCGACATAGGGCACGGCGATGGTTTCGATCTGCGTCTCGACCTCGCTCATCAGCTTGTGCACCGGGCATTTCGCGGCGACGGCGATGAGTTTGTCATGCTGCTCCTCGCTCAACGGACCGGAGAGCGCGATTCGCGTGGTCAGCTTGTAGATGCCCTGCCGCTCCTGGCTCGCATCGCGCACCACGCCGACATGGATGCCCTCGACCGGAATGCCGTTGCGCTGCGCATACCAGAGCATGGTCATCGCCTTGCACGCGCCCAAGGCCGAATCGTAAAGATCATGCGGGTCCGGCCCGGCATCATGACCGTCCGGCGCCGTCATGTCCGCGATCAGTTCATGCCCGCGAATGCTGATCCGATGGGCGGTGCCACCCTCCGGATCGATCCGTTCGACGACGATCATGGCTTTTTCCTCCCTGCGGCGCTCAGGCCGCCCGGTGGGCGACGCTTTCGGGCAGGTCCTTGCCGAAGACGCGCTGATAATATTCGGCCACCAGCGGCCGCTCCGCCTCATCGCATTTGTTGAGGAAGCTCAGGCGGAAGGCGAAGCCGATATTCTTGAAGATCAGCGCATTCTGCGCCCAGCTTATCACGGTGCGTGGGCTCATGACGGTCGAGATATCGCCGTTGATGAAGCCCTGGCGGGTCAGCTCCGCCACCTTGATCATATTCTCGACTTCCTTGCGGCCGCCCTCATGGTCGTACTCGCCGGACTTGGCGAGCACCACCTGCGCCTCGGTCGCGGCGGGCAGGTAATTGAGCGCCACCACCAGGTTCCAACGGTCCATCTGGCCCTGGTTGATCTGCTGCGTGCCGTGATAAAGGCCGGTCGTGTCGCCCAGACCCACGGTATTGGCCGTCGCGAACAGGCGGAACCAGGGATTGGGCCGGATGACCCGGTTCTGGTCGAGCAGCGTCATTTTGCCGTCGGTTTCCAGCACGCGCTGGATCACGAACATCACGTCCGGGCGGCCCGCATCATATTCGTCGAACACCAAAGCGACCGGCCGCTGCAACGCCCAGGGGAGCAGGCCTTCGCGGAATTCGGTGACCTGCTGCCCGTCCTTCAGGACGATGGCGTCGCGGCCGACCAGATCGATACGGCTGATATGCGCGTCCAGGTTGATGCGGATGCACGGCCAGCGCAGGCGGGCGGCGACCTGTTCGATATGGCTCGACTTGCCGGTGCCGTGATAGCCCTGCACCATCACGCGGCGGTTATAGGCAAAGCCCGCCAGGATCGCGAGGGTTGTGTCCGGATCGAACACATAGGCGGGGTCAAGGTCGGGCACCCGCTCGTCGGCCTCCGAAAAGGCCGGGATCTTCATGTCGACATCGATGCCGAACACGTCGCGCGCATCGACTTCGCGGTCGGGCGAGGCCAACAGCGTTTCGGCGCGGGTATCGGGTTGGACGTTCGGGATGTCGGTCATCTTCTAATCTCTTTGAACGGTCTGGTCGGCACTGCCCTAACCATCAGGGACAGGCATGTCGATAGAGTGGAGCCTTAAGCGGCAAGGATCAAGCAGCCCATTCGGCCAAATTGGCCTCCTGCCCGATCAGTGCCAGTCCATGGGCGATAGAGGTCAGTTCGCCGCCCGTCGCAATACGGTCTTTCCCGAAGCGCCGGTCGAAAATGTGCCGGATCGCCGGGATCAGCGAAGTCCCGCCCGTCAGGAACACCCGGTCGATGGCATCGGGCGCCACGCCTGCCTTGGCGAGCGCCTTGTCCACCGTCGCCTCGATCCGGGCGATGTCGAGCGCGATCCAGCCTTCGAAATCGGCGCGCGTCACTTCCGCCTCGATGGCAAGCCCGCCGCCCTCGAAGCGGAAGGTCGCGCTCTCCGCCTCCGACAGCCGCCGCTTGAGCGACCCCACCGCATCGTAGAGCGGATAGCCCAGTTCCTTTTCGATCACCGTGATCATCCGTCCGATAGCGTCGGGATCATGGGCCGCCTTCTGCAAGCGCGCCAGTTCATCCATGGTCCGCCGGTTGCGCATCAGCGCCAGCCGCGACCAGTCGGCAAAATCAGCGAAATAGCTGCGCGGAATCTCCAGTTCCTTGCCGAAGCTCTGGTAGCTTCCGCCCTTGCCCAGCATCGGCAGCACCAGATGATCGACGATCCGATAGTCGAACCGGTCCCCCGCCAAACCGATACCCGTAGACCCCAGCGGCACGCAACGCCGCGCCGCCCCCGGCGCCTCGACCCGCACGATGGAAAAGTCGCTGGTGCCGCCGCCAAAGTCCGCCACCAATATGGTCGCCGCCTCGGTCAAGCGGCTGGCATAGCTGAACGCGGCGCCCAGCGGCTCATAGACATAATGAAGCTCGTCCCCGAACCCCGCGAACATGGCGTCATAGCGCCGCCGTGCCAGCCCTTCGTCGGGCCGTGACCCCGCATATTCCACCGGCCGCCCGATCACGATCCGCTCCGGCCGCCGGTCCAGCGTTCCGCCGGCATGGCCGACCATGCGCGACAGGAAGATCTGCCCCAGTTCCTCGAATCGGAAGCGCTTCTCGAACACGTTGGCGCTTTCGAAGAACGGGCTGGCCGCCACTGACTTGAAGCTTTGCAGGAAGCGGCTGTCCTCGGGAAATTCCAGATATTCCGCGATGGCCCATGGGCCTGCCTCATGCGCCATGCCGCCCTTCGCGTCGCCGTCATGCCAGAAACAGAGCGCGGAACGGAACACCGCGCCGGTCGCTTGGCTGCCGGAAAACTCGACCAGTTCCGACCCGCTGCCATTGGCGAGTGCGGCCACGCTGTTGGTCGTGCCGAAATCAAGGCCCAGGGCGCGGGGCATCGTCATACTGGTCTCCGGGGAAGGGGCGGCGCCTATGACAGCGGCAGCGACCGGGAGCAAGCCCGGACTCTATAGTGGGAAATTAAGCGCCCGTTCGCTACCGCAGCATCATGGAAATAGCGATCCTCTCTCTTCTTTTCTTGCTGCTGAACGGTTGGACGATGCTGCGCTTCTGGCAGGACAAGGCTGCCGCGATCGTGGGCCGCCGTCGTATTCCGGAAAAAGACCTGCTCGGCCTGGCGCTGATCGGCGGCTCGCCCGGTGCCCTGCTTGCGCGCCATATTTTCCGTCACAAGACGCGAAAGCAGCCCTTTTCGACCCTGTTGCTGCTCATTGTCGCCGCGCAAATAGGCACTGGCATCGGCTGGCTCCTGCTCTGACCGATCAGGCGAAAGCCTCAGCCTTGCGCAAAAGCTGATAGGCCTCGATCACCCCTTGCAGCAACGCCTCATGGCTTCGATCCCCGCCATTATGGTCGGGGTGAAAGCGCCGCAGCAATTCCGTATAGCGCTGCCGCAAGGCTCTGCGGTCCGCATCGATCGTCAGCCCCATGACGTCCAGCGCCCGGCGGTCTTCCTTCGACAGGAATTTCCCGTCCTGCCGCATCTTGTTGTCGGCCCGCGCCTTCGCCACGCGTTCCTTGAACTTGGCGCCGATGGCATCCAGCGGATCCTGAAAATCCGACCATTTGGGCGGGGGGCTGGCGGCGTTGGTGGAAAAGGCCCGAGTCTCCCGCTCCCACCCCGCATAGGGGCGTTGAGCCGCGTTGATCTCCTCTGGGCTCATGCCGGTGAAGAAATTATAGCCCTGGTTGAATTCCCGCACATGCTCCAGGCACAGCCAGCGCCAGCGCGGGCCTTCATGATGGGCACTGGCATGGCTCGACCCGCTTCCCTCCAGCGGCGGCGCACGGAATTCGCCCGGCTCGCGACAGCCGGGAACCGCGCAGGGACGGTCGCTTTCCACGCGGCCATGAAAACGGTTGAAACGCCGGTTCGAGAAGGGATCGCTGGCCAAGATTGTCCTGATGCAACTACGGGCAAAGAGCCTATATAGGGGCGATGACCGAGATTCTAAAAGGCCCAGTCGCCACCGAAATCGAAGCCCGCCTGCAGGCCGCCCTCAGCCCCGAACAGCTCGCCGTGATCGACGACAGCGAAAAGCATCGCGGCCATGCGGGGCATGACGGATCGGGCGAAAGCCACTTCACCGTGGAGATCGTCTCCGACCGCTTCACCGGCCAGAACCGGGTCGCCCGGCAGCGCCTGGTCAACGCCGCATTGGCCGACCTGCTGCGCGACAAGGTCCATGCCCTCGCGATCAAGGCCCGCGCTCCCGGCGAATGACACTTTGAGCCGTCTCAGGCGTTGTGCCGCCGTCCAAGGAGGCGCGGCGCACGGACTATGATTTCCGGTATTGGTCCACCATCCCCGGCCGGGGCGAATTCGTGCGGCTGATCGCCGGGCTGCGTTATGCCTTCCCGCTGCGCATGGCGACGCTGATGCCCTCCTTCCCGCGCCTTGCCGACCTGGATGAGCGGGTTGCGGCGCTCCCTGAATTGCAGGACTATCTGGGCAGCGACCGGCGCCTGCCGTTCACCAATGAAGACGTCTTCCGCCACTACCCCGAACTGGACGCAGCATGACCCTGACAGACCCGATCATCCAGACCATCACCCCCACCACCCATGATCTGGGCGACTTTCGGGTCCATCGCTCCTTGCCTGCCAAGGGGCGCACCATGGTCGGCCCGTTCATCTTCTTCGATCAGGCCGGGCCCGCCCGCATCGCGCCGGGGCAGGGGGTGGACGTGCGCCCGCACCCGCATATCAACCTCGCCACCGTCACCTATATGTATGAGGGCAGCTTCCTCCATCGCGACTCCCTGGGCACGGAGCAGTTGATCGAGCCGGGCGCGGTGAACCTGATGACGGCGGGCAAGGGCATCGTCCATAGCGAGCGCTCGCCGGACGAGGACCGCGCCAAGCTCTCCAAACTCTCCGCCATCCAGACCTGGCTCGCGCTGCCCGACCGCCATGAGGAAATGGACCCCGCCTTCGAGCATGTCAGCGAAGGCGGCCTGCCCATTATCGATGGCGGCCATGCGAGGGCGCGCGTGATCATGGGCAGCCTCTGGGGCCAGACGTCGCCCGTTACCACCTATGCGAACACCATCTACGCTGACATTCAGCTTTCCCCCGGCGGCTCGGTTCCCATCGATGCGGAGGCGGAGGAGCGGGCGATCTATGTCTCCGGCGGCGACGCGGCGCTGGACGGGGTGATGCTCCAGCCGCAGACGCTCTACGTCCTGCGCCCCGGCATCCGCGCAACACTGATGAGCGTCGACGGCGGCCGCGTCATGCTTTGCGGCGGCGAGGCATTCCGGACGCCGCGCCATGTCTGGTGGAATTTCGTGTCCTCGACCCAGGAACGGCTGATGCAGGCCCGCGACGATTGGGAAGCCATGCGCTTTCCCCTGATTCCCGGCGACGATCAGGAATTCATCCCGATTCCCCAGGGGCGGCCGAAAACGATCAGCTATCCCTGATTTTCAGGCCGTCATTATTGCACGAAGGTCAGCGACAGATTCTCGGCATTTTTCGGAATGTCGATCCGGCTTTCATTGATCGACGCTTCCTCGCCCGGCTTCAGGTTCGTCCGGTCGGCCTTGGTCGTCCAACTGAACACCAGCCGGTTCTGCCGGTCGCGCAATTGCACCAGCACCGGGGGCACCGGCAGCGTCTGCTTCCCGCTGTTCACGATCCGCGCCCCAAAGGCGAAATATTCCTCCCCGGTGGGCAATTTACGCCGCTCGGCGGGTTTTGAGAGATAGAAAAGCAGGTCCGGATCGCCCTCTTCGGGCACCAATCCCAGATTGATCGCCCAGCTCGGCGTGCCGAAATACCAGAGCGCTCCGCCAGCGGCCCCCACCGCGAGGCAGAAGAGCAACGCGGCATAGGTCCAGATTTTCAGCCGGTTGCGCCGCGGTTTCACCGGCGCCGGTTCGGCTTCCGCCCAATCGTTCCGCGCATCCGCTTCGGCGCGCCCGTAAATATCGTCGAACCGATAGTCAGCCTTGGCGCTGACGGGTGTCTCGGCCTGGGTGGCGACCGGCTCCACTTCCTCCGGTTCGACCGGCGGGGCGACAGCCTCCTCAACGGGTGGAGGAGGGGGAGGAGCAGGCGCGGCCACTTCGGGCGCGCCGGCCGTCATCAGCGCTTCCTCGCGGGGCGCGAGCGCAGCCCCTTCCTGGAACCAGCTATGTTTGCAGGCGGCGCAGCGAACCTGGCGGCCGTTCGGGCCGACGGCGCTGTCCGGCACGATATAGCGCGTGGCGCAGTTGGGACACACCAGGATCATGACGCTTCATAGGCATGAGTTGGATTCGAGGGCAAGCGGCTTCAAACATGGCAACCGATCCGGGCGCGACTCGCGGAGTCAGGCCGACAAGACTTTACGGCCGCCCGTCCGCTGTGCCATGGCTAGGCGCTCGGGGAAGCAGGGAGCGCGCAGGCGCTGAAATTGACGCATGTCGGCCATCGTCCAGTTCGAAAATGTCGGCCTGCGCTATGGTCTGGATAGCGAGACGCTGTCCGACGTCAGCTTTTCGCTCGCCAGTGGCGGCTTCTATTTCCTCACCGGCGCGTCGGGCGCGGGCAAGACCTCGCTGTTGAAGCTCCTCTACCTTGCCCAGCGGCCCAGTCGCGGCGTCATCCGCCTGTTCGGGGAGGATGTGGTGACGCTGCCCCGCAAGCGCCTGCCCGGATTCCGCCGCCGCATCGGCGTGGTGTTCCAGGATTTCCGGCTGGTTCCGCATCTGTCGGTCTATGACAATATCGCCCTGCCGTTGCGCGTCGCGGGCCTGGCGGAAGGCGAGATCGACGCCCCGGTCAGCGAAATGCTGAACTGGGTCGGCCTTGGCGATCGCGGTCAAGCGCGCCCCGCCACCCTTTCGGGCGGGGAACAGCAGCGTGTCGCCATCGCTCGCGCAGTGATCGGCCGCCCGGAAATATTGGTGGCGGACGAACCGACCGGCAACGTCGACGCCGATATGGCCCGTCGCCTGCTGACCTTGTTCGAGGCGCTCAATCGCCTCGGCACCACCATCGTCGTCGCCACCCACGATCTGCCATTGATCGCGCAGGTGGGGAGCGCGCAGATGATGAAGCTGGACAAGGGCCGCCTGTCGGACCCCACTGGATCGCTGCGCTACCCGCCCCGGCCGCAGGTGAACGGCTGATGGCCTCCCCCGGCAGCATGGGCGATCGTCGCGCCGCCGCCGCTGCGCGCCACCGGCTGCTGCCGGAGGGCAGGGTGGCAGGACCGATGCCGTGGATCATTGCGATCATGATGTTCCTGACCGTGCTGTCGGCCGCCGCCGGGCTGGGCCTGGGCGCGGCGGTGAAGGCCATGGGCGCGGACCTTGCCGGACGCGCCACGGTGCAGATCGTCGAGGCCAATGCGCAGCAGCGCGACCGTCTGAGCGCCAGCGTGGCTGACATACTGCGCAAAGTCAGCATAGTCCGCGCCGTCCATCCGGTCGCGGCCTCAACCCTTGCCGATCAAATCCGCCCCTGGCTGGGGCAGGATGCGGCGAGCGGCGACCTGCCGATCCCGGCGCTGATCGACATCGAACTGACGCCCGGCCAGACGGACGCGAAGGTCGACCGCCTCCGCCGCCAGCTCAGCGCTGTCTCGCCAAAAATCCGCATCGAACCCCATGCTGCCTTTCTGGCGCCTTTGGCCGGCCTGCTCTCGGCCCTTGGCTGGCTGGCGGCGGGAATCGTGCTGCTGATGACGCTGGCGACCGGGTCGGTGGTGGTGCTGGCTGCCCGGGCCGCGCATGACAGCCATCGCGGCACCATCGACGTGCTGCACCTGATGGGCGCGACCGATGTGCAGATCGCCCGGCTGTTCCAGCGCCGGATCGGCCTGGATGCGCTGTTCGGCGGCGCGCTCGGCTTTACCGTCGCGTTGCTGGTGATCGTGTTGCTGGGCGTGCGGCTGCTGGCGACCGGCTCCGAATTGTTGAGCGCCATCCATCTGCCATGGACAAGCTGGGCGATCCTTGCCGCCATTCCGATCGGCTGCGTGCTGCTGGCGACGATCGCCGCGCGCTGGACGGTGCTGCGATCGCTGGGGCGGCTGCTATGATCGTCCGCTTCATCGCCGTCATGCTGCTGGGATGGATGCTGGGCTTCGCCTGGTTCGCGATTTTCCTGCCGCAACCGCTGGACGGGCGACAGACAGACGCCATCGTCGTGCTGACGGGCGGGGCGGGGCGCATCGATCGCGGCCTCTCCCTGCTTCAGGACGGCGCGGCCAAGCGGATGCTGATCTCCGGCGTCGACCGATCGGTTCGCCCGGTCGAGCTGGCCGCGCAATATAAGGCGCCCGAACGGCTCTTCACCTGCTGCATCACCCTGGGGCGCGAAGCCATCGACACCCGCTCCAACGCCATCGAAACCGCGCATTGGCTGGAACGGCGCGATTTCAAGACGGTGCGCCTCATCACCACCGACTGGCATATGCGCCGCTCCGCCCTTGAACTGCGGCAGGCCTTGCCGGGCCGGGTCACGCTGGTCTACGACGCCGTGCCCAGTCGCCCCAGCCTCACCATGCTGGCGCGGGAATATAATAAATATCTGCTGCGCCGGGCTGCGGCGTTGATTGGTATCTGACGGTTTTTGCGATGTTCACCGCGCTGCGATCCCTGGCCTTCATGCTGGTTTTCTATGTCGGCTCGCTGCTGTTCGTGCTGGCGGCGATGGCGAGCAATCTGGTCGCGCCCCGATCGATCCCGGCGGTCGCCACCCACTGGAGCCGCTTCCATCGACGCTGCGCGCGCTGGCTGCTCGGGCAGAAGGTGCGAGTGGAAGGAACGCTGGAAAACGGCCCCTATCTCTACATCCTCAAGCATGAATCGATGTTCGAGACGATCGACCTGCTTTGTCTGCTGGATCGTCCGGCGATCGCCGCCAAGCGCGAATTGTTCGATATCCCGCTCTGGGGCGGCATCGCCCGCCGCTATGGCCTGATCCCGATCGAACGCACCGCCGGGGCCAGCGCCCTGCGCGCCCTGCGCACCGCCGCCAGGGCCACGACGGCGCAAGGCCGCGCCGTCTGCCTCTTTCCCGAAGGCACCCGCGTCCCCCACGGCGAAAGCCCGCCTTTGCGCGCTGGGTTCGCGGGTCTCTATGTGCTGCTAGGCCTGCCGGTGGTGCCGATCGCGGTCGACAGCGGCCGCGTTTCCCCGCGCGGCAAGTTCATGAAGCGCCCCGGCACCATCACCTACAAGGTCGGTGAGATCGTCCCGCCCGGCCTGGATCGCCGTGAAGCCGAAGCCCGCGTCCATGCGGCGATCAATGCGTTGAACGCCTCAATGTGAACGCCCGAAATCGGGCTTGGGATCGTCCTGCCCCTGTTCGATGATCGACCGCCGGATCGCCCGCGTTCGGGTGAACAGGTTGAACAGCGCATCCCCGTCATTCCAGCGGATCGCCCGCTGAAGCGCCGACAGATCCTCGGAAAAGCGCTGGAGCATCTCCAGCACCGCATCCTTGTTCGCCAGGAACACGTCGCGCCACATGGTGGGATCGGACGCCGCGATCCGGGTGAAGTCGCGGAAGCCACCGGCGGAATATTTGATCACCTCCGACTGGGTCACATCCTCCAGATCGCTCGCGGTGCCGACGATGGTATAGGCGATGAGGTGAGGCAAATGGCTCGTCACCGCCAGCACCAGATCATGATGCGCCGGGTCCATCATCTCGACATCGGCGCCCACGCGCCGCCACAGTTCGGCCACGCGCTCCACCGCTGTCGGATCGGCCTCCGCAGGCGGCGTCACGATGCACCAGCGCCCCTGGAACAGCGACGCGAAGCCAGCCTCCGGCCCGCTATTCTCCGTCCCCGCGACAGGATGCGCCGGAATGATGGTCTGCCCTGGCAGCGCGGCGCTCAATTGCGCCAGCACGTCGCCCTTGCACGATCCCACGTCGCTGACGATCGCCTCGGCCGGCAGATCGGCGGCAATCTCCGCCGCCGCCGCGCCCATCGCCCGCACCGGCACGCACAGCACGACCAGATCGGCATCCGTCACCGAAGCGCCCGCCGTATCGGTCACATCGTCGGTGAGGTCGATGGCCCGCGCGGTTTCCCGAACGCCCGCATCGGCATCATAGCCCGTCACCCGCACGGTCGGCATAGTTTCCCGGATCGCTCGCGCCAGCGAAGAGCCGATCAGGCCCAGCCCGATGATCGTGACCCGCGAAAAAGGCAGCATCAGGCCGCTTCCGCCATGGCGCGCAGCTTGGCCGCGACCTTGCGCACCTGATCTTCGGTGCCGATGGTGATACGCAGCCCGTTGGGCAGGTCTTGCCCCGGCAGCCAGCGGGTGGCGAAGCCCTCGTCCCACAGCCCCTTCATCGCCTCCTCCGCGGTCAGCTTGCCGTCGAACAGGATCAGCAGGAAGTTCGCCTTGCTCGGCACGGCGCGCAGCCCGTGATTGGACAGCGAAGCCACCTCCGCCGCCAGCCATTCGCGCCATTGCCGGTTATGCACCCGGCTCGCCTCGACCCAGGCGGTGTCATTCACCGCCGCAATCGCCGCCGCCTGCCCCGCCGTCGTCACATTGAACGGCGCGCGGATGCGATGCAGCACGTCGATCACATCGGCGCTGGCATAGCCCCAGCCGATCCGCTCGGCGGCAAGCCCGTAAATCTTGGAGAAGGTCCGCGTCACGAACATATTGGACGCATTCTTCGCCAGTTCCAGCCCGGCATCATCCTCATCCGCGTCCAGATATTCCGCATAGGCCTGATCCAGCACGAACAATATGTCCGGCCGCAGCCCCGCATGCAGCCGGGCGATTTCCTCCCGCGACGTCATGGTGCCAGTCGGATTATTGGGATTGGCCAGGAAGACCAGCTTGGTCTTCTCCGTCACTGCCGCCAGCAGCGCGTCCACATCGGTCGCATAGTCAGCATCCGGCGCGATCACCGGCGTGGCGCCCACGCGCCGCGCGGCGATATCGTACACCGAAAAGCCGTAGCGAACGTAGAGAACCTCATCCCCCGGCCCGGCATAGGCGCTGGCCGCGATGTGCAGCAGCTCGTCCGACCCCGTGCCATAGATCACCCGCGCCGGGTCCAGCCCATGCGCCGCCGCGATCGCCTCGCGCAGCTTGGCCGCGCCGGGATCGGGATAGGTGGCCAGGTCCGCCGTCGCAGCCACCATCGCGGCCCGCGCCGCTTCCCCGGTGCCCAGCGGATTTTCATTGGCGGACAGCTTCACCAGTTGGCGGCCGTCATCGGCGGCCGACTTGCCCGGCACATAGGGCGAAATACCGAGAATCCAGTCTTTGGGGGCAGGCTTGGTCATGCGCCGCGCTTTAGCGGCTTCTTGGCCAAAGGCAAAGACTCACACGACAGGCGTCAGCAAAGGCTGGCCCGCTGCCCAGGCGTCGAGATTGGCGAGCACCAGATCGGCCATCGCCTTGCGCGTCTCGACCGTCGCGCTGCCCTGATGCGGTTGCAGCACCACATGCTCCATGGACAGCAGGGCTTCGGGCACATGCGGCTCGTTTGCGAACACGTCCAGGCCCGCGCCCCCGATCCGCCTTTCCGCCAGCGCCGCCACCAGCGCCTCTTCATCGATCACGCTGCCCCGGCTGATGTTGATGATGACGCCATCCGGCCCTAGCGCATCCAGCATCGCCGCATCGACCAGCTTGCGCGCTTCCGGCCCGCCCGAGGTCGCCACGATGATGACATCGCTCTGGCGCGCAAAATCGAGCGGATCGGCCACGTAGCGATAGGCGCCGTCCGCTGCGGGCCGCCGGTTATGATAGAGGATCTCGCCCGCCACCGGCTCCAGTCGCCGGGCAATGGCGCGCCCGATGCGGCCCAATCCCAATATGCCGATCCGCTTGCCCGTCAAGCGGCCGCAAAGGGCAGGCTTCACGTTCCGGGCCCAATCCCCGGCGCGCACCATCCGGTCATTGGCGACGATGTTGCGGGCCGTCGCATAAAGCAGTCCCACCGCCAGATCGGCCACGTCATCGGTCAGCACATCGGGCGTGTTGGTGACGCGGATGCCGCTGGCCCGCGCATGATCGATATCGACCTTGTCATAGCCCACGGAACACAACCCGATCATCTCCAGCTTTGGCAGGGCATCCATGATCGCCGCGGGCGCGCCGACCGTCCCAAAGGATATCAATGCCCGCGCCTCCCGCGCTTCGGGTGGCAATGCGGTGAGATCGGCATCCTGTGCGACGGCATGAACGGTAAAGCGCTGCGCCAGCGCTTCGTCCAGATAGGGATAGAGGGGGCCAAAGGTGGCGACAGGAATCGGAGCTTTATCGGTCATGACAGCGATCTAGGGCAAAGGACAGCCGATTGACAGAGTCCAGCCCCGGCCCTAGCCCGGACGGATAATGGCCAGCGCGTCCTTTTCCGATGACATCCGTTTCGGCCTGCGCCGTCAGGTGCGCCTGACCGGCCCGCTGCAACTCGAAAGCGGTGCCTTTCTTGGTCCGGTCGACATCGCCTATGAAACCTATGGGCGGATGAATGCGGACCGCTCCAACGCCATCCTCATCTGCCATGCGCTGACCGGCGACCAATATGTCGCGTCGGAGCACCCCGTCACCGGCAAACCCGGTTGGTGGTGGCGACTGGTGGGCGAGGGAAAGCCCGTCGATCCCGCCCGTCATTTCATCGTCTGCGCGAATGTGATCGGCAGTTGCATGGGCTCCAGCGGCCCTGCCAGCCTCGATCCCGCGACCGGCGAACCCCATGCGATGCGCTTCCCGGTCATCACCATAGCCGACATGGTGCGCGTGCAGGCGATGCTGCTCGACCATCTGGGCGTCGACCGCCTGCATGCCGTCATCGGCGGCTCCATGGGCGGGATGCAGGCGCTAACCTGGCCGACCCTCTACCCCGAGCGTGTCGAAAGTTGCATCGTCATCGCCTCCACCGCCCGCCACAGCGCCCAGAACATCGCCTTCCACGAAGTCGGACGGCAGGCGATCATGGCCGACCCGAACTGGCGCGGCGGCGACTATTATGCCGACGGCCAGATTCCCAGCGCGGGCCTGGCCGTCGCCCGCATGGCGGCGCACATCACCTATCTTTCCGAAGCGGGCCTGACCGAGAAATTCGGGCGGCGGTTACAGGGGCGCCCGGAAAATCCCAACGGGTCCAAGACCTTCGGCTTCGACGCCGATTTCCAGGTGGAAAGCTATCTGCGCCATCAGGGTTTGAGCTTCGTCGAGCGTTTCGACGCCAACAGCTATCTCTTCATTACCCGCGCCATGGACTATTATGACATTGCGGAGGATCATGGCGGCAGCCTCGCCAAAGCCTTCGCCGCCTCCAGAGCGCGCTTCTGCCTCGTCAGCTTCGACACCGACTGGCTCTATCCGACGGCGGAATCGCGCCTGATCGTCCACGCCCTCAACGCCAGCGGCGCGCAGGCGAGCTTCGTCGAACTCTCCAGCCCCTTCGGCCATGACGCCTTCCTGCTGGAATGTCCCGAACTCAACCGCGTGGTCGACGGCTTCCTCAAGGGCGGCCGCGCATGAGCCTGCGCCCCGATCTTGCCCTGATTGCGCGCACCGTCTCCCCTGGCGCCAGAGTCCTTGATGTCGGCTGTGGCGACGGCGCGCTGATGGCGGCGCTGCGCGACAGCAAGCAGGTCGATGCCCGAGGCCTCGAAATCGACCCGCACAATGTCGCCGGCGCCGTGGGTCGGGGTCTTTCCGTGGTGCAGGGCGATGCCGACACCGACCTGATTTATTACCCCGAAGCCAGCTTCGACTATGCCATTCTCAGCCAGACGCTCCAGACCACCCGCCGCCCGGACCGGGTGGTCGAGGAACTGTTGCGGATCGGCAAACAGGCCTTTGTGTCCTTCCCCAATTTCGCCCATTGGCGCGGACGGCTGTCGCTGTTCTGGGGCGGGCGCATGCCGGTGACGCGGCTGCTGCCCGACACATGGTATGACACGCTCAACATCCACCATGTCACGGTCGACGATTTCCGCGCATTGGTGAAGGATCGCGGCTGGACCATAGACGGCCAGTGGTTCCTCAAGGGCGACAGGGAAACCACCCACGCGAACGCCAATTTGTTCGCGGAGCATGCGGTATTTCTGCTGCGGAGATGAAGGCGTCAGCGCTCCTTGGTGGCGCTGAACTTGACCTTGGGATGCCGTTCCTGCTGATAGCCGATGTCCCAGGCGCTCTTCGCCATGAAGACCAGATTGCCGTCGCGATCCTTGGCCATGTTGGCGCCGTTGAACGACACCAAATCCTTGATCGCGGCATCTTCGCCTGAAATCCACCGCGCCGTGTCGAAGGGCGAAGCCTCCAGCCCGGCGGCGACCTTATATTCCGCCTCCAGCCGGGAAATCAGCACGTCGAGCTGCAACTGCCCGACCACGCCGACGATCCAGGCGCTGCCGATGTCGGGATAGAAGACCTGGATCACGCCTTCTTCGGACAGATCGTCCAGCGCTTTGCGGAGCTGTTTGGTCTTGGTCGGGTCTTTGAGCGCCACGCGCCGCAGGATTTCCGGCGCGAAGTTCGGAAGGCCGGTAAAGCGCACCCCCGCCTTCTCGCTCAGCGTATCCCCGACCCGCAACGTCCCGTGGTTGGGAATGCCGATAATGTCGCCCGGAAAAGCCTCATCCGCAATCTCGCGGTCCTGCGCGAAGAAGAGGATCGGCGAATGCACCGCGATCGGCTTCCCGCTGCCCGAAGGCGTCAGCTTCATGCCGCGCTTGAACTTGCCCGAACACAGCCGCATGAACGCGATCCGGTCACGGTGCTGCGGATCCATATTGGCCTGCACCTTGAAGATGAAGCCGGTGACTTCGCTATCCTCCGGCTCGACCGGCGCCGGTTCGGCGGGCTGGGCACGCGGCGGCGGCGCATGGGCGGAGAGCGCGTCGATCAGCTCGGTCACGCCAAATAGCTTCAAGGCCGACCCGAAATAGACCGGGGTCAGATCGCCATGCCGATAGGCCGCCAGATCGAAATCGGCATAGCCCCCGACGGCCAGTTCCGCCTCCTCACGCAGCCGAGCCAGACCTTGGCCCGACAGATGCCCGGCCAATGCGTCATCATCGATCCCGGAGAAAAAGGCTTGGCGTCCCTCAAACTCCTTGCTCGCGCCCGAAGGCTGGCGCAGGCGGTTCTTCGCGAAGTCGTAAATCCCCTCAAACTCGCCGCCCATGCCGACCGGCCAACTCATCGGGCATACGTCCAGCGCCAGCGCGTCCGCCACCTCATCCAGCAGCGCAAAGGCATCGCGGCCCTCGCGGTCCACCTTGTTGACGAAGGTGATGATCGGCACGTTCCGCAACCGGCAGACCTCGAACAGCTTGCGCGTCTGCGGCTCGATGCCCTTGGCCGCGTCGATTACCATCACCGCCGAATCCACCGCCGTCAGCGTACGATAGGTGTCTTCGGAAAAATCTTCATGCCCCGGCGTGTCGAGCAGGTTGAAGGTGATCCCGTCGCGTTCGAAGGTCATCACGGACGAGGTCACGGAAATGCCGCGCTGCTGCTCGATCTTCATCCAGTCCGACCGGGCGCGCCGGTTCGCCCCGCGCGCCTTGACCTCTCCGGCCAGGTGAATCGCGCCGCCTTCCAGCAGCAGCTTTTCGGTCAGCGTGGTCTTACCCGCGTCGGGGTGGGAAATGATGGCAAAGGTACGGCGGGAAGGAATGCTCATGGGCGGCCCATATAGCGATTCGCTTGGGAATCGCCAGCGGCGCTTGGCAAAGCCTCCGCCTCAAAGCGCTCCATGCATTCCTGCGAAGCCACTCGTCTCGTTCGAGTGCTTCGCCGGCACACGCACGACTATCGCAGCTTCGCGATGGAAAGCCCGTCCTGCTTGGCGCGGGCCTTCACCGATTCCTCGCTGCGGGTCAGAGCCTTGGCGATCGCCTTGAGCGCCATGCCCTTCTTCGCCAGCGTGTGGAGCTTTTGCAGCTCATCCGCCGTCCAGGGTTGCTTGTGGCGCTCGAAGCGTTCGCCGGCCATCGGATCAATCCGCGAAGGGATCGCGCACGAGGATGGTGTCCTCGCGCTCGGGGCTGGTGGAGACGAGCGTGACCGGGCAGCCGATCAACTCCTCGATGCGGCGGATATATTTGATCGCCTGCGCCGGAAGCTCAGCCCAACTGCGGGCGCCCGCGGTGGTTTCCTGCCAGCCTTCGATCGTCTCATAGACCGGTTCCGCCTTCGCCTGATCCTGCGCATGGGCGGGGAGATAGTCGAAGCTCTGCTCCCCGATCTTGTAGCCGACGCAGATTTTAAGTTCCTCGAAGCCGTCCAGCACGTCGAGCTTGGTAAGGGCGATGCCGGTGACGCCCGAGACCGCGACCGACTGGCGCACCAGCACGGCGTCGAACCAGCCGCAACGGCGCTTGCGCCCCGTCACGGTGCCGAATTCATGGCCTCGTTCGCCCAGCCGCTGGCCGACGTCATTTTCCTGCTCGGTCGGGAAGGGACCGGAGCCGACGCGCGTGGTGTAGGCCTTGACGATGCCCAGCACGAAACCCGCGCCCGAAGGGCCAAGGCCGGTGCCGCTCGCCGCCGTGCCCGCAACCGTGTTGGACGAGGTGACGAAGGGATAGGTGCCGTGGTCGATGTCGAGCAGCGTGCCCTGCGCGCCTTCGAAGAGGATGCGCTTGCCCTCCGCCTTCGCCTTGTTGAGCGTCAGCCAGACAGGCTTGACGAAGGGCAGGATGAAGCTGGCGATGTCGCGCAGTTCCGCCATCAGCGCGTCACGATCGATCGGCGCTTCGTTGAACCCGGCGCGCAGCGCGTCATGGTGCGCGGTCAGACGGTCGAGCTGCGGGCCGAGATCGTCCAGGTGCGCCAGGTCGCAGACGCGGATGGCGCGGCGGCCGACCTTGTCCTCATAGGCAGGACCAATGCCGCGACGGGTGGTGCCGATCTTGCCCGCGCCCGAAGCATCCTCGCGCAGCCCGTCCAGGTCGCGGTGGAAGGGCAGGATCAACGGGCAGGTTTCCGCGATCTGGAGGTTTTCAGGGGTGATGGCGACCCCCTGGCCCTTGAGCTTGGCAACCTCATCGCGGAAGTGCCAGGGGTCCAGCACCACGCCATTGCCGATAACCGACAGCGTGCCGCGCACGATGCCCGACGGGAGCAGCGAAAGCTTGTAGACCTTCTCGCCCACGACCAGCGTGTGGCCGGCATTGTGGCCGCCCTGGAAACGGGCAACGACGTCGGCGCGCTCCGACAGCCAGTCGACGATCTTGCCCTTGCCTTCGTCACCCCATTGGGCGCCGATCACGGTAACATTTGCCATGGATACAGTCCTCCGCCCGCCGCGCGGACCGGCCATGCCCTTCGACGGGACTCGGCATGCCGGTGGGATCAAATGGGCGTGTCGCCCTGTTGCGGGCCGCGCCTACCCGCGCTGCCCCGGTGAAGTCAAGTCAGTAGGCGCGCGGGCTGTCGCCTTCGAGCCAATGGGTGCAGCGCAGCGCCTCGCCATTCTCCTGCGGGGTGAGCGCCGCGATCGTCTGCCAGCCTTCCGCCCGCAATTGGGCGGCAAGGACGGGATCATGGTGCAGCGGCAGGAACAGGCGCTTGGGAGCCTCCCCGCCGAAGCCCGCGTCGATCAGCGGCTCGGGATAGAGCGAGAAGCCCATGGCCGGTTCCTCCGAGCCGTCGGCGCGGGTGATGGCATAGCTGCCGCCCCGGCCGATCTCTCCGGTGAAACCTTCCGCGAAGATCGAGAAGCCGAACCAGTTCTGATATTCGAAGCCATGGCGCTCGGTCGGGTCGAGCGTCAGGGTGACGTCCCAGCCGATCGGCTTGGCGATGGCGCGCAGGCCCGCGATACGACTGTCGATGGCGCCGCCGAGCTGGGCGTTGAACGCTTCGAGCCGCTCCATCGCGGCGTGGAAGGGGCCGGTCGCCTCGATCAGCGGGAAATAGGCGGCGGCGGCCGGGCTGATCGCCACGAGCGCGCCGGCATCCTTGGCGTCGAGTTCGGCGCGGACGGCCTCGATCTCTTCCGGCGCCAAGGGCAGCGGGCCGGCAGCGAGGGCGTCGATCAGGTCGGGCAGGGTGAAATCGATGGTGATGCCGGTGACGCTGGCCGCCTGCAGCGATTCGATGGCGACATTCACGATTTCCACCGCTGCGGCGACGCTGTCGCTGCCGATCAGTTCGGCGCCGACCTGGAGCCGTTCGCGTTCGGGGCGGAGCTGATTCGCGCGCAGGCGGATGACCGGACCGGCATAGGACAGGCGCAGCGGGCGCGGGGCGCTCGCCAAACGGGTGGCGGCGATGCGGCCGACCTGCGCGGTCATGTCGGGGCGGAGCGCCAGGCTGCGCTGGGAAACGGGATCGATGGCGCGGACCAGATCCTCCGCGCGCATCGATTTCAGGCGGCTGACCAGCGTATCCTCAAACTCCGCGAGCGGTGGCATGACCCGTTCATAGCCATGAGCGGCGACGGTATCGAGCACGCGGCGGACAAGGCGCGCGGACGCCTCCGCCTCTGGCGGCAGGCGGTCGGAGAGCCCTTCGGGAAGGAGGCCGGGCGGGATCGTAGTCATAGCTCCCTCCCCCCAGGGGGGGAGGGCTGGGGAGAGGGGGACTCGCGCAACACCTGAGCGATCACACTCAGCACGCCCTCCATAATTCCCATCACATCGGGATTGCCAAAACGGACCACATGATACCCCAGCGATTCCAGAAACTCTGTCCGTCGCGCGTCATAGCGATCTTTGGCGGAATGTGTATCCCCATCGATCTCTAAGATCAGTTTGGCCGCCTTGGACGCAAAATCGACAATATAGGGCGCGATAATCGTCTGGCGCGTGAATTGCTGATTTTCGAAGCGGTTGGCTCTTAGGGCGAGCCAAAGCTTTTGTTCAGCCGGAGCGGGGTTGGCGCGCATATATCTGGCGCGTTCCTTGAGCTTCGGGTCGAGGCGCACCGTTGCTTCCCCCTCTCCCAAACCCTCCCCCCGAGGGGGGAGGGCTTTCAGGGCGTTACGCGAAGCGCAGCAGCTTCACCGTCTTGACGCCTGTCAGCTTGCAGATGCCGGCAAGAACGGTCTCGGTCACCGCGCCGTCGACCGACAGCAGCAGCACGGCTTCGCCGCCCTGATTGCGGCGGCCGAGGTGGAAGGTGCCGATATTGACGTTCGCCTCGCCCAGCGTCGAACCCAGGCGGCCGATGAAGCCCGGCGCGTCCTGATTGACGATGTAGAGCATGTCACCGGCGAGGTCGGCTTCGACCTTGATGCCAAACAGCTCGACCAGGCGCGGCTGCGAATGGCCGAAGAGGGTGCCTGCAACCGATTTGTCGCCGCTTTCCGTCTTCACCGTGACGCGGACGAGGGTCTGATAGTCACCCTCGCGGTCATGGCGCACTTCGCGCACGTCAAGGCCGCGCTCCTTTGCCAGGAAGGGCGCGTTGACCATGTTCACCGTGTCGGAATAGACGCGCATCAGACCGGCCAGCACCGCAGCGGTGATCGGCTTCTGGTTGAGTTCGGCGGCATGGCCCTCGACCTCGACCGAAACGCTCTGGATGCGGTCGCCTTCGAGCTGGCCGACAAGGCTGCCCAGCTCTTCCGCCAGCGCCATATAGGGCTTGAGCTTCGGGGCTTCCTCAGCGGACAGGCTCGGCACGTTCAGCGCATTGGTGATGCCGCCGTCGAGCAGATAGTCGCTCAACTGCTCAGCCACCTGAAGCGCGACATTGACCTGCGCCTCGTCGGTCGATGCGCCCAGATGCGGGGTGCAGATGAAGCCGGGCGTGCCGAACAGCGGCGATTCCTTCGCCGGTTCCTGCACGAACACGTCGAGTGCGGCGCCCGCGACATGGCCCGCATCCATCGCTTCCTTGAGCGCGGCTTCGTCGATCAGACCGCCACGGGCGCAGTTGACGATGCGCACGCCCTTCTTGGTCTTGGCGAGATTTTCCTTCGACAGGATGTTGCGGGTCTGGTCGGTCAGCGGCGTGTGCAGCGTGATGAAGTCGGCCTTCGCCAGCAGCGTGTCGAGATCGGCCTTTTCCACGCCCATTTCCACGGCGCGTTCCGGGGTCAGGAAGGGGTCGAAGGCGACGACCTTCATCTTGAGGCCGAGGGCACGGCTGGCGACGATCGAGCCGATATTGCCCGCGCCGATCAGGCCCAGCGTCTTGCCGGTGACTTCCACGCCCATGAAGCCGTTCTTCGGCCACAGACCCTGCTGCGTCTGCGCATTGGCTTCGGGCAGTTGGCGGGCCAGCGCGAACATCAGCGCGATGGCATGTTCGGCGGTCGTGATCGAGTTGCCGAACGGGGTGTTCATGACGATCACGCCCTTGGACGAGGCGGCCGGGATGTCGACATTGTCGACGCCGATGCCGGCGCGGCCGATGACCTTCAGGTTGGTCGCGTGGTCGAGAATGTCCTTCGTGACCTTGGTCGAGCTGCGGATGGCGAGGCCGTCATAGTCGCCAATGATCGCCTTCAGCTCTTCGGGCGTCTTGCCGGTGATTTCGTCGACTTCCACGCCGCGTTCACGGAAAATCGCGGCGGCGCGGGGGTCCATCTTGTCGGAAATGAGTACCTTGGGCATGACGAATTGCCTTTCTGCATTCGTCATCCTGACGAAAGTCAGGATCTCAGGCGGCTAGGTGGAACCTAGAGGCCCGAGATCCCAGCCTTCGCTGGGATGACGGGGAATAGGGAAATAGGTGGATTAAGCAGCCTTGGCCGTCGCATAGGCCCAGTCGAGCCACGGACCGAGCGCCTCGATATCGGCAGTCTCGACCGTGGCGCCGCACCAGATGCGCAGGCCCGCCGGAGCGTCGCGATAACCCGCGACGTCATAAGCGGCGCCTTCCTTCTCCAAGAGTCCTGCGAAGGTCTTGATGAAGGCCTCGTCCGCACCCTCGACGGTCAGGCAGACGCTGGTGGTCGAACGCGACGCTTCGTCGGCGGCGAGATGGCCGAGCCAATCGCGTTCCTCTACGATCTTGTTCAGCGCCGCCGCATTGGCGTTGCTGCGCGCGATCAGGCCCGCGGAACCGCCCAGCGACTTGCCCCATTCCAGCGCGAAGATCGCATCTTCGACCGCCAGCATCGAGGGGGTGTTGATCGTCTCGCCCTTGAACACGCCCTCGGCCAGCTTGCCCTTCGAGACAAGGCGGAAGACCTTCGGCAGCGGCCAGGCGGGGGTGTAGTTTTCCAGACGCTCGACCGCGCGGGGACCGAGGATAAGCACGCCATGGCCGCCCTCGCCGCCCAGCACCTTCTGCCAGGAGAAGGTGGCGACGTCGATCTTGGCCCAGTCGATGTCATAGGCGAACACCGCGCTGGTGGCGTCAGCGAAGGTCAGGCCTTCGCGGTCGGCCGGAATCCAGTCGGCATTCGGCACGCGCACGCCCGAGGTGGTGCCGTTCCAGGTGAACAACACGTCGTTCGAGAAGTCCACCTGACCCAGATCGGGAAGCTGGCCGTAATCGGCACGGATGATCGTCGGATCGAGCTTGAGCTGCTTGGCGGCGTCCGTCACCCAGCCCTCGCCAAAGCTTTCCCAGGCCAGCGTCGTCACCGGGCGGGCGCCCAGCATGGTCCACATCGCCATTTCAAAGGCGCCGGTGTCGGAGCCGGGGACGATGCCGATGCGATGGGTTTGGGGCAGGTTCAGCAGCTCGCGCATCAGGTCGATGCAGTAAGCGAGGCGGGTCTTGCCGATCTTGGCGCGGTGCGAGCGGCCGAGGGAGTCAGCGCTCAGCTTGTCGGCGCTCCAGCCCGGAGGCTTGGCGCAGGGACCGGAAGAGAAATAGGGGCGAGCCGGCTTGGTTGCGGGCTTGGCGGCAGGCGCAATGGTGGCGTCTGCAGCAATCATATCAGTCATGTACGCTTCTCCTTGCAGAGAGCTCGCGCGGCGTTGGGACCGCGTGGCCCGCTGGCCGCCCTAAAGTCTCCGGCCAAAGAGTCAAGTTGAATGTCTGCACGCGATGAACCGAGTCGGCCGTTAACCCTTGAGCCAGCCGGACGTGGTAAATGCTTGAGCCATGTTCGAGCGGGTTAGGGGGAAAGCGGTCCTTCGCGGCATGGGCTTTGCAGGCCTGGCGACGGTTGCGCTGACGCTGGCAAGCTGTGGCGGCGATCTGGTGCCGCGCGGGCGTGTCGAGCGCCCGTCCAAGCCGGTCAGGACCGCCCGCCCGGCCGCGCCGCCGACGATGGAGTTGCGCCAGTGCATGGCGAAGCTGAACTCGCAATCGATCCTGTTCACGCCGCTGCCCGACCAGAATTTCGGCGGCGGATGCAACGCGATGGGTAGCGTCAAGCTGATCGACATCGGCGTGCCGGCGACCAATTTGGGGGCAATGACCTGTGGCCTCGCCGCCAATTTCGCGGCCTGGGCGCGTTTCGGCGTGCAACCCGCCGCACGACTGATCCTGGGGGCGGAGGTCGAGCGGATCGAGACCTTCGGCACCTATAATTGCCGGCCGATCGCGGGCAGCGGGAAGCTTTCCGAACATGCGCACAGCAATGCGGTCGACGTGTCGGGCTTCCTGCTGAGCGATGGACGGCATATCACCATCCAGAATGACTGGAACGGCGACAAGCGCGTCCGCCAGTTTCTGGAGATCATCCATGCCAGCGCCTGCAAGCGGTTCCGCACGGTGCTGAGTCCCGATTATAACGCGGCCCATCACGATCATTTTCATTTCGACATGGGCGGCCGCGGCGGCTTTTGCCGTTGAGCGTGAACAGGAAAGCGGCGGCTTTTGCCGTTGAGCGTGAACAGGAAAGCGGCGGCTTTTGCCGATAAGCACCTTGGCTTTGTCGCCTTGGCCGCTTACCTTGACGGAAATGACCAGAAAAGAAATCGAAGAACGCAAATTCCGCCCCGCCCGTCAGGAAGCCGCCGACGCCCGCAAGGGGGTGGAAACACCGCAAACCAGCAGCACAGCCTATCGCCTGGCTTTTCAGGACACCGAATTCTTGTTGCGGGAGGATTTGCGGCCGGTGCGGTTCCAGCTCGAATTGCTCAAGCCCCAATTGCTGATGGACGAGGCGAAGATCGAATCGACCTTCGTCTTCTACGGCTCGGCCCGCATTCCCGAACCCGAGCAGGTGCAGGCGCGGATCGATGCCGCGACCACACCCGAGCAGAAGCGCATTGCCGAAAATCTGGGCAGGAAGGCGCGCTATTATGATGAAGCGCGCAAGCTGGCGCAGATTGCGGCGCAATATCCGGTGAATGAGGCGGGATGCCGCCATTTCGTGGTCTGCTCGGGCGGTGGCCCTTCGATCATGGAAGCGGCCAATCGCGGCGCGGCCGATGTCGGCCAGACCACCATCGGTATGAATATCGTGCTGCCGCATGAGCAGGCGCCCAACCGTTTCGTGACGCCGGAACTCAGCTTCCAGTTCCACTATTTCGCGCTGCGCAAGATGCATTTCCTGCTGCGCGCGCGGGCGCTGGCGGTGTTTCCGGGCGGCTTCGGCACGTTCGACGAGATGTTCGAGCTGCTGACCCTGATCCAGACTGGCAAGATGAAGCCGATCCCGGTGCTGCTGTTCGGCAAGGATTTCTGGTCGCGGGTGGTGGATTTCGAGGCGCTCGCGGACGAAGGGGTGATCTCGCCGTCCGACCTCAACCTGCTGACCTGGGTGGAGACAGCAGAGGATGCGTGGGAGGCAGTGCAGACCTTCTATCAGGACAGCGACGCGCCGGGTTGCTGAATCTTATCCTCGCCGCATCGGGGAGCGGCTTCAAGCAATCCTTGCCCTCCCCGTCGCACAGGACTAGGGCGCGGCCATGCGCGCCGATCTCGCCCATGTCGACACCTGGATCTTCGATCTGGACAATACGCTCTACCCGGCGAAGGCGGACCTGTTCGCGCTGATCGACGTGAAGATGGGCGAGTTCATCCAGGGTCTGCTCGGCTGCGATTCGGTCATCGCGAAACAGACGCAGAAACGCTATTTCCTGGAGCATGGCACGACCCTGTCCGGCCTTATGCATCATCACGGCATCGAGCCGCGCGAATTTCTCGACTATGTGCATGACATTTCGATGGACCGGCTGGAGGTCGACGAGGCGCTCAACGCCCATATCGCCGCGCTGCCGGGGCGGCGGCTGATCTTCACCAATGGCGACGCCGCCTATGCCACGCGGGTGCTGGACAAGCTGGGCCTGACCGGCGCGTTCGAACTGATCCACGACATCCACGCCTGCCAATATGTGCCCAAGCCCGACCCGTCAGGCTATGCGGAGCTGTGCCGCGTGCACAAGGTCGATGCCGCCCGCGCCGCCTTTTTCGAGGATATGGCGCGCAACCTCAAGCCCGCCAAGGCGATCGGCATGACCACCATCTGGGTCAATAACGGCTCGGAAGCGGGCGACCATGGCCATCATCCCGATTTCATCGATTTCGAAACCGACCATCTGACGCCGTTTCTGGCGGATATTTTTGGGGAACAACCATGAGCAACGAACTGATCGCGACCATCGACGCCGCCTGGGAGGACCGGGCCAATGTGAACCTGTCGACGCAGGGGGCCGTGCGCCAGGCGGTCGACAAGGCGCTGGCGATGCTGGACAGCGGCGAGGCGCGGGTGGCCGAACCGACCGCGGAGGGCTGGCAGGTCAACCAGTGGCTGAAGAAGGCGGTGCTGCTCTCCTTCCGACTCAACGACAATGCGATGATCGACAATGGCCCCGGCGCCGGCCATTGGTGGGACAAGGTGCCCAGCAAGTTCGCCGGCTGGGACGAAGCGGCCTTCCGCGCCGCCGGGTTCCGCGCCGTGCCCGGCAGCTTCGCCCGCGCGGGTGCGCATATCGCGAAAAACGTCGTGCTGATGCCGAGCTTCGTCAACATCGGCGCTTTCGTGGATGAAGGCACGATGGTCGACACCTGGGTGACGGTGGGAAGCTGCGCGCAGATTGGCAAGAATGTCCACCTGTCGGGCGGCGTCGGCATCGGCGGCGTGCTGGAGCCGCTCCAGGCCGATCCGGTGATCATCGAGGACGATTGCTTCATCGGCGCCCGCTCCGAAGTCGTGGAGGGCGTGCGCATCGGCAAGGGTTCGGTGCTGTCGATGGGGGTCTATATCAGCCAATCGACGAAGATCGTCGACCGCACCACCGGCGAAGTCTTCCTGGGCGAAGTGCCGCCCTATTCGGTGGTCGTGCCCGGCTCGCTGCCCGGCAAGCCGCTGCCCGACGGCACGCCGGGGCCGAGCCTCTATTGCGCGGTGATCGTGAAGCGGGTCGATGCGCAGACGCGGTCGAAGACCGGGATCAACGAACTGCTGCGGGACTAAGTGCGATGTGCTCCTGCTTTCGCAGGAGCACATTGTTCTGTGACTGGATAGAGGCGGCAGGAAGCCCTACATAGGCTCCTATGCCGCCATCCACGCCTGACAATTCGCCTCTTCCGCCCGTCTGGGCGACGATGCGGCGCTTCTTTCCCTATCTCTGGCCCGCCGACGCTCCAGCGCTGCGGCGACGGGTCGCAATTGCCATGGCTCTTGTGCTGGTGGCGAAGATCGTCAGCCTGGCCATGCCCTTCGCCTATAAGGGCGCCATAGACCGCATGGCGCCGGGAATGGAGTCCGGCGCAAGCCTCGCCATCGCGCTGGTCGTCGCCTATGCGGGCGCGCGTTTCGGCAGCGTGCTGTTCGACAATCTGCGCAACGCCATTTTCGAACGCGTTGGGCAGGAAGCCGGGCGGCGGCTGGCCGATGACGTGTTCGTCCACCTGCACCGGCTGTCATTGCGCTTCCATCTCGACCGGCGCACCGGCGCCGTCACCAAGATCGTCGAGCGCGGCACGAAGAGCATCGACACGATGCTCTATTTCCTGCTGTTCAACATCGCGCCGACGGTGCTGGAACTGGCGGCGGTCTGCGTCATCTTCTTCGTGAAATTCGGGCCCGGCCTGGTCGCGGCGACATTGGTGATGGTGGCGCTCTATATCTGGTTCACGCGCACCATCACCGAATGGCGCAACCAGCTCCGCCGCGACATGGTGGACATGGACACAAGCGCCGTCGCCCATGCCGTCGACAGCCTGCTCAATTTCGAGACGGTCAAATATTTCGGCGCCGAGGACCGCGAGGCGGCCCGCTACAGCAAGGCGATGCGGCGCTATGCCGATGCGGCGGTCAAGTCGGAGAACAGCCTCGCCTGGCTCAATATCGGCCAGTCGCTGATCACCAATCTGATGATGGCGGGCGCCATGGGCTATACCGTCTGGGGCTGGAGCCGGGGGCAATTCTCGACCGGCGACGTGGTGCTGGTGAACACGCTGCTCGCCCAGCTTTTCCGGCCGCTCGACCTGCTGGGCATGGTCTACCGGACGATCCGGCAGGGGCTGATCGACATGGAGGCGATGTACAAGCTGATCGATACGCAGGCCGAGATCAGCGATGCGCCCGGCGCGCCGATGCTGCAAACGCATGCGGGCGAAGTGCGCTTCGACCATGTGCATTTCAGCTATGATCCGGAGCGCGAAATTTTACATGGGGTGAGCTTCACCGTACCGGCGGGTAAGACCCTTGCCATTGTGGGGCCTTCGGGCGCGGGCAAGTCGACCATCGCGCGGCTGTTGTTCCGCTTCTACGACATTCAGGGCGGGCGCATCCTGATCGACGGGCAGGATATAGCCGGGGTGACGCAGCAATCCCTGCGCGCCGCCATCGGCATCGTGCCGCAGGATATGGTGCTGTTCAACGACACGGTCGGCTATAATATCGGCTATGGGCGCGAAGGCGCGACGCAGGCGGAGATCGAAGCGGCGGCCAGGGCGGCGTCCATCCACGATTTCATCATGGGCCTGCCGCAAGGCTATGCCACGCGGGTGGGCGAGCGCGGGCTGAAACTCTCCGGCGGCGAGAAGCAGCGGGTGGCGATTGCGCGGACGCTGTTGAAAGACCCGCCGGTGCTGGTGCTGGACGAGGCGACCAGCGCGCTCGACAGCCGAACAGAGACGGAAATCCAGGACGTGCTGCGCAGCATATCGCGCAAGCGGACGACCTTGATCGTCGCGCATCGGCTGTCCACCGTTGTGGATGCGGATGAAATCATCGTGCTGGAGCAGGGCCGGATCGTCGAGCGCGGGCGGCATGGCGATCTCGTGCGGGCCGATGGTCTCTACGCCGCCATGTGGGCGCGACAGGCGACCGAGCGGGACGATATGCCGGTCGAGCCGGGGATCGAGCCGAAGATCGAAGACCTGTTCGAGGTGGTCGTGCCGGGCGGCAGGGGCTGACCTCTCCAAATCCTCCCCACGCTTTGCGAAGGGAGGATTTGATTTCGGGCGCCCTCTCGCTTAATCTCTCCCTCGCGGACCGGGCCCCTCTGGCGCGCTGATGTTGAAACAGCGCGTGATGTCGGACCGCATCGGACATTCCGATGCGCATGACGGCTTGGCTCTTACCACCCCCAACCATCGCAGCGGATTCTCCGATCAACCTTTGTTGTTGAACGAGAGGAGCATATCCCATGGAATTTCTCTTCATGGACTGGCTGGGGACGCCCGCCTGGTTCTGGCTGGCCTTTTTCACCATCGTCGCGGCGCTGACGGCTTTCGACCTCGGTTTCCTGCACAAGGAGAATAAGGAAATCGACATCAGGGAGAGTCTGAAACTCTCCGTCTTCTACATCAGCATCGCCATGGCTTTTGGCGGCTGGGTCTGGTTCGTGCGCGGGCCGGAGCCGGGAATGCAATATTTTACCGGCTTCTTCATCGAAAAGGCGCTGTCGATCGACAATGTCTTCGTCATCAGCCTGATCTTCACCTATTTCGCCATTCCGGCCAAATATCAGTATCGGGCGCTGCTTTGGGGCATCATCGGCGTGATCGTGCTGCGCGGCCTGATGATCGCGGGCGGGGCGATGCTGCTGCATCAGGCCTATTGGGTGCTGTACCTGTTCGCCGCCTTCCTGATCTTCACCGGCATCAAGATGATGTTCAGCGGCGATGAGCCGATGGATGTGGGCAAGAATCCCGCAATCAGCTTTATTTCAAAGCATATGCGGGTGACGCCGGAGCTGCATGGCGAGCATTTCCTGGCGCGCACGACCGATCCGAAGACGGGCAAGGTGGTGATGGCGGCGACGCCGCTGCTGCTGGCGCTGGTGGTGATCAACTTTGCCGACCTGATATTCGCGGTGGACAGCGTGCCCGCAATCTTCGCGATCACGACCGATACCTTCATCGTCTATACGTCGAACGTGATGGCGATATTGGGCCTGCGGGCGCTTTATTTCGCGCTGGCGGCGATGGTGCATCGCTTCCACTATCTGAAATATGCGCTGGCCGCGATCCTGGTGTTCATTGGTGCCAAGATATTCGTGGCGGACTTCCTGCTGGATGAAGGAAAATTCCCGCCCGCGCTGAGCCTGGGCGTGACCTTCGCGCTGATCGGCGCAGGTGTGGGCTGGTCGCTGTGGAAGACGAGGGCGGAGGAGCGGCGGCTCGCCTAGCCCTCGATAAAGCGGGCCGCGACCTCTGGCGGAACCCGGAGAATGCGGCCCGTTTCCTTGTCGATGATCGCCCAGGTGGACTTGGCCGACACCTTCACCTTGCCGTCCGGGCCGGTGAATTCCATGTGACGGTCGAAGCGCGCACCGCGCGGACCTTGCGGAATCCAGGTCCGGACAGAAACGGTTTCGCCCTGCTGCACATTGCCGCGATAGTCGATCTCATGCCGGGTCACGACCCAGACATAGGCATCGAGATGCGCCGGATCGGCATCGCGGGTCCAATGCTCGGTCGCGACCTGCTCCATCCACTGGACCCAGACGGCGTTGTTCACATGACCCAGAATGTCGATATGCTCGGGGCCTGCAATGATCCGGGTGACATAGGTGGAGGACATCAGTCCGCGACGCCCAGTTGCCAGAGGATGAAGGCGAATTCCTCTGCCGTTTCGTGGAGGCTTTCGAAACGGCCCGACTTGCCGCCATGGCCCGCGCCCATATTGGTCTTGAGGATCAGGATATTGTCGTCCGTCTTCGTGGCGCGCAAACGGGCGACCCATTTGGCGGGTTCCCAATAGGTCACGCGGGGGTCGTTGAGGCCGGCCGTGACCATCAGCGGCGGATAGCCTTGCGCGCTCACATTGCTGTAGGGATCGTAGGAGAGGATCGTCTCGAACGCCGTCTTGTCCTCGATCGGGTTGCCCCATTCGGGCCATTCGCCCGGCGTCAACGGCAGCGTCTCGTCCAGCATGGTGTTCAGCACGTCCACGAAAGGCACATGCGCCACCACCGCGCCCCAGAGATCGGGATCGCTGTTGATCACCGCGCCCATCAGCTCGCCGCCCGCCGATCCGCCGGAAATGCCGATTTTGCCCTTAGAGGTGTAGCCCAAGTCGATCAGACCCTTCGCCACATCCACAAAATCGGTGAAAGTGTTGATCCGCTTGTCGAGCTTTCCATCCAGATACCATTGCTGGCCGAGATCATCGCCGCCGCGAATATGCGCAAGGGCGAAGGCGAAACCGCGGTCCAGCAGCGAAAGCCGGCTGGTGGAGAAGCCCGGCTCCATCGCGATGCCATAAGCGCCATAGCCGTAAAGACTGAGCGGCGCGCTGCCATTGCGGGGGAGGTCTTTGGGATAGACGATCGACACCGGGATTGGCGTGCCGTCGCGGGCCGGGATCATCAGCCGCTCGGTAGCGTAGCGGGTCGCGTCATAGCCGGACGGGATTTCCTGCACCTTCAGGACTTCGAGTTCACCCGTCGCCAGATCATAGTCATAGATCGTGTCCGGCGTGACCATCGATTCATAGCCGATGCGCAGCTTGGTCACGTCATATTCGGGATTATCGTCCAGCGAGGCCGAATAGCTGGCCTCCGGGAAGGGAATGCGCTTGGGGCTATGGGTGGCATAGTCGCGCAACTCGATCTGGTCGAGGCCGTCCTGCCGCCCTTCGGTGACGTAGAAGCCTTTGAACAGCGTGAAATCGGTCAGGTAGAAATGCGGGTCCGACGCGATCACCTCTTCCCACTGGCCGGGCGTTTCCAGCGTCGCCCTCACCAGCCGGAAATTGGGATGGGTGTCGTTGGTGCGGATGTAGAGCGTGCCCTCATGCTCATCGACCTCATATTCCCGGCCGGGCTGACGCGGGGCGACGAGCAGTGGTTTCGCGGTGGGATTGTCGGCGGGGAGCAGCCAGGCTTCGGTCGTCACATGGTCCCCGGTCGCGATCACGATCCACTTTTCCGAGGAGGTAAGGCCGACCGAGACGCGGAAGCCCTCGTCATCCTCATGGAACAGCTCGATGTCGCTTTCCACCGGCTGCCCCAGCCAGTGGAGGCGGGCATTGTCGGTGCGCCATTGCTCATTGGCGATACCGTAGAGCAGGCCCTTGCTGTCGCTCGTCCACACCAGCGAGGACAGGGTGTCGGGGATGATCTCTGGCAGGATTTCGCCGGTAAAGAGATCCTTGATCCGCGCCTCGAACCGCTCCGAACCATTATTGTCGATGGCATAGGCGAGGTAGCGTCCGTCCGGGCTGACCGACATGGCGCCGAGGCGGAAATATTCATGCCCCTCCGCCAGAGCAGGTTCATCGAGGATGAGCTGATCCTCCCCCCCGGTGACGGGCTTGCGATACCATTTGCGATATTGCGCGCCGATCTCGAAAGCGCGCCAGTAGATGTAGTCGCCGTCCTTCTGCGGGACCGAGCTGTCATCTTCCTTGATGCGCCCCTTCATCTCCTCGAACAGCGCGTCGGTCAGCACTTTGTGCGGCTGCATCGCGGCTTCGAAAAAGGCGTTCTCTTCCTCCAGATAGGACAACACCGCCTTGTCCTTCACCTCCGGATAGCCGGGATCGCGCAGCCAGGCATAGGGATCCTCCACCGTGATGCCGTGATGGGAGAAGCTGTGCTGGCGGCGGTCGGCGGTGGGGGCTTTGGGGGAAGCGGTCATTCACTATCCTGATCTGGCGAAACGATATTGGTCTGCTTATGTTGGCGGCCATAGGCCCTGTGCAAGAGGGGCGACAAGTCCAAGGGAAATTTGATGTCTACGCATGAAGACCGGCTGAAAGCCCTCCGCGCCCAACTGGTGCGCGATAAATTGGATGGCTTTGTCGTGCCGCTGACCGATGAGCATATGAGCGAATATGTCGGCGCCTATGCGCAGCGGCTGGCCTGGTTGACGGGGTTTCAGGGCTCGGCGGGCAGCGCCGTCGTGCTGCCGGAGGAAGCGGCGATCTTCGTCGACGGGCGCTATACGCTCCAGGTGCGCGAGCAGGTGGACGCGGCGCACTGGCAATATGAGAGCGTGCCGCAGACATCCGTGGCGGCCTGGCTGGGCGAGCATGCGCCTGCCGGTGGCCGGATCGGCTATGACCCGTGGCTGCACACGCGCGCCTGGGTGAAGGCGGCGAGCGAGGCGCTGGCCGAACGCGGCGCGGCGCTGGTGGCGGTGGACACCAATCCGGTCGATTCGGTGTGGCCGGACCGCCCCGCCCCCAGCGAGGCCAAGCTGGTGGTGCATGACGACCGCTATGCCGGACAGTCGGCGGCGGAGAAGCGGCAGGCGATGGCCGATTGGCTGACCGCGAAACACGCCGATGCGGCGGTGCTGTCGGCGCTCGATTCGCTGGCCTGGACCTTCAACATCCGGGGCAAGGATGTGGAGCGGACGCCGGTGGCGCTCGCCTATGCCATCGTCCATGCCGATGCGACGGCGGACATCTATGTCGCGCCGGAGAAGATCGATGAGACGGTGGTGAAGCATCTCGGCAATGCGGTGCGGGTGCACGACCGGGCCGATTTCGCCGGAGCCTTGGCGGGCTTTGCGGGGAAGACCGTGGCGGCGGACCCCGAGCGCGCGGTGGCGGCGATCTTCGAGGCGCTGGAGGCGGGCGGCGCGACCGTGCTTTCCTTGCGCGATCCGGCGGTGCTGCCCAAGGCGGTCAAGAACCCGGTCGAGATTGCCGGCCATAAGGCGGCGCAGGCGCGGGACGGCGCGGCGTTGAGCCGTTTCCTGCACTGGATCGCAGTCGAGGCGCCCAAGGGCGGCGTCGATGAACTGGGCGCGGCGGCCAGGCTGGAGGCGTTCCGCAAGGAGACCGGGTTGCTGGAGGATCTGTCCTTCGACACCATTTCCGGCGCGGGACCGAACGGCGCCGTGGTGCATTACCGGGTCGAGGAAAAGACGAACCGGCCGATCGAGACCGGCAGCCTCTACCTGGTCGATTCGGGCGGGCAATATCGCGACGGCACCACCGACGTGACGCGCACCATCGCCATCGGCACGCCGACGGAGGAAATGAAGCACCGCTTCACGCTGGTGTTGAAGGGCCATATCGCGCTCGGCCGGGCGCAGTTTCCGAAGGGGACGCGGGGCGGTCAGCTCGACGTGCTGGCACGGCAGTATCTTTGGGCTGAGGGGCTGGACTACGCCCATGGCACCGGCCATGGCGTCGGCAGCTTCCTGTCGGTGCATGAAGGTCCGCAGAGGATCGCGACCTTCGGCGGCGGCGACGAGGCGCTCCAGCCGGGCATGATCCTCTCCAACGAGCCGGGTTATTACAAGACGGGCGAATATGGCATCCGCATCGAAAATCTGGTGCTGGTCGAACCGCGCGACGTGCCGGGCGCCGAACGGGAAATGCTGGGGTTCGAGACGCTGACCCTCGCGCCGATCGACCGCAACGCGATTGCCGTGGACTTGCTGACCGGCGAGGAGCGCACCTGGCTGAATGCCTATCATGCCAAGGTGATCGAGATCGTCGGGCCGCAACTGGAGGGCGATGCGCTTGACTGGCTAAAGGCGGCCTGCGCGCCTTTGTAGGCGGCTCATGGCGTTCCTGCTTTTGCGGGAGCAAAGCGCCTCCACTGGCCCGGTCTATTCTTTGGCGTCGGTGGAGTTTCGAGGGCTGTCCGCGTCGCGCGATTCGCGTGACTGGGCCTTGCGGCGACGCAGATTGTCCCGCAATGCCTGCGCCAAACGCTCTTTTCGTTCGTCCTGATCGTTTGCCATGGCCCGCCCTTAATCAAATTGCATCTTCCGCCGCAAGCCGCCTTGACATGGGCCGATGAGGCGGCCATAGGCCCGGCTCCGCTGGCGCGATATAGCCAGATGGATGAAATAGTGCTGCCGTAGCTCAGTGGTAGAGCGCATCCTTGGTAAGGCTGAGGTCGTGAGTTCAATCCTCACCGGCAGCACCATTTTTCAATGACATAGCGATCCATTCCTTCTCCAGAAGGCGCCCTGGGCGCAATTCGGATAATGACTGGGACTGTGTTGTTAGGATACAGGTTTCCATCGATCCGTGATGCCGCTCATGCGGAATGGCGCTTGCAAGTTCCCTGGGGCTCGGCACATGCCTTATGCTCGGCATCCCACGCGGACTTTATGATCGGGGCTTGGGCGCGCGCCTATGGTTTCTGCGAAAACGGGGAACATATCGAAAGCCGACGTGGCGCTGTTGCGTGAAGCGGCAACCAAAGCGTTGAAATGGAATGGCGAGGAACGGGACCGGCTGGGGGCGTCGGGAATGCTGGTGGAGATCGAAGATGGCGACGAAGGATAAAGGCTATCGCAGCGAGATCGCAGGCGCGATCCATGAAATGATGAGTGACGCGCACGACGCGGGCGTAGTGTCGCGTGCAACGCTTCGCACTTTTGACGAGGCGCGCCTTGCTCCCGCTCCGACACTCGCGGGCAATGAAATCCGCGCGATCCGCGAGCGCGAGCATGTCTCACAGCCGGTGTTTGCGGACTATCTCAACGTATCGCGCAATCTGGTATCCGATTGGGAGCGCGGCGTGAAGCGCCCCGGTGGCTCCGCCTTGCGTCTGCTGTCCATCATCCAGCGCAAGGGCTTGCAGGCCGTCGCGTAGCTGCCCCGCATCGCTTTTAACCTGATTTTCGACGGGGCGCCCGTTTCTTAAGAAAATGTCGCTACACCACTAGGAGCAAGTTGGTAGGGACATTGATAACCCCGGATTCACCGTGCTGTTATGCGAGAGCCGGGGGGCGTCCTGGTCGCGATACAGCTCGGCAACGTCACGGAGCGGCAAGTCCCGCTGAGAAGCTGGGAGCTTCGGGTCGCTGCCCGAGGAGCTGGAGCCAGTCAGCCACGGCGGCCTTGAGAGGCTTACAGAGCCGCTCGAAGCCCAGCGCGTCCTCCAGGTTCCGAACAAACCGTTGCGCCTTAAGGAGCTGTTCGGCGCGGTCGGTCCACTCCTCCATGATTGCGTCTGTGTCACTCTCGCCTTGCCCGCAGACATAATTCGAGAGCTTCTCCTCCCAGAAGTGGCGCGACGGGATCGCGAAGCCGTCACCACGAGCTTGGAGGGACACTTCGTCGGCGGCGTGCCATTGCTGCACGAACAGCTTGGCCATGCAGCCGATGTTCTCAGATGTTAGCCTATCGAAGGCAGAGGCCGCCCTCAGTCGCTTCCCATTCCGCGTTTGCCTCCTGATAAATTTGGAGGGCGTCAGGCTCGGCTATGGATTTTGCCTTTAGGCTCCGCTTCAGTTCCGTGGGCGGAGAGGTCTTGCCCTCCGGGTACGTCCAAATATGTCAATCGGCGTGCAAACGGGACCCCCGATCGGCGCGCAAAAGGGACCCCCTTTCAAGGATGGTACGACGGTGGAGGGACGCTCCTTGCGCTGCGCGCGGCGTAGGGAGGGCGGAGCCCGACCGGAGGCGCGCGCAGCGCAAAGCATGTTAATCGCGGCGTGCAGCGGGGATCAGTTTCGGTTCTTGAAGCGCCAGCTGTCATTACCGGTCTCGATGATGTCGCAATGATGCGTGACGCGGTCGAGGAGAGCGGTGGTCATCTTGGGATCGCCGAACACGGTGGGCCATTCCCCGAACGCCAGATTGGTGGTGATGACGACGCTGGTTTGCTCGTAAAGCTTGCTGACCAGATGGAACAGCAACTGCCCGCCTGAACGGGCGAACGGCAGATAGCCAAGCTCGTCCAGAACCACGAGATCGAGCCGGGAGAGCTGGGAGGCAAGCGCGCCGCTCTTGCCGATCCGGGCCTCCTCTTCGAGGCGGGTCACCAGATCGACCGTGTTGAAGTAACGCCCCCGCGCCCCGGCGCGAACGACATTGGCGGTGATGGCGATGGCCAGGTGGGTCTTGCCGGTGCCGGTGCCGCCGACCAGGACGACATTGCGCCGTGCGGGCAGGAACGCGCCGCTGTGCAGCGAACGGACCAGCCCCTCGTTGATCGGTGTCCCCTCGAAGTGGAAGGCATCGAGATCCTTCACCACCGGCAGCTTGGCGGCCGCCATCCGGTATCGGATCGAGGCCGCGTGGCGGTGCGTTGCCTCCGCGCGCAGCAGATCGGTCAGTATCTCCATCGTCGTGCGCTGACGCTGGAGGCCCGTGGTGACGGCCTCATCGAACGCGCCGGCCATCCCCTTGAGTCCGAGCCCGCGCATCGCGTCGATCATGTCATGCCGCTGCATGGAAGTTCCTCAGTTGGTCGTAACGGGCACAGTCGGCGATCGGGGGATGCCGCAGGGCGTTGTCCTCCGAAGTGACGATCGTCAGCGGTCGCGGTGGTTCGCGGCGCCGTGCCAGGATATTGAGGATCAAGTCGTCGCTCGCCGTGCCGGTCGCCAGCGCCTCCCGCACGGCGGCCTCGACGAGTTCCAGGCCATCGGTCAGCACGGCCGCCAGCACGCGCACGAACCGCCGATCGGCATCATCGCCGTTGCCCAACTTGCGTCGCAATCGGGCCAGCGCTGGCGGCAGCTCCCAGTCCTGGAAGGGCGCGCCGTTGCGCAACGCGCCGGGCTTGCGGGCCAGCACCGGCAGATAGTGCCAGGGATCATAGATGGTGCGGTTCCGCCCGAAGAAGCGGGGATGCTCGGCGACGACCTCATCGCCGCATCGCACGATAATGCGGTCGGCATAGGCCCGGACCTGCACTGTGCGCCGCGCCACCGTCGAGAGGACCGAGTATCGGTTGCGATCGAAGCTGATAAGGCAGGTGCCGCTCACGCCATGCTCGCTCTCGTTGAAGCCGTCGAACGGCCCCAGCATCGACTGTAATGCAGGGCGTTCGATCTCCAGCATCTGCGCCACGGTTTGTTCGCCCTGCTCAGGATGCGCCTGTCGTTCGGCCCAGCGCCGGCACTCGGCTTCCAGCCAGCCGTTGAGCTCCTCAAGGCTGGCGAACCGCAGACGAGGCTGGAAGAAACGCCCCCGGATCGTCTGCACCTGGTTCTCGACCTGACCCTTCTCCCAGCCCGCCGCCGGCGAGCAGGCCGTGGGCTCGACCATATAATGGTCGGCCATGATCAGGAACCGCCGGTTGAACACCCGCTCCTTGCCGGTGAACACGCTCGTCACCGCCGTCTTCATATTATCGTAGATGCCGCGCCGGGGCACGCCGCCGAAGAAGGCAAAGCCGCGCGCATGCGCGTCGAACAGCATCTCCTGGGTCTCGCGTGGATAGGCCCGGACATAGACCGCCCGCGACGCGCACAGCCGCATGTGCGCGACCTTTACCCGCATCGGCTTGCCGGCGATCTCGACATCCTCGTGGCTCCAGTCGAACTGGTAGGCCTCGCCGGGCTGGAACAGCATCGGAATAAAGGCCGTCGTCCCGTCGCCGAAATCCCTGCGCCGCTCGACCTTCCACCGTGCGGCATAGCGGCGCACGGCATCGTAAGACCCCTCGAAACCCTCACGCACCAGAAGGTCGTGGATACGGGTCATCCGAAGCCGGTCACGCCGCCCCCGTAACTCGTTCTCTTCCAACAGCACATCCAGGCGATCCTGAAACGGACCAATCCGCGGCAGCGGCTGAACCTTGCGTCGATAATCAAATGCGCCTTCCGGCGCCCGGATCGCCTTGCGGATCACCTTCCGCGACACATGCAGATCACGCGCGATCGCCTTGATCGCCTTCCCGCCGGCATACTCACGCCGGATACGAACCACTGTCTCCAAAACCAACATCCCGATCTCGCCGCCTGAACATCCAGACGGCTCTTTAAGCTATCGAAATGAGGGGTCCCTTTTAGACGCCGATCACCCCGCTAACGGGGTTCTTTTTGCACGCCGATCCACACCCATTCGTTCAGGGTGTGCGCCGAGCACCCGATCTTCTCAGCGATAGACACCATCGCCGCCCAGCGAGAGGGATGATCGACCTCGTGATCCAGCACCATGCGTACCGCACGCTGGCGCACCTCAGGTGCAAACTTGTTCGTCGTCCTGCTCATATCGGCTCCACTTACTCAGAAGTTGGAGCCTCCGGCAAACCCGGGGCGGTTCACACCACCTGTCGAGTGGAAGCTGAACGAGCTGCCTTTGGACGCTGCGCTGGTGCCAAGACATCAGGGCGAATTGGCGCACCTTATTGCAGATGTGCTATTAGCTGCCGACAGATTTCTGAACATGCGGATTTGATCGGTGTATGACGAAGAACCTGCTGAAAGTCCCTGGGCATATCTTCCAGCGCTTGGCGACTTTTGACCAGGACGACGTGGTTGCCGCAACCGTGAAGCTGGTGCTCCCCGCTGATATCTCCACTTACACACGGCTAGGCATTTCGCTCAATGGTGACGACATTGGGCTTCCAGACCCCCAGCCGCCTAATCCCGCCGCAGGCCGCTATTCCAACGCGAATCTTTACGGCATGGAAAAGGTCCGCAAGGACCTTCCCAAAGTCACCAAATCGTATGGTTTCTGGGCACCCTCGTGGAAATCGGGGAGTTATCATTACGTTTCGCATGACCGCGAGGTCTACATTCGCGAGGTTTATCCTCCAAAGCAGGTCAACCTCTCGATCGTTTTAGTCGAACGACGTGGTGAAGGGTTTCTCCTTAGGTTTGCGATCGATCAGGTTCTCAGTCGGCGAACCCCAAACTTCGAGCAGGAACTGCTCTATAATCTAAATCTGCTTCAGGAGAATGTGGGCGTCGCTGACGTATTTGAAAGCGCCACCTCGCTTGCTGACTACGCCTTGAGCGTCAAGGTCGACTGGCAATTACTGCCGCCGGGCAATGTCGACGAGGTGGTAGCCGCGATGTTGCGGGGGAAGCGACCGGTGTCAGCGCAACAGCAGGCCGTGATGAAGGAGCGCGTCACGGTAATGCAGCGCCTCCAGCCGGAGGCCTACATCACGGGAACGGACGGTTTTCTGCGCTATTTCGGTGCAAAGTTTGGCGACGACTTCGTTGCCTTTGAAAACGCCCGATACGGCAACGCGCTCTATATCATGTACGACGGTTGGGAGGCGCTCAGCCAGAAGAGCCGGATCGAGCTGCTGGCGGGCGACCGTGACAGTTACGACCGCATAGAACATCGCCCTGGGTGGATTGAACAGCTGCGCGGGAGAGTGCGAGGCTATCGCGCCCAAAAGCGACGGGGAGACAGGCTCCTCTGACCGCCTCCCAATCCTGCATCCTCAGGATAGATCGCTCTTGGCCAGCCGCATCAAGCCAAAGCCTGTCGGCCTCCGAAATTCGGCTTGAGCACTTTGGCGCCGCTGCGCAGCCGGTCGAGTTCGTTCGACCAGAACTGCATCATCGTGACCCGCTCGTTCCAATATTCGCCGCGCGTATAGGCGCGGCGAACGCCATTGGTCTCAATATGGGCGAGCTGGCGCTCGATCGCATCGGGATGGAATTGCCCGCTCTCGTTGAGCAAGGTGGCGGCCATGGCGCGGAAGCCGTGCGCACTCATCTCCGCCTGCTCGAAGCCGAGCACGCGCAGCGCGGCATTGACCGTGTTCTCCGACATCGGCCGTCGGTCGCCGCGGAAGGACGGAAAGCAATAGCGGCCCGTGCCGGTCAAATCCCAGAGCTCTTCGAACAGGCTCATCACCTGGGTCGAGAGCGGCACGCGGTGCGGGCGGCGCATCTTCATCTTCTCTTCCGGGATGTTCCAGACCGAGTTGTCGAAGTCGAACTCCGACCACTCCGCTTGCCGAAGCTCCCCCGGGCGCACGAACAAATGCGCGGAGAGGCGCAGCGCATAGAGCGTAATGGCATGCCCGCTATAGCTCTCGATCGCTCGCATCAATTCGCCGGCGCGCTTGGGGTTGGTGATCGCGGCGAGGTGCTTGGCCTTGGGGACTGTGAGCGCGCCACGCAGGTCGCCGGTCGGATCGCGCTCGGCGCGCGTGGTGGCGACCGCGTAACGGAAGACGCGACCCAGGACGCTCCGCATCCGCCGCGCACTTTCATAGCGCCCGGTCGCCTCGACCGACCGGAGGACGGCGAGCACCTCCTGGGTGGTGATCTTGGCGATCGGGCGGTTGCCGATCTTGGGATAGGCCATGTCGAGCAGCCAGCGGATCTTGCTGAGCGTGATCTCGGCCATGTCCTCGCGCTCATTCTTGGCGATCCACTCCTTGGCGACCGTCTTGAAGGTGTCGTTCTCCTCGACGCGCGCCTTGGCCCGCGCGACCTTCTCCTCATGCGAGGGGTCGAGGCCGGCCGCGACCAGCCGGCGGGCCTCGTCGCGCTTGCCGCGTGCGTCGGCAAGGCCGACCTCGGGCCACGCGCCGAAGGCGAGCGTGCGGTGCTTGCCGTGGTGGACATAGTTGAAGCGCCACAGCTTCGAGCCGTTTGGCCGCACGAGCAGGTATAGCCCGGCGCCGTCGGAGAGCTTATAGTCCTTCGCGGCCGGCTTGGCGCTGACCACGGTCGTGGCAAAGAGGGTGGCCATCTGAGGTATCGCCTCCAAAAAGGGAGGAGAACGATACCTTCCGAGATACCCGAATTGTTCTCGATTGGTGCCGTATCCGCCCGGATTTCGCCGGACGCTTATAGCACAAGAATCGATGGATTTCAGCCATTTCCGGGACGTCCACGGACGCCTCCGGAAGAACAAATGGTGCCCAGAAGAGGACTCGAACCTCCACGACCTTGCGATCGCCAGCACCTGAAGCTGGTGCGTCTACCAATTCCGCCATCTGGGCACGGGGTAGGAGCGCGCAACTAGCCGCTGGCCGGAGGGCTGTCAATCACGGCAGCCGCATTATTTTTATTTTTCTGGTTTCCCGGCCAAGAGCTTTTTACGGCCCTTTTTTCAGGCTCCTGCCGCTGAACTGGAGAATCGCATGGAACGCCCCGATGTCGCGCCGCCCGCCCTATATGCTCGCCCGGACGGGGTACGGCTTGCCTATCGCCATCGGCCTGGAACGGGGCCTATGATCGTCTTCCTGCCCGGCTATATGTCCGACATGGAAGGCGGCAAGGCGGTGGCGCTGGATGGCTGGGCGCAGGGTCAGGGCCGGGCGATGCTTCGGCTCGACTATGCCGGCAATGGCGCGAGCGAGGGCCGGTTCGAGGATGGCACGCTGGCGAGCTGGCGCGACGATGCGCTGCTGCTGATCGATTCGCTGACGCCGGGCCCGGTCGTGCTGGTCGGGTCTTCCATGGGCGGGTGGCTGGCGCTGCTGATCGCGCTGGCGCGGCCGGAGCGGGTCGTGGGGCTGGTCGGCATCGCGGCGGCGCCGGACTTCACCGAATGGGGCTTTACCGATTCGGACAAGGCGCTGTTGGCGACGGAGGGGCGGATCGTCGAGCCGACCCTCTATGGCGACGATCCCTATGTCACCACTTTGGCTTTCTGGGAATCCGGCCAGTCGCTACGGCTGCTGGAGGGGGAGATTGCGATCGATTGCCCGGTGCGGCTGTTGCATGGGCAGGACGATCCCGATGTGCCTTGGCAGACGGCGCTGCGGATCGCGGAGCGGCTGCGTTCATCCGATGTGCAGACGCTGCTGATTAAGGATGGCGACCATCGTCTTTCCCGCGACCCGGATATCGCCCTGTTGATCCGCGCCGTCGCCAGCCTGTTGGACAGCCTCTGATGCCCTTTCTGCTCCCGCTGCTGCTGCTCGCCCCGCAGGCCTATGATCCGGAGATCGAGGCGGTGATGAACCGCAAGAGGAAGGAAAAGGCGGAAGCCGCGGCCTCCGCTTCGGCCGCCGCCCCTCCGGCGCGGGCGGCGGCGAGCGATGGCCGCATCCCGGTGCCGGACAAATATGCCGCGAAATTCCAGGCCTGCCTGGATCAGGCGATCGAGGCGCCGGACAAGGCCGTCGTCTTCGCGCAGCAATGGCGGATCGACGGCGGGAGCTTCTATGCACGCAACTGCATGGGCTTTGCCTATGCCCGCGCCGAACGCTGGGCGCCCGCCATCGTCTCCTTCGAGCAGGGGGCCGACGAAGCCGAACGCAATGGCGAAATGGTGCAGAGCGGGCGGCTCTGGGCGCAGGCGGGCAATGCTGCGCTGGCGGGCGGGGATGCCGCCAAGGCACGCGACGATTTCGATGCGGCGCTGGTGCGTGGTCTGCCCGACGGTGTGGAGAAGGGCGAGGTCCATCTGGACCGCGCCCGCGCGCTGGTGGCGCTGAACGATGCCAAGGGCGCGCGCGATTCACTCGACATCGCGCTGGAGCAGGTGCCGCAAGACCCGCTCGCCTGGCTGCTCTCGGCCACTTTGGCCCGCCGCTCGGGGGAACTGAAGCTGGCGCAGGCGCATGTTGCGCGGGCGGTGCAGCTTGCGCCCGACGATGCCTCGGTCGCGCTGGAGGAGGGCAATATCGCCATCCTTACCGATCAGGAGGACGTGGCCCGCTCCGCCTGGCAGCGCGCGGTGAAGCTGGCAGCACAATCGCCCGCGGGGAAAGCGGCCGCCGACAATCTCTCCCGCCTGCCAGCGCCAAAGCCCGCCAACTGATTGGCCGATACTGAAGCTTGGTCCTTTTAATTGAGGTAGAAATCGACGGTCGTGACGACGCGCACTTTCTTATAGGGCGTGTCGCTCGCCCCGTCCGCTTCGCCATCGCGGGCATCGATCGAGAAATAGCCCTGGGTCGCGCTCTTGATGCCACCGACGCTGGCGCCGCTGTCGTGGGCGAACTGTTCGGCGGCGGCGCGAGCGTCCTTGGTGGCGGCGGCGACCATTTGCGGCTTCACGTCATTGAGCCTGGTGAAGCTGTAGCGCATGCCCGATCCTTCCTGTAGCGTCACGCCGCGCCGGACCAGGTCGAACTGCTGGGCCACGGCGCGCTGGGCGCGGGCGATATCGGTCGTGCGCAGCAGCATGCGCTGGGTGATGGTGATCGTGTTGACGCCATTGTTGATATATTGATTGACCCCCGCGCCGGTCGCGGTCAGCGCGTCGGGCCGGAAGCCGAGGCTGGCGAAATAAGCGCGCAGTTCCTGTGTATTATTGTCGATCTGGGCGCGAACGGCGGGCAGGTCGAAGCCGGTGGCGGAATAGCTGATCGACCATGTGGCGAGGTCGGCGGTCACATCCTTTTCCGCCAGCCCGCGCACGGTGACGGAGCGGTCCGCCGCCTTGGCCCGTTTCAGCCCGTCGCCCAGCAGATAGCCGCCGCTGACGATCCCCAGGGCCAGCAATCCCGCGCAGCCGAGCAACAGCTTGTCATGATAGGCCAGGTCCATGCACGCCTCCCTCTTCCTTCCACGCCCAACGCATCTTATCTTGGGGATGTTCCTAGGATTTCAGAGATGAACCGTTGCTTTATGGCGACGAATGGAGTGAGTAATTGCCCAAATATCTGCACACGATGATCCGCGTGACCGACGTCGACCGGACGGTCGCCTTTTTCCGGCTGCTGGGCCTGGAGGAACAGAAGCGCTTCGACAATGCGCAGGGGCGGTTCACCCTGGTCTTCCTCGCCGCGCCGGGGGATGAGGAGGCGCAGGTCGAACTGACCTATAATTGGCCAGCCGAGGACGGCACCCCGCCGGAGGCCTATGGCGGCGGCCGCAATTTCGGGCATCTCGCCTATCGGGTCGAGAATATCTATGAGACCTGCCAGCGGCTGATGGATGCGGGCGTCACCATCAACCGCCCGCCGCGCGACGGGCACATGGCCTTCGTGCGGACGCCGGACAATATTTCGATCGAAATCTTGCAGGACGGGCATCTGGAACCGGCCGAACCCTGGGCGTCCATGCCCAATAAGGGAGTCTGGTAAGGTCATGCTGGAAGTCGTCCGCATCCCCGTACTCAACGACAATTATGTCTGGCTGCTGCACGACGATGCCAGCGGGGAGACGGTGGCGGTCGATCCCGCCGTCGCGGAACCCGTGCTGGAGGTGGCAAGGCTGAGGGGCTGGACCATCGGCCAGATCTGGAACACGCACTGGCATGGCGATCATGTCGGCGGCAATGCGGCGATCAAAGCCGCGGCAGAGGCATGGGGCGGCTGCACCATCACCGGCCCGGCGGCCGAGGCTGAGAAGATCGGCACGCTCGACCGTGTGGTGGGGGAGGGCGACAGCGTCCGCATCGGCCATCATCAGGCCGCGGTGCTGGAGGTGCCTGCTCATACGGCCGGCCATATCGCCTATCATCTGGCGGACGATCATCTGCTGTTCGTGGGGGACACGCTGTTCGCCATGGGCTGTGGCCGGTTGTTCGAGGGGACGCCCGCTCAGATGTTCGCCAATATGCAGCGCTTCGCGGCCTTGCCGGACGATACGGCGGTCTATTGCGCGCATGAATATACGCAATCCAATGGCCGTTTCGCGTTGACGGTGGAGCCGGACAATGCGGCCGTGCGCGCCCGTATGGCGGAGGTCGACGCGGCGCGGGCGCGGGGCGAGGCCACGGTGCCGACCAGCATCGGGCAGGAGCGCGCGACCAATGTCTTCATGCGCGCCCGCAATGTCGCGCAACTGGCCGAACGGCGCGCGGCCAAGGATGCGGCGTGACGGTTTTCGCGCCGTTCCATCGTCTTGGAAGCGGGGACGAATGAGGAGAGGTGTCATGCGCTCATGGATGTTGCGCTCCGGGCTATGTCTGGGGCCGCTGCTGCTGGCGGGCTGTTCCGGCAGCTATGAGCCGCCCAAGCTGACCGAAAAGCAGACCAGCGAATTGGAACGCGCTCTGGCCGGCAAGGTGGCAGGCGAAAAGACGAGCTGCGTCAATCGCGTATCGCAGGCCAATCTGACGGCGATCAGCAACAGCGTGCTGCTCTATCGGGTGAGCGGGCGGCTGGTCTATCGCAACGACCTGATCGGCAGTTGTTCCGGCCTGTCGCGGGGCGACACGCTGATCATCAAGACCTGGGGATCGCAATATTGCCGCGGCGACATGGCGACCAGCGCGGATCTGACGACCGGCATGGTGACGGGAAATTGCGCGCTGGGGGACTTCACGCCCTATCGCGCGCCGGGGAAATAAGGATCACCCCTTGTACAGCGCGTCCAGCCGTTCCTGATAGCGGGCGCGGATGACATGACGGCGGATCTTCATCGACGGCGTCATTTCGCTATTGTCGATGGTGAAGGGCTCGTCGGCCAGGATGAAGCGCCGCACCCGCTCGATCACCGACAGGTCGTCATTCACCCGGTCGACCGCCGCCCGCAGCGCAGCCTGATAGCTGGGGTCGTTCCCGATCCCGTCGACATTGCGTCCTTGCGCCTGCGCCCATTCCCGCGTCCATTCGGCATCGGGCACCAGCAGCCCCACCAGATGCGGACGGCGGTCGCCATAGACCATCGCCTGCCCGATCTCCGGCTGGAGCGTCAGCATCCCTTCCACCTTCTGGGGCGAGACATTGTCGCCCTTGTCGTTGACGATCAGATCCTTCTTGCGATCGGTGATGCGGATGCGGCCCTTGGCGTCGATCTCGCCAATGTCGCCGGTGTGCAGCCAGCCATTTTGCAGCGCCTTCTCCGTTTCCGCCGGATTGCGCCAATAGCCGTGCATCACCAGTTCGCCGCGCACGAGAATCTCGCCATCCTCCGCGATCCGTACTTCGACGCCGTCGAGTGGCGGGCCGACCGTATCCATCGCAATCCCGGCGCGGGGGCGGTTGCAACTGATCACCGGCCCGGCCTCGGTCTGGCCATAGCCCTGGAGCAGCGTCAGTCCCATCGCATCGAAGAACAGGCCGACATCGGGGTTGAGCGGCGCGCCCCCCGACACCAGCGCCTTCATCCGTCCGCCGAAGCGCGCCGCGATCTTGGGCTTGAGCGTGCGGGACAGCAGCGCCTTCATAGGCAGGTCGAGCAGCGATTTCTGTCCGCGCTGTTCCTTCGCCGTGATCCGCAGCGCCTGGCCAAGCAGATAGGCCGGGAATTTGCCCTGCTTCTCGATCGACTTGATGATGCGGGTGCGCAGCACTTCGAACAGGCGGGGGACGACGACCATGATGGTCGGGCGCGTTTCCTCGATATTGCTGGCCAGCTTTTCCAGCCCCTCCGCATAATAGATCTGCCCCGCCAGCATGATCGGCATGAACTGGCCGCCGCTATGCTCATAGGCGTGGGAGAGGGGAAGGAAGGAGAGGAACACCTCCTCGCCCCATCCGAAATCCTCCTCCAGCAGCCGGCCTGCCCCTTCGATATTGCAGAGGATGGAGCCATGATGCTGCATCACCCCGCGAGGGGCGCCGCCCGTGCCGCTGGTGTAGATGATGCAGGCCAGATCGTCGCGCCCCGCCGTCTGGCTGGCGGCGCAGGCGTCGATGTCGGTGGGATAATGGGCGATCAGGTCGCTCCACAGATGGCAGGCGACGCTGCCCTGCGCGCCCCGCAGCGGCTCCATGCCGATGACGAAGCTCGCCTGCGACCGCAGCACGGCGGGCATCAGATTCTGCGCCAGCTTCGCGGTGGAGACGATGACGGCGCGGGCGCCGCTGTCGGTCAGGATATGCTGGTGATCGCGGGTGGTGTTGGTGGTGTAGGTCGGCACCGTGACGCAGCCCGCCGCCATGATGGCGAGGTCCGCGATGCAGAATTCCGGCCGGTTCTCGCTGACCAGCATCACCGGGTCGCCCGGTTTCAACCCTTGCGCCTGCAACGCGCTGGCGAGCGAGGCGACGTCATGAGCGACCTCGGTCCAGCTCAGCGATTGCCATTGGCCCGCCACCTTGCGCCAGAGGAAGGGCGCGTCGCCCATCGCCCTGGCCCGGGCAAAGAACATGGTCACCAGATTGGGAAAACGCTCGATCGCCCTCAAAACGGCATCTCCTCACTCGCGGCGCGTCTCCGGCGCGCTTCTTCGCCCGATCGGCAGGCTATAACCGCGCCAAGCCGTAACGGCCATGATTTTTAGCGGATTTCCTGAGATTCGCTTTGGGGTGTGGGCGGATTGATTCAGGATGGAAATAGGGTGGATAGGGGACGGTCTGCCTAGCGCTGCTTTTCTTGAAGCACATCGTGCTCCTGCGAAGGCAGGAGCCCAGATCCTAAGGTGCGATGATCCACAAGCGGCAGAACTGGGTTCCTGCCTTCGCAGGAACACGGATGCGCTCAATGGCAGCTAGCGGCCATCTCCGTCGACCTATCCTAATCGAACAATCCATCCTGAACATTGGACGGCGGGTTCAGCCCCAGATGCTTCCAGCCGGGCCCATTCAGGCAGCGCCCCCGTGCGGTACGGGCGATCAGGCCGAGCTGGATGAGAAAAGGCTCGATCACTTCCTCGATCGTGTCGCGGGCTTCGGAAAGGCCCGCCGCCAGCGTTTCGACGCCCACCGGCCCGCCGCGGTAGATGTCCGCGATCATCATCAGATAGCGCCGGTCCATCAGGTCGAGGCCGAGATGGTCGACCTCCAGCCGGGTCAGCGCGGCGTCGGCCACCTTGGCGTCCACGGCTGGCGCCCCCGCCACATTGGCGAAATCGCGCACCCGCCGCAGCAGCCGCCCGGAAATGCGCGGCGTGCCCCGCGATCGCCGGGCGATCTCCACCGCGCCGTCGGAGGTGATGGCGAGGTCGAGCAGCCGCGCCGCACGCCGCACGACCAGTTCCAGCTCGTCGACGGTGTAGAATTGCAGCCGCACCGGAATGCCGAAGCGGTCGCGCAAGGGCGTCGTCAGCAGGCCTTGCCGTGTGGTCGCGCCGACCAGGGTGAAAGGCGGCAGGTCGATCCGCACCGAGCGGGCGGAGGGGCCTTCCCCGATCATCAGGTCGAGCGCCCGGTCCTCCATGGCGGGGTAGAGCACTTCCTCGACAGCCGGATTGAGCCGGTGAATCTCATCGACGAAGAGGACGTCGCCCTCGTCCAGATTGGTGAGCAGCGCGGCCAGGTCGCCCGATTTGGCGATCACCGGACCGGATGTGGCGCGGAACCCCACGCCCATTTCGCGGGCGACGATCTGCGCCAGCGTCGTCTTGCCCAGGCCGGGCGGGCCGAAGAAGAGCACATGGTCCAGCGCTTCGCCGCGCCCCTTGGCGGCCTCGATGAAGATGCGCAGATTTTCGCGCGCCGCCTGCTGGCCGATGAATTCGGCCAGCGACTTGGGGCGCAACGCGGCGTCGGCATCTTCGATGCGACGCGTGGAGGAGATCAGGCGGTCTTCGCTCATTTCGCCGCTTTCCTGAGAGCGAGGCGGACCAGAGCGTCAAGCGAGGCGTCTTCGCCCAGTTCCTCTTCGGCGGAGGCGACGGCGCTGCTGGCTTCGGCGGGCCTGAAGCCCAGATTCTGCAGCGCGGAGATTGCATCGGCGCCATGGCCGCCGGTCGGCACGACCGCAAATCCCCCGCCGACCGCGCCGGTGGGCATGGGCACTGCGCCGATCTTGTCCTTCAACTCATTGGCGATGCGCTGGGCGAGCTTGGGGCCGACGCCATTGGCCCGCGCGATCATCGCCTTGTCCCCGGTCGCCACGGCGCGATGCAATTCCGCCGGTTCGAGCGCGGAGAGGATGGCCAGCGCCACCCGCGAACCCACGCCCTGCACGCCGGTCAGCAGGCGGAACCAGTCGCGTTCCTCCGCCCGGGCGAAGCCGACGAGGCGGATCGCATCGGCCGACACCAGCATTTCGGTGTGGATCGTCACCGCCTCCCCCACCGGCCCCAGCGCGGCGAGCGTGCGGGAGGAGGCGCCGACCAGATAGCCGACCCCGCCCACATCGATGATGGCATGGTCCAGGCCCGTGCTGTCCAGCCGTCCCTTGAGTTTCGCGATCATGCGCCCCGCCCTTTGGTCATGATCTGTTCCTTACGGGCCTCTCCGGCGCCGCGCCAGTCAAAAGCGATGGGGGACGGCACCATTTGCGGACCCATGCGTAGAGCAGCGGCGGGGATATGCCAAAAGGAGCCGTTTTTCATGTCGACGCAGGCGTCGCTGCTGGGGTCCAAGGATTTCGAATATCCCGCGATCATGCTGTCGGGCATTGTCGATCACGGCATGTATCTGCATTTCCGCAACTGCCTGTCGTCGGCGCCGCAGCAGGGACTGGTGGTGGTGGAGATCGCCACCCTGGGCGGCGATCCGGAGATTGCGCGGATGATGGGGGAGGATATCCGCTTTCATTCCGACCTCTATCCAGCCCGGCGGCTGGTGTTTCTGGGCAAGACGGCGGTCTATTCGGCGGGCGTGACCTTCATGGGCTTCTTCGCCGCGGAAAACCGCTATCTGGCGCGGGGAACGCGGCTGATGATCCATGAGCGGATCATCACGCGGGACATCCATCTGGAAGGACCGCTATCGACCTGCATCGCCTCGCTCAAGGCGACGCTGCATGAGATCGAGGCGTCGATCGCGATCCAGAATGAAGGCTTTGCGAACCTGATCCTGGGATCGCGGGTGTCGATGGAGGAGCTGCTGACGCGCGCGCCCGAAAACTGGTATCTGGAGGCGAATGAGGCGCAGGCGCTGGGGCTGATCGCGGCGGTGATATAAAGCGGCTTGTGCGGGGCGCCGATTATGCCTTTGATGCGCGGCATGATCCGGTCGCAAATCTTCCCCTGGCGTTATGGCATGTTCCTGACCCTGCTGGCGAGCATGGCGCCGTTCGGGTTCCTGCTGCCCTGGCATGAGGCGGTGATGGCGGGATTCGACGTCGCGGCGCTGGCGTTCATTCTGTCCGCATGGCCATTGTTCGACGCCGATCCGGATTCGATGCGGCGCAAGGCGGCGGACAATGACGCGAACCGGCAATTGATGCTGCTGCTGACCGCGATCGTTTCGGTGGTGATCCTGATCGCCGTGGGTGTCGCGGTCAGCCAGCATGGCGGGCCGAAGGGGCCAGTGATTGCGTTGCTGCTGGGGACGCTGGCGCTGGCCTGGCTGTTTTCCAACCTCGTCTATGCGATGCACTATGCGCATATCTTCTATCTGGCCGGCGAAAAGGGCGGGGATAGCGGCGGGCTGGATTTCCCCGATACGCGGGAGCCGGGCTATTGGGATTTCCTCTATTTCGCCTTCACGCTGGGGATGACGTTCCAGACGTCCGACGTGGCGGTGACGAATCGGGGGATGCGGCAGACGGCGCTGTTCCATTGTCTGGCGGCGTTCGTGTTCAACCTGGGGATATTGGCGTTCACGATCAATGTGCTCGGAGGGGGGTAATCGGGGGCACCGGAAGAGGGTTTTGGCCAATTGCTGACGCGTGATATCCGTTCGGGCTGAGCCCTTCGTCTGCCTGCCAAGGCAGGCGCTCAGGATAAACTTGCCTTCGGCAAGTCGAAGCCCTCAGCCGAGCGGAGCGAGGCTCCCATGCTTCGCCTTCGCTCAGCAGAGCCCTTCGACAAGCTCAGGGCAAACGGAAACGGAAGGTCCACCTTCCACCCCAATCCGGACCTTCGGGGGTTGTTTACCAATTTTCGCTAACGCGGCGGCATGAGCGACAATGCCGATCCCTGTCCGAAATCCGCCGTCAGCCACGGCGTCGGCATAGCCGGGCTGGTGGGATTGGGGCTTTGGACGCTGGTGGCGCGGCATTATGGGATGAATGGGCCGAATGCGGGCTTTGCCGCCGTGGCGGCCTGTGGCGTGCCGATGATGCTGTGGTCGCTGCTGGTCGACAAGGTGCATCGGCGCGCATCGACCGGGATCGACTGGACCGCGCCGGCGCGGCCCTGGCGGTCGGTGCTGGACGTCAGCATCGTCAAGATCGCGGGATTGTGGGCGACATGGCTCGCCATCGCGGTCTTTTATTGCGTTGCCCGTTGGTATTGGAGCGGGGATTACCGCTTTTCCATGGATCTGTTCAGGGGGGCGGCGCCCTGGTTGCTGGCGGCGTCGGCGCCTTATGTGATCTGGCTGGACCGGCGGCTGGTCGAGCCCAAGGATGCGAGTTACGCCTTCGGCCAATGGGTGATCGGTGGGGCGGCGGGGGTGCCGGATCGCGTCGAGGTCGCCCATCATGCGCGGGCCTGGGCGGTGAAGGGCTTTTTCCTGGCCTTCATGCTGTCGATCGTGCCGGGCAATTTCGCCAGCGTGGTGGAATGGCGGATCGAGGACGCCTTCAGCCATCCGGTGGCTTTGGCCGGGTTCCTGATCGCAGTCATGTTCATGATCGACGTCTGTATGGCGACCGTGGGCTATATGCTGACGTTGAAGCCGCTGGATTCGCATATCCGCACGGCCAATCCGCTGCTGGCCGGGTGGGTGGCGGCGCTGATCTGCTACCCCCCCTTCGTGCTGATGGGGAATGGCGGGCCGCTCGATTATCATGCGGGCGGGGCGGAGTGGGATGTCTGGACGCAGGGGCATGGCGTCTTGCAATGGATTCTGGGCGGATGGTTGGTGTTGCTGACCGCTGTCTATGCCTGGGCGACGGTGGCTTTCGGGTTGCGCTTTTCCAACCTGACGCATCGGGGGATTTTGACGCACGGCCCTTATCGCTGGACGCGGCATCCGGCCTATCTGTCGAAAAATCTCTTCTGGTGGTTTTCCGCGCTGCCGTTTCTGAGCGTGTCGGGAAGTTTGACCGATGTCGTGCGGAACTCGGCGCTGCTGGCGGTGACCAATGCGGTCTATTTTTGGCGCGCGAAGACCGAGGAGGCGCATCTGCGGGCGGATGCGGAGTATCGGGCCTATAGTGACTGGATGGAACGGAACGGCGCGGTGCCGCGGTTTTTTGCCTGGGTCGTGGGGCGGAAGGTTCGGCAGGGAGGCGGGGTTCAGCCTGCGGAGTGAGCGTTACGCAACACCCTCATTCATAAGGCGTTTTATCCTTCTCCCATCAAGGGAGAAGGATAAAATCGTCAGAAGCTTTCTTCGGCGTAGATTTTGCTGAGGTCGCCTTGCCATTCGCCATGATAGCGGGCGAGCAGGCGTTCGGCGTGGGTCTGGCCCGACGCCACGATCTCGTCCAGCGGGGCGAGATAGCCGGTTTCGTTGTCGCCTGAGGCATTGAGCCGGGCGCGGGCGGAAAGGCCGCTACGGGCGATGTTGAGGACTTCGCCTGCTATGTCGCGCAGCTTGCGCCCGCCTGCGATGGGGGCGTCGAGGGCCAGTTTCGGCACGGAATCGCGCAGAACCTGCCGTTCCTCCATGCTCCAGTCCTTGACCAGATCCCAGGCAGCGTCGAGCGCGCCTTCATCATAGAGCAGGCCGACCCACAAAGCGGGCAGCGCGCAGATGCGGTTCCAGGGGCCGCCGTCCGCGCCGCGCATTTCGAGGAAGCTCTTCATCCGCACTTCGGGGAAGGCAGTGGAGAGATGGTCTTCCCAATCCTTCTCCGTCGGCTTTTCGCCGGGAAGGACGGCCAGCTTGCCTTCAAGGAAATCGCGGAAGCTGTGGCCCGCAGCGTCGATATAGCCGCCGTCGCGGTAGACGAAATACATCGGCACATCGAGCGCATAGTCGGCATAGCGTTCATAGCCGAAGCCGTCCTCGAACACGAAGGGCAGCATGCCGGTGCGGCCGGGGTCGGTGTCCGACCAGATATGGCTGCGGTAGGAGAGGAAGCCGTTGGGCCGCCCTTCCGTGAAGGGCGAATTGGCGAACAGCGCGGTCGCCAGCGGCTGGAGGGCCAGGGAGACGCGGAACTTCTTCACCATGTCCGCCTCGCTGCCATAGTCGAGGTTGGTCTGGATGGTGCAGGTGCGCAGCATCATGTCGAGGCCCATCGACCCCACGCGCGGCATGTGGCGCAGCATGATGTCGTAGCGGCCCTTGGGCATGATGGGCAGCTCTTCGCGCGTCTTGTCCGGCCACATGCCCAGGCCCAGGAAACCCAGGCCCAGCATGTCGCCCACATATTTCACCTGTTCCAGATGGCGGCTGGTTTCCGCGCAGGTCTGGTGCAGATTTTCCAGCGGCGCCCCCGACAGTTCGAGCTGCCCCGCCGGTTCCAGGCTGATGGTGCCGTCGGCGCCGGAGAGGGCGATGATATTCTCGCCCTCGAACACCGGATTCCAGCCATAGCGGGTGAGCCCGATCAGCAGCGTGTGGATGCCGCCCCGCTCGTCATAGCTGGGGGCGTGATGATCCTTGCGGCTATAGACGAATTTCTCATGCTCGGTGCCGATGCGCCAGCGATCCTTGGGCTTGGCGCCCTTGGCGAAGGCCGCGATCAACTGGTCGCGGCTCTCGATGATGGGATCGTCGCCCCCTGAGTCTGTTCTGGTGCTCATGCCCCGCCTTAATCTATCCCCCGGTTGCGGCAAAGGCGCAACGTTCGGCGCTCAAATAGGCTGCGTTGATGAAGGCTTCAATCCCATTGCGGAATGAAACCCGAAAGCAGGTCATTTCCAGTCGCCGTTGATCGTCATCCAGGCGGTGGTCGCGGCGATGGCGGCGGTTTCGGCGCGCAGGATTCGGGGGCCGAGCGAGACGGGCACGGACTTGGGGTGGGCGCGGATCGCCTCGCGTTCGGCGGGATCGAAGCCGCCTTCGGGGCCGATCAGGAAAGCGGCGGGGCCGGCATGGGCTTTCAGCGTATCCGCCAGCGGTTCGCCGCCGGTTTCGTCCGCGAAGAACAGCCAGCGGTCGCCGGGCCAATCCCTGAGCAGCGCGTCGAGCTTTGTCATTTCATGGAGGTCGGGGAGGGCGGTGCGCCCGCATTGTTCGGCGGCCTCGACCAGATGGGCGTGGAGGCGGTCGAGGTTCAGCTTGTCCACCACGGCGCGGCGGGTGAGCACGGGTTGCAGCCGCGCCACGCCCAGTTCGCAGGCCTTTTCCGCGATCAGGTCGATGCGGCCCTTCTTGATCGGCGCGCAGCAGAGCCAGAAATCAGGGACGGCTTCGGGTGGCCTGGTCTGGCTGATGACCTCCAGCACCAGGTCTCGTTTGCGGATGTCGCGGGCTTTCGCCGCCCATTCGCCCGAGCGGCCGTCGAACAGCAGGACGATATCGTCCGCCTTCACCCGCATCACGCTGATGAGATAATGGGCCGGATTGCCGTCGACCGGCACGGCGACGCCCTCGCCCAACGGGGTCTCTACGTGGAGGCGCGGGGCGCTTTGTGGCGGCCAGGCGGGGGTTGCGGTCATTTTGTCTCTTCCATTTGGGACGCGCTTGTCGGCGCGACGTTCTTCCCTAAAGAGAAGGGGAGGGCTTCGACAAGCTTTGGCCCGAACGGAGTTGGTGTGAATCAGACGATCGTCCCCGACAGCGAAGCGCGTGGTTTGGTTGCGCGCCTGCCCGATGTTCCGCGAGCTCTGGCCTTGCTGGCGCGGTTCGACCGGCCGATCGGCTGGTGGTTGCTGTTCTGGCCGGGCGCCTGGGCGGTGGCGTTGGCAGGGGAGGGCTGGGCGCATTGGCCGCTGATCCTGTGGTTGCTGCTGGGCAGCGTCGCCATGCGTGGGGCCGGATGCGTGTTCAACGATATCGTAGACCGCGATCTGGACCGTCAGGTGGCGCGGACGGCTTCGCGGCCTTTGGCGAGCGGGGCGGTGTCGCTGAAGACCGCCTGGGCCTGGCTGTTGGCGCTCTGTCTGGTCGGGCTGGTGGTGCTGCTGCAACTGCATCTTCATGCGCAGCTCGTGGCGCTTGGGTCGCTGGCGCTGGTGGCGGCCTATCCCTTCATGAAGCGGATTAGCGGGTGGCCGCAAATCTGGCTGGGGCTGGTCTTTTCCTGGGCCGCGCTGGTCGGGTGGAGCGAGGTGGCGGGAACTCTCACCATACCGGGACTATTGCTCTATGGCGGCTGCATCTTCTGGGTGGTGGGCTACGACACCATCTATGCGTTGCAGGACCGGGAGGATGACGCGCTGATCGGCATCGGATCGAGCGCTCTGTCGATGGGCAGGCATGTGCGGGGCGGGGTAACGCTTTGCTATGCGCTGGCCTTGGCGCTTTGGGGGAGCGCGATCTGGCAGGTCCGGCCGCAGGGGCTGGCGTTGCTGGCGCTGCTGCCGATGGCGGCGCATCTGGGCTGGCAGGTGGCGACTTTGAAGGAGGATGGCGTCGATCCCTTGGCGAAATTCCGGTCCAATCGCTTTGCCGGGCTGCTGATGTTCCTTGGCTGCCTGGTGGTAGGCAGCGCATGAGCGCGCCCCGGCCAGGGGAGGATTGCTGGCGCATCGAGCGCGCCTTGAAGGCGAGCGTGATCGTCGATGCGGATGCCTATTTCCGCCATGCCCGCGCGGCGATGATGAAGGCGAAGAAGCGGATCATGCTGATCGGCTGGGACTTCGACGCCGCGATCAGCCTGATCCGGGAGGATGAGGCGAGCGACGACGGGCCTGTTGTCATCGGGGATTTCATAAGCTGGCTGGTGGAGCGGACGCCGGAGCTGGAAATCTACCTGCTGCGCTGGGACGTGGGGGCGATGAAGTCGATGGTGCGGCCGTCGAACCTGTTCACCACCGTTCGGTGGATGGCCAATTCGCGCATCACCGTGAAGCTGGACAGCCATCATCCGACGGCGGCTTCGCATCATCAGAAGATCGTGGTGATCGACGATTGCTTCGCCTTTTGCGGCGGGATCGACATGACGGCGGACCGCTGGGACACGCGGCATCACCGCGACGACGATCCGGGGCGGCGGCATCCGGACGGGTCCGCCTATGGGCCGTGGCACGATGCGACGACGGCCTTGCAGGGGCCGGTCGCGGCGGCGCTGGGTGACCATGCGCGGGCGCGGTGGAAGGGCGCGGGCGGCGAGGAACTCGCGCCGGTCGAAGGCATGGAGGATTGCTGGCCCGACGCGCTGCCGGTGCAGTTCGAAGGCGTCGACGTCGCCATTTCCCGCTCCGCGCCAGAGATGGAGGATCAGGAGCCGCTTATCGAGATCGAGCGGCTATATGTGAATCAGATCGCGTCAGCGCGGCACAGCATCTATGCGGAGAGCCAATATTTCGCCTCCCGCCGCATTGCCGAGGCGATCGCAGCACGGCTGGGCGAGGAAGACGGGCCGGAAATCGTCATCGTCAATCCCGAGCAGGCCGATGGCTGGCTGGAGATCCAAGCGATGGACACGGCCCGCGCACGTTTGTTCGAGGCGTTGAAGGCGCGGGATGTGCATGGACGCTTCCGGCTCTACCACCCCTTCACCGCGCGAGGGGAGCCGATCTATGTCCATGCCAAGGTGCTGATCGTCGATGATCGGGTGGTGCGGGTCGGCTCATCCAACATGAACAACCGCTCGATGCGGCTGGACACCGAATGCGACGTGACGATCGATGCGGCGCTGCCGGCCAATGCGGGGCGGGAGGATGCGATTCGGGGCATTCGCGACGATCTTGTCGCGGAGCATCTGGACCTGCCGGTCGAGCGGGTGGCGGCGGTGATTGCCGAGCGCGGGTTGATCGCGGCGATCGAGCAGTTGCGGGAGAAAGCGGGGCGGACCTTGCGGCCCTATGTGACGCCGGATCTGAACGACGTGCAGGCATGGCTGGCGGACAATGAAGTGCTGGACCCCGAAGGACCGGGCGAGATGCTGGAGCCGATTGCGAAACGGGGATTGTTTCGGCGGATGAAGGGCTGAGTCGAGCGAAAATCGCTCTCTTTTTACCGTCATTCCCGCGAAGGCGGGAATCCATCTCCTGAGCGTTGTGCTTGAGGCTCAGTATGGGAGATAGATTCCCGCCTTCGCGGGAATGACAGTGATAAGGTGTTGGGCCAGCTACTCCGCCGCCAGTAACGCCTCCGCGCCGCCGAGATTGACCGAGACGAGGCGGCTGACTCCTCGCTCCACCATCGTCACGCCGAACAGGCGGTGCATGCGGGCCATCGTCACCGCATTGTGGCTGACGATCAGATAGCGCGTGTCGGTTTGCCCCACCATCGCGTCGAGCAGATCGCAGAAGCGCTCCACATTGGCGTCGTCCAGCGGGGCGTCGACTTCGTCCAGCACGCAGATCGGGGCGGGGTTCGTCAGGAACAGGCCGAAGATCAGCGCGACGGCGGTCAGCGCCTGTTCTCCGCCTGACAACAGCGTAAGCGCGGCCAGCTTCTTGCCCGGCGGCTGGGCCATGATCTCCAACCCCGCTTCCAAGGGATCGTCGCTGTCGATCAGTTCCAGATGCGCTTGTCCGCCGTTGAAGAGGGTGGTGAAGAGGCGGCGGAAATGGCCGTCCACCGCCTCGAACGCGGCGAGCAGGCGCTGGCGGCCCTCGCGGTTCAAACTGCCGATGGAACCGCGCAGGCGGTTGATGGCCTGGCTCAGTTCCTCGCTTTCGGCGCGGCTGTTGGCCTGGGTCGCTTCCAGCTCTTCCAGTTCCTGCGCGGCGACCAGGTTGACCGGGCCGATGCGCTCGCGCTCCGTAACGAGGCGGTCATGCTCGGCCTGTTCGGTCTGTGCGATGCGGATGTCGGCGCTGGCGAAGCCCAATTTCTCCGGCAGGACCGGGGGCGGGCATTCGAAGCGTTCGCCCGAAAGGCGGTTGGTTTCGACGCGCTTTTCGTCAGCGGCTTCGGCGCGGGCGACGGCGGTGGCGCGGGCTTCGCGGCATCCGGCGAGGGCTTCGCCAGCTTGGGCGGCGCGTTGTTCCGCGGTGCGCAGGGCGGCTTCGGCTTCGCTTTCCTCGCGGCGGGCGGTGTCGGCGGCTTGGGTCAGTGCGTCGCCTTGTTCGCCAAGCGTGGCGATGGCGGCGGCGAGCTGGTCCGGCTGCTCCGCGATTTCGGCGCGTTCCTGGGCGATGGCCTCATTGCGTTCGACCATGGCGGCGATGCGCTTGGCGGCTTCGCCTGCGCGGGCGCGCCAGCCCTTGGCTTCGGCGTCGGCGGCGGCCATGCGTTCGCGGTCGCTGGCGAGAGCGCGGTCGGCCATCGCCTGGTCGGCCTGAAGCTGGCTGACGGCAAGGCGGGCCTTTTCGCTGGCCTGTTGCAGCGTGGTGGCGAGGGTGCGGGTTTCCTCTCCGTCCGGCATGGCGGCGCGGGCGACTTGTGCCTTGTCGTGTTCGGCTTCAGCGGCGTTGAGGTCGGCGCGGGCTTCGGCAAGCCGTTCCTCAATCGCTTCGCGGCGGCCGGACAGGCGTTCGAGCGCGGTCGCGGCTTCGTCGGCGGCGCGCAGGGCGGTGCGCAGGCGCTGGTCGGCATTGGAGAGTTGCGTACGGCCGGTGGCAAGGGTCTGGGCTGCTTCGCGCTCGCGGGCGGCGGCGGCGTCCTGCGCCATGCGGGCGGCATCGACCTCGGCCTCGACGGCGGGACGGGCGGCGGCGATGGCGTCGAGCCGGTTGATGCGGATCAGGCGCTCGGCGGCGGCCGCGCCGCTTTCGACGGCGATATAGCCGTCCCAGCGGCGAAGCTGGCCATCCTTGGTGACGATCCGCTGGCCGACGGCGAGGGATTGGCCCTCGTCGCTTTCCGCGACCGCGACCTGCGCCAGGCGGCGGGCGAGTTCCGGCGGGGCGGTCACATGGGTGGACAGCGCCGTGCAGCCCGCGGGCAGTGCGGGATCGTTGTCGAGCGGGGCGGCGCCTGCCCAGCGGCGTTTGCCCTCAGCGGCGATAGGAGCTTCCAGATCGTCGCCCAGCGCGGCGGCCAGGGCGCGTTCATAGCCGGAGGCGGCTTTGAGCTGATCGAGTGCGCGGCTGCGGTTGCCGGTGCTGCTTTCCACCGCCCGTTTCAGGGCAGCGGCTTCGCTATCCAGCGCGGCGAGAGCGGCGCGGGCCGAAGAAAGCGCGGCTTCGGCGGTGGCGCGGGCTTCGGCGGCTTCTGCACGAGTGGTTTCGGCGGTGCGGATCGCGGCTTCTGCTGCGTCACGGTCGGCGCCGGCCTGTTGTTGGGCGGTGAGTGCTTCGGTGCGCTTCTCTTCCAGCGGGGCGGCATCGGGTAGAGCGGCGGCTTCGGCTTCGAGGCGTTGGGCCTCGCGGGCGGCGCGGTCCAGGCGGCTACGGGCGGCGGCGAGGGCTGCGTCGGCAACGCGCAGTTCGGCCTGCTCGCCAGCCTGCTTGGCCATGGCTTTCGCCAGGTCGAGTTCGGCGTCGCGGGCGGCGTCCTCGGCGCGGGCGATGCGGCCGGCGAAATCGGGGCGCATCGCTTCAGTTTCCGCGATGCGGCCTTTCAGCACGGCGATTTCGTCGGTGAGGCGGGCGATCGCTTCGGCCGCGTCATTGGCGAGCGTGCCTTCCCGCTCCCGGTCCTCTTCCAGACGGGCGGCTTGCTGGGCAAGGTCGTGGAGGCGGCGGACCACGCCGTCGCGTTCGGTGCGCAGGGCGGTAAGCTTGTGGCCCGCCTCGCTGGCGGCGTCGCGGGCGGTCTGGGCGGCGGCGCGTTTTGCGGCAAGCGCTTCGACGGCGGCATTGGCGTGGACGGCGGCAGCCTGCTGGGCTTCCTGCGCGGCGGCGACGGCGGTTTCGGCCTGCTTCGCCTCGGCGCGAGCGGCATCGGCGCTGGCGGCGGCTTCGCGCCAACGGGCGAAGATCACCCGCGCCTCGGCAATGCGGATCTGTTCGGACAGGCGGATATAGCGCTCCGCCGCCTTGGCCTGACGGCGCAGGCTGTTGGCGCGGGCGTCCATGTCCGACAGGATTTCATCCAGCCGCATGAGGTTCGCTTCGGCGGCGCGCAGCTTCTGTTCGGCATCCTTGCGGCGGACGTGGAGGCCGGAAATGCCCGCCGCTTCCTCCAGCATGGCGCGGCGTTCCTGCGGGCGGGCGGCGATGACGGCGGCGATGCGGCCCTGGCTGACCAAAGCTGGACTATGCGGGCCGGTGGCGGCATCCGCGAAGATCAGCGACACGTCTTTGGCGCGGATGTCGCGGCCATTGGCTCTGTAGGCGCTGCCCGCGCCGCGTTCGATGCGGCGGGTGACTTCCAACTCGCCGTCAGCCGCGACCTCGACCGCGTTGAACAGTTCGCCCTGTTCCTGGATGGTGAGCAGCGAGACTTCGGCAAAATCGCGCTGGGGGCGGGTGGAGGTGCCCGCGAAGATCACATCCTCCATGCCGCCGCCGCGCATCGACTTGGCGCTGGATTCGCCCATGACCCAGCGGATCGCTTCGAGCAGGTTCGACTTGCCGCAGCCATTCGGCCCGACAATGCCGGTGAGACCGGGTTCGATGCGCAGTTCCGTCGGGTCGACGAAGCTCTTGAAGCCGGAAAGCTTGAGGCGCCTTATCTGCATCGCGCAAGATCGGGGCAGCGCGAAGCCACCCCGCGGCTGGCCCCTTTCGGGGCCAGCATGTGTTTGTTGCCCGTGATTTCCGAGCCGCCAGATGTTGCCATCTGGCTTGAAATCACTTTAGCGGAAACCCGCATCGATGATGTCAGCCCCCTCTTATTCAATCCTAAATCCCTGACTTAGAGTCCCGCTTCCTTGAGTTTGGTGCGCAGCGCTGGCCAGGCGGCGGTGTTTTCGACCATCACGCCGTTCAGGATGAAGGTCGGCGTGCCTTCGATCTTATATTGCTGGTTCGCCTCTTCCACGCCCTTGGCCAGCTTTTCGGCGGCGGCGGTGTCGGCCAGGCATTGCTTCGCCTGATCCTCGGCTATGCCGCGCTGCTTGGCGAAATCGACCAGGCCGACGGCGGCGGCCAACTGGCCGAAGCGCTGGGCCGGGGGCGCGCTCATCAGCGCCTTGTATTTTTCGTCGCCCAGCGCCTGCGCCTTTTCGAACATGGCGTTCTGGTTGCCGAAAAACTGTTCGGACAGCGGATAGAAGATGTCCTTGCCGCCGCAGCGTGCCAGCAGCGCCGTCGAAATGTCGATCGGGTCGCGCACATAATTGCGGAATTCGAAGCTCATCTTGCCGCTGTCGACGATCTGCTTGATCTCTTCGGCCGATTCGGCGGCGAAATCGCGGCAGTGCGAGCAGGTGTAGGAGCCATATTCGATCAGCTTCACCTTCGCATTGGGATTGCCCATGACGAAATGGCCTTCGGGCGTGGCGGCAATGGTTTCGGACCATTTGGTGCCTGCCGGCGCGGCGACGGCGGCGACCGGTTCGGCTGAGGTGGCGCTGCCCGCATCCTTCTTGCCGCAGGCGGCGACGGTCAGGCTAAGGGCGATGAGAGCAAGTCCGGAAAGGGCTTTCACGTTATTTTGGCTCCGTTTGTCGGGCGTTATCGTGCACGTTTAGATCAGGGCAATGCCGCCTGCAACCGCGTCCAGTCGGAACCGTGAACCAACGTGCCGTTCACCGTGAACGCGGGCGTGCCGGTGATCTGCACCTTGTTCCAGGCTTCGTCGGTCATGGCGAGGATCTGCTTCATCGACGCGGGATCGTTGATGCAGGCGTCGAGCTGTGCGGGCTTGTAGCCGCGCTTCGCCATCAGGGCGTAGAGTCCGGTCTTCTGGCCGATGTCGCGCAGGGCAGCCTTTTGTTCGGTCGGCTTGGTCGCGTCCTTTTCATAGGCCATCAGCTTTTCCATCCAGGCGTCCTGATTGGCGAACAGCGCTTCGTGATTGCCGAAGAAACGCTTCGGACCGCCGCAGCGGGCGAGCAGGGCGGCGGTCAGGTCATACCTGTCGCGCACGGCGTTGCGGACTTCGACGCTCATCTTGCCGCCCTTCACATAATTGGCCCGCAGCGGTTCGCTGGCCTCGCCCACGAAATGGGCGCAGTGGGAGCAGGTGTAGCTCACATATTCGACCAACTTGGTCGGCGCGGCGGGATTGCCCAGCACATAGCCGCCGATCGGGGACAGGACGATCTGATTCAGCCAATTGGCGGCGGGGGCAGAAAGAGCGCTCGCAGGGATGGCGAGCAAAGTGAGCAACAGCAATCTGAGTTTCGTCATGCGGTGGTCCAGTGAAACGCCGCCCCTGTCACGGCTGAGGATGGATCGAATCGAGGTGCGATGTGCACCGGCGCGTCCCGGCACCTCGAACTCAGCTGATCTTGGGCAAACCATTGGAATTGGCAAGCCCCTGCGCCAACGATTCCAACACTGCGCGCAGTTCGGGATCGCCAATGTCGCGGAGCGAATCGCCCAGTTCCACCGGAATGGGCTTGAGGTTGCGCGGCGGCGGGCGGCGTTCCGGCTCGCGGGGCTGGACCATGCCCTGCTTCATTGAGACCTTGGCGACGGCGGCATAGCCGAAGAAGCGGTTCACCCGGTCGATGATGTCGGGCAGCACATGCTGGATCATCGGCGCATGGCCGCTCATGACGGTGAGCTGCAACGTGCCCCCGGCTTTCTTGCCCGCCGGGAAGCGGATCGATTCGGGTTCGCTGATCCCGGCATAATGGGGCCCGACGATCTCCGCCCAGCGGGTAACGATGCTGGACTGGACGAAGCCGAATTTGCGGAAGGCGGCGGCGCCGATGGCGGGCATCAGGTCCGCGATCCGGCGCGGGGCGCCGATGCGCGGGCGTTCCTCCGCCTGTTCCTTGCGGCTTTTCATTTTGGGAGTCGCGGGGCGTTCCGTCATGCCTCGCTTAATGGCATAGGGGCGCCATGCGCGTCGAGGGTAACATCCAGAAAATAGCATCCGATTTGCTCGCCCATTATGACGTCCATGCGCGCAGGCTGCCCTGGCGCGCGGCGCCGGGGGCCAATGCCGCCGATCCCTATCGGGTGTGGCTGTCGGAGGTGATGCTCCAGCAGACGACGGTGGCGGCGGTCGGGCCTTATTTCGCGAAGTTCACGGATCGCTGGCCTGATGTGGCGGCCCTGGCGGCGGAGGAGGATGCCGAGGTCATGGCCGCCTGGGCGGGGCTGGGCTATTATGCCCGCGCCCGTAATCTGCTGGCCTGTGCGCGGGCGGTGGCGGGCGAGCATGGCGGGGTGTTTCCCGATACCGAGGACGGACTTCGCGCCCTGCCGGGCGTGGGGGCTTATACGGCGGCGGCGGTGGCGGCGATCGCCTTCGGGCGGCGCGCCGTGGTGGTCGACGCCAATGTCGAGCGGGTGGTGGCCCGGCTCTTTGCCATCGCGACGCCTCTGCCTGCGGCACGCCCGGAGATTCGGGCGGCGACCGACAGCATCACGCCCGATCTGCGCGCCGGGGACTTTGCGCAGGCGATGATGGATCTGGGCGCGACCATCTGTACGGCGCGCAATCCCGCCTGCGGGATTTGCCCCTTGCGGGAGGATTGCGCGGCTTTCCGGACCGCCGATCCTGCCGCTTTTCCGGTCAAGGCCGCGAAAAAGGCCAAGCCGCATCGGCTGGGCCATGGCTGGTGGATCGAGCGGCCGGACGGACATGTCTGGCTGGTGCGGCGGCCCGATAAGGGGATGTTGGGCGGCATGCGCGCGCTGCCTTCCTCCGAATGGAACGACGCGCCCGATGCCAGGCCGCCGCTATCCGCCCGCTGGCGGCAGGCGGCGGAGCCGGTGGCGCATGTTTTTACGCATTTCTCCCTCGCATTGACGGTCCACCATGCCCATGTCGGGCAGGACGTGACCCCACCCGGCGAGGGTGAATGGTGGCCGGTGGCCGAAATCGGGAAGGCGGGCCTGCCGACTCTTTTCGCCCGCGCCGCCGAAGTGGCGATGAAGGAGAGGATGGACGATGCACGGCTCTAATGCCCCGGAATCGCAGCTTGTGGCCTTTGGCGGGGGGCGGTTGGACCGGGTCGATCATATCCGCAGCAATCCTGCCCTGCTGGCGGAGGCCTTTGCCTCTCCGCTGGCCCGCCGTGTCGTGCTGGAGGGACTGGAGCCAGTGGTCGAGGGTGGCCATCTGGTGATGGAGCCGCTGCCCGACGATGCCTGGATCGAGCATCATGCGCTGCTGGGCGTGGATGAGCGGCAGCGGCCGATCTTCGCGGAGCTGCTCGCGGATGCGCCGGACAGCTTCTTCGCCACGCCGCGCAGCCGGGCATTGGCGGGCGAGGTGCCGGGACATGAGGTCGCCCTCTACGGCACGGCGCGCAGCCTGCTGGCCTGGCATGCGCGGCACCGCTTCTGTTCCGTGTGCGGGCAGCGCACCGCCCCGGTCAAGGCGGGCTGGTCGCGCCGCTGCGGTTCCTGCGAGGCCGAGCATTTTCCCCGCGTCGATCCGGTCGTCATCATGCTGGCCGAGCATCGCGGGCGGGTGTTGCTCGGGCGGCAGCATAGCTGGCCGGCGGGGCGCTATTCGGCGCTGGCCGGCTTCGTCGAGCCGGGCGAGACGCTGGAGGAAGCGGTCGTTCGCGAGATCAAGGAGGAGGCGGGCGTCGCCACCCATAAGGTGCGCTATGTGACCAGCCAGCCCTGGCCCTTCCCCTCCTCGCTGATGATCGCCTGCATGGCGCAGGCGGATGACGACGCGCTGAAGATCGACGAAACCGAGATCGAGCATGCCTTCTGGTGCGATGTGGAGGGGGTTCGGGCCGCGATGGCGGAAGAAGAAGGCGCGCCCTTCGTCGCGCCGCCGCCGATGGCGGTGGCCTGGCATCTGCTGAAGCACTGGCTGGATGGGCAGGTTGCCGACCGTGAGCCAAGCGCGTAAGGCCGCCCACTCGCCCTGCATGTCCCATTACAGGAAACGACACAGCCCATGCTCAGCCTAGAAGAAGCCCAGTCTCGCGCACAGGATCTGGTGACGGCGGCGCGCCGGGCAGGGGCGGATGCGGCCGACGCCATCTATGCCTGCAACGCGTCGACCAACGTGTCGGTGCGGCTGGGCGCGCTGGAGGATGTGGAACGGTCGGAGGGTGAGGAAATCGGCCTGCGCGTGTTCATCGGCAGCCGATCCGCCAGCATTTCGGCGTCGGACATGAATCCGGCGACGCTGGCGACGCTGGTCGACCGCTGCATCGCCATGGCGGGGCAGGCGCCGGAGGATCCCTATGCCGGGCTGGCGCCTGAGGACCGGCTGCTGAAGGCGGTGCTGCCCGCGCTGGACCTGGCCGATCCGTTCGAGCCGGAACCGGCGGATCTCAGGGCACGCGCCATGATCGCTGAGGAAGCGGCCCGCGCCGTGCCGGGCGTCACCAACAGCGAGGGCGGCGGCGCGGCGACCGGGCGGAGCCAGATGGCGCTCGCCACCAGCCATGGCTTTGCCGGAGCCTATGCCGGGACGAGTCATTCGACCTGGGCGAGCGTGCTCGCGGGGACCGGCGCCGACATGCAGCGCGACCATGCCAGCCACAGCGTCCGCCATATCGAGGATCTGGACGATGCCGAAGCGGTCGGCGCCCGCGCCGGGCATCGCGCGGTGGCGCGGCTCAATCCGGTGAAGGTTGGCAGCGGCGTGATGCCGGTGATCTTCGATCCCCGCATCGGCTCCAGTCTGGTCGGCCATCTGATCGGCGGCATGGTCGGCCCGGCGATCGCCCGGCGGTCGAGTTTCCTGCTGGAGTCGCTGGGCGAGGCGCTGTTCGATTCGGGCATTACGATCATCGACGATCCGCTGCGGCTGCGCGGGTTGCGCTCGCGGCCCTTCGACGGGGAAGGCCTTCCGGTCGAGCGCCGCGCGCTGATCGACAAGGGCGTGCTGACCGGCTGGCTGATGGACAGCGCCTCGGCGCGGCAGTTGGGGCTGGAGCCGACCGGCCATGCCAGCCGCGGCGGCAGCGGCGCGCCGGGCGCGGGCGTCACCAATGTGCATATGGAGCCGGGGGCGCTGTCGCCGGGCGAACTGATGGCGGATGTGAAGCGCGGCCTCTACGTCACCGAACTGATCGGCATGGGCGTCAATGGCGTGACCGGCGATTACAGCCGGGGGGCGGCGGGCTTCCTGATCGAAAATGGCGTGGTGGGTCAGGCTGTGTCGGAAATCACCATCGCCAGCAATTTGAAGGACATGTTCCGGGCGCTGGTGCCGGCCAATGACCTGGTCTTCCGCTATGGCATGAACGTGCCAACGATCCGCATCGACGGGATGACCGTTGCCGGCGGCTGACATCCCCTTGCGCGATGTGGTTGCCGTCGTTTCGGATGCGGCGGACCGTGCCCTGACGCTCTGGGCGGGCGGGGAGACGCGCGTGCGCCAGTGGGAGAAGGTTCCCGGCCATCCGGTGTGCGAAGCCGATCTGGAACTGGACGCGATGCTGCGTGAGCGGCTCTATGCGATCGATCCGTCGGCGGGCTGGCTGTCGGAGGAGACGGCGGATACCGTGCACCGGCTCGACCTGCCCCGCGTCTGGGTGGTCGATCCGATCGACGGCACGCGTGACTATCTGCGCGGGCGGCCCGGCTGGGCGGTGTCGGTGGCGCTGGTGGAGCATGGCGCGGTGCGCTTCGGCATATTGGCGGCGCCTGCCCGCAATGAGCTGTGGATCGCGCGGGCGGGCGCGGGGGCGACCCGCAACGGGCGTATCTTGCAGGCGGGCTCGCGTGCCGTGCTGCCGGGTTCCCGCGTGCCCGCCGATCAGCTTCCCCGTTATGACCGCGATCTCGTCACCGTCGACAAGCCCAACAGCATCGCGCTGCGCATGGCGATGGTGGCGGCGGACGAGGCCGATCTGGTCGCGACGGTTCGCTGGGGCAATGAATGGGATGTCGCCGCCGCGGCGTTGATCGCTGAGGAGGCGGGGGCGATCGTCACCGATGCGCTCAGCAATCCCTTTTCCTTCAACCGGCCGCAGCCCACCGCCTTTGGGTTGTTATGCGCCGCGCCGGGGATTCATGCCGCGGCGGCGGAGCGCCTGGCGCCGCGTGCGCGGGAGATATTGGGGCGGGGCTAGGGGTTAGGTCTGCCAAGCGATACGTGCTCCTGCGAAGGCAGGAGCCCAGATCAGACGGTGGAACTGGGCTCCTGCCTTCGCAGGAGCACGATACGCTTCACGGAAAGCAGCGCGAAGCAGACCGTCCACCCTCCACCTATCAAGGCGTGCAGCGGCGTACCGTCTCGGGTGGCAGGATTTCGCTCAGCCGCTGGCGCACAACCCCGGCCCAGATGCGGTATCCGGCCGGGTTCATATGCACCCCGTCGGGCCGGTAATTGTCGCCCAGCTTCCCGTCCTTCAGCAGCGGCGTGGTGATGTCGGCATAATAGGTCAGCGGAATCCGGTCGATCAGCCTTTGCGCCGCCGCGTTGAACAATAGCTGGTTGCGGAAGATCGAACGGCGCGTGGGGCTAGGCTTCATCGACAGCACCAGGACCGGCACGTCGCCCATCATCCGGTTGCGCAGATCGAGGAAGTAGGCGAGGTCGCGGATGACGGTTCGGACCGCGATGCCGTTGGCGATGTCGTTTTCGCCGGCATAGAGGATGATCGCCGCCGGCTTGTGGTCGTCCGCGGTATTGGCGAAGCGGGGCAGGATTTCAGCGAAGGTCGCATTGTCGATGCCCCGGTTATGCGCCAACCATGGCGCCATGTCCTGGTTGAGGCTGGTCCAGCGGTGCATGGACGAACTGCCCACGAACCAGAGCGAGCAGGCGCTTTGTCGCGGGTCGTCGTTCGGCAGCGTCGCTCGCGCATCGCGGTAATGGCCGGCCGCCAGCCAGCCGCCGAAGATCAGGCAGAAGACGAGAACCGCCAACCCGATCTTGGCAAAAGGCGAGGCGTCGAGGCGTTGCAGCAGCGGCGTCTTCATCGAAAGATATATGTAGAGTTTTTTTTCGGCTGCAAAGCCATATTCGTTTCTTTTTCTTAACGATGTCGCAACCCTATCAACGTTAATGTTCCGACCGGGGCGCTAGGGCAAAATTACGTGGGCAAGAATCCGTCGATCGACCTGCTGAAAGGCGTGCTGATCCTGCTCGTCATGGGCGGGCATGTGATGGAGCTGACCGGCGGCCATGATCTGGCGCTGTGGGTCGGATCTGGTTTCCGCATGCCCTTGATGGTCGGCATTTCCGGCTATTTGCTCAACGTCACCCGCACCCGTGCCGATTCCACCCAGCTTCTCATGTCCCGCTACGGCCGGCGGATGCTGCTGCCCTGGGCCTTTGCCGGGCTGGTCTATATGGTTGCCAGCGGAGAGGCGCTGCACTGGACCACGCCTTTCGACCTGATGTTCCGGCCGCCCTTCCACCTCTGGTATGTGCCGACGCTGTTCTTCCTGATCATGTTGACGCGGCTGTTGCCCTTCTCGCCGCTGGTCCTGCTGGCCATCGGCACGCCGGTCAGCCTGGCCGTCATGTACAGCTTCGGCCTCAATCACGGTCCGATCGGGCACAGCCTGTTGTCGATCGACAGCCGGTTCCTGCGCTATCCGGTCTATTTCTTCTTCGGCATGCTGATGGCGGAGCGGCGCGTTTCGCGACGTTATCTGCCGATTGCCGGGGCCGTCGCGCTGCTTGGCATCCTGTGGTGGTCGGGGCTTTACGATGCCGACGATGAGCTGGCTTTCGTGCCGGCGCGGCTGCTGATGTGCCTCGGCCTGATCGCGCTGTTGCCGATGCTGTCGGTGCTGCGGCTGGACTTTGCCCCAGTCAATGCGATCGGGCGCGACAGTCTGTTCTTCTATCTCTGGCACCCGTTGGTCATGGGCGTGGTCATCATGACTGGAGTGGGAGCGGTGGCGACGCTGGCGCTGTCGATCCTGCTGCTGGCATTAGGCAACCGCCTTGCGGCGTCGGGGACGCTGCTGCCGCTGCTGTTCGGCAGCGTGCCGCAGGGGCGCACCGTGCGGACCACGCCCGCAAAAGCGCCCTTACCGGCCTGACTGTTCAGATTTTGCCATATTTGGCTTCGAACCCGGCGACGTCGCCGGCGGCGAGATATTTCGCCTGGTCGATCCACTGGTCGCGCACCGGACGGCCCTTGAAATTGCCTAGCTTGGCGTCGATTACGGCGATGTCGGTATCGTTCCAGCCCGCGATCTGCGCATATCGGGTGACGCCCAGCTCGATCAGCAGCGTGTTGAGCTTGGGGCCGATGCCCTTCAGCTTCAGTAGGTCGTCCGCATCGCCGGACGGCGTGGTGACGGCGGGCGATGTCGGGATCGGCTCCGGCGCGGGCGTCGGTTGAGCCGGGGCAGCGGCGATGGGTTCGGGCGCCACCGGCTCGACCGGTGCGGAGACGGACGGAGCGGCGACCGGCGCGGCAGGCTTCTTCGCCTCTACAGCGACGGGAGGCTCGCTCGGCCTGTTGCGCCCGGACAGCAGGAAGACGATGCCGATAAGGACCAGCAGCGCGATCAGCAGCCACAGGCCATAGTCCATGAAAAATTCTTGCATCGCTCGTCCCTCCCTGTCCAACTTTGCTTTATTTAAGAGCGCTTGAGTGCGCGCTGCAAGGGATCAGTGCGAGGCATCCTCCCGCGCGACTTCCCGCCAGCCAATATCGCGGCGGCAAAAGCCGGTCGGGAAGCCGATGGCGTCGACCGCCTTATAGGCCGCCTCCTGTGCTGCCTTCACCGTGTCGCCGGTCGCGGTGACGTTCAACACGCGGCCGCCATTGGCGATGATCGTGCCGTCCTTGTCCGCCGTGCCCGCGTGGAAAACACGCGCGCCGGTGGCTTCCGCCGCGTCGATGCCGGTTATCGCGCCGCCATTTTCCGGGGTGCCGGGATAGCCGTTCGCGGCCATGACGATGGTCAGCGCGGTGCGGTCCGCCAGTTGCACCGGCCCCTGACCGGCCAGCCGGCCTTCCGCCACCGCCAGCAGCAATTCCCCCAGATCGCCGTCGAAGCGCATCATCAGCACCTGGCATTCGGGATCACCGAAGCGGGCATTATATTCGATCAGCTTTGGCCCTTCGTCGGTCAGCATCAACCCGGCATAAAGAACGCCGCTATAGGGCGTGCCTTCGGCAGCGAGCGTTTCCACCGTGGGGCGGATGATCTTCTCGATCACTTCCGCTTCCAGTTCCGGGGTCAGCACGCGGGCGGGACTATAGGCGCCCATGCCGCCGGTATTGGGGCCGGTGTCGCCATCGCCCACGCGCTTGTGGTCCTGCGCCGATCCGAAGGGCAGGATCGCGCTGCCGTCGGTCAGGGCGAAGAAGCTCGCTTCCTCGCCGGTCATGAACTCCTCCAGCACCACTTCCTCGCCCGCCGCGCCGAACGCGCCGGAGAACATGGAGTCGAGCGCCTCCAAGGCTTCTTCGCGGCTTTCCGCGATGATCACGCCCTTGCCCGCCGCCAGGCCGTCCGCCTTGATCACCACCGGCAGCGCGAAATCGTCGAGCGCGGCGATCGCGCCATCCTTGCTGGTGACGCGCTCATAGGCGGCGGTGGGGATGTTGGCGCGCTTGCACAGATCCTTGGTGAAGCCCTTCGAGCCTTCGAGCTGCGCCGCCTTCTTGCCGGGACCGAAGACCGGATAGCCCTTCACCCGCAGATTGTCGGCCAGCCCGTCGACCAGCGGCGCTTCCGGCCCGATCACCACCAGCCCGATCGAATGGCGCAGGCAGAAATCGACCACCGCGCGATGATCCGTGGCATCAAGGTCGACCAATGTCGCATGCTGGGCTATGCCGGGGTTGCCCGGCGCGGCATAAAGGGTGGTAAGGGCAGGCGATTGCGCCAGCTTCCACGCCAGCGCATGTTCGCGGCCGCCGCCGCCCAACAGAAGGATGTTCATTTCGCCCATGTCCCCGGAAGATGAAGCTGGTTTCGATGTCTCGGGGCGCCTGTTAGCCGAGGAACGCGCAGGGGACAACGCGCCGCCGCTGTCGGTGAGCGAATTGTCGTCCCTGTTGAAGCGCGCGGTCGAGGACCGTTTCGGCCATGTCCGCCTGCGCGGCGAGATTTCCGGGTTCAAGCGGGCGGGGTCTGGGCATATCTATCTGTGCCTGAAGGACGACAATGCAGTGATCGACGGCGTGATGTGGAAGGGCGGCGCGGCGCGTCTGCCCTTCGCGCCGCAGGACGGGGTGGAGGTGATCGCCACCGGCAAGCTCACCACTTATCCCGGCCGCTCCAAATATCAGATCGTGATCGAGCGGATGGAACTGGCGGGCGAAGGCGCGCTGATGGCTCTGCTGGAGAAATTGAAGCAGAAGCTGGCGGCGGAGGGGCTGTTCGACCGGGATCGCAAGCGGCGTTTGCCCTTCATGCCCCGCGTCATCGGCGTCGTGACCTCGCCCACGGGGGCGGTGATCCGGGACATATTGCATCGGCTGGAGGATCGTTGCCCGACCCAGGTGCTGCTCTGGCCCGTGCTGGTGCAGGGGCAGGGCGCCGCCGAGCAGGTGGCGCGGGCGGTGCGCGGCTTTAGCGACATGCAGCCCGGCGGGCTTTTGCCGCGTCCCGATCTGGTGATCGTGGCGCGTGGCGGCGGCTCCATCGAGGATTTGTGGAGCTTCAACGAGGAGATCGTCGTCCGGGCGGTGGCCGAATGCTCGATCCCGATCATCTCCGCCGTGGGGCATGAAACGGACACGACGCTGTGCGACTATGCCGCCGACGTGCGGGCGCCCACGCCCACGGCTGCGGCGGAAATGGCGGTGCCGGTCCGGGCCGAACTGCTGGCGATGCTGACCGAGCAGGGGCTGCGCATGGATCGCGCCGTGCGGCGGGGCGCCGCGCAGGCGCGGGAACGGCTGGAAATGCAGGCGCGGCTGATGCCGACGCCGGATATGCTGCTGGCGCCGCAGCGGCAGAAACTGGACCAGATGTCGGACGGTCTGGTGAGCGGGTTGCGGCATCGCGTTGCCGATGCGCGTGCCTATCTGGGGCAGGCAGGCGGAGCATTGCGGCCTGCCTTGCTGCGTCAATATGTCAGCCGCGCAGCCGAGCGCGTCGACCGGCTGCGGCTGCGTCCGGATTATCTGACGCGGGTCTATCAGGACCGGGCGACGACATTCGACCGGGTTTCGCGCCTGTTCACCTCGGTCAATCCGGACCTGCCGTTGCAGCGCGGCTTTGCGCGGGTGATGGCGGGCGACCGGCTGGTGAAATCGGTGGCGGAGGCCCAGGCCGCGGGCGCCGTCAGCCTGCACTTCCGCGACGGCGCGGTGGGCGCGAGCATCGATGGCGACGCGCCTCTTGAGAAGCCGTCCGCCGAGGCTATATCGACTCCGTCCCGCGCGCCGCGCAAGCCGCGCGAGGGCAAGGGAACGGACCAGCAGGATCTGTTTTCCTGATGACGCCATTGCGCAAGAAAGGCCGAGTGACCCCATGCTGATGTCCAACCGCGATCGCCCGGCCCGGCTGCACTATATGGCCTACAGCTTCCGCATCCTGCAGGCGGGCGACCATGTCGTCTGCGCCGTCAGCGGGCGAAAGATCTCGCTGGAGGATTTGCGCTACTGGAGCATCGCCCGGCAGGAACCCTATGCCAGCGCCGAAATCTCCGCTCAGGCCGAATTGAAGGCGCGTGGCCTGTAAAATGTCGGGGTCGTAAATGAAGAGGTGGATTGCCGCCGCTGCGCTGGCGATGGCGGGCGTGACGGCTGCGTCTTTCGCAGCGCCGCCCGCCGCGGAACTGCTGTTGACCGGCGTGCCCATTCAGGGCGGCACCTTGCTGGGGACGGCGCCCAAGGGGACGGTCGAACTGCGCTTCAACGGCCAATTGGTCCCCGTCGATGCCGATGGCCGCTTCCTGATCGCCTTCGACCGCGATGCCGTGCCGCAGGCCCGGCTTACAGGGCGTCTGGCCGACGGCACGCTGCTGGACCGCGCCTTCGCCGTCGCGCCCCGCGATTGGCGGATCGAGCAGGTCGACGCACCACTGCGCCCGACGAAAAATACGGAAGCCTTCCTCGCCCTGCGCAAGCCCGAACTGGAGCAGATCGCCGCCGCCCGCGACGTGGTGACGGACGCCAGGGGCTGGCGCCAGCGGTTCATCTGGCCGCGCATCGGCCGCCTCTCCGGCCTGTTCGGGTCGCAGCGCATCTATCAGGGGCAGCCGGGCGCCTATCATAGCGGTGTCGACGTTGCGGGCGCCACGGGCGAGCCTGTCGTCGCCCCGGCCGACGGGGTGGTGATCCTGGCCGCCGATCATCCCTTCACGCTGGAGGGCAATCTGTTGATGATCGACCATGGCCATGGCCTCAACAGCGCCTTCCTGCATCTCTCGCGGATCGACGTGATTCCCGGGCAACATGTGATTCAGGGACAGCGCATCGGCGCGGTCGGAGCCACCGGCAGGGCCACTGGACCGCATCTTCATTGGGGAATGAAGTGGAATGACGCGCGGATCGATCCGCTTTTGCTCGCCGGACCCATGCCGCCGAACTGACGTAATATTTCACGGAACTATAATTTTATTCGTGTGTTTTCGCGCACCGAAATGCGAAAGTTTTTCCCGGAAACTCGGGCCTGCAACAATGTTGTTATACGGCTATTCAATCGCCATTTTGTGCGATTGTGGCATATTTACTACAGTTTCCGCCAAATGCGATTTCCGACCCCAGAGCCTGCTTTACACTCATAAAACGACTGCGCAGAGTAACCCGCAGTACGTGTGAAGAGGGTTTGCTGTCGGGCTCTTTTCGCTCTCTTCACGCGTCAAAGAAAGCGCGCGGCGCAGTCCGCGAACCTCCAGAGCAAGGGACTGGATAGTGAAGACCATAACCAAGATCGGGCTGCGCGGTGGCGCGGCTCTTCAGGCGTTGACTCTCGTCGGCGCGGGCCTCGCGGCATTCTCCGCACCCGCTTTCGCCCAGGATGCAGCGCAGGGCGCCAATTCGGACGAAGGCGATGTCATCGTCGTCACCGGGTCCATCATCCGCCGTACCGATGCCGAAACGCCTTCGCCGGTCACAACCGTTTCGGTCGAAAATCTCGACAAGCGCGGCATCAGCACGGTTCAGGAAGGTCTGCAGCGGATTGCCGCCAATAATGGCCCGGCGCTGACCAACAGTTTCTCGGCCAATGGTGCGTTCGCCGCCGGTGCTTCGGCTGTGTCGCTGCGCGGCCTGTCGACCAACTCGACGCTGGTTCTGTTCGACGGCATGCGCGCCGCTTATTATCCGCTTTCGGATGACGGCACGCGCAACTTCGTCGATCTGAACACCATCCCGGACGATATCGTCGACCATATCGAAGTGGTCCGTGACGGCGCCTCTTCCGTCTATGGCGCGGACGCCATTGCGGGCGTGGTCAACGTCATCACCAAGAAGAATTTCAAGGGCATTTCGGGTCGCGTCGAAAGCGGCATTTCCAGCCGTGGCGATGGCCAGCAATATCGCCTGTCGATGACCGCCGGCACCGGCGATCTCGATGACAATGGCTATAATGCTTATGTCAGCGGCTTCTACTATAACAGCAAGCAACTGAAGAACGACCAGCGCCGCTATCCCTACAATACCGACGACTATCGCAACATCTGCCATGACGGCGTCTGCGGTCCGAACAATATCGTTGACGGTCTGGACGGCGACGGCGCCTATCCAGGCTTCAGCCCGGTTGTGACCAACACCGGCAGCACCTTGTTCGTGCGTCGGGCCGATGCCCTGACCGGCACGCAGAGCGGCCGCTATCAGTTGCTTAACCCGGCCGTCGCCTGTCAGCGCGGCAGCCTCTACAATCTGACGGGTGCCGAACTGGCTGATCCGGCCAACGCCGCCGCCCCGACCACCGTATGTCAGGAAGACCTGACCAAGAATTACGGCGTCATCAACCCGGATATCGAGCGTTACGGCCTGTCGGCCCGTTTCACCGCCCGCGTCGGTGATTCGAGCGAAGCCTATGCCGAGTTCAACTTCCTGACCACCAAGGTCGCCTATGACGGCCTGCCCAGCACGCTTCGTGCGAACGCGCCAGCGCCCTTCTACTTCCCGCGCTACAGCACCTCGGGCAACGTCGCTTATTATGGCAACAACAACATCCTGCAATTGCCGGTCTATGTCTGCCCGCGCGGAACGACCGTCGCCTGCACGGCTGCCAATGGCACGCTGAACCCGAACAACCCGTTTGCGGCCGCAGGCCAGAAGGCGGCGTTGATCGGCCGTCTGCCCAACTCGATCGAGCATGATGAATCGCGTACCCGCGCCTATCGCGGTGCGCTCGGCATCAAGGGCCCGATCAACGACAAGTGGAGCTATCAGGTCGACGCGACCGCGATGCACATGGATCTGCGCCGCAAGTCGGACGGCTATGTCTACATCCAGCACCTGCTGGACGTGATCGCGGATGGCAGCTTCAACTTCCTGAATCCTAACGCCAACAGCCAGGCGAGCATGGATTATCTGATGCCGACGGCAATCGCCAATTCGACGTCGGACATGGTTCAGGTTCAGGGAGCGGTCCAGGGCGAACTGTTCGACCTGCCGGGCGGCCCGCTGCAGTTCGCCGCGGGCGTGTCGTTCCGCTATGAAGCGATCGACTCTCCGTCGATCAACTCCGATATCAATGGCGGCACGGAGCGCTATTATCGTTTGAACGGTTTCGCCGTGAAGGGTGATCGCCGGGTCTATTCGGCCTTTGCGGAACTTACGGCTCCCATCATCGACCAGGTCGAAGTCGATGCGTCGGGCCGGTATGACCGTTATTCGGGTGGTCTCGACAATTTCTCGCCGAAGATCGGCGTGAAGGTGAAGCCGATCAAGGAAGTGCTGCTGCGCGGCACCTTCTCGAAGGGCTTCCGCGTTCCGAGCTTCGGTGAAGCGAATGCGACCTTCCCGACGACGGGCTTCGTCACCAACAACCAGAGCCTGTTCAACGACACCTATCTGGCGCAATATGGCTGCACGGTCGCGACCTTCAGCTCGTGCCCGCAATATATCCGCAGCGGCAGCTATGGCGCGACCTCGCTCGCCAATCCGGAGCTGAAGGCGGAAAAGTCGCGCAGCTTCACGGCCGGTATCCTGGTCGAGCCGATGCGGGGCGTGTCCTTCTCGGTCGACTATTACAACATCAAGAAGACGGGCGCGATCACCACGGCCGACAACACCCCGGCGTTGCAGGCCTATTATGCGGGTCTGCCGATCCCGGCAGGCTTCAACGTCATCGAAGACGTGCCCATCGCGCCGGGCGATCCGCGCCAGCCGCGCGTTGCCTTTGTCCAGTCGGGCTTCATCAACGCCAACACCATCAAGTCGGAAGGCCTGGACTTCGAAGCCAATATCGATCTGCCGGTCGCCGAGGGCATCCGTTGGAACAGCTCGCTGCAAGCCAGCTACATCCTGCGTCTGGAAACCGAATTTCCCGACGGTTCGGTGGAACGCTATGACGGCACGCTCGGCAACTTCAACCTGACCGCCGGTTCGGGCACGCCCAAGTGGCGCGGCACCTGGACCAACACGCTTGACTTTGGCGGTTTCGCGCTCAGCGGTACGGCCAACTTCTTCGGCGGTTACGACACATCGGCGATGGACCAGGGCACCGGCTACAAGGATTGCGGCCTGAACGACGGCTCGCTGCCTTGCCGGGTGAAGGACTACATCACCTTCGATCTCAATGCGCAGGTCAAGGTGACGGACCGCTTCACCTTCTACGCCAACATGCTGAACGTGTTCGACAAGCTGCCTCCGATCGACACGATCACCTATGGCGCCCATGCCTACAACCCGGTTCAGGGTGGCGAAGGCATATTGGGCCGCTATTTCCGCATCGGCGCGAAGTTCAACTACTGATCTTCCCCGTCCTTCGGACAGAAAAGAAGGGGCGCTTCCATCGGGAAGCGCCCCTTTTTCTTGGTTCGGCGAAAGAAGATCAGCCGATGCTGAGCTTCAACGCACCATCGCCTTCATCGACGCGAACGGTCGAACCATCCGGCACCTCGCCGCGCAGGATGAGGTCGGCCAGCGGGTCTTGCAGATAGCGCTGCACCGCGCGCTTGAGCGGCCTTGCGCCATAGACCGGATCATAACCGACCCGCCCCAGCCACGCCCGCGCGCCATCGGTCAGGTCGAGCGTCACCTTGCGATCCTTCAGCAGCTTGCCGATGCGCGCGACCTGGATGTCCACGATCGGCGCCATGTGGGCGGCGCCCAGGCGGTGGAACAGGATCACTTCGTCCAGGCGGTTCAGGAATTCCGGCCGGAAATGCGCCCGGACGATGTCCATCACCTGATCCTCGACCTTCTCGACCGGCTCGTCGTCGGCCAGGCTGGCGATGAACTGGCTGCCCAGATTCGACGTCAGTACGATGATCGTGTTGGTGAAGTCCACCGTCCGGCCCTGACCATCGGTCAGGCGGCCGTCGTCCAGCACCTGCAGCAGCACGTTGAACACATCGCTGTGCGCCTTTTCGACCTCGTCGAACAGGACGACCTGATAGGGACGGCGGCGAACGGCCTCGGTCAGCACGCCGCCTTCCTCATAGCCGACATAGCCCGGAGGTGCGCCGATCAGCCGGGCGACCGAGTGCTTCTCCATGAACTCGCTCATGTCGATGCGCACCATCGCGCTGTCGTCGTCGAACAGGAAGCCCGCGAGCGCCTTGGTCAGTTCCGTCTTGCCGACGCCTGTCGGGCCAAGGAAGAGGAATGAACCCAAGGGCCGGTTCGGATCCTGCAATCCCGCACGGCTGCGGCGCACTGCGGTAGCGACGGCCTTCACCGCATCGGCCTGACCGATGACGCGCTTGGCCAGTTCCGCTTCCATGGCGAGCAGCTTTTCGCGCTCGCCTTCCAGCATCCTGTCGACGGGGATGCCGGTCCAGCGGGAGACGACCGAGGCGATATCCTCGCTCGTCACTTCCTCGCGCAGCATCGCGCCCTGGGTGACATTCTGCGCTTCGGCCAGCTTGCGCTCCAGTTCGGGGATGCGGCCATAGGCCAACTCCCCCGCTTTCGCGAGGTCGCCCGCACGTTGCGCCTGCTCCAGTTCGACGCGGGCGGCGTCCAACTGTTCCTTGAGCTTGCTTTCGCCCGCAATTTTGTCCTTCTCCGCCTGCCAGCGCTGGGTGAGTTCGGCCGACTGCTGTTCGAGGTTGGCGAGGTCTTCCTCCAGCGCGGCGAGACGGTCCGCCGAGGCCTTGTCGGTCTCCTTCCTGAGCGCTTCCCGCTCGATCTTGAGCTGGATGATGCGGCGGTCGAGCGTCTCGATCTCCTCGGGCTTGCTCTCCACCTCCATGCGCAGGCGGCTGGCGGCTTCGTCCATCAGGTCGATGGCCTTGTCGGGCAGGAAGCGGTCGGTGATGTAGCGGTTGGAGAGCGTCGCCGCCGACACGATCGCGCCGTCGGTGATCCGCACGCCATGGTGCAACTCATATTTCTCCTTGAGGCCGCGCAGGATGGAGATGGTGTCCTCCACCGTCGGCTCGCCCACGAAGACGGGCTGGAACCGCCGCTGGAGCGCGGCGTCCTTCTCGACATATTTGCGATATTCGTCGAGCGTGGTCGCGCCGATGCAGTGCAGTTCGCCACGAGCAAGCGCAGGTTTCAGCAGATTGCCCGCGTCCATCGCCCCTTCGGATTTGCCCGCGCCGATCAGCGTGTGCATCTCGTCGATGAAGAGGACGATCTGGCCTTCGGCGCCCTTCACCTCGTCCAGCACGCCCTTGAGGCGCTCCTCGAACTCGCCGCGATATTTGGCGCCCGCGATCAGCGATCCCATGTCGAGCGCCATCAAGGTGCGGTCCTTGAGCGTATCGGGCACGTCGCCATTGGCGATGCGCAGCGCCAGCCCCTCCGCAATGGCAGTCTTGCCGACGCCGGGATCACCGATGAGGACGGGGTTGTTCTTGGTGCGGCGGGCAAGGATCTGGATGGTCCGCCGGATTTCCTCGTCGCGGCCGATCACCGGGTCGAGCTTGCCCATGCGCGCTGCTTCGGTCAGGTCGCGGGCGAATTTCTTGAGCGCGTCATAGCGATCCTCCGCGCCCGCCGTGTCGGCGGTGCGGCCGCCGCGCAGATTGTTGATCGCGGCGTTGAGCGCTTCGGCCTTCACGCCCGCAGAGCTGAGCGCCTTGCCCGCCGCCGTGGTGGTGGCGAGCGTCAGCGCCAGCAGCAACCGCTCGACCGTGACGAAGCTGTCGCCCGCCTTGGTCGCCACCTGCTCTGCACTGTCCAGCACGCGCACGGCGTCATTGTCCAGGCCGGGCGTCTGCTGCGCGCCGCTGCCGGACACGGATGGCACCTTGGCCAGCGCCGCATCGGTTTCGCGCAGTGCTACGCTCGCGTCGCCGCCCGCCGCCTTGATGAGGCCGGACGCCATGCCCTGCTGGTCCTCCAGCAGCGCCTTCAACAGATGCTCCGGGCTGATGCGCTGATGGCTCATCCGGATCGCGACAGTCTGCGCCGACTGGAGAAAGCCCTTGGCGCGGTCAGTGAATTTTTCGAGGTTCATAATATCCCCTTCGTGAAGCTGGTCACGATGTAATGTTGCATAAAAGCAACACAAGATGCCCTACGCAAATATCCTTAGGTCTTGATACTCCGTATTCCTGCGCAGGCAGGAATCCAGTTCGAACCTTGGGACTGGGCTCCTACCTTCGCAGGAGCACGTGGTGTATCAGGGCTTCACCGCCTTGAGCGCATCCGGTGCAAAGGCGGCCCCGAAGAAATCGCCCTTATACCAGCGCGGCGCCTCCTGTTCATCGGCAATCTCGCGGGCGATGGCATAGTTCACCTTGGCGAATTTGGCAGCGGCTTCCCAGTGGAAGGGCAGGCTCATCTGGTCGGAAGGCTGGTGATAGTCGGTCTTGAGGAAATGCTCGAAGGCCTCCTTCCCCGGTCCGGCGAACCCGGTCATCAGGAACACCGCAGGCACCCCCTCCTGCACGAAGCGATAATGGTCGGATCGGGTGAACAGCCCCTCGGCGGGCAGCGGATCGGGCGAGAGCGAAACACCCTCCGCTCTGGCCGCCTTGGCAACGATGGGACCGAGGGTCGAATGTTCGGCGCCGAACGCCACCACATCCTGAAAATCATAGGTCAGGATCGGCATGTCGAGATTGACCACGCCGACCAGCTTGGCGCCTGCTGGCAGCACCGGATTTTTGGCAAGGAACTGCGAACCGAGCAGTCCGTCCTCCTCCGCCGTCACCGCCGCGAACAGGATGGAGCGCCTGGGCCGCTCGCCGCTTTCCGCGAAAGCCTTGGCCACCGCCAGCATGGTCGCCACGCCCGAGGCATTGTCCATCGCGCCATTATAGACCTTGTCCGGCCCCTTGGTGTCTTCCTTGACCCCCAGATGGTCGAGATGCGCCATCAGCAGCACATATTCATGGGCAAGCGCCGGGTCGGAGCCGGGCAGCACCGCCAGCACATTGCGGCTGGGTGCCGTCTCGACGGAGCTGGCGCGGTCGATGCGGATGCTTTGCTTGAGCGCGAAGCCCTTGGGCCGCGCGCCCTTCTTTTCGGCCTGGGTGCGGATCATTGCGAGGCTCTTGCCCGATCCGGCCAGCAGGGCATCGGCGGCGGCCCCGGTCACAGTGCCGGTGCCGCGAATGGCAGGGGTGCGGACATAGGGCTGGCCGGACTTGTCGATCCAGCTCACCATCGGGCTCTGCGCCCGTTCACGCAGCTTGTCCCAGGGCGTGCGGGCCAGCATGCTGGCGCTGGGGATGGTGATCAGGCCGATGGCGCCCGCCTGTTGCGCGGCCAATGACTTTTCGGCGGCCAGATGCGCGCCGATCTCGCTCGGCATGCCGACAGGGGAACCCGAAAGCGCGACCGCGAACTTGCCCTTAAGGTCTAGGCCCGCATAGTCGTTGATCTTCTCGCGATCCGATTTCAGGCCAAAGCCGACGAACACCGCCTGGGCTTCGATGCTTTGCCGTGGTTCGCGGCCGAAGGCGCCGATCGCGACATCATCGCCATTGGCGAAGCGCCTGCCGCCGATGGTGAGCGAGGGGGGGGGCGCCTTGTCGAGCCGTGCGACGGCGAGGGTCACGGGCTGATACCAGCTATTCGGCAAGGCCTGTTGCAGACCCAGCGTCTCGAACCGCGCGGCGACATAGCGGGCGGCGATGTCATAGCCCCGCGTGCCTGCGTCCCGTCCTTCCAGCAGGTCGTCGGCCAGAAAGCCGATATCGGCGCGGATGGCTTCTCCGGTGATGGCGGGGGCGGCTTGGGCGGAGGCGAGGCTGGGGGTGGCGAGCGTAAGGGCGAGGGAGGAAGCGAAAGCAAAGGAGCGCAGGCGCATCGGATGCGAAACCTCTCTTTTATGGTTGGAAGGGGAGCCTAACGCGCTGGTTTCGCCTGTCCAGCGGCCTCTTCTGCCCACATGCGTATTGCGCGTCTAAAACGCCTCGCTATGCTGCCGGCCAATCCATTGACCATCATGAGGCGCCCATGACTCTTTCCCATTTTTCTCGCCGGGTAGCCCTGATGCTCGGCCTGTCTTCGCTTGCCCTCATGCCGACGGCGCAGGCGGTGGCGGCGCCCAAGGCCGCCAGCGTGGCCGCGCCCGCGCCGCTTTCCAGCCTGGTGGCGGCGGTGGACATTCCCTATGAGGAATTCACGCTGAAAAACGGCCTGCGCGTCATCGTCCATAGCGACCGCAAGGCGCCGGTGGTCGGGGTGTCGATCTGGTATCATGTCGGCTCGCGTTTCGAACCCGTGGGCAAGACCGGGTTCGCTCATCTGTTCGAGCATCTCATGTTCTACGGCTCTGAAAATGCCGACGGGCCGTTTTTCGGACGGCTGGAGGATATCGGCGCGACCGACTGGAACGGGACGACCTGGTTCGACCGCACCAATTATTTCGAGACGGTGCCGACCGGCGCGCTCGACCGGGCGTTGTTCCTGGAGTCCGACCGGATGGGGCATCTGCTGGGCGCTGTCACCCAGACCAAGCTCGATGCGCAGCGCAGCGTCGTCCAGAATGAAAAGCGCATGGGCGAGAATGAGCCCTATGGCCTGGTCGAATATGCCCAACTCGCCGCGATGCTGCCCGACGGGCACCCCTATCGCCACTCGACCATCGGTTCGATGGCGGATTTGAACGCAGCCAGCCTTGCCGACGTGCAGACATGGTTCAAGACGCATTATGGCCCGAATAACGCCGTGCTGGTGCTGGCGGGCGACATCGACGTGCCGACCGCCAAAGCCAAGGTCGAAAAATGGTTCGGCAATATCGCCGCCGGGCCCGCGCCCAAGGATGTGGATGCGACGGTGCCGACGCTTGGGCAAGATGTCGAGAAGGTGATGCACGACAATGTCGCCGCGACCCGGCTCTACCGCAACTGGATCGTGCCGGGGGTGAATTCGGACGATCTGACGCCGCTCAATCTGGCGATGGCGGTGTTCGGCGGCCTCAAATCCTCGCGGCTCGACAATATTCTCGTGCGGGACGAGAAGGTGGCGGTCGGCGTCAAGGCCAGCATCCAGCCGTTTGAGAAGCTTTCGCTCGCGGAGATTACCGTGGACGTGAAGCCGGGACAGGATCCGGTGGCCGTCGGCAAGCGGCTCGACCAGCTCCTGGCCGATTATCTCGCCAAGGGTCCGTCCGCCGACGAGGTGCAGCGCGCCGCGACGCAGCAGCTTTCGGGGACCATCGGCGGACTGGAGAAGGTCGGAGGCTTCAGCGGCAAGGCGGTGACGCTGGCCGAGGGCGCCGTCTATTCCAACGATCCGGCCAAATATAAGAAGGACTTGGCCGCCGCCGCCGCCGCCACGCCGCAATCGGTGAGCGAGGCTGCGCGCAAATGGCTGGGAAGGCCTGTGTTCCGCCTGACCGTGGCGCCGGGCGAACGTTCGGCGGAGGATAATGCGCTGGCGGGCAACGCCATCCATCATCCCGCCTATTTCCGCGATCCCAAGAAGCCCGCTCCAGTGGCCGCCACCCCGCCGCCGCCAACGAAGATCGCAGAACCGGGGATCGAGCCGGTCAAGGATCTGGAGTTCCCGGCGGTCGAGCATGCGACGTTGAAGAACGGCATTCCCATCGTCTTCGCGCGCCGGGCGACGGTGCCGGTGGTGCGGGTTTCTGTCTCCTTCGACGCAGGCAATGCCGCCGATGACAAGGCGAAGCTGGGTACGGCGGGGCTGACCACGGCGCTGCTGGACGAAGGCACGAAGACGCGCAGCTCGGTGCAGATCGCGGAGGAGCAGGAGCGGCTGGGCGCCTCGATCAGCGCGGGCAATGGCATGGACGCCACCAATGTCGGCCTTTATGCGCTGAAGCCCAATCTGGACGCGTCGCTCGGCCTGCTGGCCGATGTGATCCGCAACCCGGCCTTCGCGCCGACCGAGGTGGAGCGTCTGCGCGGGCAGGTACTCACCCGGATCGCGGCGGAAAAGACCGAGCCGATGCCGATCGCGCAGCGCCTGCTGCCGCCGTTGCTCTATGGGCAGGCGCATCCCTATGGCATCCCCTTCACAGGCTCCGGCACGGAAAGCGGGGTCAAGGCGGTGACGCGGGCCGATCTGGTCGCCTTCCATGACAAATGGCTGCGGCCCGACAATGCGACCATCTTCGTGACCGGCGATACCACGCTGGCCGATGTGATGCCGCTGCTGGAAAAGCGCTTCGGGGACTGGAAAGCGCCCAAGGTCGCCAAGGGCGCCAAGCTGTTCCGCATGGACCGCATGATGCGCCCGTCGCGTATCATCCTGGTCGACAAGCCGCAAAGCCCGCAGTCGATGATCCTGGCGGGCCTGTTGACCAACAAGGCGGGCACCGACAATCCGGTGACGCTGCTGACCGCCAATGAAGTGTTGGGCGGCAGTTCGACCTCCCGCCTGATCATGGACCTGCGCGAGAGCAAGGGCTGGGCCTATTATGCGGGCAGCGCGCTTCCCGGCGTCAAGGAGACGATCCCGCTGCTGGTCTATGCTCCGGTGCAGACCGACAAGACTGGCGAATCGATCGTCGCCGCGCGCAAGGACATCAGCGATTTCCTGACGGCCAAGGGCACGACCGAGGCGGAACGCAACCAGACGATCAACAGCCAGATATTGTCGCTGCCGGGCAGCTTCGAAACCTCGTCCGACCTGCTGGGGGCGATGATGCGCAACCGGATGCTGGGACGGCCGGACGACTATTATGCCAGCCTGCCGGGTGTCTATCGGGCGATGACGGCGACCGACCTCGATAAGGCGGCGCGGGAGGCGATCAATCCCGACCGGCTGATCTGGGTGGTCGTGGGCGATGCGAAACTGGTGAAACCACAGCTTGACGCGGTTGGCCTTCCCGTCGAGATGGGCACATTGGCCGACTGACGATTACGTAAAGGAGAAGTGCTATGGCAGCAGTGGACGGTGCCTATGATTGCGTGGCGAAGACCCCGATGGGCGACCAGAATGGCGTGCTGACCGTCATCAGCGCGGGCGAAAGCTTTCACGGCACCTTTGCGGGGATGATGGGCTCGCTCGACGTGGCTGAAGGCAAGGTAGAAGGCAACAAGCTGAGCTGGAAGATGAACATGACCATCCCCATGCCGATGACGCTGGAATGCGAGGCTGAGGTGAGCGGGGACAGCATCACCGGCACGATGCAGCTTGGGGCTTTCGGCGCAGCGGGCTTTTCGGGCACGCGCCGGGGCTGAGGATCACATTTGCCCATCTTCGTCATTCCCGCCTTCGCGGGAATGACGGTTGGGTAATGGGGCTGGAGGCAGGAAAATCTCCGGCCTTTTTCGTAACTTGGGGAAATGCAGTATCAAATTGCAACGACTCTCTTGACGAAAGACATTAGTTAGCTATCTAAGAAAAATGTCTCGATCGGAGTTGAAGCGCGTCTTGGCGCATAAAATGCCCCAGGTGGCGCGTCAGTGGCGGCAATTGGCCGATCTGGCGCTGGCCGAATTCGGCGTCTCGAACAGCGCGGGCTGGTGCCTGATCTATCTCGACCGGCTGGGACCGGACATTCGGCAGGCCGACCTGGCCGAGGAACTGGGCATCACCCAACCCTCGCTGGTGCGGACGCTGGACCAGTTGCAGGCGGCGGGACTTGTCGAGCGCGTGCCCAATCCGGATGATCGGCGCTCGAACCGAGTCGCCTTCACGCCGGAGGGTCAGGAACTGGTAGGGCAGATCGAAGCCAAGTTGGGGAATTTGCGGCGCGAGTTGCTGGATGGCGTGCCCGACGCCGCGATCGAGATCATCGTCAACCTGCTGAGCCTGCTGGAACGGCGCATGGCCGAGCGGCGGGGGCAGTCGTGATGAGTGGCCTGATGTGGGGTGGCTTGGCATGCGAGCGTTGAGATGAACGCCTTTGGCGAGCGCATCGGCGGGCCCGCCGCGCTCTTTTCCCTGAAATGCTTCGCGGCGGCGATGCTGGCGCTCTATGTCGCGCTCAGCATCGGGCTGGAGCGGCCCTATTGGGCGTTCTTGACCAGCTATATCGTCGCCCAGCCGTTGGCCGGCGCGGTGATTTCCAAGGCGGTGTTTCGCGTCATCGGCACGTTGACCGGCGCGATCTTTTCTGTCGCCATCGTGCCGCCGCTGGTCAATGCGCCCGAACTGCTGTCGCTCGCCATGGCGCTGTGGATGGCGGCCTGCGTGTTCGTGTCGCTGCTCGACCGCACGCCGCGATCCTATATGTTCGTGCTGGCGGGCTATAGCGCCTGCCTGATCGTCTTTCCCGATGTCGACACGCCGCAGACCATCTTCACCGTGGCGACATTGCGCGTGCAGGAAATCACCATCGGCATATTGTGCGGCAGCCTGATCCACGGCGTGGTTTTCCCCGGCTCCATCACCAATTTGCTGCTGGCGCGGGTGGAGGCGATGCTGCGCGATGCGGAGCGCTGGTCGCATGACGCCATTGCGCTGGAGCCGGTCGAAGGGTTGGAGCAGGAGCGCCGCCGCCTGGCGCAGGACATTACCGAGTTGCACCAGATGTCGGTGCACCTGCCCTTCGACATCAGCCGCCTGGCCCCCCGCGTGCGCACGGTCCGGGCGATGCAGGACCAGCTTTCCCTGCTGCTGCCGCTCGGCGCGGCGGTGGAGGACCGGCTGGCGATGCTGAAGGCGGCGAGCGGCGGAAAGGTGCCGCATGAGGTCGCAAGCCTGATAGCCGATGCGCGGGCCTGGATCGTGGACCCCGGCGAAGATATCGCCGCCCGCACCGCGGCGGCGGACGCGCTGATCGCCCACTGCGCTGCGCTGGAGCCGGCGGCGCGGGCGGAGATGGACTGGGCTGACATGATGCGCCTCAGCCTGTTTGCGCGATTGTCCGCCCTGATCGCGGCGCATCGCGATTGCCGCGATCTTTACGACCAGATGGTGACGCACAGGCGCGAGGCGGTCAGCCCCCGCGTCGGTGAATTGCTGGAGGGGCGGCGCAACCGTGAATTGCACAAGGATTATGCCGGGGCGGCGCGTGGGGCCTTCGGCGCCTTCATCACCGTGGCCGTGGGGTGCGCGCTGTGGATCGGCAGTGGCTGGAAGGACGGCGGCAGCGCGGTGATGCTGGCGGGCGTGTTCCTCTCTCTGTTCGCGGCATCCGACAATCCGCTGGCGCCGCTCAAGGGCTTCATGATCGGCACTATCGCCGCCTCGCTGCTGGGGGCGATCTATGGCTATGTAATCATGCCGCGTCTGGACGGGTTCGCCATGCTGGCGGCGGCCTATGCGCCGATGCTGCTGCTGCTGGGGACGATGATGGCGTCGCCCCGTTGGGCCGGAATCGCGCTGCCCACGTTGCTGGGGCTGGGCAGTCCGGTGCTGCTGTCGGATCGGTACAGGGATGCCTTTGCCAGCTATGCCAACGGCACGGTGGCGCAGTTGGTCGGCCTCTGGTTCGCGATCATCATGACCGGGCTGTTGCAGTCGGCGGGTGTCGAACGGGCGATCCGGCGCACGGTGCGCGCGGGGTGGAACGATATCGCCAACCGCGCCACGCTGATGACGCCGCCCGATGTGCGCGGCTGGATCAACCGGATGCTGGACCGCATCGCCCTGCTCGCACCCCGTCTGGCGGCGACGCGGTCCGAGAGCGGGCAGCCGCTTTACGATGCGCTGCGCGACCTGCGGACGGGTGTCGCCATTGGCGAATTGCGGCAGTTGCGGCTGGATCTGCCCGCCGACGAAGCGGCGCCGCTGGCGGATGTGCTGACAGGCGTCAGCACGCATTATCGCGAGTTGGACCCGGATGCGCCCATGCCTGCCCGGTCCGCCCTGCTGGTCGATATCGACCAGGCGATCAGCGATCTGGCGCGCAATCCCAGCGCTCCGATCAGGCGGGAAGCCATACTCGGGCTGGTCAGCCTGCGCCGCAACCTGTTCCCTGAGAGCGAAGGCTATCGGAGAGTCGCCGCATGACCGGAGAAATCGCCCTGGGCGGCGTCTATGTGCCGACCCTTTTGTTGCTGGCGCTGGTCGCGCTGATCCTGAGCTGGGGCGTGACCCGGCTGATCGGCGCCTTCGGCCTTTATCGCTTTCTCGCCTATCGGGCGGCGGTCGACCTCAGCATTTTCGTGCTGATGCTGGGCGCGCTCGCCATTCTCGTTCCCACCCTTGGAATCCGCCTATGAACCGCCTTACTGCCAAGCTGATCAGGAGCACCGCCACCATCGTCATCGTCATCATTGCCGTGCTGGTGGCGGTGTGGATGTGGAACCATTATGAGCGCAGCCCCTGGACACGCGACGGGCGGGTGCGCGCCGATGTGGTACGGGTGACGCCCGATATCGGCGGCCTCGTCACCTCTGTCGCGGTGCATGACAATCAGGCGGTGACGGCGGGCGACCTGCTGTTCGTGATCGACCGGCCGCGCTATGCGCTGGCGCTGGAGCAGGCCGAGGCGCGGATCGCCAGCGCCAAGGCGACATTGGGCCAGGCGCGGCGGGAGGCGACACGCGACGTCGCGCTGGGCGACCTCGTCGCGAAGGAAGCGCATGAGCAGAATGTCGCGCGGGTGGCGACGGCGGAGGCTGCGCTGGCCGAGGCGATGAGCGCCCGGGACGCCGCTGCGCTCAACCTGAAGCGCACGCAGGTGGTGGCGTCGGTCAACGGTGTGGTCACGAATCTTGACCTGCATCCGGGCGATTTCGTCGCGGCGGGGCAGCAGGCCATGGCGCTGGTCGACCGCGACAGCCTGCGCGTCGAGGGCTATTTCGAGGAAACCAAGCTGCCGCTCGTATGCATCGGCGCGCCGGTGACGGTAAGGCTGATGGGCGAGGCGGAGGACCTGCATGGCCGGGTCGACAGCATCGCCTATGGCATCAATGATTCGAGCCGGAGCGACAGCGGCAATCTGCTGCCGACGGTCGAGCCGACCTTTTCCTGGGTGCGCCTGGCCCAGCGCATTCCGGTGCGGGTGAAACTGACCAAAGTGCCTGCGGAGGTGAAGCTGATTGCCGGGCGCACCGCCACGGTGACGATCGAACCGGCGAGGAAGGGCGCGAAGCCGGGGGCTTGCCACCATGCGTAAGAGGGGCTGGACGCCCTTGCTGGCTTTGGCGCTGGCGGCCTGCGCGACGGCGGGACCGGATTACCGGCCGCCGGAACAATCGGCCGCGACGGCTCCGGGTGCGCAGGGCGCCTTCCTGTCGGCGCAGGGGGCGGGTTTCAGCAATGCCGAGCTGCCCGACCATTGGTGGCGGCTTTATGATGATCCCAGGCTGGACGCGCTGGTCGAGCAGGCCCTGTCAGCCAATACCGACCTACGCGTGGCCGACGCGAATTTGATCGCGGCGGAAGCCGTGCTGCGCGAGGCGGAGGCGGGGCGGACGATCGGCACGGCGATCAGCGGCGGTGTGTCGCTGGCGCGGCCTTCGGGCACGGGCGAGAGCTTGCCGGGCGTGGTCGGCTATGATCTGGGCCTCGGCGCCTCCTATCCGCTCGATCTGAACGGTCGGATCAAGCGCGCGATCGAGGCGAGCACCGCCGATCTGGAAACGGTCGTGGCAGCGCGCGACTATGCGCGCGTCAGCGTCGCGGCGGCCACGGCCAAGGCCTATGCGCAGGTCTGCGCGGCCAATTATTCGCTGGCCGTCAACCGCCGGGTGGTCGCCTTGCAGCGCGAGACGCTCAACGCCACGCAGCGATTGTTCAAGGGCGGACGCGGCACGGCGTTCGACGTCAGCCGGGCGCGGGCGGCCGTCGATGCCAGCGAGGCGAGCCTGCCCGCTTTCGAGGCGCAGCGACAGAGCGGGTTGTACCTGCTGGCGACGCTGCTGGGGCGGGCGCCGGCGGATTATCCGAAGGAGGTGGAGGGTTGCGCGACCCTGCCGGTGCTGCATGCGCCGCTGCCGGTGGGCGACGGCGCGGCGCTTATCCGGCGGCGGCCCGATATCAGGCAGGCGGAACGAGAGATCGCCGCCGATACCGCCCGCGTCGGGGTGGCGACGGCGGACCTTTATCCGCAGATCAGCATCGGCGGATCGCTGGGGCTGGGCGGGCCGCTGAAAAGCTTCGGTTCGGGGACGAGCTTCGGCATGAGTCTGGGGCCGCTGCTAAGCTGGAGTTTCCCTAACCGGCCAGTGGTGAAGGCGCGGATCGCGCAGGCCGATGCGCAGGTGCAGGCCGATCTGGCGCGCTTCGACGGGACGGTGCTGGAGGCTTTGCGGCAGACGGAGACGGCGCTGGAAAGCTACCGCCGCCATGCCGAGCAGGCGGCAGCGCTCGACCGGGCGCGGGACAGCGCGGGGGTGTCGGGGGTCCAAGCGGGCAAGCTATTCCGCTTCGGGCGCGGGGATTTCCTGTCCTTGCTGGACGCGCAGCGGTCGCTGGCGGGTGCGGAGGCGTCGGCTGCGGCGGCGCGGGTGCAACTGGTGCAGGATCAGATCGCGATCTTCCTGGCGCTTGGGGGCGGGTGGTCGCGGAAGGATGACGGCGCTCGTTAGGCAGTCCGCTTCACCAAGGCGGGCGGCAAGCAAAAGTCTTCCCCCGGCCTGAGAATCTGTCGGCGGGAAAAGAAAAGACCCGCCGGCCGAACGACCGGCGGGTCATGAAGCACAGGTGCGACCCAAAAGCTTCACATGATCAATATTGGACGGTGACCGTCACTGCGCGGCGGTTCTGCGCCCAGGCCGTTTCGTCCGATCCCAGCGCGGCAGGGCGTTCCTTGCCATAGCTGACGGTGGTGATGCGGCCGGCGTCGATGCCGAGCGATGCGAGATAATTCTTCGCCGCATTGGCGCGGCGCTCACCCAGCGCGATATTGTAATCGCGGGTGCCGCGCTCGTCGCAATGCCCTTCGATGGTCACGCGGACATTGGGGTTCTGTTGCAGCCAGGCGGCCTGGCTTTGCAGGATTTGCTGGTCCTGCGCGTCGACATCATATTGGTCGGTGCCGAACAGGATGCGGTCCGACGATACCGAGGCGACGAAATCCTCCTGGCTGCCCTTGACCGGGCCAGAGGGCGCGGTCGGGCCCGTGGAAGCCGATGTGTCGCCACCGGGTGCGGGCGGCAATTCTTTCGGCGGCTTCTTGGAGCAGGCGGCGAGAGCTACGATGGCGGTCGCCACCAGCAAGGTGCGGGAAAGTTTCATCGGGTTGCTCCTCAACATTTTCTAAAAGTCGTTACGCAGTCGGGACGATTCGGTTCCGATCATGATGCAGATTAAGGCAGTAGCGGACCCCAGGCCGGGTCGGAGCCGCTCAAGGGCGTGGGTATCCGCCGCTCGTTCACGCCGGTCAGGTCGACCTGCCACACCTGGCTGTTGCCGTCGCGGCCCGGCGTGGTGCGGAAAAATTGCAGCACGCGGCCATTGGGCGACCAGCTCGGTTGCTCGTCCTGCCAGCCATTGGTCAGGATGCGCTCATTGTCGCCCGTGGGCGTCATCACCGCGATCTTGAATTCGCCCGAAATCTTGGTGAAGGCGATCAGGTCGCCGCGGGGGCTCCATTCGGGCGTCGCGTAGCGGCCGCCGCCATGGCTGATCCGGCGCTGGCCCGAACCGTCGGCGTTCATGACATAGACCTGCTGGCTGCCGGAACGGTCGCTTTCGAACACGATCTGGCGGCCGTCGGGCGAATAGCTGCCGCCGACATCGATGCCCGGCGCGGTGGTCAGTCGGACCGGCGCGCCGCCGGTGGCGGAGACGCGGTACACGTCGGTATTGCCCGCGATCGCCATGGAGAAGAGGATGTTGCGTCCGTCGGGCGACCAGCGCGGCGCGAAGGTCGGATTGTTGCTCTCCGTCACCAGCCGCTGCCGTCCGGTGCCGATGTCGTAAATGTAGATACGCACCCGGTTGTTCAGGTAGCTCACATAGACGATCGACTTGTAATCGGGCGCGAAGCGCGGGGTCAGCGCGATCGACTGGCCGTTGGTGATGAAGCGGTGGTTGGCGCCGTCCGAATCCATGATGGCGAGGCGCTTGGTGCGGTTCCCCTTGGGGCCGCTTTCCGCGATATAGGCGATGCGGCTGTCGAAGAAGGGGCTTTCGCCCGACAGCCGCGCATAGATGGCGTCGGCGCATTTATGCGCGGCCCGGCGCCAGTCGCGGGGGGCGACGACATAGCCCTGCCGCGTCAATTCCTGCTTCAGCGCCACGTCGTAGAGATAGCAGCCGACGGTGATGTCCGCCTCGCCGCCCGTGGTGCGCACGAAACCCTGCACCAGCGCCTGATAGGCGCCCCATTTGTCATAGGCGGGACTGGTGACTTCGGGAAAGGCGATGGTCGGGATGCCGTTGGGGCCGGAGGGATCGAACAGGCCCGACCCCTTGAGGTCGGCGGCGATCACTTCCGCGATCTTGCGGCCCAGTTCGGTCGAGCCGCCTGCGGGCGTCGAGACTTCCGCCTGCGCGGGCAGCGCGGGGACGACGATCTTGAGGTTGGAGGAGGATTCGTCCGTCACGTCGACGCTGAGCTGTGCCGAAACGGCGGGCGCGAACGCCAGCAGCAGCGCCCCCAGCGTGGCCCCAAATGCGGCCCGAGCCTTTCCGGTCATGAAGGGTGGCGTCATTGCGATAGCCTCTTGTCGAAGGAGATGCGGAGGGATTTCCAGCCATCATAAAGATCGGGCGGCAGCTTGAAAGGCGCGGCGAGGCGGATCGCCTTTACCGCCAGTTCCTGATGCAGCGTCACCTGCGCGCGGTTGCTGGCGGTGATGCCGGTCGTGTTCACGACCTGCGGCTGGCCCGCCAGTGATCCGTCGCGGGCAAGCTGCACGTCGACGAAGGTGCGGAGCTGTTCGATATCCGCGCCGCTCGGGGATTTCCAATAGGGCTTGAGCTGGCGGCGGATTTCCGCGTCCAGCGCGGCCTTCTGCGCCGGACCCATGGCGGCGGCGGGCGGCGGCGCGGACTTGCGCGGCGCGTCATCCTCCGCGTTGATGCCCTTGAGGAAATCCTTGCCCAGCAGCGAGCCCTTGGGCTTGTCCACCTTGCCCTGACCCGAAGCGCGGGCTGGAGAGTCGGGTTTCGGCTTGGCCGCTGGCTTTTGCGATGCCTTGGCGGGCGCGGCGGCAGCGGGCTTTGGCTTTTCGGGCGCGGGTTTCGGCTTGGGCTTGGCTGCGGGCACGTCCTTCTTCGGCGGCGCGGGCGTGGGTTTGGGTGGCGCAGGCTTCGCCACCGGCTTGGGTGGCGCGGGCGGCGCCGGGGTTGGTTCGGGCTGGGGTGCTGGTTCCGGCGCGGGCGCGGGTGAGGCATCCTCGGTCGGGCCTTGTTCCGGCGCGACGCTGGGCGGCGGCGGCTGGGTCGAGACCTGCGGTGCCATGGATTTCAGCGCGACCTCGTCCACCAGGCTGACGTCCATCGGCGGCGAATTGAGCTTCAGGGGATTGGGGGTGGCCAGAAAGCCGGACGAGAGCAGGCCGAACAGCAGGACATGTCCCGCCGTCGCCACGCCAAGGCCGATTTTCTCCGCGCGATCCATGGGCAAGACCTATGGCCCCTATTCTGAACCGCTGCTGACAGCGGACCCGTCCTCGGTGCCGGTGCTGACCAGCGCGACCTTGTTCAGCCCCGCCCGGTTCAGCTCGCCCATGACCAGCATCACCCGCCCATAGTCCAGCCCCTTGTCGGCGCGCAGGAAGATCTGCGGCGGCGGGTCCTTGCCCGCATTGGCGGACATGATCTCGGCCAGCCGGTCCGGCAGTTCGGCATCGCTGATCTGCGCATCGTCGATGAAGACGCCGCCGTCGCGGTCGATGGAGACGACGGTGGGCTTCTGGTCCTGATCCAGCCCCTTGGCGCGGGTTTCGGGCAGGTTCACCGGCACGCCCGTCACCAGCAGCGGCGCCGTCACCATGAAGATGATCAGCAGCACCAGCATGACGTCGACCAGCGGCGTGACATTGATGTCCGCCATGGGCGCGCGATGGCGGCCCCGGCGACCGGAGGGCGGTCCGGACATGGCCATCAGGCACGTCCTCCGAAACGGCGGACCTTAGCTATCCCCGTTCGGGCTGAGCCTGTCGAAGCCCTGTCTTTCCTTTGAAGAGAAGTACAACCCTTCGACAAGCTCAGGGCGAACGGAAGGAGGATATGACTCACCGCTGCGCCTCCAACTCGCGGCTGAGCGTCGAATAGAAATTGTCGGCAAAGCGCGTCAGCCCGGCCTCCATCCGGTTGATGCCATGGCTGAACCGATTATAGGCAATCACCGCCGGGATCGCTGCGAACAGGCCGATGGCGGTGGCGAACAATGCCTCCGCAATGCCCGGCGCCACGACCGCGAGGCTGCTGTTCTGCTCCGCTGCGATGCTGGTGAAGGCGCGCATGATGCCCCAGACTGTGCCGAACAGCCCGACGAACGGCGCGACCGATCCGATGGTGGCGAGGATATTGAGCCGATCCGACAGCCGGTCGACCTCCGCGCCGATGGTGCTGGTCATGGCGGTGGACAGGCGGTCGCGCGTTCCGTCGCGGTCGATCACCTTCTGCGCGGTCGAGCGGCGCCATTCGGTGACGCCTGCGGCCATCACCTTGGCGGCGGGAAATTCGGACTTGCCGCGCGCTTCGTAGAAGCGGTCGATATCCTCCGCCTTCCAGAAATCGCGTTCGAAGGCGGCGCTCTGCCTGCTGGCCTTGCGCAGCGTGAAGCTGAAGCCGATGATCATCGCCCAGGTCCAGATGCTGGCCAGCAGCAGGCCCAGCATCACCACCTTCACGACGATGTCGGCCTGAAGAAACAGGTTCAGCGGCGAAATGGTGGCGGCTTGCGCGGCGGTGCCGACAGCAAGGCCAACGTCGGGCATCGAAAGGCTCATGGGTTGATGTCTTCCCCTCTCATCAAACGGCTGAAAATGTCGATCCAGGGCTTGGGTTGCCGGCGGGGGCGGCCCTGGGGTGTCAGAAAGGCGACGGAAACCGTGCCTTGCGTCAGTAATTCCTCATCGCGCATGACCGTCTGATGAATGGAACATGAAGCCGCGCCGACCTTCGTCACGCGGCTCACCACCATCAGGACGTCGTCCAGCCGCGCGGGGCGGCGATAGTGGAGTTGCAGGTCGGTGACGGCATAGACGCCCTCTCCCTCCTCCAGATTGCCGCGCTGGTCGATCCCGGCGATGCGCAGCATGTCCGACCGCGCCCGCTCCATATAGCGCAGATAATTGGCGTGGTAGACGAGACCGGACAGATCCGTATCCTCGAAATAGACGCGCAATGGAAAATGATGCACGGCGGCGATGAACCTTCCGGTCGCCGGCGCGGGCAGCAGGTCTGAAACGGACATGCCGGGGCTTTTAACCATCAAGCAGGCGCGGCGCAAAGCCGGAAATGACGGAAAGAAAAGCGCTCCGCCGACCGTCTGGGGCTTTCCGTCCGCTTTCGCCCGGCCCGCAAGCTCTGGCGGCCTGCCTGTCATGGCGCTACGGGGGCTGGCGACGAGCGATTCAGTGCAGGAGGGTTTCAGCAATGACGGATATTCGGACCGTGGGCGTGATCGGCGCGGGCCAGATGGGCGCGGGCATCGCGCAGGTGGCGGCGCAGGCGGGCTATGAAGTGATCCTGTCCGACGTAGACCTGCCCCGTGCGCAGAAGGGCCGCGACGGCATCATCCGCCAGTTCGCCAAGGCGGTGGAAAAGGGCAAGCTGGCGCAGGTTGACGCCGACGCCGCCATAGCCCGGATCACGCCGGTGGGCGAAGTCGCGCCGCTGGCGGCCTGCCAATTGGTGATTGAGGCAGCGACCGAACGCGAAGAAATCAAGCGCGCCATCTTCGCCAATGTCGGCGCATTGCTGGCGGACGATGCGATTCTGGCGTCGAACACCTCCTCCATTCCGATCACCCGGCTGGCGCAGGCGGCGCCGGATGCGGGCCGCTTCGTGGGCGTGCATTTCTTCAATCCCGTGCCGATGATGGCGTTGGTCGAGGTCATCCGGGGCCTTGCCACCAGCGCTGAAACCGTGGCGGCGGTCGAGCGCTTCGCCGCAAGCCTGGGCAAGCAGGTGGTCCATGCCTTCGACGCGCCGGGCTTCGTGGTGAACCGTATCCTTTTGCCGATGCTCAACGAAGCGATCTTCGCGCTGGGCGAGGGCGTGGGTAGCGTGGTCGATATCGACAAGGGCGTGATGCTGGGCCTCAACCATCCGATGGGGCCGCTGACGCTGGCGGATTTCATCGGTCTCGATACCTGTCTGGAGATCTGCAAGGTGCTTCAGAACACGACCGGCGACCCGAAATATCGCCCTGCGCCGTTGTTGGTGAAATATGTTGAGGCGGGCTGGCTGGGCCGCAAGACGGGCAAGGGTTTCTATGATTATTCCGGCACGGAACCTGTGCCGACGCGTTGATCCCCCATCGTCATCCCCGCTTTCGCGGGGATGACGGAATAAGGGGTCAACCTACCCCGCGCTCAACCCATGCTTCTTCATGCAATGGCGAAGCTGGTCATAGGTAAGGCCCAGGCCCTTGGCGGTCGCGCGCTGGTTGTAGCGATAGCGCTCCAGCGCCGCCCGCACGATCGCCGCCTCATGCGCATCCACGGCGTATTTGAGGTCGGTGATCGCGTCATGGCCATTCGCTACGGGCGCGGCTGACGGCGCCGTCTCCGCAGGCGCCCTGGCAGGCATCAGCGGCTTGGGCTTCCAGGGCGAGGCGAAGGGATCGAACACGATCGCCGCGATCGGCCGGGCCGGGTCGTTCCAGCGGTAGACGGCCCGCTCCACCACATTGCGCAATTCGCGCACATTACCGGGCCAGTCATGCGCCTCCAGCTCGGCCATGCAGGCGGCGGAAAAGCCGGGCCATTGCGGCCAGGCGATCTCCGCCGCCATGCGCCGCCCGAAATGATCGGCCAGCACCGGGACATCCCCCTCCCGCCCTCGCAGCGGGGGCAAGGTGATCACCTCGAAACTCAGCCGGTCCAGCAGATCGGGCCGGAACCGCCCGGCATCGGCGGCGGCAGGCAAATCCTCATTGGTCGCCGCCACGATCCGCACATCCACGGTCAGCGGCTTTGATGCCCCGATCCGCGTGACCTCCCCATATTCGATCACGCGCAGCAGCCGCTCCTGCGCCGCCATCGACAGAGTGCCTAGTTCGTCCAGGAACAGTGTGCCGCCATCGGCTTCCTCGAACCGCCCGGCCCGTGTCCGCGCCGCGCCGGTGAAGGCCCCCTGCTCATGCCCGAACAGTTCCGCCTCGATCAGCGTTTCCGGCAGGGCGGCGCAGTTCATGATGATCAGCGGCCCGTCCCAGCGCGGCGACAGGCGGTGGAGGCGCTCTGCAATCAGTTCCTTGCCGGTGCCGCGTTCCCCGATCACCAGGATCGGCCGGTTGAGTTCCGCCGCCCGCCCGGCCTGCTCGACCGCATCCAGAAAGGCCAGCGACTGGCCGACGAACTGGGTGTTTTTCTCCATGCCCCAACTTATGGTGAAATTTCCCACCTTTCGGCAAGAACTATTCTTGGACGACCGTAAAAAACGGCGCAATTCCACCATTTTCGAAAATTGGCATGCCTCCTGCAAAGTCGGAAAGCGAAGCCGCTGACCCATCAAGCGGCACGTCAATGAAGGCCAAGGTTCAGGAGTTTACCATGGAAAAGCAAAGCAACAGCGTTCGCGAAATCGGCCAGTTCCTGTCCGTCGTCATCGCCTCCGTCCTGTTCGGATCGACCCTGATCCTTTCGGCGGTCGGCCCGGCCCGCGCCAGCGAAATGCCCCTGCTCGCGAACCCTGAATGCCCCGCGGCCACGCATTATCTGGCGTAAGGCCGCACCCAAACAAGTCGTACCAGGAGTGAAGTTCAAATGGGTATTTTCTCCCGCACCCGCGACATCATCGCCGCCAATGTCACTGACCTGCTCGACAAGGCGGAAGACCCGGCGAAGATGATCCGCATGATCATCCTCGAAATGGAGGAGACGCTGGTCGAGGTGCGCGCCTCCGCCGCCCGCACCATCGCCGACCAGAAGGAAATGCGGCGTCATATCGCCAGGCTCCAGGGCTTGCAGGATAGCTGGACGGAAAAGGCCCAGCTCGCGCTCAGCAAGGATCGCGAGGATCTTGCCAAGGCCGCGCTGGTCGAAAAGCAGAAGGCGGCCGACATGGCGGAACAGCTTTCCCATGAGATCGAGGTGCTGGACGAAGCGCTGCGCGCCTCGGAAGAGGATATCGCCAAGCTTCAGGCCAAGCTGCGCGAGGCCCGCGCCCGCCAGAACAGCCTTGTGACCCGCATGGAAAGCGCCCAGAATCGGCTGCGCGTCCGCGAAGCCTATGCCGGCGAGAAGGTGAATGACGCCTTCGCCCGCTTCGACATGCTGGAGCGCCGCGTGGACATGGCCGAAGGCCGCGCCGATGCCGTAACTTTGGGCCAGCAGCCCAAGACGCTGGAGGAAGAGATTGCCGAGCTGAGGGCGTCGGACAAGGTCGATGCCGAACTCGCCGCGCTCAAGGCCAGCATGCAAAAGGGAGAGTGACGCATGGAGGACGTGTTCCTGCCCATCATGATCTGCGGCATGCTGTTCATCGGCATGCCCTGGCTGATCTTCCACTATGTCACCAAATGGAAGCAGGCCCCCAAGATCACCGATGAGGACGAGAAACTGCTGGACGATCTTCATCTGCTCGCCCGGCGGCTGGAGGAGCGGTTGCAGACGGTCGAACGGATCGTCGCCGCCGACAATCCTGATTTCCGCCCCGCCCGTCCCTCGCAGGACGATGGCTATGAATTCGACCGCCAACATCCCGACCGGAGGAACTGAAATGGCTGCCCGTCGCACCAAATTCTATCTCGACAAGCAGAATGGCAAGTGGATGGGCGTGTGTGCCGGCATTGCCGACTATACGGGGATCGACGTACTGTGGGTCCGGGTCGGCGCGGTGCTGGTGACGCTGATGGGGGCCTTTCCCTGGACGCTGATCGCCTATTTCGTCGTCGCCTATTTTGCCGAGAACAAGCCGCTGGGCCTTTATGCGGACCGGGATGACGAGAAATTCTGGCAGGGCGTGCGCACCAACCCGGCGCGCTCCACCCGCGATGTGCGGTCCAAGTTCCGCGACATCGACCGGCGCCTGGCCGACATCGAAACCTATTATACCAGCCGCAACACGCGCCTGGCCGACGAGATCGACAGCCTGCGCTGAGCGCAGGGGGACGCCGTTCATCGAACCGATAGCGGCGCCGGTCGAAACCAGGCTGCGAGACCTCATGAAAACGAAAAGCTGAAGGCGCCGCATCGGTTGCCGCACAGCTTGCCGCCTTGGGCGCGCCGAGGCGGAGCAAGGGAGACAGACAGATGAATCCGTTCGAAATGGTCGTCGCCATCGTCGCGATCACCGCCATCGCCAGCGTCGTCCGCGCCAAATATGGCGTCGTGCGCCGGCACAAGGGCGAAGACTTCGTGTCCCGCGGCCCCGATCCGGAAGCGGAACGGCTGCAGGCGGAGGTGAAGGCGCTCAAGGATCGCGTCGCCGTGCTGGAACGGCTGGCGACCGACAGTTCCACCGCGCTGGAGCGGGAATTCGACAAGCTCAGGGACCGCGACTGACGCGGCCTGAAGGAAACATGCCTTAGGGAGGACAATATGCAGGACCCCCTTATCACTCTGACATTGGCGGTGGCGGGTTTGTCGGGACTCGTCATCGTCGCCATGACCACCCTGCGGGGCTGGAACGGCTGGCTGGACCTCAAGCGCGCGGAACTGGCGCGGCGGTCGGATGAAACCGCGCCGCCATCGGCCGCCACGCGGATCGAGGTGGCGGACCTCAAGGAACGCATCCGCAAGCTGGAAGCCATCGCCGCGGGCGTGGACCTCTAATGCTTCGAAGGAGGAAAAGCGGCTTTCTTCCGCCGCTTTTCTTCCTATATGGCGGCTATGACCGATCACGCCGTCCTTGCCGATCTTTACGAAGAATATGAATTTCTCGATGCCGACGACCGCTATCGGCTGCTGATCGATCTTGGCAGGGCGCTGGAACCCATGCCCGACGCGCTCAAGGCCGATGCGACGCTGGTCAGGGGCTGTTCGGCGGCGGTGTGGGTCTATCCGACCGTGCTTGAAGACGGGCGGCTCCATTTCCTGGCCGACAGCAACGCCGCGATCACCAAGGGGATCATCGCGCTGGTGCTGCTGACGGTGCAGGACCGGTCGCCCGCCGCGATCGCCGCGACCGACATCGAATCTGCGCTTTCGCCCTTCGATCTTCGCAACCAGCTCAGCTCCAACCGGACGCAGGGTATTCCCAACATGATCGCGCTGATCCGGGAAACTGCCTCGCGCTATAGCTGAACCGAGGGAAACCGGGCCCGGCTGATGCGTTCTCCTCCCGTAATGACGACGGGATAGGAGAGAAAAGATGCGCACCCTCTGGGCACTGGCCGCCGTGGGACTGGTCGCTGCCTGCTCCTCGCCGGAGGACAAGGCGCCGACCCAGCGCGACCAGATCGGGCAGGTCTGGAAATATGAGAGCGGCGAGCATGGAAAGGTCAAGGTCGCCTATATCGGCAGCGCCAACACGGTCCAGACCATGACGGCGGCGGACACTTTTTCCGTCCTGCTGGTCCAGCCGATGGAAAAGGGAGAGGCGGACGTCACCGTCAAACTGGTCGGCGCGCCTTTTATCTGCGACCTGTCCGATTGCAGCGTCACGGCCACCACGGATGACGGCAAGACGCATGAATGGAAGGGACGGATGACGGATAATAAGGACGGCATCGAAGTCCTGCCCGCAGCCGGAGCCTATGGCGCGATCAAGGACAGTAAGACGATCAAAGTGAATCTGGTGGTGGGACCGAAGGACAAGACTTTCCCATTCCAGTTCAATGTCGCCGGGCTGGATTTGAAGGGGTGAAGCATTGCCGTGTTCCTGCCTTCGCAGGAACATGACCCGCCAAGACGCTTCACTCCTGTAACGACACACCCGGACTGCGCGGATCGGCGCCGCCGACCCAATGGCCGTCCGCTCTTCGCTCCGCCGCATTGGCCTTCAGGCCGAAGCGGTTGATCGATACCTTGTGCCCCAGCTTCTCCAGCGGCGCCTTCATCGCCTCCAGCGACGTGCCCTGTTCCAGCACTAGCCCGTCCTTGTCGAAGAATTCGAACCCCAGCGCGATCGAATCCTGCGCGGACAGCCCCCAGTCGAAATGCGCGATCAGCGCCTTTGCGACCTGCATGATGATGGTCTTTCCCCCCGCCGCGCCGACGGTGAAGATGGGCGTCCCCGCCGCGTCATAGACGATGGTGGGCGACATGGACGACAGCGGTCGCTTGCCCGGCTCGACCCGGTTGGCGACGGGTGCGCCGTCCTTTTCGGGCGTGAAGCTGAAATCGGTCAGCTCATTGTTCAGGATCACGCCATTGGCCACAAGCTGGCTGCCGAAGAAGCTTTCGATGGTGGAGGTCCAGGCGGCGATATCGCCATTGCGGTCCACCGCGACGAAATGGCTGGTGCCCGATTCCGGCTGTGGCAGGGCGGCGGTGCGCTTCCCCGCGCCCCGCGGAATGCCGGGGCGATAGTCGCCCAGCGCCTTGCCCATGGAAATCAACGCCGATCGCTGCTTGAGATAGGCGGGGTCGATTAACCCGGCGATCGGCACCGACACGAACTCGGGATCGCCCAGATAAGTGTCGCGATCGGCATAAGCGAGTTGCATTGCCTCCCCGATCACATGCCAGGACCGGGGATCGTCCTTGCCCCATTGCGCCAACGGGAATCGCTCGACCATGCCCAGCACCTGCAAAACGGTGATCCCACCCGCCGAAGCCGGACCCATGCCGCAGACCGTATAGATGCGATAAGGACCGCAAACCGGCTTGCGCGGCTTGGCCTGATAGCCGGCGAGGTCGGCCTCCGTCATCGGCACCGGATTTTTCGGCGCGTTGCTGACGGTTTCGGCAATCGCCCTGGCATTGTCGCCCAGATAGAAGGCGTCCGGCCCCTCCGCTGCGATTCGCTTGAACAGTGCGGCGAGAGGCGGGTTCTTGAGGATCGTGCCCATCGGCGCGGGCTTGCCGTCGATCCAGAAATATTTCTGGATTTCGGGAAAGTCCGCCCAGACCGGCGCCACCGCCTTCATCGCCGTGTCGAGCCGCTGGCGCAGTTCGAACCCCTGTTCGGCAAAGCGGATGGCGGGCTGGAACAGCTCGGCCCAGGGCAGCTTGCCCCATTTGCGATGCGCGTCCCAGGCCAGCCGCAAATTGCCCGGCACGCCGACGGAATAGCCGCCCGGCCATGCTTCGCGGAAGGGCAGGGGTTGGCCGTCCGCACCCATGAAACGGTCGGGCCGCGCCGCCGCCGGGGCCGTCTCCCGCCCGTCGATCGAATCCAGCACGCCGGTCCGCCCGTCATGATGCATCAGGAAGCCGCCGCCGCCGATGCCGCTATTATGCGGTTCGACGACATTGAGCGTCAGCATCATGGCGATGGCGGCGTCGGTGGCGCTGCCGCCCCTGCGCAATATTTCCTGCCCGGCCTCGGCGGCGCGGGGATCGGCGGCGGAGACGGTGACGTTGACCGAAACCGGCTCCCGCGCCGCGAGTGGCGCAGGAATGAGGGCGTAAAGGGTGAAGGGAGCCAGCAGGCCGAAAAGGCGAGAAGTCATGTCCGGCATCCTAATCGCTGCGTTGCGGTCTGCAACCCATATGACGGATCAGGCGTCGATACCCACTATCTCGCTGATATTCCTGACCCCGTCACGCGCCATCAGCGCTTTCAGGCCCGCATTGATCCGCTTGGCGAGATAAGGCCCCTCATAGACCAGCGCGCTGTAGAGCTGGATCAGGCTCGCCCCGGCACGGATGCGGGCATAGGCCTGCTCCGCATTGGCGATGCCCCCTACGCCGATCAGCGGCAGGCGCGTGCCTAGCGCCCGGCGGAAGTCGCGCAGTCTTTGCAGCGCCAGATCGTGCAGCGGCGCGCCCGACAGGCCGCCCGCCTCACCAGCCTGCGCGGATCGCAGCGAAGGCCGGGAAATGGTGGTGTTGGAAACGATCAGCGCGTCGATCCGGTGGTCGAGACAGGCGGCGGCGATATCCTCGACATCGGCTGGTTCCAGATCGGGGGCGACCTTCAGGAAAATGGGAGTGCGATTCGATCCCCGCGCCGCCATGACCGCGCCCAGCAACTGGTCCAGCGCGGCCCGATCCTGCAAGGCGCGCAGCCCCGGCGTATTGGGGGAGGAGATGTTGACCGTCAGATAATCGGCCAGCGGCGCCATGCAGATCACGCCCGTGGCATAATCCGCGCTTCGGTCGGCGGCATCCTTGTTGGCGCCGATATTGATGCCGATGACCGGACCGCCTGGCCGCTTGCGCTTCGCGATCCGCTCCGCCGCCGCCGCCTGGCCGCCATTGTTGAAGCCCATGCGGTTGATCACCGCCCGGTCCTCGACCAGCCGGAACAGCCGGGGCAGCGGATTGCCCGGCTGCGGCAGCGGGGTCAGCGTCCCCAGTTCGGCAAAGCCGAAGCCCAGCCCGTGCATCTTGTGCGCGACCAGCCCTTCCTTGTCATAACCCGCCGCCAGACCGACCGGATTGGGAAAGGCGATTCCCGCCACCGTCTGCGCCAGCATCGAATCGGGTTTCAGCGCGGGAGGCACCGGCATCAGACGCAGCAATTTGATGGAGAGATGATGGGCGCGCTCGGCTTCCAGCGCGAAAAACAGGGGGCGGATCAGGCTGTAGGACATGGCGGCGCTATGCCAGCGCGGAAGGCCGACGTCGAGTCGCTGTTGCAACGCGGCAACAGTAGGGAAGGATCGTCATTTCTTAACAAGATTCATTGGGATTCGTCCCGTTTTGGTCCGGCTAATGTCCGATCCATCCAATAAAATTTCCCCGATTCGGACGTAAGAGAGTCCTGCGACCCGAAGGCTCTAGGCCATTTGGCTGACGAGACCTTTTCCTGACCCGGCGGTGAAAACTGCCGGGTCATTTTTATGAGACGTCCCGTTCCATCGTCTCCGGACAGGACGGAAAGTGATATTCCGTTAAGCATAGCCCTTGCACCTTGGCGGCGATGGCGCATATTGCGTGCTGGGGTGAGATATGGGGTCGCATAACAGCGAAGCGCCCGGGGGGGCGCCAAATATCACGGCAAAAGATGGTCAGGCGCCATTGTCCTATACCGTCGATGCGGCGCAAGGACCGGTGCGTTTGCGCTACTTCGCGCTGCCCGAACAACTCAACGCCTATTTCGGCTCGCTTTATATCTTTACCGAAACGGCCGATCATTATTCCGATGTGACCCGCGCCGACGTGCCGCAACTTCGCTTCATGCTGGAAAATAGCGGCGACTATCATTTTCACGACGGAAAGATCGCGCCGACCCCTGAAGTCTGCCTGTTGGGTCCGACCCTGGGCGCGACCCGGTTCGAATTGAACGGCCCCGGCCGGGTGGTCGGCATTTCCCTGCTTCCGGCGGGATGGATCGCGCTGCATGGGGGCGATGCCAGTGTCCTGACCGATCGGGTAAAGGATATGGGGCACCTTCCGGGATATCGGGATCTGCTGGAAAAGCTGCGCGCCGCCGTCGATGCGGAGGCGATGGCGGCGCTTTGCTGGTCCTTCCTGGCGGAAAGGCTGGTCGCGCTACCCGAATCGACATGGCGGCTGCTGGAGGCGGTGGACGGCTGGCTGATGGGGGAAGGCTCCCCGCGGATCGAGACGCTGGCGGATATTACCGGCCTGTCGCCGCGCCAACTCGCCCGGCTCACCAACAAATATTATGGCTGCCCGCCCAAGCTGCTGGCGCGGAAATATCGCGCGCTCCGGTGCAGCGCGCGGATCGCGCTCGATCATGAAAGCTGGCAGGCGCTGTGCGATGACGGGCGCTTCTACGACCAGTCGCATTTCATTCGGGAGATCAAGCATTTCATCGGCCTGACCCCGCATCAGTTGCAGACTGAACCGAGCGCCGTGGCGCAGCTCACCTTGCTGCGCCGGTCGCTGGGCGGAGACGTGGCTGTGATCAACCGTTTCAGCTAGCGCCCTCACCCAAGCAAAAATGCCTTGATTCCGTCCGCTGGCGGGACCACATGCCAATCGGATTGATTCGATCCGATTTGAGAATGGTTCGCAAGGCGCAGGTCATGAGGCTTTCGAGTTTCGCAGATTATGCCGTGGTGCTGATGTCGGCCGCCGCTCGCCATTGCGGTGCGGCGAAGATGAACGCGACCACGCTGAGCGCCGAAACCGGCATTCCGCTGCCCACCGCGCAGAAGCTGGTGAGCCGTCTTTCTGCCGCCGGCCTGCTCGAATCGAGCCGGGGCACCGGCGGCGGCGTGCGTCTCAGCCGTCCTCCCGCCGCGATCACGCTGGCCGATGTGGTGGAGGCGGTGGAAGGCCCCATCGCCATGACCGCCTGCGCGGACCATGGCGCGCATGACTGCTCGCTGGAGCAGGACTGCCGCGTGCGCCCGCATATGAACGTCGCGAACAATGCGATCCGATCGGCTTTGGCCCGGGTGACGATCGCCAGCCTTACCAGAGAAATGGCATGACCGAAGAAGCAACCACTGTTCGCAATCTCGAAGCGCATGAGGCCGCCGATCGCGCCTCCACCTACGAGCATGGCTGGTCCTCGGCCATCGAGCAGGACTTCGCGCCCAAGGGGCTGAACGAAGATACGGTCCGCTTCATTTCGGCCAAGAAGAAGGAACCGGAATGGCTGCTGGCATGGCGGCTGAAGGCCTTTGCCCTATGGCAGACGATGGACCCGCCGGAGTGGGCCAAGCTCAACATCCCGCCGATCGACTATCAGGACGCCTATTATTATGCCGAGCCGAAGAAGAAGGCGGAGCTGAACTCGCTGGATGAGGTCGATCCGGAGATATTGGCGACCTATCAGAAGCTGGGCATTCCCATTGCCGAGCAGGAAGTGCTGGCTGGCGTCAAGGGCAGCCGCAAGGTCGCGGTCGACGCGGTGTTCGACAGCGTCTCGGTCGCCACCACCTTCCGCAAGGAGCTGGAGGAGGCGGGGGTCATCTTCCGCTCGATCAGCGAGGCGGTGCGCGAATATCCCGATCTGGTGAAGAAGTGGCTGGGCAAGGTCGTGCCGATGCACGACAATTATTTCGCGACCTTGAATTGCGCGGTCTTTTCCGACGGCACCTTCGTCTACATTCCCAAGGGTGTGCGCTGCCCGATGGAACTCAGCACCTATTTCCGCATCAACGCGGAAAATACGGGGCAGTTTGAACGCACTTTGATCGTTGCGGACGAGGGGGCGTATGTCTCCTATCTCGAAGGCTGCACCGCGCCGATGCGCGACGAGAATCAGCTCCACGCCGCCGTGGTCGAACTGGTCGCGCTGGACGATGCGGAGATCAAATATTCCACCGTCCAGAACTGGTATCCCGGCGATGAGAACGGCAAGGGCGGCATCTATAATTTCGTGACCAAGCGGGCGCTCTGCCAGGGCCGCAACAGCAAGGTCAGCTGGACCCAGGTGGAAACCGGCTCGGCCATCACCTGGAAATATCCAAGCTGCGTGCTGAACGGCGAGAACAGCGTGGGCGAGTTCTACTCGGTGGCGCTGACCAACAACATGCAGCAGGCCGACACCGGCACCAAGATGATCCACAATGGTAAGGGCAGCCGCTCGACCATCGTGTCCAAGGGTATTTCGGCGGGGCGGTCGAACAACACCTATCGCGGCCTGGTGCGCGTGGCGCCGGGCGCGGAGGGCGTGCGCAACTTCACCCAGTGCGACAGCCTGCTGCTGGGCGACCTGTGCGGCGCGCATACCGTGCCCTATATCGAAGTGCGCAATCCCTCCGCCCAGATCGAGCATGAGGCGACCACCAGCAAGATCAGCGACGACCAGCTTTTCTACGCGATGCAGCGCGGGCTGGATCAGGAAAGCGCGGTCTCGCTGATCGTGAACGGCTTTGCCAAGGAAGTGCTGCAACAGCTCCCGATGGAGTTTGCCGTCGAGGCGCAGAAGCTGCTGGGCATTTCGCTGGAAGGGTCGGTCGGTTGAGGGAGTTGACGCCTCTCGATCAGGCAAAGCGCTTGGGCTCCCCTCCCCTTCAGGGGAGGGGCCGGGGGTGGGGGCTGTCGACTGGACGCCTCGCTCAGTTAGCGGCTTTCGCTCGCGAAATGCGCCGCGAACCGACCGAACCGGAAAAGCGCCTCTGGTCAAAGCTGTCCCGCTCACAACTCGGCGGTTACAAATTCCGCCGCCAGACCGTGATCGGTCCGTTCATTGCGGATTTCCTCTGCCCGCAAAAAGCGCTGATCGTCGAAGTCGATGGCGATACGCATAGCGTGGAATCGAACAAGGCGCGTGATGAGGCGTTGAATGCAATGGGCTACAGCATCATTCGCATCGCCAACCATGACGTGAGGCAGAATATCGAAGGGGTTTGCGCCGCGATCCTTGGCGCGCTCCAACAGGCGCCGGATCGTTGGGCGAGCCCCCACCCCAACCCCTCCCCTGAAGGGGAGGGGCTTTCCCACTCTCAAGGACAAGAATTTTGAGCGACGAAGACGATATTCAGGACGCCCTCGCCGATTTCGCGGAGGATGTCGGCAATGGCCAGGCATGGACCGCCGCGATTCGCATCCTGACCGAGGATTATGAGCTGGAAGAGGGCGAGCTTGCCGCCCGCGCCGCCAAGGATTTTGGTGATCTCGACGCCTATCAGGCCGAATGCCGCGCCGCGTTGGAGCAGGGCGATGTCGCCTTCACGGAGAAGCTGCGCAGCGACAAGGCGTTCCACAAGGCGAAGGCGCCCAATCTCGCCCGCATGGGTCCGGTGACCGAGTTCGTGACCGGCATATTGGAAAAGGGCGCGCCCGAGCCGGGCGCCGACTGGTGGCCCTATATGCCGATCAAACGCCATATCGACACGCTGTTCCCCGCGCCCGGCGATGTGCGGGACATGGCTTTCTGGACCGCGCGGACGCTCCAGCGCGCGCAGAGTCGTTGATTTTTTGGGGTGTGAATGATGCTGACGATCGATAATCTCTCGAATGAAATCGACGGCAAGGCAATCCTGAAAGGACTGTCGCTCTCCATCAAGGCGGGCGAAATCCATGCGATCATGGGGCCGAATGGCGCGGGCAAGTCGACGCTGGCCTATACGCTGGGCGGCCGTCCGAACTATGACGTGACCGGTGGCACCGCGACCTTCGAAGGGCAAGACCTGTTCGAGCTGGAGCCGCATGAGCGTGCCGCCGCAGGGCTGTTCCTGGGCTTCCAATATCCGGTCGAGATTCCGGGCGTCTCCAACCTGCAATTTCTGCGCGAGAGCCTCAATTCGCAGCGCCGCGCGCGGGGCGAGAAGGAACTGAACGGCGGCGAATTCATCAAGCTCGCCAAGGAAAAGGCCGCCCTGCTCGGCCTCGACATGGAGATGCTGAAGCGTCCGGTGAATGTCGGCTTTTCGGGCGGCGAGAAGAAGCGCGCCGAAATGGTGCAGATGGGCATTCTCGACCCCAGGCTGGCGATATTGGACGAGACCGACTCCGGCCTCGACATCGACGCGCTCAAGATCGTGGGCGCGGGCATCAACGCCATCATGCGCAAGCCCGACAAGGCGGTGCTGCTCATCACCCACTATCAGCGCCTGCTCGACTATGTGAAGCCGGACTTCGTCCATGTGCTTGCCGGCGGTCGGATCGTGAAGTCGGGCGGCCCCGAACTGGCGCTGGAGTTGGAGCGCGAGGGTTATGCGGAGGTGGTGGCCGCGTGACCACGCTCACCCTTCCCACGCGCAAGGCTGAAGAATGGCGCTACAGCGATCTCGACGCGCTGGCCGCCATCTGGCCGACGCCCGCGCCGACGCGCATCTATGTGGCCGCTGGGGAAACGGCGCGCCATCATCTGTTGCAGGACGCGGCCGAAGGCGCGGCGGCGGTGCATGACTATGTCATCACCATTGCCGACGGCGCGCGCTGCGATTTCCATGTCCTCAACATCGGCGGTAAATTCGGTCGCGCGACCTTCACCGTCACGCTGGGAAGCAACGCGCATTTCGAGCTGAACGGCGCGATCATCGGTGGCGGCGACCAGACGCTGGAGATCATCACCGCCGTCACCCATGCGAAGCCGGACTCGACCAGCGGCCAGACCATCCGCTCAATCTTGGGCCAGCACGCCACCGGCAGCTATCTGGGCAGCATCAATGTCGCCCGCGACGCGCAGCGCACCGACGCCTTCCAGTCGGTCAAGGCGATGCTGCTCGACCGCACCGCCACGGCCAATACCAAGCCGGAGCTGGAAATCTACGCCGACGACGTGAAATGCGCCCATGGCGCGACCGTGGGCGAGCTGGACCGCCAAGCGCTCTTCTACATGGCTTCACGCGGCATGGACCCGGCAACGGCCAAGACGCTGCTCTTGAAAGCCTTTGTCGCGGGCGTGTTCGATGATGTCGCCGACGAAGCCGTCAAGGACAGGCTCGAAGCCGCCGCGATCGCCAAGCTGGAGACGCTGGTATGACCGATCTGGCTCAAGCGTTGCGCTTGCGGGATGATTTCCCCGGCGTCGGCAACTGGCACTATCTCGACAGCGCCGCCACCGCGCAGAAGCCCAATGCGGTGATCGACGCCATCGCCCGCGCCTATGGCCCGGACTATGCGACAGTCCATCGCGGCGTCTATGAGCGCTCGGCCAATATGACGCTTGCCTATGAGGCGGCGCGCCGCAAGGTCGCGAACTTCATCGGAGCGGCGTCGGACAGCGAGATTGTCTACGTCCGCGGCGCGACCGAGGGCATCAACCTCGTCGCCCAAAGCTGGGCGGGTACGCAGCTTGAAAGCGGCGACCGCATCCTGCTCTCGATGCTGGAGCATCACAGCAATATCGTCCCCTGGCAGATCGTGGCCGAAAGGCAAGGCGCGCAGATCGACGTCGTGCCGCTCACGGCGGACGGCAAGATCGATCTCGACGCCATGCAGGCGATGATCACGCCGCAACACAAGCTGGTCGCGTTGGCCCATGTGTCGAACGTGCTGGGCAGTGTCCTCGATGTGCGTCGCGCCGCCGACATTGCCCACAGCGTTGGCGCGAAGATCCTGATTGACGGCTGCCAGGCCGTCCCGCGCCTCGCCGTCGATGTGCAGGCGCTGGACTGCGACTTCTACGTCTTTTCTGCGCACAAGCTCTACGGCCCGACCGGCATCGGCGCTCTCTGGGCGCGCAAGGATCTGCTCGACGCCATGCCGCCCTATCAGGGCGGCGGATCGATGATCGACAAGGTGACGTTCGAGAAAACCACCTACGCGCCCGCGCCGACCCGGTTCGAGGCGGGGACGCCGCATATCACCGGCGTCGTCGGCCTGTCGGCGGCGATCGATTATGTGCAGGCCATCGGCCTTGACGCGATCCACGCCCATGAATGCGCGCTGGTCGCCAAGGCGCGGGTGGCGCTGGAAAGCCTCAACAGCGTGCGCGTCTTCGGGCCGGAGGATTCGGCGGGCATCCTCTCCTTCGAGGTTGAGGGGGTGCATCCGCATGATGTCGGCACCATATTGGACGAAACGGGCGTGGCGATCCGGGCGGGACATCATTGCGCGCAGCCGCTGATGCGTCATCTCGGCGTCGAGGCTACGGCACGGGCCAGCTTCGGCATCTACAGCGACGAAAGCGATGTGGATGCGCTGGTCAAAGGCATAGAACGAGTGAGGAAAATCTTCGGATGAGCGAAGAGCGGAAGATATTGATGGAAGAGGTCGAGGCGGTGAACACCCCGCCCAAAACGCGTGTCGAGGAAGCTTCTGATTCTGGCCAGCGCCAGCGCGACTATCTCGACGGATTCCTGAGCGCCAAGCCCATTGAAACGCCCAAGGGCGAGCCGGGCGGCAGCCTTTACGATGCGATCATCGATGCGCTCAAGGAAATCTACGACCCGGAAATCCCGGTCAATATCTATGATCTGGGCTTGGTCTACGGCGTCGACGTCACGGAGGACGGCCATGCCGTCGTCACCATGACGCTGACCACGCCGCATTGCCCGGTGGCCGAATCCATGCCGGGCGAAGTCGAACTGCGCGTCGGCGCGGTGCCGGGCGTGGGCGATGCGCAGGTGAACCTCGTCTGGGATCCGCCATGGGATCCGCAGAAAATGTCGGACGAAGCCAAGCTCGAACTGGGAATGCTCTGATGACCCCTACTCCCAATGGCGACACCAAAATCCGCGCTCGCCCCGCCGCCGTCATCCTGACGCCCGCCGCCGAGCAGCGCATCGCTGACCTGATGGCCGATGCCCCCGAAGACGCGATCGGCGTCAAGCTCTCCACCCCGCGCCGCGGCTGCTCGGGCCTTGCCTATTCGGTCGATTATGTGAGCGAGGAAGCCAGGTTCGACGAGAAGATCGAAACGCCCGGCGGCACCTTCTACATCGACGGCGCGTCGGTGCTCTATCTGGTCGGATCGACCATGGACTGGGTGGAAGACGACTTCACCGCCGGCTTCGTCTTCAACAACCCCAATGCCAAGGGCAGCTGCGGCTGCGGCGAGAGCTTCACGGTCTGAGGATAGCCGTCCATGCCCCATATGCTGATCCTGGGGCTGGGCTATACCGCATCGCGTCTTGCTGCCCGCTTGCGCGCCGATGGCTGGCACGTCACCGGCGTCCGCCGCACCGCCGATGCCGACGCGCTCGCCTTCGATGACGAAAGCGCCGTCCGTGCGGCCATCGCGCAGGCCACCCACATCCTCTCCTCCGTCCCGCCCGAGGGTGACGCCGATCCTGTCTTGACCCGCTACGGCGCCGCCATCGCCGCCGCGCCCGCGATCTGGACCGGCTATCTCTCCTCCACCGGCGTCTATGGCGATGCGGCGGGCGCATGGGTGGATGAAGCCACCCCGCTGCGCCTGGGCCGCCGCGCCGCCCGGGCGCAGGCCGATGCCGGTTGGGGCGCGCTTCGCCCCGATCTGCGCCGTTTCCGCCTGCCCGGCATTTACGGCCCCGGACGTTCGGTGCTCGACCGCGTGCGGGAAGGGCGGGCGCATCGCATCGACCTGCCCGATCAGGTCTTCAGCCGCGCCCATGTCGATGACATCGTCGCGGGCATCATCGCCTCGCTCCACCAGGGGTCGCCCGGCATCTACAATCTTTCGGACGACCTGCCCTGCGCGCAGAACCGGCTGATCGAAACGGCCTGCGCCATGCTGGGCCTGCCGGTTCCGCCACTATTGACGCTGGAGGAAGCCCAGCTCACGCCCATGGCGCAATCTTTTTATGCCGAAAACCGCCGCGTCGCGAACGGGCGGGCCAAGCGCCTGCTGGGCTGGTCCCCCCGCTATCCGACCTATCGCGAAGGGCTGCCCGCCTGCCTTTGACTCGGCCCGTCGCAAGGACAGGTCATCGCTAACGTCTTCTTAACCATGCTGGCCCGATGGCGGTCCTGTCAGCTTTGCATGGGACTTGAGTCAGATGGACCGCTTCGATCACGCCTTCACCGCCCTGGGCCAGCGCATCAACGGCCTGACCCTGCCCGAACGCGCCACGTCCGCGCCGGTCCCGCTCGCCAGCCTGATCGACAAGGTCAACGCCGCCAAGCGATGCTATCAGCCGGGCGTCCGCCGCTAGGCCTGTTTCGTCCGTAGGGCGATGACCATCCCGATGATGGCGAGTAAAGCGCCGGCACCCGCCAGCGCCGTCCAGCGATAGCCCTCGACCAGCGTGGAGATCAGCATGGCGATCACCGGGATCAGCACGCTGCTATAGGCCGCGCGCCCCGCGCCCATCCTCTGGATCAGCCGGAAATAAAGCGGGAAGGTCACGACCGATCCCGCCAGCCCCAACCAGCCTATCCCCAGCACATAGCCGATTCGCGGCTCGAAAACCGGCGGCCCGGTGGTGATCCATGCAAAGAGCGCATCCACCGCCGCGCCGATCAGCATCGCCCAGGCCAGCACCGCCACCATCGGCAGCCGCCGGGCAATCTCCATCCCCTGCATCACATTGGCGGCCGAAGCGCTCAGCAGCCCGGCGACCGAGAAAGCGGTGCCCAGCAGCACCATGTCCGGCCTGACGCTCGCCGCTTCATGCGCCAGCATGAGCGCGATTCCCGTCACCGCCACCACCGATCCGGCGACAAAGGCCCGGCTCACCGGCTGGCGGAAGAAGAGGAAGGCAAGGATGCTGTTGGGGATCAGCAGCATCGCATAGACCACCGCCACCACGCCGGATGTCAGATAATGCTCGGCGCGATAGACGAAATTGAAGTTCATCACGAACTGCGCCACGCCCAGCAACCCGGCGAAGACCAGCCCCTTGCCGCCGATATTGAGCGGCACGCGCCGCACCCTGGCGAAGATCGCCATGGCCACCCCGGCCAGCAGGAAGCGATAGCAGACCGACCAGCTCGCCGGGACATTGCCGATCTGGTCGCGGATCACGATCCAGGTGGAACTCCAGATCAGTGTGACCAGGATGAAGGGCAAGGCGACGCCCTTGCCCTCGCTCATCCCTTCAAGGCCTTGAGCGCATCGGCCAAAGGCCTCACGCTCGCGGCATCCTGCGACCAGTTGGTGACGAGCCGCGCCGCTTCCTCGCCCCAGTCGTAGAAATCGAAGCCCTGCGCCCGCAACTGCGCCTTCTCGGCGGAGGTGAGCCGCACGAACAGTTCATTGGCCTCGACCGGGTGCATCAGCCGCCCGGTCGCGCTTTCCGCCAAAGCCTGCGCCGCCGCATTGGCCGCACGCGCATTGCGGAGCCAGAGATCGCCCTCGACCATCGCCAGCAACTGCGCGGCCAGATAGCGCCCCTTGGAAAAGAGATGCCCCGCCCGTTTGCGCCAGCGCGCCGCCTCGGCCGCCCGCGCCTCCGCCTGATCCCCGAAAAAGACCAAAGCCTCCCCGATCATCCCGCCATTTTTGACGCAGCCGAAGGAGAGTATGTCGACCCCCGCCCGCCAGGTTACATCGCCCGGATGGCAACCCAGATGCGCCACCGCATTGGCGAAGCGCGCTCCGTCCATATGGAAGCCCAACCCATGCTCATGCGCCACCGCGCTCAGCGCCGCCACCTCATCGGGCGTATAGGCCAGCCCATATTCGGTCGCCTGCGTAATGCTGATCGCCCGCGCCGGCACCTGATGCACATCGGGCCGGATCGCCTTCAACCGTTCGGTCACTGCCTCGGGCGACAATTTGGCGCCCTCGCCTGGCAAGGCCATCAGGGTCGCGCCATGGGTGTAGAAACCGGGCGCGCCGCATTCGTCAACGACGATATGCGCTTCCTCATGGCACAGCACCCCGCCATAGGGCGGACAGAGGCAGGCCAGCGCGATGCTGTTCGCCGCCGTGCCGGTCGCGATCCACAGCGCCACCGCTTCCGTGTCGAACAGCGCGGAAAAGGCACCGTTCAGCCGCCCGCTCCAGGCATCGCCGTCATAGCCATGGTCGGCGTGGTCGGCCGCCGCGATCGCGGCCATCACCTCCGGGCAAACCGGCGTCGCATTGTCGGAAAAAAAGTGCATGGACAGGGGATAGCCGTGCCGTGCCTCAGCGCCAAGATGCCACCCTGATCGGATCGGCTATGGGCGGTTATATGGGTCAGTAATATTGACCGATTGTTTCGCGCCGCCATCTGTGACATAGGCGGCCCGTCCAACCCAAAGGAGCTTTCATCATGGACGTCCAGCAGACATCGCGCTTCACCGTCACCCGCAGCAGCAAGGCTGTATCGGCTGACCAGCGCGCGGTATTGCTGGCGGACCCCGGTTTCGGAAAGCTCTTCACCGACCATATGGTCACGATTCGCTATACCGAGGGGCAGGGCTGGCACAGCCACAGCATCGGCCCGCGTGAACCGTTCCAGCTCGATCCCGCCTGCGCCGTGTTGCACTATGCGCAGGAAATCTTCGAAGGGATGAAGGCCTATCGCCTGGAGGATGGCAGCATCGCCATGTTCCGGCCGGAGGAAAATGCCCGCCGTTTCGCTGAATCGGCCGAGCGCATGGCCATGCCGGTCCTGCCCGAAGACCTGTTCATGGAAGCGGTCGAGGAACTGGTGAAGATCGACGCCGACTGGATTCCGGGCGGCGAGGGCAGCCTGTACCTGCGCCCCTTCATGTTCGCGAGCGAGACCTTCCTGGGCGTGCGCCCGGCGAACGAATATATTTTCTGCGTCATCGCCTCGCCCGCCGGCGCCTATTTCAAGGGCGGCAAGAAGGCGGTCACGCTTTGGGTGTCGGAGCATTTCACCCGCGCGGCGCGTGGCGGCACCGGCGCCGCCAAATGCGGCGGCAACTATGCCGCTTCGCTGGTCGCGCAGAAGGAGGCGATCGGCCACGGCTGCGATCAGGTCGTGTTCCTCGATGCCGCCGAGAACAAGTGGGTCGAGGAATTGGGCGGCATGAACGTCTTCTTCGTGATGGATGACGGATCGATCGTCACCCCGCCGCTTTCCGGCACGATCCTGCCGGGCATCACCCGCAACAGCATCATTTCGCTCGCCCGCGCCAAGGGACATGACGTGCGCGAGGAACTATATAGTTTCGCCCAGTGGAGGGCCGACGCCGCCAGCGGCAAGCTGCGCGAAGCCTTCGCCTGCGGCACGGCGGCGGTCGTGACCGCGATCGGCACGGTCAAGAGCGTCGATGGCGCCTTTACCATCGGCAATGGCGACGGCGGCATCGTCACCGAAGCGCTGCGCGCCGACCTCACCGGCATCCAGCGCGGCACGGTGGCCGATCCGGCGAACTGGGTGCGCAAGCTTTAAAAAATGAGATCGTGCTCCTGCGCAGGCAGGAGCACGGAGTAACTGGTCGCTTCCCAATCCCGTCCCAACCGCCTAGAACCGCCCTCATGCAACGCTTCGACGTCGTCATTTTGGGTGGTGGCCTGGTCGGCCTGACCCTTGGCATCGCGCTTTCCGGCCATGGCGTGCGCTGCGCCGTGATCGATCCGGCCAATCCGGTGGAGACCACCGCCGCCGGTTTCGACGGGCGGGTTTCGGCCATCAGCTCCACCAGTTTCGCCATGCTGTCGGCCATAGGCGTGGCAGACCATCTGGAAGGCAAGGGTTGCCCAATCGATCGCATCTGGGTCAGCGACGGTCTGGAACCGGGCGCGCTCGACTTCGCGCCGGATGCGGATGACGGCGTGATGGGGATCATGTTCCCCAATCGCGACCTGCGCGTCGCCCTGGCGCAGACGGGGAGCAAGGCGGAAAATCTCACCCGCTTCCAGCCCGACCGGGCACTGCATGTCGAGCGCAATGCCGACGGCGTGACGCTGACCCTCGCCAGCGGCGAAACCATTCACGGCGCGCTGCTGGTCGCGGCTGAGGGGCGCAACAGCCCGACCCGCGAGGCTGCGGGCATCCGCACCACGCGCTGGAACTACAAGCATGTCGCGATGGTGACCGCCATCGATCATGAAGTGCCGCACGCCAACACGGCTTATGAGATATTCTATCCCGGCGGCCCTTTCGCGCTGCTGCCGATGCTGCCGGGCACCCGTTCGGCCATCGTCTGGACCGTGCCGACGGAGCAGGCTCCGGCGATGCTCAAACTGTCTGAACGCGCCTGGCTGGCGGAGGCGCAGAAGCGCATGGGCGGCTTCCTGGGCGAGATCGCGCTGGCCGGGCCGCGCTCCAGCTATCCGCTCGGTTTCCACCATGCGGCGCGGATCACCGACACGCGCCTGGCCCTCGTCGGGGATAGCGCCCATGCGATCCACCCGATCGCAGGGCAGGGTCTCAACCTCGGCTTCCGCGATGTCGCCGCGCTGGTGGAGGTTCTGGTGGAGGGCATGCGGCTCGGCCTCGATCCGGGCGATGCGCAATTGCTGACGCGCTATCAGCGCTGGCGGGGATTGGACGCGATGATGACCAGCGTGGCGATGGACGGGCTGGTCCGGCTGTTCGATGTGCCGGGGCGCATTCCCTCGCTTGTCCGCCGCGCGGGACTGGCGACGGTGCAGCGCACGTCCCTGCTCAAGAACCGCTTCATGGCCGAAGCGCGGGGAAAATCCGGCGCGCTGCCGCGGCTGCTGACGGGCGAGATGGTTTAGGTCTTAGGCTGTTTTCGGCCATTTGCCGTCACCAAGCGATATGTGCTCCTGCGACGGCAGGAGTCCAGTTCCTACGGTGCGATGATCCACAGAGGGCGGGACTGGACTCCTGCCTTCGCAGGAGCACGGTGTACTTCAAGGAAAGCAGCGCGAAGCAGACCGTCCACCCTCCACCCTTCCAGGCACCGATCAAATCATCCGCCGCAGCACATTGTCTTTCAGGATGAAATGATGCCGCAGCGCCGCCAGCACATGCACGATGATCAACGCCGCCCAGGCAAAGCCCATAATCTCATGCGTCTCGCCTGAAATCCCGACGATCGCATCGCCCTTCGACACGGCGAATTTGGGCACGTCGAACAGGAAGAACCAGTTCAGGGGCCGATCCCCGGCGGAGGACATGATCCATCCGGTCAGCGGCATGACCAGCATGAACGCGTAAAAGGCGAAATGCGTGACATGCGCGGCACCCTTTTCCCAGGCCGGCATTGCGGCGGGTAGCGGCGGCGCCTTGTGCATGAACCGCCACAGGATGCGCAGAACCGTCAGGGCCAACACGGTCAGCCCGATCGACTTGTGGACGGGCATCACCTTCCACTCCTTGGGCAGCGCATCATGCGCGAAGCCCAGGAAGAGGTTGAAGAGGATGAGGATCGCCAGGATCCAGTGCAACGCGCGGGCAACGGAGCTGTAGCGATCCATCAAATACTCCTGCTTGATTTTTTACCCCTGACGATTGGCGACCAGATTATCCACAACCGAGGGATCGGCAAGTGTACTAATGTCCCCCAGCGCCTGGGGCGAGACCTCCCCTTCCGCGATCTTGCGCAGGATGCGGCGCATGATCTTGCCGGAACGCGTCTTGGGCAGGCCCGGCGCGAATTGGATCACATCGGGCGTGGCGATCGGCCCGATCTCGCTGCGGACCCAGGCGACCAGCGCCTTGCGCAGTTCGTCGGTCGCTTCCTCGCCGCTGTTGAGCGTCACATAGGCGTAGATGCCCTGACCCTTGATATCGTGCGGGAAGCCGACCACCGCCGCCTCGGCCACCGCCTCATGCAGCACCAGCGCGCTTTCGACCTCGGCCGTGCCCATGCGGTGGCCCGACACGTTGATCACGTCATCGACGCGCCCGGTGATCCAATAATAGCCGTCCGCGTCCCGCCGCGCCCCGTCCCCGGTCGTATATTTGCCGGGGAAGGTGGTGAAATAGGTCTGGAAGAAACGCTCATGATCGCCCCAGACGGTGCGCATCTGCCCCGGCCAGCTCTGCGCGATGACGAGATTGCCTTCGGTCGCCCCTTCCAGCACATGGCCCTCGGCATCGACGATCTGCGGCACCACGCCGGGCATGGGGAAGGTCGCGGAACCGGGCTTCAGATCGGTCGCGCCGGGCATCGGCGCGATCATCGCGGCGCCGGTTTCGGTCTGCCACCAGGTGTCGATAATCGGGCAGCGATCCTCGCCCACGACATGATGATACCAGCGCCAGGCTTCGGGATTGATCGGCTCGCCCACCGTGCCCAGCAGGCGCAGCGACTTGCGGCTCGTGCGGGTCACGAAATCATCCCCCTCCTTCATCAGCGCGCGCAGCGTCGTGGGGGCGGTGAAGATGGTCTGCACCTGATGCCGGTCGACCACTTCCCAGATGCGGCTGGGCGTCGGATAGTTCGGCACACCCTCATACATCAGCGTCGTCGCACCGTTCGCCAGCGGGCCATAGACGATATAGCTATGCCCCGTGACCCAGCCGATATCCGCCGCGCACCAGTAGATGTCGCCGGGCCGGTAATCGAAGCACAGCTCATGCGTCAGGCTGGCCCAGAGCAGATAGCCGCCGGTCGTGTGCAGCACGCCCTTGGGCTTGCCCGTCGAACCCGAAGTGTAGAGGATGAACAGCGGATCTTCCGCCTGCATCGGCTCGACGGGGCAGTCGGCGGAAACCTTGGCCGCTTCCTCATGCAGCCACAGGTCGCGGCCTTCCTCCATGGCGATGGCGCCGCCGGTGGCCTTGACGACGATCACCGTGCGGACGCTGGTGCATAGCTTCAACGCCGCGTCGACATTGGCCTTGAGCGGCACTTGTCTGCCTGCGCGACGGCCTTCGTCGGCGGTGATCACCAGCGTCGAATCGCAATCGGTGATCCGCCCCGCCAGCGCCTCGGGCGAGAAACCGCCAAAGACCACCGAGTGGATCGCCCCGATCCGCGCGCAGGCGAGCAGGGCGAAGGCAGCCTCCGGGATCATCGGCATATAGACGGTGATCCGGTCGCCCTTCTTCGCGCCCGCGCCCTTCAGCACATTGGCGAAGCGGCAGACCTCCTCATGCACCTCAGCATAGGTGAAGCGGCGCGGTTCTTCCTCCGGCGCATCCGGTTCCCAGATGATCGCGGTCTGATCTCCCCTTGCCGTCAGATGCCGGTCGATGCAGTTGGCGCTGACGTTCAGCACGCCGTCGGCAAACCATTTCACCCCGAAATCGGCCTCGTGGAAGCTGCTCTCATCGGCTTTCGTGGGAAAATTCTCCCAATCGAGCCGCCTGGCCTGTTCCAGCCAATAGGCGTCGGCATCCCCGATCGACCGCGCATAATCCGCCGCGCGCCCATCCCGGTCGAGAAGCGCGGAGGCCGCCCATTCTGCTGGGACCGGGAAAAAATCGTCAGACATGCGGCATCCTTTCCTTTGCGAAATCCTCGCTTATGGCCCCTCCTAGAGCCAAGGCGCGATGGCCGGAAGACAGGATCGTTCTCCTTCCGCCACAGTTTCCACCATTATCGGCCGGGAATTAAGCAGGATCATGCCATTTGCCGCTTTTCGCATGGGCTTGCTGGGCCTAACAGGAAGGGAATATGTGGCAACTTTTCCAATTTCCGCTCTGTCCATTCTCGCGCAAGGTTCGTCTGCTGCTCGGTGAAAAGGGCGTGGGCTACGATCTCGTGCGCGAATCGCCCTGGGAGGGGCGCGACGAATTTCTCGACCTCAACCCCGCCGGCACGACGCCGGTGATGGTGGACGAGGAAAAGGGCATCACCCTGATCGACAGCCAGGCGATCTGCGAATATTTCGAGGAAACGGTCGAAAAATTCCCGCTCATCTCCGGCACGGCGGCGGGGCGGGCCGAAGTGCGTCGGCTGACCGCCTTTTTCGACCAGAATTTCTACGGCGATGTCGTCGGCCCATTGCTGCACGAGCGGATGAAGAAGCGGCTGATCGAGCGCGCCCCGCCTGACGCCCGCGTGCTGCGCGAGGCGATGAAGCGGGCCAATGTCCATATGGATTATATGGACTATCTGCTCGATCACCGAAGCTGGATGGCGGGTCCGACGCTCAGTCTGGCCGACATCGCCGCCGCTGCGCATCTGTCCGTGGCCGATTATCTGGGCGGCATCGACTGGGCCGGGCATGAGACGGTGAAGCGCTGGTATGCGGGCTTCAAGTCGCGCCCGTCCTTCCGCCCGCTGCTTTCCGAGCGGATGGAGGTGATCACCCCGCCGCCGCATTATGAAAAGCCGGATTTCTGAAGCGATAATTCCCCTCCCGCAGGCGGGAGGGGAGGTGTAATCCCTAATCCAACTCGGCCGCCAGATATACCCGGTTGCGCCCATGTTCCTTGGCCAGATACAGCGCCCGGTCCGCCGCCTTCAACGCGGCGCGGGGGTCTTCAAAGGCCAGCACATTGGCGACGCCGGCGGAAAAGCTGACCCGCTCCATCCGTTCGCCATTGGCCCGGTTGACGAGGCTGCGGGTGGACAGATCCTGCCGCACGCTGTCGACCGCCTCGCAGGCTTCGGCTGCCGTCTTGCCGCGGAACAGCATGACGAATTCCTCCCCGCCATGGCGCGCGACATGGCATTGATCGTTGCTCGCCTTGGACAGCAGGCCCGCCACGAATTTCAGCACCCGGTCGCCGGTATCATGGCCATGGGCATCGTTGATCAGCTTGAAATGGTCGATGTCGCAAAAGGCCACCGCGAGCGGCTCCCCCTGATTCTGCGCCAGTTTCAGTTCGTCGCGCAGCACCGCTTCAAAGGCGCGGCGATTGGGCAGGCCGGTCAGATGGTCATGCTCGGCCGCGCGGCGCGCGCTTTCCAGATTGGATTTCAGGAGCTGCGTCTGCTTCTGGTTGTTGCGTAGCTGGCTTTCGACCTGCCGGGTCTTTTCGACCATCGATCGGGTCAGCGCCACCAGGCGCGCCAGCACCGGCTGATTATCGGCACCGGCGGACAGGCCTTTCACCTCTTCCTGCAGCGCGGCGCCATAATCCTTGGCCGAATTGCGCGATTCGGTCATCAGGCCAGTGAATTGCGACAGATTTTCCTCGACCTTGTCGAGCATCGAGGCAAGCGCTTCGGGCGTCACCTCATCATTGCGCTGTTCGGCGGCGACATTTTCGACCCAGCCGTTGGTGATCTTGCCGCGTTCGGCCAGCACGGCCTTCACGGCCTTTTCCACGCCGATATGCGATCCGGTCAGATAGTCATGGGCCACGCCGAAATTGAGCGGCGTCAGGTCCAGGTCATGGGCGAAAAGGAAGTCGCCAATATCCTCGTACAGCTTGCGCCGCCGGGTGATTTCCCGGTTGGCCGCGCTGCCCGCCCGGGCGCGCTGCGCCTCTTCCGGCTCGTCCATGTCCTCGTCAGCGGCCTTGCCCGAAAAGCCGCGGGCCCAGCGGGCCAGCCGATCGGTCAGACCATGTTGCGCGTTTGCGGAAGATGATGCCCCAGTCATGTCCGCTATAACGACGGGGGATAAACAAGGTTAAGGACACGCCAAGCGAAAATCGGCAAGGCGTTGATCGACATCGATTATATATCCGCGCCGATCAGCCAGTCGCGGAAGATCCGCACGGCCCGGGTCTGCAACGCGCGGGGGCGGCAGACGAAATAATAGCGATAGGGGCTCTCGACCCGGTTCTCCGGAAACAGCCTTGCCAGCCGGGGATCCTGCGCTTCATTATAATGGCTGGCATGCATCACCGCGACGCCCAGCCCCTGGGCGGCGGCCTCCAGCATCAACTGGCCGGAATCATAATTGTCGATCGCCAGCGGCTGCAGGTCGGGCAGGTTGACCGCCTCCTTCCACGCCTCGAACGCCAGCGCCATGTCGCGGTGCAGCAACACCGTATGATTGGCCAGCTCTTGCGGGGATGTCAGCGCGTTCGGCGCCTCCAGCATGGCCTTGCGTCCGATCAGATAGACCTCGTCATGGTCCAGCTCATGGGCATAGAGCGCCGGGTCGATGTCCTTCGCCAGCACGATCGCGGCGTCCAGCCCTTCGCCCAGCCGGGCGACGGCATAGGGGGTGGTTTCGATATCGATATGGAGCTGCGGATGGCGTTGCCGCAGCGCGCCCAGATGCGGGAACAGCCGCTGCGTCGCAAACAGCGGCATGACCGCGAGCCTGAGGCGTAACTGGTTGCCGCCGCTCTGGATATTCTCCAGCGCCTGGCTCAATGAATCCAGCGTCGGAGCTATGTCGTCCAGCAATCTTTGCCCGTCGGCGTTGATTTCCAGCGCCTGATGCTTGCGGTCGAACAGGGGGCGGCCGATGAACCGCTCCAGCGCCTGAACCCGGCGGCTCAGCGCCGGAGTCGAGAGCGCAAGCTCTTCCGCTGCCGCCTTGACCGAACCAAGGCGGGCGACCTGAACAAAGGCCTCCAGGGCCGTAAGAGGCGGCAATCTACGCATAAACCGTCATGTTCATTCGGCCGATCCGCTGCGACGCGTCATTGCTTCTTCTCAAACGGCGCGCAAACCGGCTCTCAAGCATCCTCAATCCAAAGACTGGGCCACTGAGCAGGAAAAAAGGGCGGTTGGCAAGATGCAAAAAATGCAACTCCTCGATTCTTTTCGCACTTGCGAAAATACATCCCGCACTGCACATAGGAAAGGCCTTTCAGGCATCCTCTCCTATAAACTTTACGGGCTGGCCTTCGGGCCGGCCCTTTTTTTATTCCTTCCGGGGTTCCTTATGGCCCCTTTTCCTCGGCCGCGACGTTCCCTATCTCGTTACGCAGCGACAAGAACGGGGAAGCCGACGTGGCCGAAGAAGAAACCGCAGGACGCAGGATACAGGTGGCCAACGCCCGGCCGGAAGATGCGGGGCGCGGCCTTGCGCGCCTGCCGGTGGCGGTGATGGCGGAACTCCATCTGGCCGAAGGCGATGTGATCGAGATCGCGGGCAAGCGCTCAACCCCCGCGCGGGTGGTGCGGCCCTATAAGGAGGATGAGGGGCTTGACGTCCTGCGCCTCGACGGGCTTCAGCGCGCGAATGCCGGGGTCGGATCGGGCGACTTCGTCCTGATCAGCAAGGTCGAACCACGCCCTGCCCAGCGCGTCGTCTTCGCGCCTGCACAAAATAATTTGCGGTTGCAGGGCAATCCCGAAGCATTGAAGCGGGTTTTCTTCCAACGGCCGCTCGCCTCCGGCGATATCGTCGCCACGGCGGGACAGCAACAGGTTCCGCCCGGCGACATGCCGCCCCAATTGCGCCAGATGCTGGCCGCGCCCGCCTACGCCCTGCAGGAAATCCGGCTGGTGGTGGTGTCGACCGTGCCCAAGGGCTTCGTGATGCTCGACGCCGACACCGAAGTCGAACTGCGCGCCGAATATGAGGAGCCGCGCGAATCCCGCCGCGCCGACGTCACCTATGACGATGTCGGCGGCATGGCGGAGGCGATCGACCAGTTGCGCGAGATGGTGGAGCTGCCGCTGCGCTATCCCGAACTGTTCGAGCGGCTGGGCGTCGATCCGCCCAAGGGCGTGCTGCTCCACGGCCCGCCGGGAACCGGCAAGACCCGGTTGGCCCGGGCCGTCGCCAATGAATCGGAAGCGGAATTCTTCCTGATCAACGGCCCGGAGATCATGGGTTCGGCCTATGGCGAGTCGGAAAAGCAGCTCCGCGAGATATTCGAGGCCGCCGCCAAGGCTGTGCCGTCGATCCTCTTCATCGACGAGATCGATTCGATCGCGCCCAAGCGGGGCAATGTGACCGGCGAGACGGAAAAGCGTCTCGTCGCGCAATTGCTGACGCTGATGGACGGGCTGGAGCCGCGCACCAACCTCGTCGTCATCGCCGCGACCAACCGGCCCGAGGCGATTGACGAGGCGCTGCGCCGTCCCGGCCGGTTCGACCGCGAAATCATCGTAGGCGTTCCGGACGAGCGCGGGCGGCGGGAAATATTGGGCATCCACACCCGCGGCATGCCGTTGGGCGACAAGGTCGACCTCAGCGAACTCGCCCGCATGACCTATGGCTTTGTCGGCGCGGACCTTGCCGCGCTGACCCGCGAGGCGGCGATCGAGACGGTCCGCCGTTTCATGCCGCGCCTCAATCTGGAGGAAGGGACGATCCCGCCCGATGTGCTGGAGGAACTCTCCGTCACGCGGGAGGATTTCATGGCGGCGATCAAGCGCGTCCAGCCCTCCGCCATGCGCGAGGTGATGGTGCAGGCGCCGAACATCGGCTGGGCCGATATCGGCGGGCTGGACGATGCGCAGATGCGCCTCAAGGAAGGGGTGGAACTGCCGCTCAAGGATCCCGACGCCTTCCGCCGGATCGGTATCCGCCCGGCCAAGGGTTTCCTGCTCTATGGCCCGCCCGGCACCGGCAAGACGCTGCTGGCGAAGGCGGTGGCGCGGGAAGCGCAGGCCAATTTCATCGCGACCAAATCGTCCGACCTGCTGAGCAAATGGTATGGGGAGAGCGAACAGCAGATCGCCCGCCTCTTCGCCCGCGCAAGGCAGGTGGCGCCGACGGTCATCTTCATCGACGAACTGGACAGCCTGGTCCCCGCGCGGGGCGGCGGCCTGGGCGAACCACAAGTGACGGAGCGGGTGGTGAACACCATCCTGGCCGAGATGGACGGGCTGGAGGAGCTGCAATCGGTGGTCGTCATCGGCGCGACCAACCGGCCGACGCTGATCGATCCGGCGCTGCTGCGGCCAGGGCGGTTCGATGAACTGATCTATGTCCCCGTGCCGGATCGGGCCGGGCGCAGGCGCATCCTGTCCATTCATACCGGCAAGATGCCGCTGGCGCAGGATGTTGATCTTGATGTGCTGGCCGAGCGCACCGAACGCTTCACCGGCGCCGATCTGGAGGATCTGGTTCGCCGGGCGGGGCTGGTCGCGCTGCGCCAGTCGCTCTCGGTGGACAAGGTGACGCAGGCCCATTTCGAAGCGGCGCTGGAGGACACCCGTGCCTCCGTCACGCCCGAAATGGAGCGTGAATATGAGCAGATCCAGGCCACGCTCAAGCAAAGCGTGATGCAGGTCGATCCCATCGGCTTTGTCGCGCCCGGCATGTTGCGCCCCCGCAACCGGGACTGACTCGATCATCGGGCGGGGGAGGGGAAATCCCTTTACCCGCCCATGCTTTTACCCCTTCCGCCGTGAAGGCGCTTGCATGCCGGTGCGATTTTTGCGAGTCGGTCAGGTCAAGGCAGACAGGCGAGAATGAATGGCCTCCATTTCTTTGAAGAAGAAAAATCGGGTCTTTCCCGGAAAGCAATCCTCCACCTTCCTGGGTCAATGGAGCATGTTCCTCCGGCAGTTCATCAAGCATCCAGGCATGATCGGGTCGGTCATTCCCTCTTCCCAGATGCTGGTCGACAGCATGCTGGAGGGCGTGGACTGGCAGCGGACCCGGCTGTTCGTGGAATTCGGGCCGGGCGTCGGCACGTTCACGCGCCCCATTCTCGACAGGCTGCATCCGGACGCGACCCTGCTCGCGATCGACCTCAATCTCGATTTCGTCGCTTATCTGGAGGCGGAGATCGATGATCCCCGGCTGCGCATCGTCCATGGTTCCGCCGCCGATGTCCGCCGCTTCATCAAGGAAGCGGGCTATGCCCAGGCGGATTACGTGCTGTCCGGCATCCCTTTCTCGACCTTGCCAGAAGGCGTGGGCGAGGCGATCTGCGCCGAAACCCGGTCGGTGTTGAAGGCTGGGGGGGCTTTCATGGTCTATCAATATTCCGGCTATGTGCGCCGCCTGCTCTCCCCCCTGTTCGAAGAGATTCGGGAACGGGTCGAATGGCGCAATATCCCGCCCTGCCGGATGTTCACCGCCATGGAGCAGGAGATTCTGGCCCAGGCGGCCTGATCGATCCGCTTTAATATTGAATTTGCGGCATTTTGAGCGAATTTTTCGGCTTGGCTAGGTCTATACCCTGTTTTGGGTATGCGCTGGCCTGACCTGATCGCTAGGCGTGCGAAATAGGCAGTTCCTTCTGCCTGCTGGCAGCCGGGCCATTTTGCGACCCATGGTCCGGCTGTCGGCTTTGGCCCTGCCGCATCCGCAACGGTGGTTTCGCTTTGGCCCGCTTTCATGATAAGGCCCGGCGCGAAACACGGCGAGATATTTCATGAACGACCTTACCCAGACCCCCGAAATGCTGATCGCGACCATGGGCGCGCGCGCGCGCGCTGCGGCAGCGGTCCTTTCCGCCGCGAGCGATGCGCAGAAGATCGACGCATTGCGCCGCGCCGCGCAGGCGCTGCGGGATCAGGCGCCGCAGATCATCGCCGCCAATGCCCGCGACATGGAAAATGCCGCCGCCAACGGCCTTTCGCCCGCCATGCTCGACCGGCTCCGGCTGGACGAGGATCGCGTTCTCGCGACGGCGGCGGGCGTCGATCAGGTGGCGACGCTCGTCAATCCGCTGGGCAGCGTGATTGATAAGCAGGTTCGCCCCAATGGCATGGAGTTGAGCCGCGTCCGCGTGCCGCTGGGCGTGATCGGCATCATCTATGAAAGCCGCCCCAACGTGACCGCCGATGCCGCCGCGCTCTGCCTGCGCGCCGGCAATGCCGTGATCCTGCGCGGCGGCAGCGAGGCGAAGGAAAGCAACCGCGCCATCCACGCCGCCATGGCCGAAGGGATCGCCGCTGCCGGTCTGCCCGCCGACGCGGTGCAACTGGTCCCCACCACGGACCGCGCTGCCGTGGGTGCGCTGCTCAAGGCCGCCGAGTTCATCGACCTGATCGTCCCGCGTGGCGGCAAGAGCCTGGTCGCCCGCGTGCAGGAAGAGGCGCGCGTGCCCGTGCTCGCGCATCTCGACGGCATCAACCACAGCTATGTCGACGGTGCCGCCGATCCGGACATGGCTCAAAAACTGGTGGTGAACGCCAAGATGCGCCGCACCGGCATTTGCGGCGCGACCGAGACAGTGCTGATCGACAAGGCCTATCCTCAGGCGCCCGCCATCGTGAAGGCGCTGCTCGACGCCAAATGCGAAGTGCGCGGCGATGAAGCTGTGCAGGCGATGGACAGCCGCGTGATCGCCGCGTCTGGTGAGGATTGGGATACGGAATATCTCGACGCCATCGTCTCGGTCCGGATCGTGGAAGGGCTGGACGAGGCACTCGCCCATATCGCCGCCCATGCCAGCCACCACACCGACGCGATCATCACCGAGGACACGACCAAAGCCGAGCGCTTCCTGAACGCCGTCGACAGCGCGATCGTGATGTGGAACGCCTCCACCCAGTTTGCGGACGGCGGCGAGTTCGGGCTGGGCGCGGAGATCGGCATTTCGACCGGGCGCCTCCACGCAAGAGGCCCGGTCGCGCTGGAAGGTCTGACGACCTATAAATGGCTGGTGCGCGGAACAGGCCAGACCCGGCCGTAAATCCGCCAATCTCTTCCCCGTTCGCCCTGAGCTTGTCGAAGGGCAAGGCTGAGCGAAGTCGAAGCCTTCGCTGCGCTCCGCCCGAACGGGGAGGGGTGCTCTACCCCTTCACCGCTTCATCGATCGCCTTCAGCTTCTCCAGCAACGGTCCGACCCACTCGACCGGCAGCATCACCGGCCCGTCCGAAGGCGCGTTGTCCGGATCGTCATGCGCTTCGGCAAAGACCGCAGCGATGCCTGCCGCCACAGCGCTCCGCGCCAGCACCGGCGCAAATTCGCGCTGCCCGCCCGAGGCTGAACCCAGCCCACCCGGCTGCTGCACCGAATGGGTAGCGTCGAACACCACCGGATAGCCGGTCTGCGCCATCACCGGCAGCGACCGCATGTCGCTAACCAGCGTGTTGTAGCCGAAACTCGCCCCGCGCTCGGTCAGCAGGATACGCTCATTGCCGGTCGAGGCGACCTTCTGCGCCACCGCCGCCATGTCCCAGGGCGCGAGGAATTGCCCCTTCTTCACATTGACGACCGCGCCGGTCTTTCCCGCCGCCAGCAACAGGTCAGTCTGGCGGCACAGAAAGGCGGGGATTTGCAAGATATCCACAGCCTGAGCCGCCGCCTCGACCTGCCCCGCCTCATGCACATCGGTCAGCACCGGACAGCCGAAGCTGGCCCTCACCTCCGCCAGAATTGCCAGCCCCGCATCGATCCCGATGCCTCGCTGTCCTGACACAGAGGTCCGGTTCGCCTTGTCGAACGACGATTTGAACACGAACGGCACGCCCGCTTTCGCGGCGATGCCCGATAGTCTTTCCGCCATCATCATCGCATGATCGCGGCTCTCGATCTGACAGGGGCCGGAAATCAGGACGAAGGGCAGGTCGTTGCCGACCATCACCGGCCCAATGGAAACATGCTTTGTCATGCCGCTCACTTCGGCGCTTTGGCGAAGCGGCGCAAGAGCTGCCCCCGCCACAGCCCCTTGCCGGGGTGATAATTCCAGCAAAACCAGCCGAAGACCAGACAGGCGAGCAACGACGGCAGCGCCATCGGATCGCCTTCCCCCTTCATGTGCCGGTAGAAGGCGAAGTCCGCCCGCCACCGGTCCCGCTCGCTGCCGCCACCATTGATGCCATAGGCATTGTCATGGCGCCGACAGCCGATGTTTCGGTTGTATTTGCGGTGGTCTATGAAATAGCAGTAGTCGCGTTCGGGTGTCGTCATGGCCCGATGTGGAACAGGGGCCATGGAAAAGTTCAAGCGTAAACTCTTCTACCTTGGCGGTTTCGATCCGCGCGGGGTGCGTTTCTATCACCAGATGTATCGCGAGCAGGCGGAAAACTATGCGCGCCTGTCGGGCGAGCGGGTGGAGGTCAGCGCCCGCCGCTCCGGCCCGGCCTCGTCCGCGATCTGGACTGTCACCAACCACAGCGCCGGGGTCGAGACCGACTATGAATTCCTCCGCTGGGAGGATTTGGTCGGCAAGGTCTGGATTCGCAATCCGCTGCTGCTGGCATGGCGCTCCATCGCCACCTACAGCGCCCATGCCCGGCACATGCAGTTCCTGCGGATGCGCAAGCTGCGTCCGGGCCCCGTCATCACCATCCTCTACCCGCCGATGCTGGCCGTGCTGATCCCGCTCGCCCTCGCGCTGCTTCCCGCCTTGCTGCTGACGCTGCTGCTGCCCTTCTGGGCCGCCGCGCTCATCGGCATCGGCATCAGCGTGGCTCTGTCGGGCCGCCTGCTCAACAAGCTGATCGTGCCCTGGCTGCTGCGCTTCATGTATTATAACCATTCGGTCGCCGCCGACGGCCCCGGCGCGGAGATGGACGAGCGCCTCGACCAGTTCGCCACCCGCATTGTCGAGGAAATGGACGGCTCCCATGACGAGGTGATCTTTGCCTCCCACAGCAACGGCACCATCTATGCGATGAGCGTCCTGCGCCGCATCCTCGAACTGCGCGGGGACAGGCCGCTGCCCGACAATTTCACCGTCCTGACGCTGGGGCAGGTCGTCCCCGTCGTCGCGCTCCGCAAGGACGCAAGCTGGTATCATGCCGATCTGAAAGCGCTGGACGACAAGCCTTTCCGCCTGGTCGACTTCTCCGCCCCGCCGGACGGCGCGGCCTATTATGACGTCCACCCGATCCACCTTGTCTCGGACCGATGCGCCGCCCGCGTGGACCTGCTCTCGCCGCGCTTCCACCTCTTCTACGATCCGGAAAATTACCACAGCGGCTGGTCGAACAAATATGAGGCGCATTTCGACTATCTGCGCGTGGGCGACCGCCTCTCGCCGGTCGATTATGTCAGCCTCACCGCCGGCCGCCGCACCATCGACGAAGCGATAGCGCAGTTCAGGACGATCAAGTGACGCAGCCCTTCACGCCGCCTTATCCAGAGCCGCCCCGCACCAAGCGCGGCCTGATGAAGCGCTTCCTGCGCGGCTGGCATAGCTGGATTCATGTGCTGTTCGAAAAGAGCTACACGATGAAGCTGGGTGAAATCCGCATGCCCGGCCAGACCATGTATATCGCCAATGAACTGCCGCTGGTGGACCAGATATTGCGCGGCGGCACGGCCTATCCCAAGCATCGCGAGCTGGTGCGCAACCTCTCGCCGCTGATCGGCAATTCGGTCTTCTCCGCCAATGGCGAGGATTGGGAAAGCCAGCGCGCCATGGTGAACCCGGCCTTCGCCCATACCGCGCTCAATCGCTCGATGCCGCTGATGGTCGCGGCGGCGGATGATCTGCTCGCCCGCCTGGACGCGGCGGACCGCAGCAAGCCGGTCGATATCGACCCGATGATGACCCATGTCGCGGCCGACATCATCTTCCGCACGCTCTTTTCCGAAGCGCTGGACGAGCGCCGCTCCAACATCATCCACACCGCCTTCGGCAAGTTCCAGCGCCTCGCCCACAGCGCCTCGATGCTGCGCCTCTACGGCTTCCCTGCGCGCTGGTTCGAGAAGCGGTCGCTGACCCCGGCAAAGGCGATCCACGATGTCTTCCGCCCCATCGTCGAAGCGCGCTACGCGGGCTTCCACCAGCGTGGCGAGGCTCCCCACAAGGACATCCTTCAGTCGCTGATCGAGGCGAAGCATCCGGAAAGCGGCGAACCCTTCACGCTGCAACAGGTGATGGATCAGGTCTCGACCGTCTTCCTCGCCGGCCATGAGACCTCGGCCAGCACCATGACCTGGGCGCTCTACATGCTGGCGGAATGCGCCCATATTCAGACCGCCGCCCGCGCCGAAGTGGCGGAAATCGGGGGAGGTGCCCCGCTCGCTGCGCCGATGCTCAAGGATATGGGCGCGATCCGTAACATCTTCCGCGAAACGCTGCGCCTCTATCCCCCGGTCGCCTTCTTCCCCCGCGAAGTCACCTGCCCGATGCCGATGCGCGACAAGCAGTTGGAGGAAGGCGCGATGCTGGTCGTCGCCCCCTGGCTCACGCAGCGCAACAAGGATAATTGGGCCTGCCCCCACAGCTTCGACCCCGCCCGCTTCGAAGACCCCGCCAATGCGGAGATGGTGAAGCAGGCCTGGTTCCCCTTCGGCCGCGGCCCCCGCGTCTGCGTCGGCGCCGGTTTCGCCCAGCAGGAGGTGATGACGGTGATCGCCAGCGTGGTGCGCCGCTATCGCTTGTCGGTGCCGCAAGGGTTCAAGCCGGAGCCGATCAGCCGCCTGACGATCCGGCCGAGGACGGGCATGCAGCTGATGTTCGAGTTAGTGTCCTGAATGGGGGCAGAGCGGGCCTCACGATTGTTCATAACCGCAATTAGCCAAAAAGCACTGATGCCCTCAGCACTGTTTTTCCAATTTCCCTGATTTCCAACCGAAAAGAAAACGCCGCCACCTGGCCGGTTGAACCGGCGAGGCAGCGGCGTTTTGCATTATCGAGTGTCCGTTTATTGACCGAAAGTGCGCTGCCACCAGCCGCGGCGCGGCGTGCCGTCTTCATTTTCACCTTCGTCACCGGCCTCGCCATTCACCGTAACCGCTTCGGCGGTTTCCGCGGGGGAGGCGGCTTCGACGGGCGCCTGGATAGCCGGTGCGGCCTCTGCGGCAGCGGTTTCCTCGACCACCGGATCGGCCTTCTTGCGGCGAGTGCGCTTGGGTTTGGCAGGCGCCTCTTCGGCAACCGGAGCAGGTTCGGCAGCAACGGCTTCCTCAGCGACCGGCTCCACCTTCTTGCGACGGGTGCGCTTGGGCTTGGCAGGCGCCTCTTCGGCAACCGGCTCCTCCCGCACGACTTCCACCGGAGCTTCGACCGCTTCGGCTTCGGCGGCAGGCGCAGCAGCTTCCTTCGCCTTGCGCGCACGCGGACGGCGGCGGGTCTTGGGCGCTTCCTCCTCGGCAGGCGCTTCGGGAGCCGTTTCCACTACCGGTTCCGGAGCGGCCTCAGCCTCGACGGACTCCTCACTGGCGGCCGAACCTTCGCTCAACCCTTCCTCGCCTGCCTCACGACGGCGCCGTCCACCCCGACGGCCGCGGCGGCCGCGGCGACGGCCTTCGCCCTCACCCTCGACAGCGGCTTCGACCGGTGCAGCTTCGGCTTCGGCTTCACCCTCGACTTCCTCTGCCTCGTCGGAAATGTCGGCGTCCTCGCCAGCATCGCCTTCAGCCGCAGGCTCGGCGCGATGCTCATCGCGCTGCCCGCCCCGGCGGCGACGGCGACGACGGCGGCGACGGCCACCCTCGCGATCCTCGCCACGGTCGCCATGCTCCTCATGCGCGGCTTCGACTTCCTCGACCTCTTCCTCGTCCAGTTCCTCGACGATTTCGAGATCGTCCTCTTCCTCGACGATCGGCGTATAGTCGACCACCCGCTCCGGACGCGGCCCGCTGGCCTCGACCGACATGCGCGCGCCCTCGACTTCGCCATCGGGCAGGATCGCGATGCGCACGCCATAGCGCTGCTCGATCTCGTCCAGTTCGCGGCGCTTGTTGTTGAGGACGTAGAAAGCCGCTTCCTGGCTGGCGCGCAGGGTGATCAGGCTGCCGCGACCACGCGCCGCTTCCTCTTCCAGCATGCGAAGCGCCGACAGACCCGCCGACGAAGCCGTCCGCACCAGCCCCGTGCCTTCGCAATGCGGGCACTGGCGGGTCGACGCTTCAAGCACGCCGGTGCGCAGACGCTGGCGGCTCATTTCCATCAGGCCGAAGCCCGAAATGCGGCCGACCTGGATGCGGGCGCGATCGTCCTTCAGCGCCTCCTTCATCGCCTTCTCGACCTTGCGGATGTTGGAGTTCATCTCCATGTCGATGAAGTCGATGACGACCAGGCCCGCCATGTCGCGCAGGCGGAGCTGCCGGGCAATCTCGCGGGCGGCTTCCAGATTGGTGGCGACGGCGGTCTGCTCGATGCCATGCTCGCGGGTCGACCGGCCCGAGTTGATGTCGATCGACACCAGCGCCTCGGTCGGGTTGATGACCAGATAGCCGCCGGATTTGAGCTGTACGACCGGATTGTACATCCCGGCGAGCTGATCCTCGACGCTGGCGCGCTGGAACAGCGAGATCGGATCGGCATATTGCTTCACCCGGCGCGCATGGCTGGGCATCAGCAGCTTCATGAAATCCTTGGCGGCCTTATAGCCATATTCGCCCTCGACGATGACCTCTTCGATATCCTTGTTGTAGATATCGCGGATCGCCCGCTTGATGAGGTCGCTGTCATTGTGGATCAGCGCGGGGGCGTCGGATTTCAGCGTGTTTTCGCGGATTTCGTCCCACAGACGGGCGAGATAGTCGAAGTCGCGTTTGATCTCCGGCTTGGTGCGTTGCAGCCCGGCGGTGCGGACGATGCAACCCATGGTGGAGGGTAGCGCCATTTCCGCGATGATCGACTTCAGGCGCTTGCGGTCGGCAGCGTTGCTGATCTTGCGCGAAATCCCGCCGCCATGGCTGGTGTTCGGCATCAGCACGCAATAACGGCCCGCGAGCGACAAATAGGTGGTCAGCGCCGCGCCCTTGTTGCCGCGCTCTTCCTTGACGACCTGCACCAGCAGCACCTGGCGGCGCTTGATGACGTCCTGAATCTTGTAGCGGCGGCGCAGCGCCATGCGCTTGCGGCGCAGCTCGTCGGCGGCCTCGTCGCCCTTGCCGCGACGGCCACGGCCATTGCGGCCGCCCTCGGCGCCTTCGCTGGCCGCAGCTTCGCCTTCATGATCTTCATCGTCATGATGATGGGTGGCCTCGACGACTTCCAGGCCACCGTCGGACGCGCCGCCATGTTCCTCATCATCATCGAAATCGGCGCGCAGCGCGGCCTCTTCCTCGGCATGCTCGCGTTCCTCGCGCAGCAGCGCTTCGCGGTCCTCGCGGGGAATTTGATAATAATCGGGGTGGATTTCGCTGAAAGCGAGGAAACCATGGCGATTGCCGCCATAATCGACGAAGGCCGCCTGGAGCGAAGGCTCTACACGAGTAACCTTGGCGAGATAGATATTGCCCTTGAGCTGCTTGTGCTCGGCCGATTCGAAGTCGAATTCCTCGATCCGGTTACCTTTGACGACCGCGACCCGGGTCTCTTCCCGGTGGCGCGCATCGATCAGCATACGCATTGTCATTTATGAGTCTCCGGCGTTGGCGGCCAGCGGCGCTGGGCCGGGCTGCCACGCGATAGTAAGGGGACGGCGCGAGTTGCTGCATCGTCCGGTTTTGAAGGAAAAAACGCGTGTCTGCTGCCGGGGCAGGGCCGGACCATGTGCCGGACACCACCAACCACGCCGCATCGCCCGGAACCGGGGCCAGCGTGGATTGGAAATCATGCCTCATGCAGCGTCAACCTGTTCGTGCATCCGTGCCGGGCGTTGTCGCCCGCCGGTGCCATCGTGAATATCCCCGAAAGGACTGCCGCCGAATATGGCGCGTCTTTTGGGAATGTGAATGGGTAGCAGTCAAAATGGCAAGGAGCAACGGCCACTCGAAATATTGTTTCGCGGCTTTCGCTCCCGGCGGAACTTCGCCCGGCGGTCTATAGCGATCATGGTGAAGATGGGGTTAACCTTGCCGTTTCGATGCGCGAAAAGCGGCTATGCTTCATATCGCCGGGATAGCGCCGGGACGATCGGTGGACGGGCGTCATGAAATTCGGCTGGACGGCCAAGGCCCGTACGTTGCACAAGCGGCGCATGTTCCAAAGTCTTGCGCTCGCAAGCATGATCCTCTCCGGCGCGCCGCTTTCCGCCGTTATCCCCGATGGCGGCCGGGCGGGCATGCGCTTTGACGCGCCCGCGCATATGGCCTCGCGCCCGGCCAGGCGTCTTCACAGCATCACCGTGCCGATCCCGCCTGTGGCGCGGGGCCTGTCGCTGCCGCCGGTGGAGGGGCCGCGCGACGCATCCCGCCCGCTGGTGGTGATCGACGCCGGCCATGGCGGCCATGATCCCGGCGCGGTCAACCGCGAAAATGGCGAGCGGGAGAAGGATGTGACGCTGGCCATCGCGCAGGCGGTCCGCGACCAACTGGTCAAGTCAGGCCGCGTCCGGGTGGCGCTGACCCGCAACGCCGACCGCTTCCTGGTGCTGCAGGAACGCTATGGCATTGCCCGCAAGCTGAACGCCGACCTGTTCATCTCCATCCACGCCGATTCGGCGGACAATGACATGGCGCGGGGCGCGACCGTCTATACCCTGTCCGAGACCGCCTCCGACCGCGAAGCCGCCCGCCTTGCCGCGCGCGAGAACAAGGCCGACTTTCTGAACGGCGTCAATCTGGGCGGCCAGTCGAACGATGTTTCCTCGATCCTGATCGACCTGACGCAGCGGGAATCGATGAACATTTCGGTGAGCTTCGCCCGGCTGCTCCAACGCGAGGCCGCGCCCTATGTCCCGTTCCGCAGCGCGGCGCATCGCTTCGCCTCGCTGATGGTGCTGAAGGCTCCGGATACCCCCTCGGTGCTGTTCGAAACGGGCTATATTTCCAACACGGCCGATGCGGCTTTCCTGGCGTCGAAGGAAGGTCAGGCGAATATCGCCAAGGGCGTCGCCCGCGCCATCGAAGTGCATTTCGCCCGCAAGCTGACGATGCGCGGGGATGGGACGGGCGGCTGAGAAGGTCCGGACCGGCCGACATTCCGTTCAAAGCATTCCACTCTGGCGCTTCACCCATTTTGACCGTACAGCCTCGACCATCATGGAAGAGGCTCGCCCCAAAAACGCCGCATCGTCCTTCATCCATCGCCTGCGTAGCGGCGCGAGCGGACTTCGGGAAAGGCTCGCACCCCATTGGGACAAGCGCTGGTTCCGCTGGATCGCGGTCGGCCTTGGCGGCCTCATCCTCGCTTATGCGCTTTTCTGGCTGATCTTCGCGCGCGGCCTGCCGGACGCGGCGACGCTGCTGGAATATGAACCGCCGCTGCCGACGATCGTGCGCGACACCGACGGCCAGCCGGTCCACAGCTATGCCCGTGAGCGCCGCGTCCAGCTGCAATATAGCGATTATCCGCCGCTGCTGATCCGCGCCTATCTGTCGGCGGAGGACAAGACCTTCTTCGAACATCATGGCGTCGACATTCCCGGTTTCTTCGGCGCGGTGTTCGACTATGCGACCAAGATCGGCTCGGGCCAGCGCGCGCGCGGCGGATCGACCATCACCCAGCAGGTGGCCAAGAACCTGCTGATCGGTGACGAATATTCCCCCACGCGCAAGGTGAAGGAAATGATCCTCGCCTATCGCATGGAAGGGGTGTTGACCAAGCAGCAGATCCTGGAACTCTATCTCAACCAGATTTTCCTCGGCCGCAACGCCTACGGCGTGCAGGCGGCTGCCCGCGCTTATTTCGACAAGGATGTGGGCGACCTCAAGCTGCATGAAATGGCCTATCTCGCGATCCTGCCCAAAGGTCCGGCCAATTATCGCCCGGAAAGCCCCACCGGCCATGAACGCGCGCTGGAGCGCCGCAACTGGGCTCTTGGCGAAATGGTCAAGAATGGCTGGATCACCCAGGCCCAGCGCGATGAGGCGCAGGCCCAGCCGCTCGGCACCGTGGCGGCGCATGGCTCCAGCTTCGATGCCCGCGCAGGCGGCTATTATATGGAGGAAGTGCGCCGCCGCCTGATCCAGCAATTCGGGGAAAAGGCATCGGACGGTCCGAACAGCGTCTATGCCGGCGGCCTCTGGGTGCGCAGCCCCTATGACCCGAAGATTCAGGATCTGACGACCACGGCGCTCCGCAACGGCCTGCTGCGCTTCGATGCGGGCAAGGGCTGGTCCGGGCCGATCGGCAGGATCGACATGGATCGCGGCTGGCATCGTGAACTGGCGGCGAGCTATATCGACGTCGACTATGCCGGATGGCGCGTCGCCGTGATCGTCAGCCGGAACAGCGGCGCCGCGCAGATCGGCTTTTCCGACGGATCGACGGGCACGCTGTCCGCCGATGCGGCGCAACTGCCCTATCGCAAGAGCGGCGGCCCGGCCTTCGCTGCGATGAAGCCCGGCGACCTGATCGTGGTGGCGCGCAACGGCTCGTCATGGGCGCTGCGCAACGTCCCCGAAGTCTCCGGCGGCATGGTGGTGGAGGAAACCCATTCGGGCCGCGTCCGCGCCATGCAGGGCGGCTTCGACAACCGCCTCTCCTCCTATAACCGCGCCACCCAGGCGATGCGCCAGCCCGGATCGACCATCAAGCCCTTTGTCTACGCCGCCGCGCTGGACAATGGCATGACCCCGGCCTCGATCATCGTCGACGGACCGCTCTGCGTCTATCAGGGCGCGGGCGTTGGCCAGAAATGCTTCCGCAATTTCACTGGCGGCAGCGCCGGGCCGCAGACCATGCGCTGGGGCGTCGAGCAGTCGCGCAACCTGATGACGGTGCGCGCCGCCAGCCAGACCGGCATGGACCGCGTCGTGCGCACCATCAAGGCGATGGGGATCGGTGATTACCAGCCCTATCTCTCCTTTGCGTTGGGCGCCGGCGAAACCACGGTCGAGCGGATGGTGAACGCCTATGCCATGCTCGCCAATCAGGGGCGGCAGCTTAGCCCCAAGCTGATGGACTATGTGCAGGACCGGCGCGGCAAGGTGATCTGGCCGCTGCGCTGGCGCGCTTGCGATGGCTGCAACATGGCGAACTGGGACGGCAAGGCCATGCCCCGCTTCGGCTTCGAGGGGCGGCAGGTGATGAACCCGATGACCGCCTATCAGGTCGTGCACATTGCCGAGGGCGTCATCCAGCGCGGCACCGCCACGGTGCTGGCGGATTTGAAGCGCCCGCTGTTCGGCAAGACCGGCACCACCAACGGCCCGACCAATGTCTGGTTCGTCGGCGGATCGCCCGATATCGTGGCGGGCGTCTATATCGGCTATGACCAGCCGAGGAGCCTGGGCGGCTGGGCGCAGGGCGGCCGCGTCGCCGCGCCGATCTGGAAAGCGGCGATGACGCCGGTGCTGGAGGCGATGCCCAAGACGCCCTTCATCGCCCCGGCGGGCATCCGCATGGTCACCATCGACCGCCGCTCGGGCAAGCGCGTCTATGGCGTCTGGCCGACCGATGAGCCCAAGCCCGCTGTGATCTGGGAAGCGTTCAAGCCCGAATCCGAACCCCGCCGATCGATCCGCAAGGAAGAGGTGGCCGCGCAGGACAAGGCCGCCGCGCGCGTCGAAGCCGCCGTCCAGCGCCGCCAGCGCACCGACAGCGACTTCCTGCAGGATCAGGGCGGGATTTACTAAATTCTCCCTGCGCGAAGCGTGGGGAGAATTTGAGCTCGTCCCCCGCAAGGATTGAATCTTCCCAAACTCTCCGCGCTCGGATAGGGCCGGGCGCATGATGCGTTTCCTGCACGAACAGGAAACATGCGAATGTCTGGAGACCTCCCATGCGCGCCGAAGCGCAGCAATATATAGACCGCATCGACGCCGCGCTGGACCTGCTGCGCCGCTTCCTCGACTGGGACCGCGCCCTTCGCCGCCTCGACGAACTGAACGCCCGCGTCGAGGATCCGACGCTTTGGGACAATCAGAAACAGGCGCAGGAAGTGATGCGGGAGCGCACACGGCTCGAAGCCGCGATCGGCGCAACCCGCGCCATCGACGGCGAGAAGACCGACACCGCCGAACTCATCGAAATGGCCGATGCGGAGGGTGACGAGGATATGGTCACCGAAGCCATCGCCTCGCTGAAGGCGCTGGCCGACCGCGCCGACGAGGACAAGATCAAGGCGCTGCTGGCGGGCGAGGCCGACGCCAGCGACACCTATCTGGAAATCCATGCGGGCGCGGGCGGCACGGAAAGCCAGGATTGGGCGGAAATGCTCAGCCGCATGTATCGCCGCTGGGCTGAACGGCGCGGCTATAAGGTCGAGCTGGTCGACTATCAGGCGGGCGACCAGGCGGGCATCAAGTCCGCCACCTTCCTGTTCAAGGGCGAGAATGCCTATGGCTATGCCAAGACCGAAAGCGGCGTGCATCGCCTGGTCCGCATCAGCCCCTATGACAGCTCGGCCCGCCGCCACACCAGCTTCTCGTCAGTCTGGGTCTATCCGGTGATCGACGACGATATCGATATCGAGGTGAAGGAAAGCGACCTCAAGATCGACACCTACCGCGCCAGCGGGGCAGGCGGTCAGCACGTCAACACCACGGACTCGGCGGTCCGCATCACCCACGTTCCGTCGGGCATCATCGTCGCCAGCCAGAACGACCGTTCGCAGCACAAGAACCGCGCAACGGCCATGAACATGCTGAAGGCGCGCCTCTATGAAGCGGAACTGCGTCGCCGCGAGGAAGCGGCATCGACCGACTATCAGGCCAAGACCGAGATCGGCTGGGGCCACCAGATCCGCTCCTATGTGCTTCAGCCCTATCAGCTCGTGAAGGACTTGCGCACCGGCGTCACCTCCACCTCGCCTGACGATGTGCTGGACGGCGCGCTCGATCCCTTCATGGCGGCCGCGCTCAGCCAGAAAGTGACCGGCGAGAAGGTCGACGTGGAGGATGTCGACTGATGAAGCGTTTGCCAGCGGCCAGAGCTTGGGCGCTGACGGGCTGCTTGGCTTTGCTGGCGGGCTGCGGCCCGTTCTCGTCGGACAAGAATAGCGATCGCCCGGCCGCCGCCCGCGCCTTTCCGCGCGCCGATCGCCCGGTGGCGCCGATCGTCTCCACCCGCTGGTCGAGCGAGGAGGCGCGCGACCGGGTGAACGAAGCCGAAGACATCATGAACCGCGCCGGCATCCGTTCCGGCATGACGGTGGCGGACATTGGCGCGGGCGAGGGCTATTACACCGTGCGCCTCGCGAAGAGGGTGGGCGACAGGGGCCGCGTCCTGGCCGAAGACATCATGCCCGAGGTGATCGACGCCTTGAGCCGCCGCATCACGCGGGAGGACTGGCGCAATGTCAGCGTCCGGCTGGGCGCGCCGGAGAACCCCAGGCTGCCTGAAAACAGCTTCGACCGCATCCTCATGGTCCATATGTATCATGAGATTGCCGAACCCTACGCCTTTCTGTGGAACCTCAGTCCAGCGCTCAAGCCGGGTGGCGAGCTGATCGTGGTGGACGCCGATCGTCCGACCGACCAGCACGGCACGCCGCCGCGCCTGCTGGCCTGCGAATTGGCGGCCATGGGCTTCCGTCTGGAGGAACTGATTCCCAAGCCGACGGCGGGCGGCTATTTCGCCCGGTTCAAGCGCATTGCCGCACGGCCCGAACCATCCTCCATCGTCCCCTGTGCCTTGCGGTCCTGATCCGTTACGGCCGGCTAACGCTTTTCTTTGCGCATATTATGGTTAATGGGCGGACAACCATGATTCGATGGACGCTTTTGACCATTTTATGATCATATGCCTTGGGGGGAGGGCAGGATATGGCTGACCTGACTGGCGCCGCCGGGCAGCGGCGGCACGATCCGCGCCACAAGATGTTCGGACCCGTCGCCTTGCGTTTCGGCGGCACGGCGGCCCGGGCGCATTTTCTGGACCTGTCTTGCTCGGGCGCGCTGGCCCATTGCGAAACGCCGCCCAGGACCGGCACCTATCTCATCGTCGAGGCGCTGGGCATGCAGGCGAGCGGCCGGGTCATGTGGTCCAATGGCAAGCGTTTCGGCATTCAGTTCAACCAGCCCTTGACCCAGCATGCCTTGGCCGTGTGGATCGAAGGCGCCTGAATAGCCGTTCCTTCATCCCTTCTGCCGCCACTTCCGGAATAGCGATACGCCCAACAGCCCGCCGCCGACCAGCGCCGCGATCGCTACCCCGGCGCTCGCCAGTGCCCAGGCGCCGGCCGCCAGCAAGCCAGTCAGGAAATCGACGATGATCAGCGTAAGGTGAATCATTACGCTAGGAAGACGTTATTCCTGCCCAAGTTCCTTCGCCTCCTGATATTTCAGCTCCAGGAAGCGGTTCTGCACCGCCAGCTTGTCGAGATCGCCGCTCGCCAGCGTCTCGCTCATCCGGGCGATTTCCGCGTCGATGACGCCAAGCCCGTCGATCAACTGCTTTTCCGGGACGCGGCCATTGCGCTCCTCGCGCCGCAACGGTTCGGGGATGGATTGATAGCCGGTGACGAGTTCGGGCAGATGATCGGCCAGCAATTTGCGGATTTCCTGCGCCGCCGGATCCTGCTCGCCCAGCCTTTCGAGTTGCGGCGCCAGCGTCTCCAGCTTGACGCCGATGCTGTCGACCAAAGTGACGGCGGGGGCGGGCAGAGCCTTCCGCTGATTTTCGAGCCAAATCTCGGTCTGGAGCGGCAGGGCGGTGAGCGCGGTCTCCGCCAGCGCCTCTGTCCTGACGCGCTTTTCTCCCGGCAGCGCCGCGATCAGGAGCACCGCCGCCAGCATGACGCCCAGCGCGATCATGACCCCGCTTGTCCCGATCGGCGCCACAAAGCCCGCCACCGCGCTGCCGATCAGCACCGCGATCACTGCCCAGAAGGCATATTTGACCTTGCGCATCAGCGCGGCATTGCGCCTTTGCCGCGCGCGTGCCGAGAGGCTCTGCCCGCGTTCGCTATGGCGGCGGAGCACCGCTTCGGCATCGGCCAGGACGCGTTCGGACCGGCTCATCCTGTCAGGCCTCGATCGAACTCAGCAGCGGATTGTCGACGCGTGCCTGTTGCGCGGCCTGCGCCTGTCCTTCTGCGCGGGCGATATAGCCCTTGGATTTCTCGACCTCGTTCGACAGCGTGGACACCGTCGTCTTCATATTCTCCAGCGCCTTCAGCTTGAACGTGTCGATACTGTCCATCGTATCGTAGATATTCTGGAAGGCGCGTTGCAGCGTCTCGATCGGAATAGTGCTGGAGGCCGCCTGCTCGTGTATCTGCGCGGTCTGGGTCTTCAGCATCTCGCCGGTCGAATCGATCATGTTCGCGGTGGTGGTGTTGAGCGCGGTGATCTGCTCCAGCACCAGGCGCTGCCCGACCAGCGCCTGCGCCACGGTGACGGCGGTGCGCAGCGCGGCGACAGTGGTGGTGCCGGCGCGGTCCACGCCCTTCACCAGTTCGACATTGTTCTTCTTGACCAGATCGAGCGCCAGATAGCCCTGCACCGTCACCGCCATCTGCGTCAGCAGATCCTGCGTGCGCTGGCGAATGTAGAAAAGCGCGCTCTCGCGGATCGCCTTGGCCTTGGCCGGGTCCGCTGAATCCAGCTCCAGCGCCTTCGCCTCCAGCCGGGCGTCCAGCGTCTGGGAGATATGGATCATCTGCTCCAGACGGCCCATGGTCTGCCACATATTCTGCCGCTCGACATCGATGGCGGCATTGTCCTTGATCAGCACGTCCTTGCCGCTGGCGAGCGACCCGAGGATCGAATTGATGTGGCTCTGCGCGCTTTTATAGCTGTCGAAATAATCGCGCATCCGGTTGCCGAAGGGGATCAGGCCGAACAGCTTCTTGGGCGCGGTCAGGCTGCCGCGCTTGCCCGGATCAAGGTCTTCGATGGTCCGGCGCAGTTCGGCCAGATCGACGCCGACCTTGTTGTCGCTGTCCATGGCGCGCACCGGGCGGTCGAGAAAACGGTTGGAATGTCCCGCAGCCTCCGCGATTTCCTTGCGCCCCATATTGGTGAGCTGGTCGACGCGCTGCCCAAATTCGGGCGAATTGGCGTCCTGCGCGACCAGATCGTCGATGAAGGCATCGACCTTTTCGTCCAGCTTCGACCTTTTCTCGTCTTCCAGGGGCACCAGCCCTGCCGCTTTTTCGGGCGCGACGGGCGGCACCGGGTCGGGCGGGGTGAGGTTCAGCGTATCGGCGGTGGCGGTCGGCGCGGTCGAAGCCATGTCATCTCCCAGGGGCCATCAAGCGTTTGCACTGTTATATGTATATAGAACAGTCCGGCTGCAAGCCTGTGCCGCACGCTAAAGGCCTGCCCGTGCCATTGCAATCGCTCCTGCCCCACCCGCAAAGCTTGCCGCAGCGCGTCATTTCCTGTAGGGGCGCGCCCGATAGTCCTGGACAGGCGTGGTGCCCGCCGGGAAACCTTAAATCCCAAAGGCAAGACATGTCCCTGCGTAATATCGCGATCATCGCGCACGTCGACCATGGCAAGACCACGCTCGTCGACCAGCTTTTCCGCCAGTCCGGCACCTTCCGCGACAATCAGCGCGTCGAGGAACGCGCGATGGATTCGAACGACCTCGAAAAGGAACGGGGCATCACCATCCTGGCGAAGCCGACCTCGGTCGAGTGGAACGGGATCCGCATCAACATCGTCGACACGCCTGGCCACGCCGACTTCGGCGGCGAGGTGGAGCGCATCCTCTCCATGGTCGACGGCGTGATCCTGCTGGTCGACTCGTCGGAAGGCGCGATGCCGCAGACCAAGTTCGTGACCGGCAAGGCGCTGGCGCTGGGTCTGCGCCCGATCGTCGTCGTCAACAAGGTCGACCGCCCCGATGAGCGCATCCAGGAAGTGCTGGACGAAGTGTTCGACCTGTTCGTGACGCTGGACGCCACTGACGAGCAGCTCGATTTCCCGGTCCTCTATGCCTCGGGCCGCAACGGCTATGCCAGCGACAACCCCAGCCGCCGCGAGGGCACGCTGGAGCCGATGTTCCAGAAGATCGTCGATCATGTGCCGCCGCCGTCGCTGGATCAGGAGGCGCCGTTCAGCTTCCTCGTGACGCTGCTCGACCGCGACAATTTCCTCGGCCGCATCCTGACCGGCCGCGTCCAGTCGGGCACGGTCAAGGTCAACCAGCCGATCCACGCGCTCGACATGGACGGCAATGTGATCGAAACCGGCCGCGCGTCGAAGATCATGTCGTTCCGCGGCCTGGATCGCGTGCCGGTGGATGAGGCGAAGGCGGGCGACATCATCTCGCTCGCCGGTCTGACCGTCGCGACCGTGGCCAACACCATCTGCGATACATCGGTCAGCGTGCCGATCAAGGCGCAGCCGATCGATCCGCCGACCCTGTCGATGCGCTTCGCCGTCAACGATTCGCCGATGGCGGGCCGCGAAGGCAGCAAGGTGACGAGCCGCATGATCCGCGACCGTCTGGCCCGCGAAGCCGAATCGAACGTCGCCATCAAGGTGACGGAGAGCGACGACAAGGACAGCTTCGAAGTCGCCGGCCGTGGCGAATTGCAGCTGGGCGTGCTCATCGAAACCATGCGCCGCGAAGGCTTTGAACTCGGCATCTCGCGCCCCCGCGTGCTGTTCGGGGAGGATGAGAACGGCAACAGGACCGAGCCTTATGAAATCGTCGTCATCGACGTGGACGATGAATTTTCCGGCACGGTCGTCGACAAGATGAACATCCGCAAGGCCGAGATGACCGACATGCGTCCTTCGGGCGGCGGCAAGACCCGCATCACCTTCTCCGCGCCGTCGCGCGGCCTGATCGGCTATCATGGCGAATTCCTGTCCGACACGCGCGGCACCGGCATCATGAACCGCCTGTTCGAGAAATATGGGCCGCACAAGGGCAAGATCGAAGGCCGCAAGAACGGCGTGCTGATCTCCAACGGCGCGGGTGAGGCCAATGCCTATGCGCTCGGCCCGCTGGAAGAGCGCGGTATCCTGATGGTCGGCGTGGGCGAGGCGCTCTACGAAGGCATGATCATCGGTGAAAACGCCAAGCCGGAAGACCTGGAAGTCAACCCGATGAAGTCGAAGGCGCTGACCAACTTCCGCGCCAGCGGCAAGGATGACAGCATCCGCCTGACCCCGCCGCGCAAGCTGACGCTGGAGCAGGCCATCGCCTATATCGATGACGATGAAATGGTCGAAGTGACGCCCAAGAACATCCGCCTGCGCAAGCGCTATCTCGACCCGAACGAGCGCAAGCGCATGTCGCGGGCCAAGGCTGCCGCCTGATCGGGTTTTGAGGGATGAAAAAAGGGGCCGGCATCGCGAGACGCCGGCCTTTTTTTCGTGGGAAGTCCGGCAAGGCCGATTGTAGCCATTGAGAGATGCGCGCTCCTGCGAAGGCAGGAGCAGGCTGCACCCCAACATCTTCCCGCAAACCTATTTGCACCCTCGTAAAGCTGCTGGCCTCCCCGCTGCGCCCTCTTTATGGTCGCGCCGTCTGCTCTTCCCGCGAAAGCTTTTCATGCATCTTCTCATTGGCCTAGCCGGCATCGCGCTGATCCTTGCCATTGCCTTCGCCTTGTCCTCCGACCGCCGCGCCGTCCGGCCGCGGGTCGTGGGCGCGGCATTCCTGTTGCAGGCAGGCATCGCTCTGCTGGTGCTCTATGTGCCTGCCGGACGTGCGGTGATCGCGGGCATGTCGCATGGCGTGTCGAACCTGCTTGGCTATGCGCAGGCGGGGACAGACTTCATCTTCGGCCCGCTCGCCAGGCCGGAAATCGGCGGGGCCAGCTTCGCCATCGCCGCGCTGCCGGTGATCATCTTCTTCGCCAGCCTGGTGTCGATCCTCTATTATCTGGGCATCATGCAGCAGATCGTCCGCTGGGTCGGCGGCGCGATCGAGAAGGTGACGGGCGTGTCCAAGGTCGAAAGCCTGTGCGCCGCCGCCAATATCTTCGTCGGCCAGAGCGAGAGCCCGCTCGTCATCCGCCCGTATCTGGCGGGCCTCACCCCGCCGCAGCTCTTCGCCGTCATGACCAGCGGCATGGCGGGCGTGGCGGGCACCATCCTGGCGGCCTATGCCTCCATGGGGATCAAGATCGACTATCTGCTTGCCGCGAGCTTCATGTCCGCGCCCGGCGGTCTTCTGATGGCGAAGATCATGATGCCCGACGAGCCGGAGCGCGAACCCGAACTGCCCTTGGGCGACCATCCCGACATCGCCCTGCCCGAAACCCGTATCAGCGGCGCCGGTCCCGCCGCGCTGCTGCCCGAAGCGACGCCCGGCGAGCCGATGCCGCCCGCGACCCATGACGAGGAAAAGCCCGCCAATCTGATCATGGCGGCGGCGCAGGGCGCGCAGACCGGCGTGAAGCTGGCCGTCGCGGTCGGTGCCATGGTACTGGCCTTCGTGGCGCTGGTGGCGCTGGCCAACGGCATATTGGGCGGGATCGGCGGCTGGTTCGGCTATTCGAACCTCAGCTTCCAGCAACTGCTCGGCTATGTGTTTTCGCCGGTCATGTATCTGCTCAACATCCCCTGGAACGAAGCACAGATCGCGGGCGGCCTGTTCGGTACCAAGGTCGTGCTGAACGAGTTCGTCGCCTATATCAATCTGGGCCAGGTGCAGGGCGCGCTGTCGCCCGCGACCATCGCCATCGTCACCTTCGCGCTTTGCGGCTTCGCCAATTTCAGCTCGATCGCGATCCAGATGGCCGTCACCGGCAATCTCGCGCCCAACCAACGGCCAGTGATCGCGCGGCTGGGGTTGAAGGCGCTGGTGGCGGGCAGCCTCGCCAATCTCATGAGCGCGGCGCTGGCGGGCCTGATGCTCAGCCTGCGCTGATCGTTCCGAGTCTATAACGAAAGTTCTACCCGTTGCCGGTAGAATCGGTTATGGTTAACCCATGGGGGCGAAACGCATATTCGGGCTGGCAGTCATGCTGTCGGCGGTCATGGGAATGGCACCGGCCATCGCGCAGGCGCCAAAGCCCGGCACGTTGGAAAGCTATAAGGACTGGACCATCGGCTGCGACAATCGCAACCGGTGCGAGGCCGTGTCGCTGTTGCCCGAGGGCGGCGATTGGCCCGATACGCCGGTCATGCTGGGCATCAGCCGGGATGCCGGCGCAGCCGCCGATTCCGAAATCTGGGTCAGCCGCGACGCCAAGGGGCGCGAGACGCTGGACTTTCTGATCGATGGCCGCAAGATCGCCAGCGCGGCGAGCGTGGATGGCGAAGCCAGCGTGCAGGGGCCGCAGGCGTCCGCGCTGGCCATCGCCATGGCGAAGGGTGGGGGCATGGAAATCCGCTCCGGCGCCAAGCGGATCGATCGGCCGTCGCTGGCCGGGTCAGCCGCCGCGCTGCGCTATATGGATGCGAAACAGGGTCGGGCAGGAACGGTGGCGGCTCTGGTCGTGACCGGCCCGCTCGCCCGCAGCGCCGTGCGCCCCGCGCCTGCCATCCCGTCGATCCGGCGCGCCACCGTGCCCGGCGGTGCGGAACCGCCTGCGCTCTGGCGCGAGGAACTGACCTCGCTTGGCACATTCACCGGCTGCGCCGATGAGATGAAGGACGCATCCTCTCCCCCCGATCTGTATCGCCTCTCGAAGACGGAGACGCTGGTATTGGTGCCCTGCGGCGCTGGAGCCTATAATTTCACGTCCGTCCCGGTGATCGCCACCGGCATAGCGGGGCGCCGGATCTTCCGCTTCGCCAGCTTCGATTATCAGCCGGGCTGGAGCGAGGATGCCAGCCATCCGATGCTGGTCAATGCAAGCTGGGCGCCGGAGACTTCTACCCTGCAAAGCTATGCCAAGGGCCGGGGCTTGGGCGATTGCGGCGGCAGCGAATCCTATGTGTGGGACGGAACGCGTTTCCGTTTGGTCGAGGCCAGCGCCATGGGAGAATGCCGTGGCGCCTGGCACTGGATCACCACCTGGTCCGCGAAGGTCACCGAATAGGACCGCGAGCTGTGATCCTTTCTCATGTCTGGGCGAGGATCAGCGAAAACAGCCCGTCCGCATCGCTCCATTCGCGCACCGGCTCCCATCCGCCTGCGCGCAGCAGCAGCCTTTCGTCGCGTGCGCCATATTTATGGCTGCTTTCGGTATGGATCGTCTCGTCCGCCGCCATGCGAAAACATTGTCCCGCGACGTGGAAGTGCAAGGGCCGCACCGCCTCCAGATGCATTTCGATCCGCGCCTTGTCATCGTTCCAGATGGCCCGGTGAACGAAGCCGTCCAGCGGCAGGTCGCCCTCCAACTCGCGGTTGATGCGGGCGATCAGGTTGAGGTTGAACGCCGCCGTCACCCCGGCCGCATCATCATAGGCGGAGATCAGCCGGTCGCGGTCCTTGATCCGGTCCATGCCGATCAGCAGCATCGCCTCCTCGCCCAGCAGCCGCCACATCGCCCGAAGCAGGTCGACCGCCGCATCGGGTTCCATATTGCCGATGGTCGATCCCGGGAAAAAGCCGAGGCGCGGCAAGCCATCGATCGCGGCGGGCAAGGCCAGTTCGCCGTTGAAATCGCCCACCACCGGCAGCACGGGCAGACCGGGAAAGGCCGATGCCAGTTCGGCGCTCGCGGCGCGAAGAAAATCGCCGCTGATGTCGATCGGCACATAGGCGGCGGGGTCGACGGCGCGCAGCAGATGCGGGGTCTTGCGCGAACTGCCCGCGCCGAATTCCACCACTGCCCGGCCGGTGCCGATGGCTTGGGCGAAATCCGGGCCATGCCGTTCCAGCAGCGCGGTTTCGGTGCGCGTCGGATAATATTCGGGCAGGTCGGTGATCGCCTCGAACAGTTCCGACCCGCGCCGGTCGTAGAACCAGATGGGCGGCGTCGCCTTGGGGTGGCGCGACAGCCCCTCGATAATGTCCCTCCGAAAAGCCGGATCGGGCGCGCGCAGCGGCAGCGTAGCGTCCTTAGTCAGCAGCATCGCCTCACAAATCCTTTGCCAGCCGCAGCCCGGTGAACTGCCAGCGTTGATGGGGGTAGAAGAAATTGCGGTAACTCGCCCGCATATGGCCGCGTGGGGTGGCGCAACTGCCGCCCTTCAGCACGAACTGGCCCGACATGAACTTGCCATTATATTCGCCCACGGCGCCTTCCGCCGCCCGAAAGCCGGGATGCGGGCGAAAGGCGCTGCCGGTCCATTCCCAGACATCGCCGTACATTTGGGTCAGCGCCGATCCGCCCTCCGGCGCGCGGGGGCGGGGGCAGGCGGGGCCATCCAACTGGTTGCCGCTGGTCGGCGCGACGTTCAGCGCGGCGCTTTCCCATTCCGCCTCGGTCGGCAATCGCGCACCGGCCCAGTTCGCATAGGCGTCCGCCTCATACAGGCTGATATGGCTGACGGGCGCGGCGGGATTGACCGGCTTGCGGCCATCCAGCCCGAAGCGCGTCCAGCCCTGATCGCCGCGCCGCCAGTAAAGCGGCGCGTCTATCCCCTCGGCCCGGACCCAGGCCCAGCCATCCGACAGCCAGTGGGAGGGATCGTCATAGGCTCCATCCTCGATGAAGTTGATCCATTCACCGTTGGTGATAAGCCGGTGCGCCAGGGCGTGCGGGTGGAGCACCGCCTTGTGACGGGGCGTTTCGCAATCGAAGGCGAAATCGCTCTTGCCGTCGTCACCGATCTCGACCAGCCCCTGCCGCCCCTCTATCCAGTGCAGCGGGCCGGGAACCGGCGCAGGCAGCGCATTGGGCGCGGCGAACAATGCGGGTTCCAGCGGATTGAGCGACAGCAGATGCTGCATGTCGGTCAGCAGCAGTTCCTGATGCTGCTGCTCATGGTGGAGGCCCAGCAGCACCAGCGCCTGCGCATCGGGCATCAGCATCGGCAGGGCGGTGATCAGCGCCTTGTCGACATGAGCGCGATAGGCGCGGATTTCCTTGAGTGTCGGCCGGGTCAGCATGCCCCGCATCGGCCGGGCATGGCGCGGCCCCTCCGCCTCATAATAGCTGTTGAACAGATAGGCGTAATGCGGGTCGAAGGGCTTGTAGCCCGCCATATGATCGCGCAGGACGAAGCTTTCGAAGAACCAGCTTACATGCGCCAGATGCCATTTGGCGGGCGATGCGTCGGGCATGGACTGGACGGTCGCATCGGCGTCGGACAGCGGCGCGGCCAGCGCTTCGCTTAGCGCCCTGACCTCGCGATAGCGGGTGATAAGGTCGATCTGGCTCGGTGCTGTCCGGCTTCTGGCCATGCATGCCCCTCCGATACGGTTGCGCCGCTCTCGCGGGACAATCGCATGAAGGGGCGGTTAGGTTCCGACCGGAAGACTGGGATATTAGGTGGGGCTAGGATTGGCCAATGCAAGCCATTGAGCGCATCCGTGTTCCTGCGAAGGCAGGAACCCAGTTCCGCCGCTTGTGGATCATCGCACCGTAGGAACTGGGCTCCTGCCTTTGCAGGAGCACGATGCACTTCAAGAAAAAGCGCTAAGCAGACCGTCCGCCTTCCACCCAATCCGGCCCACCTCTCCCCTAACTATAAACGGAAGCAGAGGGCTTTTCGGCCCGCCGGATCTGATCGCGCCCGGATCGCTTGGCGCGGTGGAGCGCTTCGTCTGCCTGGTCGATCGCCGCCGTCACCGGGCCGCCGCGCCAGGCGCAAAGCCCGGCAGAAAAGGTGATCGGCTGGCCGTTTACCGCGCCGACCGGCTCCTGCCGCATCCGTTCCGCGATGCGGGCCAGCGACCAACTCGCCTCATCCTCGATCGCGTCCTGATAGAAGATGGCGAATTCCTGGCCGCCCCAGCGGGCGACGATGTCGATGCGGCGGGTCTGCGACGACAGGCGCGTGGCGAAGTCGGCCAACAGGCGGTCCCCGGCATCATGGCCCAGTTGGCCGTTGACCTGCTCGAAATGGTCGATGTCGATGATCGCAATACACCCCCTGCGCCTGGCGAGCGGCAGCGCGTCGAGCTGCGCCAGGAAGCCGCGCTGGTTGGCGATGCCGGTCAGCGCGTCCTCATGCGCGGCGATGTTCAGTTCGTCGACCTGTTCCTGCGTCATTACGGCCGCCCGGCGCATTCCGGAAAAGAGTCTGGAGATGATGTCGCTGATTTCAGGCAGGGCCAGCGCGCTTCGTCTCCCTTCGGGCTCTTCCACCATCCCTTCCCGCTCATGGATCGGGTCCAGCAAGGCGCCGATGCCCAGCAATGCTCCTGCGGCGGCCGCCAAGGTGGCGAGCATCAGGATGATGAACTCCGCCCATGCGAACCGCCCCGTTGCCGCGCCCCAGCCGATATAGGCCAGCAGTGGCAGGTGCGTGGTGGCGAAGCAGAGCGCGAAGAGCCGGAACCGCAGGGCGCGGGGAAAGAGGAAGGAAGTTGCGAGGTAGAACTGCATCCCTGGACCCTGTCGTTGAAATCGAGGCCCAAAATTGGTGCGGCGTGTAAAGGGGGAATGAAGGAACAGGGTTAATGCCTGTTCCATGGACGAATCGTGCCCTTCAAGAGTCGAATGGTCAGCGGGATGCGCCCGGCACCCATTTGACGTCGCCCGCGCCATTGCCGTTGAGGCGCCGTGCCAGCACGAACAGCAGGTCGGAAAGCCGGTTGAGATAGGCCAGCGCCTGGGGATTGAGCGCCACCTCCGCCGCTGCGGCGGTCGCGCTCCGTTCCGCGCGTCGGGTGACGGCGCGGGCGAGGTGCACCGCTGCGGCGGCTGCCGATCCGCCCGGCAGGATGAAGCTGTCCAGTGGCGCCAGTTCGGCGTTCATTGCATCGATCTGCCCTTCCAGCCGCTCGACCTGGGACGCGACGATGCGCAGCGCCCAGGGCTCATCCTCCCCTTCGGGAATGGGTGTGGCAAGGTCGGCGCCCAGATCGAACAGATCGTTCTGGATGGTGGTCAGCCAACCCGCTTCCGGCGCGGCGCCGATCGCGACGATGGCAAGGCCGATGGCGCTGTTCGCTTCATCGACGTCGCCCACCGCCTGCATGCGCGGAGCATGTTTGGGCAGGCGCGATCCGTCGACAAGGCCGGTGGTGCCCGCATCGCCGGTGCGGGTGTATATCTTGTTGAGCTTCACCATGACCGGCCAACCCCCGTCAACCGTTGCCCTTCATCAGCAGCAGGATGGCGACGATGATCACGGCCACCGCCTGGAACAGGATGCGGTTCATCATCATCCTGTTCTGCTTGAGGCTGGATTGGCTTGGCCCGCCCTCGGGCGAGTTCAACTGTTCCTTGCTTGCCTGCAGAAAGGCGACGATCCCCCGGATCAGCGCGAACAGGGTGGCGCCCATGGCCAGGATTAGGGCGATGACGAGAAGGGTGTTCATGTCATGAATCTAGGCTGTCGCCAGAGAAATGCCAATCGGAAAGCGCATGTGGCGGAGGTCGTCGGCCAGACGCTGCGGATCGGCGCCCTGCGCCCGCAGATCGGCCAGCGCGATCGACCCGTCGCGCTTGGCCAACCGCCTGCCGTCCTGCCCCAATAGTAAGGGATGGTGGATATAGGCGGGTGAGGGCAGGTCGAGCAGCGCCTGGATCAGCCGGTGAATATCCGTTGCGTCCCGCAGATCGTCGCCGCGCAGCACATGGGTCACGCCCATCGCCGCATCGTCCAGAGTGCAGGACAGGTGGTAGCTGGCGGGGGCATCCTTGCGCGCCAGCACGACGTCGCCTGCCGCAATCGGTCTGGCCTTGATCACCTGCGCCTGTAACCCATCTTCCAGCGGAAAGGGCAGCGCGTTCCAGCTAACAGACCCCACTCGTTCCACCGCCTGCGCCATGTCGATCCGCCACGCATGGGGCTGGCCCACAGCGATCCGCCGCGCCCGTTCCTCCTCGGCCAACCCTTTGCACGTCCCCGGATAGATCGGTCCTTCCGGTCCGTGCGGCGCCATGGCGCTTGCCGCGATATCGGCGCGGGTGCAGTAGCAGGGATAGAGCAATCCCATCGCCTCCAGCCGCCGCAACGCCGCTTCATAATGGTCCAGTCGCGCCGACTGAAAGACGATGTCGCCGTCCCATGCGACGCCCAGCCAGTGCAGATCCTCGACGATCCCGGCGACATGTTCCGGCCGGCTGCGTGTGCCGTCGATATCCTCGATCCGGAGGCGGAATGATCCGCCTTGCGCGCGGGCCATGTCCATGGCCAGCAATGCCGACCAGGCGTGTCCGACATGCAACCTACCGGTTGGGCTCGGTGCGAAGCGAGTCACCATATGCTGTGGTCTGGGGGATTGAATCATACTGGCCCTTGACGGGATGGGGTCGTTAATGCTGTCATGCTCCCGTCACGTTTCTGGTCAATCAGAGCGGAGACAAAGGGGGTTGAAGGGTAATATATGTACCATCCCGACCTGATACGACATCCGGAAAACTGTCCGGCCCTGGTCTTGAATGCGGACTACACGCCGTTAAGCTATTATCCGTTGAGCCTCTGGCCTTGGCAAACCGCTATCAAGGCGGTTTTTTTGGATCGGGTGGACATCGTCGCCAGCTATGAGCGGCAGGTGCACAGCCCCAGCATCCAGATGCAGATTCCCTCGGTGATCGCGCTGAAGCAATATGTTAAGCCGTCGGAACATCCCGCCTTCACCCGGTTCAACCTGTTCCTGCGCGACAAGTTCGCCTGCCAATATTGCGGTTCGCCCCATGACCTGACCTTCGACCATGTCATACCGCGCCGCGCCGGCGGGCGCACGACCTGGGAAAATGTCGCGACCGCCTGTTCGCCCTGCAACCTCAAGAAAGGCGGCCGCACGCCCAAGGAGGCGCATATGCAATTGCACGTGACGCCGATCCGCCCGACAAGCTGGCAATTGCAGGAGCATGGCCGCGCCTTCCCGCCCAATTATCTGCACGAAAGCTGGCACGACTGGCTTTATTGGGATGTGGAACTGCTGGCGTGACAATCCCCCTTCCTTGAAAGGGAAGGGAGATGGCCGTTTTCACGACATTGCCGGAATCCAGTCCAGATCCATATCCTTGTGCCGGTTGGTATAGTGGCCGATCTCCTCCAGCCGCGCCATGTCGAGCAGGGTTATCCGACCATTGGCCCGCCCGATCAGCCCTTCTTGCTCCATCTGCCGGATCATCCGGTTCACATGGACGGAGGTAAGGCCGATCGCGTCGCCAATCTCCTCCTGCGTCAGTTTGAGGTCGAAGCTGTCGACGATTCCATCGTCCGTCACGCGCAGCCGATCGAAGATATCGAGCAGGAAGGATGCGACCCGCGCCTTGGCCGAGGTCCGCCCCAATGAGGCGAGCCGGTCCGTCAGCGCGACGCGCTCCGCATTGGACAGCAGGAACAGCAGCGCCGCGACCCGCGGATATTCCTCCAGCAGACGCCGCAAGGCATGTTTGTCGAACGGACAGATGATCGCGTCGGACAGGGCCACCAGGGATTCCGGCGCCTTGCTGTAGATGGTGCTGGCCGACCCGATGAAATCGCCCGGAAAATAGACGCGCAATATCTGCCGGCTGCCGTCGGGCAGGATGACGAAGCTCATCACCCGTCCTTCGCGCAGGACGAACAGTTCCGTGACCGTATCATTGACCCGCTGGATCATCGCGCCGCGCTTTACCTTGCGGGGGTTTTCCTCAAGCCGGGCAAGCGCTTTCTTTTCTGCATCGGACAGAGGCACATGCTTCGCCAATCTGTCCGCGAAACAACTTGTTGCCACCAAAAACACCTTCTTGCTTACATTGTCGTTACGATGGCAAAACGCCCCACGCGTCTTTTGGCTGCATTTCCGCAAGTTGCACTAAACTCGATCAATAATGCGCGGGCGAACGCACAAATGTTTCATGGCGGCGTCACAAAGAGGCGCGGCGCGCGCAATGTCGAGCCGACCCGCCTTGCGAAAAACGCAATTAACGGTAAGAACCCAGCGATGGACCGCATTCACATTCGCGGCGGCAAAGCGCTCAATGGCCGCCTTCCCATTTCCGGCGCGAAAAACGCCGCTCTGACGCTGCTTCCTTGCGCCTTGCTGACCGACGAGCCGGTGACGCTGCGCAATCTGCCGCGCCTGGCCGACGTCGACAGCTTCGGCCATCTGCTCAACCAGCTTGGCGTGTCGACCATGATCGAAGGCGCCCGGCCGGAGGATTTCGGCCGCGTCATGACGCTGCGCGCAGGCCGCGTCACCTCGACCGAAGCGCCCTATGACATCGTGCGCAAGATGCGCGCGTCGATCCTGGTGCTTGGCCCCCTGCTCGCCCGCGCGGGCGAGGCGCGGGTGTCGCTGCCGGGCGGCTGCGCCATCGGCAACCGCCCGATCGATCTGCACCTGAAGGCGTTGGAAGCCTTTGGCGCGATCATCGAGATCAATGCCGGCTATGTCCGCGCCAGCGCGCCCGATGGCGGCCTGCCCGGCGGCATCTACACCTTCCCGGTGGTGTCGGTCGGCGCGACCGAAAATGCGGTGATGGCGGCGGTGCTGGCCAAGGGCACCTGCATCCTGGAAAATGCGGCGCGGGAGCCGGAGATCGTCGATCTCTGCAAGCTGCTGATCGCCATGGGCGCCGATATAGAGGGCGTCGGTTCCGACAAGCTGATCATCCACGGCCGCGACCGGCTGCATGGCGCAACCTACAGCGTCATGCCCGACCGGATCGAGGCGGGCAGCTATGCCTGCGCCGCCGCGATCACCGGCGGTTCGCTGGAACTGGCGGGCGCCTGCGCCGACGACATGCACGCCATCCTCGCCGCGCTGCGCGACGCGGGTGTCCATGTCGAGGAATTGAAGGACGGCATCAAGGTGTCGGCGGACGGCAGGCTGCGCCCGCTCACCATCTCGACCGCGCCTTTCCCGGCCTTCCCGACCGACATGCAGGCGCAGTTCATGGCGATGCTGACGCTGGCGGACGGCGCGTCGGTGCTGACCGAGACGATCTTTGAGAACCGCTACATGCACGTGCCCGAACTGGCGCGCATGGGCGCGGACATAGGCGTCAATGGCCGCACGGCGGTGGTGCGCGGCGTAGACCGGCTGGTCGGCGCGCCTGTCATGGCGACCGACCTGCGCGCCTCGATGAGCCTCATCCTGGCGGGATTGGCCGCGGAGGGAGAGACCCAGGTTAACCGCGTCTATCATCTCGATCGGGGCTATGAACGGCTGGAGGAGAAGCTCTCCGCCGTCGGCGCCGACATAGAGCGCGTCAGCGATGGCTGAAGGGCGCGGGCTCGAGACGGATCGCGCGGCGCTGCTGGCGCGCTACGATCTCGATACCGGTGGCTTTGCCACGCTCGATCAGATTACCGCCTTCGCCGCCGCGCTCTGCGAAACGCCGATCGCGCTCGTCAGCATCGTCGAGGAAGACCGTCAGCGCTTCCTCGCCCGCTCCGGCCTCGATGCGGAGGAAACGCCGCGCGACATTTCCTTTTGCGCCCACGCCATGTTGGGGGAGGCGATCTTCGTGGTGCCCGACGCCACGCTGGACCCGCATTTTGCCGATAACCCCCTGGTTACGGACGCGCCCTTCATCCGTTTCTATGCCGGAGCGCCGCTGATCGACAGCGAAGGCGCGTCTCTCGGCGCGCTCTGCGTCATCGATGATCAGCCGCGCGCGGACCTTACCGATCTCCAGCGGCAGGGTCTGACCCTGCTCGCCCGGCAGGTGATGGTGGAACTGGAGGGGCGCCGCCGCGACCGCGACGTCATTGCCCAGCAGGAAAGGGATGCGCAGGCGGTGGCCGAAAGCGACCGCATGTTCCGCACCCTGGCCGACACCATGCCGCAAATGGTCTGGTCGGCTCTGCCCGATGGCTATAATGATTATTTCAACGCCCGCTGGTACGAATTTACCGGCGTCGCGCAGGGCGCCACCGATGGCGAGGGATGGAGCGCCATCTTCCATCCGGAGGATCAGCCGCGGGCCTGGGAACGTTGGCGCCACAGCCTTGCAACCGGCGACCCCTATGAGATCGAATATCGCATGCGGCACCACGGCGGCGACTATCGCTGGACGCTGGGCCGCGCGCTGCCGATCCGGGATGCGGAAGGGACGATCATCCGCTGGATCGGCACCTGCACCGACATCAACGACCAGATCGCGATGGTGGAGGAGCGGGAGGTCATCGCCCATGAGCTGTCCCACCGCATCAAGAACATCTTTTCGGTGATTTCCGGTCTGATCGGCCTGTCGGCGCGCGAGCATCCCGAAATCCGTGCCGCCGCCGACGATCTGCGCGACCGCATCATGGCGCTGGGCCGCGCCCATGATTTCGTGCGGCCCCATGGCCCCCATTCCCAGCCGGATCATGGCGAGGGTCTGCTCTGGGGCATATTGGAGCAGATTTTCGCGCCCTATCGCGATGCGATGGGCCCGCGCATCCGGTTTTCGGGCGACAATCCGCCGGTCGACGACCGTTCCGCCACGCCGCTGGCACTGCTGTTCCATGAACTGGCGACCAACGCCGCCAAATATGGCGCGCTGTCGGTGCCTGAGGGCCGGGTCACGATAGAGGTGAAGGGCGAGGACCGGGATATCCGCATCGACTGGCGGGAGGAGGGCGGTCCACCTGCCGTCCCCGCGACCAGCGAAGGTTTTGGCAGCCGGCTGATGCAACTTAGCATCGAACGGCAATTGGGGGGACGCATGATGCGCGACTGGCGGCCCGAAGGCCTGCGCCTCAGCCTCTGGATTCCAGTGCGGTCCATGAGCCGGACGACGGCAGGAAAGGCGTAAAGCCCACAATTTCAGCGGCTTCCAGCTTTGGCTGGTCGGTCGCGGCCAGGTGCAGCGTCTCAGCGATGCTGTGCGCCCGGAACGGCTTGGTGATGACGCCCAGCGCGGCGGCGGACGCCGCGCCGATCTGCGCGGGATTGGCCGTCACATAGATGACGCGGATGCCATATTGGCTGGCCAGTTCGACGCCGATGCCCGGTCCCGTCGGCCCATCGCGCAGATTGAGGTCGACCAGCGCGATGTCGCAATCATCGGCGGCGTCGAGCGCAGCCTGACGGTCAGCCGCGATCGCGCCGACCGTGAAGCCCGCATCCTCGACGATATGTTCGATTTCCAGCGCGACGAAAATCTCGTCTTCTACGATCAGAACCTTTTTGCTCATCCCAAAGCCCACGCAACTGGAGGCAATAAATGCGCAAAGGGCGAGCCGGTTCCCGCAGGTGCGAAAAACTTTTACCCCCTATTTTCCGGCACGCTGCTCCAGAGCGTCTCGAAATCGGTCCCCCGCATCAGCAGGACAGAGGCCGGATAACCCGCCTCGCCAGCCTTGCGCGCTGTCGCCGTGGCGTTTTCAACAGCGGCTTCGCATGTCGCGAACGGACCATAATAGCGGTTGTCGAGATTGATCTTCCACACGCCCTCATGTTCCAGGACGATGTAGCGGGCATGGGGCAGAGACACCTACAAAACCTCCATATTATAATGATGCCAGGCCATGATCGCCGCTGCGCCGCGATGCGGGCGCCAGCGCTCGGCCAGGTCGCGCGTCAGCTTCTCGCTGGGCCGCTCCGGCAAGCCCAATATCCGCCCGATCTCGATCTGCACGGCCAGGTCGCCCGCGGGCCAGATGTCCGGGCGCCCTTCCGCGAACAACAGGTAGATTTCCGCCGACCAGCGTCCGATCCCCTTGATCCGCACCAATTGGGCGATGGCTTCTTCATCGTCGGCGGGCAGCTTGTGCAGGTCGATGCCGCCGTCCATCACCAATTCGGCCAGGCTGCGGGCATAGCCTTGCTTCTGCCGCGACAGGCCGCAGGCGCGCAAGGCATCGAAGTCGCGGGCGAGCAGCGCGTCCGGCGCGCAGCCTTCGCCCAGTTCCGCCTCCAGCTTGCGCCAGACCGCCGCCGCCGCCGCGACGCTCACCTGCTGGCCGACGATGGTGCGCAGCAATGTTTCATAGCCCGGCTCGCGGACACGGGGCAGGGGATAGCCGACCCGGCCGATCGCGGCGGCGAAACCGGGCTCCATCGCGGCGATATTATCCAGGCCGATCCGCAATTGTTCTGCTGTGCTCACCATAGAATTGCAGTCCGGCCCTTGATTTCCCGCTGCCCGTCCGACATGAGCGGCGGGAAAAAATTTTGAGGGACCTGGGTACATGGCGAAACTGATTGTGGTCAACCGTTCGGGCGAAGAGCAAGCGGTGGAGGCACAGAGCGGCCTTTCCGTGATGGAAATCATCCGCGACAACGGCTTTGACGAACTGCTGGCTCTGTGCGGCGGCTGCTGCTCCTGCGCGACCTGCCACGTCTATGTCGACCCGGCCTTTGCCGACAGCCTGCCGGCGGTCAGCGAAGATGAGAACGACCTGCTCGACAGCTCCGACCATCGCAACGGGACGAGCCGCCTGTCCTGCCAGCTCACCTTCAGCGATTCGCTGGACGGCCTGCGCATCACCATCGCGCCGGAAGATTGATTGAGCGCCGCCCGCCGCGCTAAGGCTTGAACCTTAGCGTGGCGGCGGGCGCCTCGCTGGTCAGCGGCGTTACTTTCCAGACGATCCGCTTGCCCTGCGGCACATTCTGAGCGCCGTCTTCCTGATTCTGGCTGACGATCTCGGCATTGGTGGTGAGGGTGAAGGTGCCGTCCAGCGCCTTGGCCGCGTCCTCGCCCGAGCTGCTGCCGCCCATCGGGTTCTGGCTCTTGTCATAGCCGTTGGAATAGCCGGGCGCCTTCATCCGCGCCCGATCCTCTCCGCGCAGTTCCACCGCGACGAAAGGCAGCACGATCTGCGCGTCGCTGTTGAAGGGGAAGAGGAAGGCGTGGGTCAGCTTGCCGCTGATCGCATAGTCGATCTCGAACTTGTGATTGCCCATGTAGCGGGCTGACCGAAAGCCCTTTTCCTTCGAAAGCGCCGCCGCGATCGCCTGCATCTGCTGCTCGTCGCTCTTGTCGTTCCCGCTTTTGCTGTCGGGGCCGTCGAACCGCTCCTCTGTGTTGCCCTGTTCCTTGGGCTGGAGGGCAGTGCGCAGCGTGCTCTGCTGCTCCTTGGGCGCAGCGTCGTCGACCGGATCGTCGCCTGAGGGCATCGAACCGAGACCCTTGCTCATATCGGTCGCCAATATCTCGCCCTTATAGGTGAAGCTGAAGCTCCGGTCGGCGCGGATGTCGAGCGTCGATTCGAACTTGCCAGGCGTCACCAGGCAGGCAGAGAGCAGCAGACAGGCCGCCAAAGCTGTGGCAGCGCGCAGAAAAGCGGCCATGTCGAACCCCCCTGTCGTTCAGCCATTATGCGTTTACCGGCTGGCAGCCGCATAAAGGGCGATTGCCGCGGCATTGGAAACATTGAGGCTTTCCATGCGCGGGCTGATCGGCAGTTTAGCCAAAATGTCGCAATGCGCCATGCTGTTGTGGCGCAACCCTTCGCCCTCGGCCCCCAGCACCAGCGCGACCCGCGACGTGCCGATGGCCTCGCCCAGCGTCTGATCCGCCTCGCCATCCAGCCCGATGCGCCAGTAACCGGCTTCCGCAATCTCATCGAGCGCGCGGGCCAGGTTCACCACCCGCACCCAGGGCACGATCTCCAGCGCGCCCGAAGCGGACCGCGCCAGCACCCCTGATTCGGGCGGCGCGTGCCGGTCCTGCGTCACGATGCACAGCGCATCGAACGCCGCCGCCGACCGCAGGATCGCGCCGACATTATGCGGGTCCGTCACCTGATCCAGCACCAGCACAGGCCGGTTGTCGTCCCGTCCCGCCTCCAGCGCGTCGCCCAGCCAGACATCGTCCAGCGGCTCGACTTCGGCCACGATGCCCTGATGCGGCGCGTCCGACGGCACCATGCGGCCAAGGTCCGCCACATCGGCATAGACGATGGGCAAGACCGGCGGCAGGTCGAGCGCATTCAGCGCCTCCCGCGTCCCCCAGATCTTGCGCACGATCCGGTCCGGATTGGCGAGCGCGGCGATGACGGCATGCCGTCCATAAAAGCGGGGAAAGGTCCCTTTGGACTTTCCGGTGCGATTTCCTCTTTTCATGACGCGCTCTTTTCACATTGCACCATTGACAGGCAAGTCTCCATTCGCCATTGGAGCGCCCTCCAGCCGATCGGGGCATTCTTCGACACGGTTAGGCGACTGGACAGGTGGCCGAGTGGTTAAAGGCAGCAGACTGTAAATCTGCCCGGGTTTCCCGTACGCTGGTTCGAATCCAGCCCTGTCCACCATCGCCAGGTTTCAGGCTGATATTGATCGGCCTTACGGCTCATCCCACCGCTCCGCCAGTTGCTTTCCTGCATGCGTTGACGGGACAAGTGCGGTTTATCCGACATCTGCTACACTCCCCTCGATGACTATCGATCGCCGCGCCGTCCTGACCGCCGCCCTTGCCGGCTTTCTCACTCTTCCGCTTCCCCGCCGCGCTTTCGCCGCGAGCGAGGTAGAGCGTGTGGACGAGCTGATCGCGCGCATGACGATAGAGGAAAAGGCGGGCCAGATGACCTGCCTGGCCGACAGTTTCCGCCCCTATAACCCGCCCAATCCGCAGGTCGGCATCCAGAATGAAAAGGATCTGGCCGACGAAATCCGCAAGGGCCGTGTCGGCTGCCTGTTCAATGGCATCGGCGTAGCCGGCGCCCGCCGCGCCCAGGACATCGCGCTCAAGCAAAGCCGCTTGCGGATTCCGCTGCTGTTCGCGGGCGATGTGATCCATGGCATCAAGACGATCTTCCCGGTGACTTTGGGCGAATCGGCCAGTTTCGATCCTTCGCTGGCCGAACGCACCGCCCGCGCCATGGCGGTCGAGGCCACCGCAGCGGGGCTGCACCTGACCTTCGCGCCGATGGTCGATGTCGCCCGCGATCAACGCTGGGGCCGGGTGGTCGAGGGGGCGGGGGAGGATGTCTATCTTGGCGGCCTGTTCGCCGCCGCGCGGGTGCGCGGTTTTCAGGGGCGCGATCTGCGCCGCGACGACAGTCTGCTTGCCTGCCCCAAGCATTTCGCCGCCTATGGCGCTGTTTCAGGCGGCCTGGAATATGGCAGCGTCGACATCAGCGACGAGACCTTGCGCGAAACCCATCTTCCGCCCTTCGGCGCGGCCTTCGCGGCGGGGGCGCTCACCACCATGGCGGCCTTTAGCGAAATCAACGGCGTGCCCGCCACCGCCGACCGCGATCTCCTGACCGACACGCTGCGGGGCGAGATGAAGTTCCGGGGCTTCGTCTTTTCCGACTATACGGCTGACGAGGAACTCATCGCCCACGGCTATGCGGAGGATGAGCGCGACGCCACCCGCCTTGCCATTCTCGCGGGCGTCGACATGTCGATGCAGAGCGGCCTTTATATCCGCCACATTCCCGATCTGGTGAAAAGCGGCGCGGTGCCGATGGAGACGGTCGACGTCGCCGTGCGCCGCATCCTCTATGTGAAGACCGCCATCGGCCTGTTCGAAAATCCGTACCGCTCGCTGAACGAGGAGGTGGAAAAGACCCGCATCTTCACCCCGGCCCATCGCGCACTGGCCCGCGAAGCCGCCACCCGTTCGATCGTGCTGCTTCAGAACAACGGCGTCCTCCCCCTTGATCCGGCCAAAGGGCAGAGCATCGCCCTGATCGGCCCCTTTGGCGAGGACAAGGCGAACATCTACGGCCCCTGGGCCTTTTACGGCGACAAGGGCAAGGGCGTCGACATCGCCACCGGCCTGCGCGCCGCCATGCCGGACCCGGCAAAATTGCTGATCGCCCAGGGCAGCGGTATCCTGACCCCGATCGACGGCGGCGTGGCCACGGCGGTGGAAACCGCCAGGGCGGCCGACATCGTCATTCTCGCCTTGGGGGAATCGCAGGACATGTCGGGCGAAGCGCAATCGCGCACCGCCATCGAAATCCCCGTCGTGCAACAGGCGCTGGCCAATGCCGTCGCCGCCACCGGCAAGCCCGTGGTCGTCCTCCTGCGCCATGGCCGCGCGCTGGCGCTGCATGATGGCGTCGCCAATGCGCAGGCGATCCTGGCCACATGGTTTCTCGGCTCCGAATCCGGCCACGCCATTGCCGACATCCTCTTCGGCAAGGAAAATCCGTCGGCCAAGCTGCCGGTCAGCTTCCCGTGGGAATCGGGGCAGGAGCCTTTCTTCTACGATCGCAAATCGACTGGCCGCCCGGTGATCGACAACCGCACCGAATATCGCTCGCGCTACGCCACCACCGACAACAGCGCGCGCTATCCCTTCGGCCATGGCCTCAGTTACAGCGATTTCGTGCTGGAGGATCTGAAGCTCTCCGACAGCGCGCTGCGCTGGGACCGTGCCATCGAAGTGACGGCGCGCCTCACCAACAAAGGCACCCGCAAGGGCAGCGAGGTCGTGCAGCTGTATATCCGCGACCGGGTGGCCAGCCGCACCCGCCCGATCCGCGAGTTGAAGCGCATCGAGCGCGTCACTCTGGGGGCAGGAGAAAGCAGGACGGTCCGCTTCTCCCTCTCCCGCACAGACCTCCAATTTGTGGGCGCGGGGAACAGGATCATCGCGGAGCCGGGCGCGTTCGACCTGTGGGTCGGCCAGTCGAGCGCCGGGGGATTGAGGGGGACGTTCACCCTCTATGCGGAGGGGTAGGGATAATCGGAGGGCGCTCAAAATCCTGTCCTACACCGCCAAACCCATGCCATAACCCCGATGGCTCTTTCCCACCGTCAACCCTTTGCGCTCCGCGCCGGCCGGGCACCGTCCGTACACCATTTCGCAAAAATTCTCCTGTTGCGAAATCAACGCCACCGGTCCGCATCCACGCAAATGCGTCGCCCACAACGCTGTGTACTTCGCAAGCGCATGGCTGACTGTAAAACTCCATCCCAGCGCCTTCACCACGCGGCGCGGCTCTGCTAGAGGGCGCGGCCATGCTTACCCTGAACGGCATCACCGTGCGCCTTGGCGGCCGCACCATCCTCGACCGCGCCAGCGCCTCGCTGCCGCCGCGCAGCCGCGTGGGCCTGATCGGCCGCAACGGCGCGGGCAAATCGACGCTGATGAAGGTGATGATCGGCCAGCTCGACCCCGACGAGGGCAGTTGCGACATGCCCCGCGACACGCGCCTCGGCTATATCGCGCAGGAGGCGCCCTCCGGCACCGCCACGCCTTTCGACACTGTGTTGGCCGCCGACAAGGAACGCGCAGCCCTGATGGCGGAGGCGGAGCATACCGAAGACCCCGACCGCCTCGGCCATATCTACGAACGCCTGAACGCCATCGACGCCTATACCGCGCCCGCCCGCGCAGCGCGCATCCTCGTCGGCCTCGGCTTTGACGAGGAAATGCAGGGCCGTCCGCTCGACAGCTATTCGGGCGGCTGGAAGATGCGCGTGGCGCTGGCCTCGCTGCTTTTTTCCAACCCCGAACTGCTGCTGCTCGACGAACCGTCGAACCATCTCGACCTTGAAGCGACGCTCTGGCTGGAAAATTTCCTGAAGGCCTATCGCGGCACCGTGGTCGTCATCAGCCATGAGCGCGATCTGCTCAATAATGTGGTCGACTATATCCTCCATCTGGAGGGCGGAAAGATCATGCTCTACCCCGGCGGCTACGACGCTTTCGAGCGTCAGCGCGCCGAACGGCTCGCCCAGCAGGAAGCCGCCCGCGCCAAGCAGCAGGCGGAACGGGAGAAGTTGCAGGACTATGTCGCCCGCAACTCGGCCCGCGCCTCGACCGCGAAACAGGCGCAATCGCGCGCCAAGGCGCTGGCGAGGATGCAGCCCATCGCCGCCGCCATCGAAGACCCGACGCTGCATTTCGGTTTCCCCAGCCCGCCCGAACTGCGCCCGCCGCTGATCACCATGGACATGGCGGCGGTCGGCTATAACGACACGCCGGTCCTGCGCCGGGTGAACCTGCGCATCGATCCCGACGATCGGCTGGCGCTGCTCGGCCGCAACGGCAATGGCAAGACCACGCTCGCTCGCCTGATCGCCGCGCAGCTAAAGCCGATGGAAGGCGCGATGAACGCCTCGGCCAAGATGAACGTCGGCTATTTCACCCAATATCAGGTGGAAGAACTCGATATCACCGACACGCCGCTCGAACATATGAGCCGGGTGATGAAGGGCGCGACTCCCGCCGCCGTCCGCGCCCAGCTCGGCCGCTTCGGCTTCACCGGCGAGCGCGCCACGCAGAAGGTCGGCTCCATGTCGGGCGGGGAGAGGGCGCGGCTGGCGCTGGCGCTCATCACCCGCGACGCGCCGCACCTGCTGATCCTCGACGAGCCGACCAACCACCTGGATGTCGACAGTCGCGAGGCGCTGGTGCAGGCGCTCAACGACTATAGCGGCGCGGTGGTGATCGTCTCGCACGACCGCCACATGATCGAGCTGGTGGCCGACCGGCTGGTGCTGGTCGACGGCGGCACGGCCCAGCCCTTCGACGGCAGTCTGGAGGATTATACCGACATCATCCTGCGCAAGGCCGACGGGAACGGCAGCAATGGGGGTGGGGGCGGCGACGCGCCCAAGGCTGACCGCAAGGCGGAAAAGCGCAACGCCGCCGAATGGCGCGAGAAGCAGAAGGCGGCGAAGAACGCCCTCAGCAAGGCCGAAAAGGAAATGGCGACGCTCAACGCCGAGCGCAGCCGGATCGATCAGGCGCTGTTCGATCCCAAATCCGCCAGCGGCGCGGAGGCGAAGATGACCATGACGCAGCTCATGGTAAAGCGCGCGGATGTCGAGAAGAAGCTGGAATTGGTGGAAGAAGTCTGGATGGAAGCCAGCGCGGCGCTGGAAGAGCTATAGGAGCCCAGTTCTGCCCTCAATGGATAAGGCAACGTCTGCACAGGGTTCCTGCCTGTGCAGGAACACGGCGGTTCACCCCCCAGAAGGCTCCTCCGTCAGCGGCCCTTCCAGCCCGTCGACCCCACTGCGCATTCGTGTCACGATATTCCAGGTGGCGATGAACAGCGCCGCGATGACCGGCCCGATCACGATGCCGTTGAACCCGAAGAGATCGATCCCGCCCAAGGTCGTGATCAGCACCACATAATCCGGAATCCGCGTATCCCGCCCGACCAGCACCGGGCGCAGGATATTGTCGACCATCCCGATCACGAACATCCCGCAAAAGGCGAGGATCAATCCCTTCACCACCGCCCCGGTGACAAACAGATAGATCGCGACCGGCACCCAGATCAGCCCCGTCCCAACCGCCGGGATCAGCGAGAATGCCCCCATCAGCACGCCCCACAACAGCGCGCCCGGCAACCCCAGCGCCCAGAACACCACCCCGCCGATCACCCCCTGCACGATGGCGACGACGATGCTGCCCTTGATCGTCGCGCGGGTGACGATGACGAACTGCTCCATCAAGGCCCGGCGATAGGCGGTCCGCATCGGCGCAGCCCGGTCCACCATCGCGGCCAGCTTCGGCCCGTCGCGCAACAGGAAGAAAGTGAGGTACAGCATCACGCCCAGCGCCATCAGGAAGCTGAACGCGCTCTGCCCGATCTGCAGCGCCTGCGTCGCAACCGTGCGGAAGCTGGAGGTGATGCCTTCGCTCAGCATCTCGCGCACGGCGGCGAAATTGGTGATGCCCAGCCGTTCCAGAAAGGCCGCCGCCCAACCGGGCAGGCTCGCCTGGAACTGCGCGAACATGCGGGCGAAATTGATCTCCCCCGACTGCACCTTGGCGGTGAAGATCGTTGCTTCCTGCACCAGCGCCATGGCCAGGATGATGGCTGGCACGATCACCACAGCGATGATCAGCAACAGCGTCAAGGCCGCCGAACTGTTCCGCCGCCGGGGTATCATGCCGATCAATGCCTGGTTGACCGGCGCGAACAGGATGGCGGCGATCACGCCCCACAGGATCGCGGCGAAAAACGGCTCGATCACCAGAGCGAAGGCGATCGAGACGATGAGGACGAAGCCCAGGAAAACCCCGTCCTCTATATGCGCGGCTGGCGACTGTTTGCTGTCCATCACGCCGCTTTGGCAGAAGTCGGGATGTAAATCTATCCGCCGGTCATTCCGCTTGCGCACTGAAACCGAAGCTGACCGCCACCTTGGGATCAAGTCCCGTACTGCTCTCGCCATTGCCCACGCCAAAGGGTGCGCGGGCGATGATGGCCGATCCCGAAACCTTCCGCGCCTTGCCCGTGCCCGACAGGGTGAAGCGGATGCTCTGCGGCTTGCTCACCCCCTTCAGCGTCAGCGTGCCCGCGGCGCGGTAGCTGTTCGCCCCCGTCTTTTCCGCGCCCTTGGCGGTGAAGACGGCCTTGGGATGGGCCGCCACGCCGAAAAATTCGTCCCCGGCCAGCATTCCGTCCTTATAGCTGTCGCCCACGCTGGCGCTCGCCAGATCGATCTCGACGCGAATGTCGGCGCTATCGGGATGGTCCGGATCCATCGCGATCTTCGCCGTCCATTTGGAAAAGCCGCCGCTGATCGTCTCGCCGCTGTTCCCGACGGAAAAGCCGATCGTGCCGCCCGGCTGCACCGCCCAGGAAGGCGGCGGCCCTACCGGCTCTTCCGCCGCCATCGCATTGTCCGCTTCGGCGGGAGCCGCCGCATTGGCCGCATTGTCCATCGCCTCAGCGACATTGGCAGGCGCCTCCTTCTCGACCGCAGCCAGCGTAACGGGCGCGACCGCCACCTGCGGCGCAGGCTCCGGCAGCACGACGCGGCCCAGGACGAAGCCCACCGCGATCAGTGCGGGCAAAGCCGCCAGCAACACCGGCGAGCGCGCCGGGATCATCCGCCACAGCAGCCCGTCGCCCATCAGGAAATGATGCCGCAGCGCACCCGCCACATGCAGCGCGAACAAGGCGATGCCGATCCAGACGATCAGGCTGTGTCCGCCCTCGGCCAGTTCATGCGCCCCCATGGGCAGGGGCAGATGGGGCAGGGGGATGGTCCCGAAGATCAGCGTCGGCACTTTCACCTTGGCAGTCGACACCAGCGCCCATCCGGTCAGCGGCGCGCCCAGCATGAACAGGTAAAGGCCCGCATGCACTGCCTTTGCCAGCGCGCCCTGCCAGCCGCGCTCGGCCGGCGCCGGACGCGGCTTCCAATAACGTACGGCGATCCGCGCCAAGGTCAGCAGCAGGATCGAAATGCCGATCGACTTGTGGAGCTGGAACAGCGCAAATCCGCGCGCGCCCAGATCTTCCAGCGCCCATCCCACGGCGATCTGGAAGGCCAGCAGGGCAGCGATCGCCCAATGCAGGAAAATGGCAATCCGACTATAGCGTTGCATGAATACCCCGTGCGCGAAAATCCGGCGCGAAAGCTATGCTGCACCTGCGCGGAAGTCCATCGCTGCACCTGGAAACGATCCGTTACCGGCTCGGAACGATGGCCTTCGCGCCTGTGTCATAAAGGTCGCAGTCCGACCAATTTCGACCCGAAGATTGCATCCCGGCCGTCAGGGGTTAAGAGCAAAGGATAAACAGGACATAGGACAAGCAGGACATGGCCAAACCCGAATCCTGGCGTCTCCGCCCGGAAGCTTATCGTTTCGTCACCAGCATCGACACCCGCTTCCAGGACATCGACACGATGGGCCACGTCAACAATGTGGCCATCTCCGGGATTTTCGAAACGGCCCGCATCCGCTTCCACCATCATCTGGGCCGTCACCCGCAGGAACAGGGCGTGCGCTGGCTGGTCGCCAATGTGAACCTCAATTTCGTCGAGGAATCGCACTTTCCCTATCCGTTTGAAGTGCATTGCGCGATCGGCCATATCGGCCGCACGAGCTGGACGATCAGCTCGGCGGGCTTTCAGAAGGGCGTGTGCGTCGCCACCGCCGACACCACGGTCGTCACCCATGGTTCCGAAGGACGCCGCAGCATCGATGAAAGCCTGCGTGAAGCGATGGAACGCAATTTCATCATTCGCCCGGAATGATGTTGCCGCGCTGATATTTTGAGGCGGCCTTAGCGGAAGCCGTCCATGCGGCGGCTCCATTGGAAGGCGATGACCGCCGCCTTGGCCGGCTGAATCATCGCCACCGCCAGCAGGATCGCGAACCCCGGCCACAGCAGCGCCTGCAGTCCCATCGGAATGTCCAGCGCCGCATTCACCTCTATCATCAGCGGCACGAGCAAGTGCCCCAGCAGCAATATGACGATATAGGCCGGGAAATCGTCCGCCCGCGACTGGTCCCACGCCTGCCCGCAAGCCTCGCAGGCTGGACTGGGCTTCAGGAAGCGCGCAAACATCCGGCCTTCGCCGCAGGCCGGGCAGCGGCCCCGCAGGGCAAGCGCCAGCGCTGGCCGCAGCGGTCGTGCCGCATCATTCCGGGGCAATCCTTGGGTCATGGCGTCCTTCCCTATGGTCAATGCCCGGTCCATGCAACAATGCGGTGTCCCTGTTAGAGCTTCCGCCCGGTGCAAAGCCTGTTAAGAGAGCGGCCATGCGCCTCCCGGGACCGACCGAAACCTTTGTCCTGTTCGATGACGCCCGTACGCGGGGTGCTGCGCCCGCGCGCCTCTATCGCGATCCGGTGTCGGTCATCGCCGCGCACCGCCTGACGGAGGTGCAGCCCGCGCTCGATCGCCTGGCCGAAGCGGCGGAGGCCGGACTGCATGCAGCCGGTTTCATCGCCTATGAAGCGGGTCTCGCGCTGGAGGACCGCCTCCACCCGCTGGCCGAGCGGCACAGGGAGGACCGGCCGAAAACCCCGCTGCTCTGGTTCGGCCTGTTCGAAGGCGTGCGCCTGATCGAACCCGGGGCCATGCCCGGCCTTCTGCCCGATCCGACCGCCGCGAGAGTCAACCGGCTCCAGCCGCTCATCGATGAGGCCGCCTATCACGCTGCCTTCGCGCAGGTTCAGGATTTCATCCGCGCCGGCGACATCTATCAGGTCAATCTGACCTTTCCCTGCGCGGCGCATTTCACGGGCGATCTCATGGCGCTCTACGCCGCGCTCCGCCCACGCCAGCAGGCGGGCTATGGCGGCGTGCTCCGCACTGGCGATCACGCCATCCTCTCCTTCTCCCCCGAGCTGTTCTTCACCAATGTGCGGGGCCAACTGACCGCCCGCCCGATGAAGGGCACCGCCCCCCGCGATCCCGATCTCGCCCGCGACGCAGACCTCATCCACTGGCTGGAACAGGATGCCAAGCAGCGCGCGGAAAATCTGATGATCGTCGACCTGCTGCGCAACGATCTTTCGCGCGTCTCCCGCGCCGGCACGGTCACGGTGCCCGACCTGTTCAAGGTCGAAACCTATCCCACCGTCCATCAGATGGTGTCGACCGTCCGCGCCCGCCTGCTGCCGGGCCTTTCGCCGGTCGATGTGCTGCGCGTCCTCTTCCCTTGCGGATCGATCACCGGCGCGCCCAAGGTCCGCGCCATGGAGATTATCGACGCGGTCGAAGCCTTCCCGCGCGGCGTCTATACCGGCTCGATGGGCTGGATCGATCCGTCGGGCGATGCTGCCTTCAATGTTGCCATCCGCACCATTTGTGTTGAAGAAGGCAGCAGGGAGGGGCGCCTGGGTCTGGGATCGGGCATCGTCGCGGATTCGGATGTCGCGTCCGAATGGGCGGAATGTCTGGCCAAGGGGCGCTTCCTCACACCGGCTTGAAGGGCGTGTTTATTGTCCGCATTCTGCATGCCGTCGGCTGGTCCAGCCGATTTCAGAATGCTCCAAGGAGTTTACGGGATTTTCATGGCATTGGCTGACGGACGGTTCGATCTGCTGGAAACCATGGCCTTCGATCCGGTCGATGGCATCAGATTGCTGGAATTGCATCTGGAACGGCTGAAGGCTAGCGCGGACGCCCTCGACTTTGCCTTCGACCGCCATGATGTGCGCAATGAGCTGCAAGCCGCGACCTTCCGCCTGCGTGAACGCAGCCGTCTGCGCCTGCTGTTGTCGCGCAGGGGGGCGATCGCCATCGAGGTGCGCGAGCATCGCACTTGGCCGCAGGCGATCATGCAGGTGGCGCTCGTCCCCCGCAACGCGCCGGCCGCCGACCCGCGCCTGATGCACAAAACCACCGACCGCGCGCTGTACCACGACGCATTGCGGCGTGGCGGCACCTATGAAGTGGTGATGAAGGACGAACAGGGTTATCTGACCGAAGGTTGCTTCTCCTCCCTCTTCGTCGAGCGCGGCGACAAGCTGCTGACCCCGCCGCTCTCCCGCGGCCTGCTGCCTGGCGTGCTGCGCCGCAGCCTGATCGAAATGGGGGAGGCGGTGGAGGCCGATCTGCGACCGCATGATCTGGAAAATGGCTTCTTCATCGGCAATGCGGCGCGTGGCATGGTGGCCGCGTCGCTGGCGCGCTGACGTCATAATCTGCCGTTACGGCCAGCCGAGGCCAACTGGCGGTTGCCCCTTCTTTCGTTGCGCACTAAGGAGCCTCGCGTCCGCCTTATTGCGGGCCTTGGGGATTCTTTATTGTGCCGCGATTTCTTAAGCCAGCGGGCTATCCCGCCCGCTTTGAAATCGCTCTAGAGAAAGACTATTGCAATGAGCCAGACTTCCGCTGCCCTCGGTCGCATCCAGCCCTCCGCCACTCTGGCGATGAGCGCGCGCGTGAATGCCCTCAAAGCCGAAGGCGTGGACGTTATTGGCCTCTCTGCCGGTGAACCGGACTTCGACACGCCCGATTTCGTCAAAGAGGCGGGTATTGCCGCGATTCGCAACAATCTGACCCGCTACACCGATGTCGACGGCACCGCCGACGTCAAGGAAGCCGTCGCCTTCAAGTTCAAGCGCGACAATGGCCTGATCTACAAGCGCAGCCAGATCAGCGTGAACTCGGGCGGCAAGCATACCTTGTTCAACGCGCTGGTCGCGACCGTCGACGTGGGCGATGAAGTCATCATTCCGGCGCCTTATTGGGTCAGCTATCCGGACATCGTGAACTTCGCGGGGGGCACCCCGGTCTTCATCGAAGGCCCGGCCAGTCAGGGCTACAAGATCACCGCGGCTCAGCTCGAAGCGGCGATCACGCCGAAGACCAAGTGGGTCATGCTGAACTCGCCCTCCAACCCTTCGGGCGCGGCTTATTCGGCCGACGAGTTGAAGGCGCTGGGCGAAGTGCTGCTGCGCCATCCGCATGTGCTGGTGATGACGGACGACATGTATGAGCATGTCTGGTACGCGCCGACCCCTTTCGCCACCATCGCGCAGGTCTGCCCCGACCTCTACGACCGCACGCTGACCGTCAATGGCTGCTCCAAGGCCTTCTCCATGACCGGCTGGCGCATCGGTTTCGCCGGTGGCCCGGAATGGATCATCAAGGCGATGGGCAAGCTGCAGTCGCAGTCGACCAGCAACCCCTGCTCGATCAGCCAGGCCGCTGCCGTCGCCGCATTGACCGGCGACCAGGACTTCCTCGAAGAACGCAACGCTGCCTTCAAGAAGCGCCGCGACATGGTCGTCGCCATGCTGAACGACGCGCCGGGCCTCGATTGCCCGACGCCGGAAGGCGCCTTCTACGTCTATCCCGACGCCAGCGGCGTGATCGGCAAGGTGACGCCCAAGGGCCAGCTGATCGACAGCGACGAAACGCTGATCGGCTATTTCCTGGACGAAGCGAAGGTCGCTGCCGTCCATGGCGCCGCCTTCGGCCTCTCCCCGGCGTTCCGCATCAGCTACGCCACTTCCGAAGAGGTGCTGGCCAAGGCCTGCACCCGCATCCAGGAAGCCTGCGCCGCCCTCAAATGATGCGCCATTTTCCTTCTCTCTGTGGGAGAGGGGAGGGTGACCAGCTTACATCAGGCATCCGATCACCCCCATTTCGGAAACGGAAAATTTCCCCCGTGCCGTCTTGCAGATGGGGCGATGGACTCTATATCCCGTTGCGAACCGAAACCGGCTTTGCCCGTCACCCATCGTCTCGCATCGAGCGTTGGTCGAAACTGCCATAGCGCAGTGTTCATCCGGGACTAGGCCGCGCGACATTCATTGCCGCCCGCTTGTGGCGGCCAAGACGACCGAAAGGAAGAACGCCATGGTGGCCTTCTTGAAATCAGACCTGTTCCTCCGTTTTCTAGGCGGGTTTGTGATCGGCGCCATCGGCGTTTTCGTGCTTCAGCCGAATGGCGATGCGCCCCCGCTGACCGGCTCCGCCATGGCGGCTTCGGCTCCGGCTTCGGCCGCGGACAATGCGGCGCTCTGACGGCATAGCCCTTGCTTTTCTGGCGGCTTTGGCCGTCGCATCCCCGCTGCGCGCCGAACGCCCGGTCCTCACTCCGGTTCCTGTGGTTGACGCCGCTTCCAGCCGCAAGCTCGAAACCGCCGTCTTTGCGGGGGGCTGCTATTGGGGCGTGGAAGGCGTCTTCTCCCACCTAAAGGGCGTCCACCTGGCCGTCTCCGGTTTTGCCGGGGGGCCACGCGACCGCAAGGTCGATTATGAGCAGGTCAGCGAGGGCGATACGGGCTTTGCCGAGTCCGTTCGTGTCACCTACGACCCCAAGATGGTCAGCTACGGCACGTTGCTGCGCGTTTTCTTCTCGGTGATCGCGGACCCTACCACGCTCAACTATCAGGGTCCGGATCATGGCACCCAATATCGCAGCGCGCTGTTCCCGCTGACCCCGGAGCAGGACAAGGCAGCCAGAGCCTATCTTGCCCAACTCGGCCAATCCGGCCTCTGGCGCGATCCCATCGTCACCCGCATCGAACGCTTCACCGGTTTCCAAGATGCGGACAGCTATCACCAGAATTTCCTGACCAAGAATCCGCGCCACCCCTATATTCAGCGTTGGGACATGCCGAAGCTGACGGCCCTCAAAACCATGTTCCCCACGCTCTACAGCGATCGTCCCTCAGCCTGAAACGGAGTGTTCATGAGCGATACCCTAGGCCTCAAATTGCTCTCGACGTTGCAGGAAGACGGCCGCCTGGTGGTCGAACTGGCGGAAGAAGCGCTGCCCGCTCCCAACGGCGATGAAGTGCTGGTCCGGGTGGAAGCGGCACCGATCAACCCCTCCGATCTTGGCCTGCTGTTCGCCTCCGCTGATGTGGAACATGCCGATTATGAGGAAGGCCGCATTGTCGCCCGGATGCCAGATTCCGCCCGCCGCGCGCTGGCCGGGCGAGTCGGCCAGCCCATGGCGATCGGCAATGAAGGCGCCGGCACCGTCATCGCGGCAGGTGACGCGCCGCAGGCCCAGGCGCTCCTCGGCAAGAGGGTGGCGCTGATCGGGGGCGGCATGTTCGCGGAATATCGCCTCTTGGGCGCTGGCGGCTGCATGGTCCTGCCCGACGATGTGACAGCGGAGCAGGGGGCTTCGGCCTTCGTCAACCCGCTGACTGCGCTTGGCTTCGTCGAAACCATGAAACGAGAAGGGCACAGGGCGATCGTTCACACCGCCGCCGCCTCCAATCTCGGCCAGATGCTGGTGCGCATTTGCCAGGAGGACGGCATTCCGCTGGTAAATATCGTCCGCAACGAAGCGCAGGTGGCGATTCTGAAGGATCTGGGCGCGGAACATGTGCTCGACAGTTCGAAGGACGACTTCCCCGCCCAGCTTCGGACCGCGATCGCCGCCACCGGCGCGACCATTGCCTTCGACGCGATCGGCGGCGGCAATCTGGTCAGCAAGATCCTGCATGCCATGGAGCAGGTGCAGGTCAAGGATGCGCCCTATAGCCGCTATGGCTCGAACAGTCTCAAACAGGCCTATATCTACGGCGCGCTGGACCTGTCTCCGACCGTCCTGACGCGCAGCTTCGGCTTTATGTGGAATGTCGGCGGCTGGCTGCTCTTCCCCTTCCTGCAAAAGACCGACGCCGAAACGGTCGAACGTTTGCGCCAGCGCGTCCGCGACGGCCTCACCACCACCTTCGCCAGCCATTACAAGGCCCGTATCTCCCTCAGGCAAGCGCTCAGCCGGGACGCGGTCCTGACCTACAACGCCCGCCGCACCGGAGAGAAATATCTGATCGTCCCGAATGGCGGATAGGGGTGGAGAGTGGACGCTTCCTGTTTTGTGATTCCCGCGAAGGCGGGAATCCATCTCCTAGCGTTGCATCAAGCGGTTAGGCCAGGAGATGGATCCCCGCCTTCGCGGGGATGACGAACTTCGAAAATGTCCGGAAAGACCAACTTCGGCCATTCCTCCACCTTAGAAAGCTTTGCCCCAGAATTTGGCGACCTTCGGGTCGCTCGCGCAGGAGGTTCGCAGTGCCTGCCATTGGGCCTGATCCAGTGCAGGCCGATAGGATGCGCCCGGCTTGACGGCGGCGGCGAAGCGGCGGCGGCGGGCGGCGGAGAGCGGGTGGGAGGAAAGCCAGGTCATGGCTTGCGCTTCCGTCCCTTCACCCTCCTGGCCGCCCAGGCGTTCGAAAAAGGCAGCGGTGGCGGCAGGGGAAATCCGCGCCTCCCGCATCCGGTCGATGGCGACGCCGTCCGCCGCACTTTCCGCGCCCCGGCCATAGCTGAGCGACAGCACGCCGTTCAGATAGCCGCCCGCATTGCCCCCTGCGCCGCCCAGCACGACGCTGAGGCCAAGCTGACGGATAAGCCCCGTCATCGTGTCGCGGTGGCGGACATGACCCAGTTCATGGCCAAGGACACCGGCCACTTCATCGGGGGATTTGGCCTGCTGAACCAAGCCGTCGAACAGGATGATCCGCCCGCCGGGCAAAGTCACCGCGTTCACCATCGGGATATTGGCGAGCGCGATTTCGCGGGCTTCATGCTGCGGATCAAGCTGCGCCGCCAGAGCCTTGAGCGCGGCGTCGCCTGCGGGGGTGTGACAGAAGCGGCCGCCGAAATCGCCCACCATCGAGTCGCCCATGCGGTTTTCCCAGCTTTGCGGGACGAGCGGGGCGATGATGCCGGGCGCTTCCAGCGCGCCCCAGACGACCAGGGCAGCGACCGCCGTGAAGACACCCGCCGCCGGCCAGAGGCCGAAGCGGTCGATCCAGCGGCCATAGCGCTCCCCCTTGGGCAGATGCGCGGCGATGCCGGGGGGTGCTTCGCCCGAAAACCCCATGCGCCAGCCGGGAATTGCGCCGTGGCCATAGGCCGAGCGGTCGCCCTGGGCGCCGATGACGGTCAGGGCGCTCCAGTCGGTCGGCGCGCCGACCCAGCCGCTTTCCGGCTCCTCCAGCACGAAGCCCGTGCCGGCGGGACGGAGCAGCACGCTCCGCCGAACCGCCGTCACGCCGTCATAATGCCAGAGCCGGAAGTCCGACATATCGGTCAGAAAGCCCCCACGTCGAGCGCGTCGAGCAGGCCTTCGCCATGGCGGCTGGTCTTCGTCTGCGATTGGGTCAGTTCGTCGGTGTAGATGGTCCCGGTCGCGCCCATATGGGTCACGAAGAACTTCCAGTGGCGATATTGCAGGAAGATCGACCCGATGCCGAGCGTGCAGATGACCAGCGCGATGTCGCCCAGGAACAGCAGGAACCAGTCCTTGGTTCGGGCATAGAAATGGAAGTTGAGGCCGGTGAGCGACAGACCCTCCACCGCTTCCCGGAAGAAGCTGGCATAGAAGGCGAGCGCGATCAGGCCCAGACCGGCATAGATCGCCACCACGAAGAACAATATGCCCAGGAACATGCCCGCGACCTTCCCGGCGTTCCCGCCCGGCTGCATGCCGCCGAGCGGGATGGCGACAAAGGCAAGGATGGCGCCGACGATGACGGCCACGATGGGAAAGAGATAGAAAAGCAGGAAGCGCCTGAAGGTCGGGCCATGATCGCCCGCTGCCTCGAACATATGCGGGCCGAAGCTCATCTTGTTCCAGCGCTCGTTCCACAGCGACATCATCGACCAGGGGATCATCAGTCCCGCTGCCAATGTGCCGACAAAGCTCTTCCACATATAGGAAATGCCGTAGCCAAAGCCCTGGTCGTCGCTGCCGCCGCGAATGCCGTGCCACCAGGTGCGGCTCAGGCGATAGCGCAGTGCGCGGAAGCGGGCGAGACCGACCATGTAGAAGATCGTCACAAAGGCTGCGAGCGTCAGGATCGCGGCGATGCCTTCATGCCCTTGGAGAATGAGCGCTTGCGCGCCAAATTGCAGGAAGAGGAAGGGAATGCCGATCAATACCAGCACCATCAGGAAGCCCAGGAACAATTCCTTGCCCGTGCCGGTCCATTCCAGCCGGTCGTCGATGAAGCGCGTGTTCGCCCAGAGATAGCGTCGCGTCCGCGTCGTCGCCCAGAAGCGATAGATACCCAGCGTCACGATCGTCAGCAGCAGGTTGGAGAAGGCGATCGGCGCATAGTCGCGCCAATTCCCCTCAAAGGCGAAGCCGTCGCCGCCAATGCGTTCCTGATCCATGATAACCCCCTGTAGCCCCGGCAGGAGAAGACTATGCCCGCGGCTTTCGGTCAAGAGGGATCGGGCGCGCTTTGGCGGCCATTATGCTGAAATGGCTTGCGACTTTGGCCGGTCAGAAGCGGGCGTAGCGTTCGTTGCCGATGAAACCGAGCTTCTTGACCCCGGCGCGGCGGATGTCGGCCAGCACTTCATCCACCATGACGTAGCGGGCGGCGGCATCGGGCTGGAACTGAAGTTCCGGCTCCACGGGCAGGCGGAGCGAAGCGGCGAGATATTGGCGCAGCGTGAGCCGGTCGACGGCTGCTCCGTTCCAGCGGATGACGCCGCTCTCGTCTATGCCGACCTTGTTCTTGACGGTGTCGATGGGAGTCGGGGGCAGCTCTTTGGGCGTTTGCGGCAGGTCGACGCCGACGGCGTGCGTCTGGATCGGAATGGTGATGATGAACATGATCAGCAGCACCAGCATCACATCGATCAGCGGCGTGCTATTCATGTCGGACAGGAGCCTGTCCTCTGCGCCCGATTGGGGTGTTGCGAAGCTCAAAGCCATTTGCATCCCTCCTGTTGAAATAATGATATATCAACACATGAAACATGCCTTGAATGGGACGGGCTGGCAAGAGGGCTTCTATTGACAGGGCGGGCGGCCGATTTATGGGGAAGGCGCGGCTTTTTGGGCCGCGCGCAATCTCTCATTCCAAAAGAAAGACCACCCGTGTCCGCCATGCTCAAGATCACCCTGCCCGATGGTTCCGTGCGTGAAGTCGCGCCCGGCACTACCCCGGCGGACATTGCGGCGGCGATCGGGCCGGGTCTGGCCAAGGCCGCCATCGCCGCGCGAGTCGATGGCGAGCTGCGCGATATCATGCGGCCGCTGGAGGGTGACGCGCAACTGGCGCTGGTGACGTCGCGGGATGAGGCCGACGCGCTGGAACTGGCGCGGCATGACTTCGCGCATGTGCTAGCGGAAGCGGTGCAGGCGCTGTTTCCGGGGACGCAGATCACTTTTGGCCCTTCGACCGACGATGGCTTTTATTATGATTTCGCGCCGAAGGACCGCCCTTTCACCGAGGAAGACCTCCCGCTTGTCGAAGCGAAGATGCGCGAGATCATCGCCGCCGACAAGCCGCTGCGCCGCGAAGTGTGGAAGCGCGAGGAGCTGATCGCCCGCTGGAAGGCCGAAGGCGAGACGTTCAAGGCCGAATGGGCCGCCGAACTGCCCGAAGGCGAGGAACTGACGGTCTATTGGTCGGGCAATGAATGGCTCGACATGTGCCGGGGGCCGCATCTGGCCTCAACGGGCAAGCTCGATCCGGCGGCGTTCAAGCTGACCCGCGTGTCGGGCGCCTATTGGCGCGGCGACCAGAAAAATGCCATGCTTTCGCGTGTCTATGGCACCGGCTGGCTCAACAAGAAGCAGCTCGACGCCCACCTGACGCGGTTGGAGGAAGCGGGCAAACGCGACCATCGCAAGCTGGGCGCGGAGATGGACCTGTTCCACCTCCAGCAGGAAGCGCATGGATCGGTCTTCTGGCATCCCAAGGGCTATCTGATCTGGCGGGAACTCGAAGCCTATATGCGCCGCGCCATCGATGCGGCGGGCTATCGCGAGGTCAAGACGCCGCAGGTGATGGACGCGCGCCAATGGGAGCAGTCCGGCCATTGGGGCAAATATCGCGAGAATATGTTCGTCATCCCCGACGAAGTGCCCAATGTTGCCGACGAAGGCCCGCTGGTGTCGGACGATGCCGACTGGATGGCCTTGAAGCCCATGAACTGTCCGGCGCACATCCTGATCTTCAAGCAGGGGATCAAAAGCTATCGCGATCTGCCGCTGCGTTTCTACGAAAATGGCTGCTGCCATCGCAACGAGCCGCATGGCGCGCTGCATGGGCTGATGCGCGTGCGTCAGTTCACGCAGGACGACGCGCATATCTTCTGCCGCGAGGACCAGATCGTGGAGGAAGTCCGCGCCTTCTGTGCGCTGGCCGACCGCATCTACAAGGATTTCGGTTTCACTTATTCGATCAAGCTCGCACTGCGTCCGGACAAGCGTTTCGGCACTGAGGAAATGTGGGACAAGGCCGAGGAGGAACTGCGCAATGCGGTGGCGGCGGCGGGACTGAACACCCCCGAATATGGCTGGGAAGAGCTGCCGGGCGAAGGCGCCTTCTACGCGCCCAAGCTGGAATGGCATCTGACCGACGCCATCGGGCGCACCTGGCAGGTCGGGACCATCCAGTCCGACCGCGTGCTGCCCGAACGACTCGACGCTTCCTATGTGGCCGAAGATGGCGAGCGGCACCGGCCGGTGATGCTCCATCGGGCGATTTTCGGCTCCTATGAGCGCTTCATCGGCATATTGATCGAACATTATGCGGGCAAATTCCCGCTCTGGCTGGCGCCGGTTCAGGCGGTGGTGGCGACCATCGTGTCGGACGCAGATAGCTATGCGCAGGCAGTGGTCGAGAAGCTGCGGGCGGCTGGAATCCGGGCGGAAACCGACGTTCGCAATGAGAAGATCAATTACAAGGTGCGTGAGCATAGCCTCGCAAAAGTGCCGAATTTGCTGGTCGTCGGCCGACGCGAGGCCGATGAGGGCACGGTGGCGCTGCGCGAGTTGGGCAAGGAGGGGCAGAGTATCCTTTCCATCGAGGATGTGATCGCCCGTCTTGCAAAAGAGAGCCGAGCACCCGATATGCAGTGAGGCAGCGATGCCACATGGGGTCGGTGAATCCGCAACTGCGGACTTGCCGACCCTTTCGGCTTTGCGTTAAAGCGCCGCCAGAGTCGTTCTATCAACTACCGTAGGAGAAGCTGCTATACGTCCCCCAATGATGCGCCGCCCGATGGCGCCGCCGCCTAAGTCCGGTCCCCGTTACAATGAGTTCATCACCGTGCCCAAGGTGCGCGTGATCGATGACGAAGGCGAAAATCTGGGCGTGATGTTTACGCAGGAGGCCATGGAGCGCGCTTACGAACTGGGCCTGGACCTGGTCGAAGTGTCGCCCACCGCCGATCCGCCGGTTTGCAAGTTCCTCGACATCGGCAAGTATAAGTACGAGGCCCAGAAAAAGGCGAATATCGCCCGCAAGACCCAGAAGACGCAGGAACTCAAAGAGATCAAGATGCGTCCGAACATCGACGATCATGACTATGATACGAAGATGAAGAAGGTCCATGACTTCATTGGCGATGGCGACAAGGTGAAGATTACCCTTCGTTTCCGTGGCCGCGAATTGTCGCACCAGCAGCTCGGCATGCAGCTTCTCCAGCGCGTGGCGGAAAATGTGGGCGAGATCGCCAAGGTTGAAGCCTATCCGCGCATGGAAGGCCGCCAGATGCTGATGGTGCTGGCGCCGAAATAAGGCTTTGGTTTCAGTTTTACGCTTGTCGGGCAGAGTCTGGATGCAGGCTCCGCCCGATGTGTTTTTGAGATCGGAAGTTCGGGTTTTGGCCAAATGCGGTCGTAGGACCGGGCAATCCTCAGCCGGCGCTGTCGTTGGCGATCAGCTTGAGTTCGCCCACAGTGACCGGCCCATTTTGCTTGTGCGTGAAGCACCCTTCGATGCGGCTGCCGGGTGCGATCGAGATATTGTCATAGATCACGTCGCCGGTGATGCGGGCGCTGCTTTCCACCACCAATTCCTCTGCCGTGATCGATCCGTCGACCAGGCCCGCAAGCCGCGCGCTTTGCGCCGCGACATGGCCGGTGATGCGGCTGTCCGGCCCCTGCACCAGGGCGGCGCAGCTTATGTCACCTTCGACCGTGCCGTCGATATGCAGGTCGACGCTGGCGGTCAGGTTGCCGCTGATCGTCACGTCGCCGCCGATCAGGGAAAAGGGCGTGTTCTTAGCCCCGGTTGCCGACATCTGCGAGGCGCGCCGTGGCGATTTGCTGGATCTGGAGAACATCTTTGCGGGCCTCGAGGAAGCGGCGGGGGTTGATGGGATTGCCGTTCACGCGCACCTCGAAATGGAGATGCGGGCCGGTGGAGCGGCCGGTCGAGCCCATGCGGGCGATCTTTTCGCCCCGCGTGACGGGCTGGCCGACGCGGGCGTCGAAGGCTGACAGATGGGCGTAGCGGGTCATCAGGCCATTGCCGTGCGTGACCTCCACCACATTGCCATAGCCGCTGCGCTGGCCGACGAAGCTGACCTTGCCCGATGCGGCGGCCAGGATCGGCTGGCTCATGCTGCCGGGGAAATCGAGGCCCGCATGGAAGGCGGCATGGCCGTTGAACGGATCGCTGCGATAGCCATAGCTGCTGCTCAGCATCGGCGTCGCGGTCGGTTTGCCGGAGGGGATGGCGAGCAGGCTGGCTTCGAGAAATTCCATGCGGGACAGCGCCTTGGCGAGCTTTTCGAACTCGCCGGGCATCGCGTCCTGTCCTTCCCACGGGACGAAGGGGCCGCCCTGTGCGCGGGCAGCGTTGCGGGCGAGGCTGTCGGGATTGAGGCCGAAGCTGCGGATCGCGGCGGCGGCCTTGTCGGCGCGCTGCTGGACCGCGCTGGTCAACAGGGCGGCGAAGCGCCGTTGCCGCGCATCGATCTGGAGCAGCGGTGCGGCTTCGGGCGCGCTGCTGATCCTGGTGTCGAGCTTGTGCGCCTTGGTTCCGGCATCGGCCTTGCCGACCACATCCTGGGCGGGGGCTGCATCCTCCTTGCCGAAATGGGTGCGGTAGAGGTCGTCCATGAAATCCTGCCGTTCTTCCAGCTCATGGACGAGCTGGTCGACGGACTTGCGGTAGGTCGCGACCTGGCTGGCGGTGCTGGCGACGGCCTTGCCCTGCGCGGTCAGGGCGGCGCGGTCCTGCTCGATCCTCGCGCTGCTGGCAGCCATGGACAGAGTGAGGCCTGCCCAACCGATTAGCGCGGACGAGACAAGGCCCGCGGCGACAAGCTGCGCTTTGCGCGAAATGCGGATGAACTTCACCTGGCCGCCCGAGCGCAGGAAAATCTCCCGCTCCGGGCACAGCTTCGAACACTGGGCAGTCATCCTGGCCCAGAGGGCGGCTGCCCCCGTCTTGCTCTGTTGCGACAATTGCGACCCCGCGTATTTTTTAGTGAACGGGGCGCTAACAAAAGGAATCGAGTCGCGCGAATCCGGGAGGACGGACTCGTGACGAGTCGAACGATGAACGGGCTGAAACGTGGAACCGGCCTTGCGGTTCCAGGACGCCGAAAATTTTTCTACGCCGGACCAAGGGTTTCGTAGGCGGGATTCCAACCAAGCATAGGGGGCACATGGCAAGCCGGTGTGGCGGCGCCGAAATGGAAGCCCTGGCCGTAATGGCATCCGCCGGCGCGCAGATAGTCCAACTGGCGCGGATTTTCCACGCCCTCGGCCACGGTTCGGATGCCGAGGCTGTAGGCGAGGTTGAGCACCGTGCGCACGATGGCCGCGTCATCGGGGTCCGTTTCCACGTCGTGGATGAAGCGCCGGTCGATCTTGATGATGTCGATCGGAAATTGTTTGAGGTGCGAGAGCGAGGCATAGCCGGTGCCGAAATCGTCGAGCGCGATGGAGATGCCGGCGGCGCTCAGGCGATGGAGACTGCGCTCCACCACTTCGGCGTTGCGGCCAAGGAACACCGATTCCGTGACCTCCAGCTCGATCCGGTGTGGCGGCACGCCGGCGGCGGTCATCTGCTCCAGCAGCCGGTCGGGAAAGCTGCCGTCATGCAGTTCGACGCCCGGCACGTTGATCGCGACATGGCCGAAATCCACGCCCTCGTCCTGCCAGCGGCGGCAATCGGCCAGCACCTGCGTCAGCATGCGTTCGGTGATGACGCGGCCCAGTTCCGAATGTTCGAAGGCGGCGGCGATCTCGCCCGGCATGATGATCGACCCGTCGGGCCTGACACAGCGCAGCAGCGCCTCGAAGCCGATGATCTTGCCGGTCGTCAGGTCGACCTTGGGTTGATACCAGGGCGCGGGCGGCGCGTGGATCAGCGCGTCGCGGGCCCGCTCCAGCATCCGCGCCTCGCGCTGCCAGCGTTCGAGCAGATGCGGTTCGAAAAGGCAGGCTCGCCCGCGGCCGCCATTCTTCGCCTCATACAGCGCGATGTCGGCATGTTTCATGAGGTCGGCTATGTCGCCGGCATGCTCCGGGAAGAGCGCGACGCCCATGGAGACGCGGCAGTCTATGTCGCGCGTGCCGTGGCTTAGCGGGCGGTGGAGCTGGCCGGTCATGCGGGCGAGAATGGTGTCGAGGTCCGCTGCCGTGCGCAGGCGGGTCAGCAGCACGGCGAATTCGTCGCCGCCCATGCGCGCGACCAGATCGCCGGGCCGCACGGCTTCGCGCAGCCGATCGGCCACGGCGCTGAGCAGCGCGTCGCCGGCGTCATGGCCGGCGCTGTCGTTGATCCGCTTGAATTCGTCGACGTCGATCAGCACCACCGCCATCTGCCCGCCGGTGCGGCTGGTGGCGCCGGCCGCCTGGGCCAGCGTCGCCATGAAGTGCGATCGGTTGGCAAGGCCGGTCAGCGCGTCGGTCATGGCAAGATGGGCCAGGTGGCGCTCGGCCTCCTTGCGGGCGGTGATGTCGACGATGCTGGAGAGGATGCAATCCTCGCCGCGTATCACGATCGGGCGGGAGGAGAGCAGGACGTCATGGACCGCGCTGTCGCGGGAGACGATGCGGCATTCGCAATTGTCGATCTCCTGCCCCTTTGCGATGTAGTCGCGCAGGCTGCCCCACATACCCGAAACGGCGGCGGGGCCTTCGCCCAGCATGTGGACGCGCGATATGTCGTCCTCCGTGCCGAAAGCGCGGGCGGCGGCATCGTTGAACCGCACCACCGTGCCGTCCGGCCGGGTGACGAGCAGGGGAATGGGCACGCTCATGAACATCCGCTCCAGCGTCTCGCCGTTGCTGGTTAGCGCGGCGCGGGCGTTTTGCGCCATCTGGCTCGCGGTCCATGCCTTGCGCTGCAGGCGGTTGGTCCGCGCGATCGCGATCCACATGCCGCAATGCAGGATCAGCACCGCCATGACCATGCCCGGTGCCGTCGGGGACAGCGGGGCAGGCGCCATATAGCCGATCAGCAGCGCCACCCCGCAGCCCAGGCCGCCGCCGACATTGCCATGGAAGCTCGTGGGGACGACGAGGTAGAAGATCAACGGCAGCATCACCAGCACGAAGATGGCGATGTCGCTGCGTGAGGAAACGAGGAAGGCGACGCCGATCGCGGTCGCCACCTGCCAGGCGAAGCAGATGCGCTCCACCGCGCGGAAATTCACCATATGGCGGCTGAAGGACAGGCAGGCCAGCGACCAGAGTATGACAGCGACGCGGGCGGGCACGGCGACCCAGAAATGCGGCGTCCCTGCAAAGCGCCAGTCGCTTAGCAGAAACAGCGCGTTGAGCAACGCGGAAAGCAGGAACAATATCCGGGCATGGCGCTGCGACTCGGGCAGGCGATCCGCCTGGAAAGCGGCTTCCATGTCCGGATTTTGAAATTCGCCGGTAATCGTCGAAAGCTGGGTCACATCGCTGTCCACATGCGCCGTTCCTGGACGACATCGGATCAGGATAGATTGGCTGTCCTTATCAATTTCCTAATGGCACCTTCACCATGCCGGGCCGGAGGCGGAACAACTCCTCTCTGCCTCGTCCTTGACCCTTGGGGCCGGCATGGCTATAGGCGCGCCTGCCCAAAGGCTCGGAATGGACGGATTCGTCTGCGCCAAATCCGGTTCTGGGGGCATCAGAGCTGAACATTGCCGGTGCTCTTGCGGCTCCGGGCGGGTTTCCGCCGGGGCCTTTGCTATTTGGAGGCGATTCGTTTGAGACGGGTCGTTCCGGGTGGTGAGAACGCGGGAATGCATGCGGTAAAGTAACTGAAAAAGGTGAAGGGCTTCATGCCAACAATCAACCAGCTGGTCCGCAAGGGCCGCGAGCTGCAGAAGACCAAGTCGAAGGTCCCTGCAATGGAAGCGAACCCGCAAAAGCGCGGCGTTTGCACCCGTGTTTACACGACGACCCCGAAGAAGCCGAACTCGGCTCTCCGCAAGGTGGCGAAGGTGCGTCTGGTCAATCAGCGCGAAGTCATCACCTATATTCCGGGTGAAGGCCACAACCTTCAGGAGCACAGCGTTGTGCTGATCCGCGGCGGCCGCGTGCGCGACCTTCCCGGTGTGCGCTATCACGTGCTGCGCGGCGTTCTGGATACCCAGGGCGTCAAGGATCGTAAGCAGAGCCGTTCCAAGTACGGCGCGAAGCGTCCGAAGTAAGGGAGACTAAAGCATGTCACGTCGTCGTCGCCCCGAAAAGCGCGTTATCCTGCCCGATCCCAAGTTCGGTGATATCGTGCTGTCGAAGTTCATGAACAGCATCATGCAGGACGGCAAGAAAGCCGTCGCCGAGTCCATCGTTTACGGTGCGCTCGAAACCGTCGAGACGAAGTCCAAGAAGGACCCGATCGGCATGTTCCATGATGCGCTGAACAATGTGAAGCCCGGCATCGAGGTCCGCAGCCGCCGCGTCGGCGGTGCGACCTATCAGGTCCCCGTCGAAGTGCGCCCCGAGCGCGCCCAGGCGCTGGCCATCCGCTGGCTGATCACAGCGTCGCGCAACCGCAGCGAAACCACCATGGCCGCCCGCCTGTCGGGCGAGCTGCTGGACGCCGCCAACAACCGCGGCAATGCCGTGAAGAAGCGCGAAGACACGCACCGCATGGCGGAAGCGAACCGCGCCTTCTCGCACTACCGCTGGTAACGGGCAAGCGGGCGCTCCGGTGCCCGCTTTTCCCATTTCTGGTTTTGAAGATCGGTCCGTTCGCCGTGGGGCTACCCATGGCGGACGGATTGGTTTAGGGGCCAGCCGCAAGACTCATTCACTCACCGCCGGCGCACCGGCAACGGAGAAGCATCATGGCCCGCAGCCATCCGCTCGAACGCTATCGCAATTTCGGTATCATGGCGCATATCGACGCCGGCAAGACCACCACGACCGAGCGTATTCTTTACTACACCGGCAAGTCCTACAAGATCGGCGAAGTCCATGACGGCGCCGCCACCATGGACTGGATGGAGCAGGAGCAGGAGCGTGGCATCACCATCACGTCGGCTGCGACCACCTGTATCTGGAACGACCACCGTCTGAACATCATCGACACCCCCGGCCACGTCGACTTCACCATCGAAGTTGAGCGTTCGCTGCGCGTGCTGGACGGCGCGGTCGCCGCGTTCGACGGCGTTGCGGGCGTTGAGCCGCAGTCGGAAACCGTGTGGCGCCAGGCGGACAAGTATAAGGTTCCGCGGATGTGCTTCATCAACAAGCTCGACCGCACCGGCGCCAATTTCTATTATTGCGTGCAGACGATCATCGATCGCCTGGGCGCGACGCCTGCCGTTCTCTATCTGCCCATCGGTGCGGAATCGGAGTTCAAGGGTCTGGTCGATCTGGTCGAGAATCGCGCGATCATCTGGAAAGATGAGAATCTGGGCGCGGAATTCTCCTATGAGGAAATTCCGGCCGATCTCGCCGATAAGGCCGCCGAATATCGTGAAAAGCTGATCGAACTCGCCGTCGAACAGGATGACGAGGCGATGGAAGCCTATCTCGAAGGCAATCTGCCCGACGTCGCGACGCTGAAGAAGCTGATCCGCAAGGGCACGCTGAACCAGTCGTTCGTGCCGGTGCTGTGCGGCTCGGCGTTCAAGAACAAGGGCGTGCAGCCCCTGCTCGACGCGGTCGTGGATTATCTGCCTTCGCCGCTGGACATCGAAGACGTTCAGGGCATCAACCCCGACAATGATCAGCCCGACAGCCGTGCGACCGCGGACGACGCGCCCTTCTCAGGCCTGGCGTTCAAGATCATGAACGACCCGTTCGTCGGTTCGCTGACCTTCCTGCGCGTTTATTCGGGCACCCTGACCAAGGGCACCTATCTGAACTCGGTCAAGGACAAGAAAGAGAAGATCGGCCGCATGCTCCTCATGCACGCCAACTCGCGTGAGGACATTGATGCGGCCTATGCCGGCGACATCGTCGCGCTGGCCGGCATGAAGGAAACCACCACCGGCGATACGCTGTGCGCCGAGCGCCAGCCGATCATCCTGGAGCGGATGGAGTTCCCCGAGCCGGTGATCGAGCTGTCGGTCGAACCCAAGACCAAGGCCGACCAGGAAAAGATGGGCGTCGCGCTCAACCGCCTGGCTGCCGAAGATCCGTCCTTCCGCGTCACGACCGATCACGAATCGGGCCAGACCATCATCAAGGGCATGGGCGAACTGCACCTTGAAATCCTGGTCGACCGCATGAAGCGCGAGTTCAAGGTCGAGGCGAATGTCGGCGCGCCGCAGGTGGCCTATCGCGAATATCTCAAGAAGGCGGTCGACGTCGACTATACCCACAAGAAGCAGTCGGGCGGCACCGGCCAGTTCGGCCGCATCAAGGTGAAGCTGACGCCGGGCGAACGCGGCGCGGGCATCATCTTCAAGGACGAGATCAAGGGCGGCAATATTCCCAAGGAATATATCCCGGCGATCGAAAAGGGCATGCGCGAAACCGCGGCCACCGGCTCGCTGATCGGCTTCCCGATCATCGACTTCGAAATCAACCTGTATGACGGCGCCTATCATGACGTCGACTCGTCGGCGTTGGCGTTCGAAATCACCGGTCGCGCGGCGATGCGTGAAGCGGCGCAGAAGGCGGGTATCACGTTGCTCGAGCCGGTCATGAAGGTCGAAGTCGTCACCCCGGAGGAATATCTGGGCGACGTCATTGGTGACATGAACAGCCGTCGCGGTCAGATCCAGGGCACCGACACCCGCGGCAACGCGCAGGTCGTTGAGGCGATGGTCCCGCTGGCCAACATGTTCGGCTATGTGAACTCGCTCCGTTCCTTCACCCAGGGGCGCGCGAACTATTCGATGATCTTCTCGCACTATGACGAAGTGCCGCAGAATGTGGCGGACGAAGTCAAAGCGAAGATGGCCTGACGATTTTTCTCTCGCCGGGCCGTGCGAACGGCTCGGTTAGGGGCTGGTAATCTGTGAATTTGCTGCTATGGACGCGCCTTCGCGAGGCGCGGCCGAGCGGTCAGACAAAAGCTGATTTGATTAGAAGGTAGGATAAAATGGCTAAGGCTAAGTTTGAGCGGACCAAGCCGCACTGCAACATCGGCACCATCGGTCACGTCGACCATGGCAAGACCTCGCTGACCGCAGCGATCACAAAGGTGCTCGCTGAAACCGGCGGCGCGACCTTCGTTGACTATGCCAACATCGACAAGGCTCCCGAAGAGCGCGAGCGCGGCATCACCATCTCGACCGCCCACGTCGAATATGAGACGGAAGCCCGCCACTACGCGCACGTCGACTGCCCGGGTCACGCCGACTACGTCAAGAACATGATCACCGGTGCGGCCCAGATGGACGGCGCCATCCTCGTCGTTTCGGCCACCGACGGCCCGATGCCGCAGACCCGCGAGCACATCCTGCTCGCCCGCCAGGTCGGCGTGCCGCAGCTCGTCGTGTTCATGAACAAGGTCGACCTCGTTGACGATCCGGAAATCCTTGAGCTCGTCGAGCTGGAAATCCGCGAGCTGCTGTCGTCTTACGACTTCGACGGCGACAACATCCCCGTCATCCCCGGCTCGGCCGTGAAGGCGCTGGACGGCACGAACGACGAAATCGGCAAGCAGGCCGTTCTGAAGCTGATGGAAGCGGTCGACACCTTCATCCCGCAGCCGGAGCGTCCGATCGACAAGCCCTTCCTGATGCCGATCGAAGACGTGTTCTCGATCTCGGGCCGCGGCACCGTCGTGACCGGCCGTGTCGAAACCGGCATCGTCAAGGTTGGTGAAGAAGTCGAGATCGTCGGCATCAAGGACACCCGCAAGACCACCGTCACCGGCGTCGAAATGTTCCGCAAGCTGCTCGACGAAGGTCGCGCTGGCGACAACATCGGTGCGCTGATCCGTGGCGTGGGTCGTGAAGAAGTCGAGCGCGGTCAGGTTCTGGCCAAGCCCGGCACCATCACCCCGCACACCGAGTTCGACGCGGAAGTCTATGTTCTGTCGAAGGAAGAAGGCGGCCGTCACACCCCGTTCTTCGCGAACTACCGTCCGCAGTTCTACTTCCGCACCACCGACGTGACCGGCGAAGTGATCCTCCCCGAGGGCACCGAGATGGTCATGCCCGGCGACAATGTGAAGCTCGGCGTCAAGCTGATCGCTCCGATCGCGATGGACCAGGGTCTGCGCTTCGCCATCCGTGAAGGCGGTCGTACCGTCGGCGCAGGGGTTGTCGGCACGATCTCGAAGTAATATAGGACCGCAGCGGCGCGAATCGTCTGATTCGCGCCGCTGAGGATTTTAACCGCCCCGGATCGCCTTTCTCCGGCTCTTGCTGAGCTAGAAGGGCAAGAAACGGGGCGGTAAATTTTTGTTGGCGCATTTTCATAAATCATCGGCTGCTCCGGCTGATTCATGAAAATGCTCTGAGTTTTTGGCTCTTTCGCATCGGTACAGGAACAATGGACAGCAACATCCGCATTCGCCTCAAGGCGTTCGATCATCGCGTGCTTGATCAGGCGACCGGCGACATCGCCGACACCGCCCGCCGCACTGGCGCCCTTATCCGCGGTCCGATTCCCCTTCCGACGCGCATCGAAAAGTTCACGGTTAACCGTGGTCCGCACATCGACAAGAAGTCGCGCGAGCAGTTCGAAGTCCGCACGTACAAGCGTATGCTTGACATCGTGCAGCCGACGCCGCAGACGGTCGACGCGCTGATGAAGCTGGACCTGGCTGCCGGCGTGAACGTGGAAATCAAGCTGGCCTAAGCGCCGGCAAGTCCCTGCTCTCCGAAAGGTGGGCAGGGTATCGGGTATTTCGGGAAACCGGAAACTCAAACGACACAAGGGATACCGCACGGCCTTTCCGGTAAACCGGAATGGCTCGTGGTCCTGGTCCCCCGTCGCCTTTCCCTGGCGGGATCGGCATCCAACCCGGACGGGGTGATCTATTATTTGGGTTGGGCCGCGAAGGAGAGATCCTGAGCGGTTTTTTCGTTGGATACGCCCGCTGCTAAGGCGGGCCTCTATGGGAGTAATCAGTGATGCGCACAGGCGTGATCGCTAAGAAAGTCGGGATGACCCGTCTGTTCCAGGAGGACGGACGTCATATTCCGGTTACGGTTCTGGCCCTTGAGGGCAATCAGGTCGTGGCTCGCAAGGAAGTTGATCGTGACGGTTATGTCGCGGTTCAGCTCGGCGCGGGCGTCGCGAAGGTCAAGAATGTCGCCAAACCGCAGCGCGGCCACTTCGCCAAGGCGGAAGTGGAGCCGAAGGCGCGTCTGGTTGAATTCCGTGTCGCCGAGGACGCGCTCCTCGATGTCGGCGCCGAGATCGCGGCCGATCATTTCATCGCCGGTCAGTTGGTCGATGTCGCCGGTCACACCCAGGGTAAGGGTTTCGCCGGTGCCATGAAGCGCTGGGGCTTCGGCGGTATGCGCGCCACCCACGGCGTGTCCATCAGCCACCGTGCCCATGGTTCGACCGGTAACCGTCAGGACCCGGGCCGCGTCTTCAAGAACAAGAAGATGGCGGGTCACATGGGTGACCGTGAGCGCACGCAGCAGAATCTCGAAATCGTCCGCACGGACGTCGAGCGTGGCCTGCTGTTCGTCAAGGGTTCGGTTCCGGGCGCCAAGGGCACCTGGCTGACCGTCAGCGACGCCGTCAAGGTGAAGCGTCCGGCCGACGCGCCCTATCCGGCCAGCCTGAAGGCTGCCGCCAACAGCAACAACGCTCCGGCCGAAACGCCCGCTGAAGAAGCGGCTGCTCCCGAAGCGACCGAAGGCCAGGAGGGCTAATCATGAAGGTCAAGGTACAGACCCTCGATGCCGCAGCCGCCGGTGAAGTGGAGCTGAACGATGCCGTGTTCGGTATCGAGCCCCGCACCGACATTTTGCACCGCGTCGTCACCTGGCAGCTCGAAAAGCGTCGCGCTCCGACCCGCGCTACCCGTGAGCGTTCGGACGTTGCCCGCACCGGCAAGAAGTTCGGTCGCCAGAAGGGCGGCGGTACGGCTCGTCACGGCGATCGCCGCGCTCCCGTCTTCATCGGCGGTGGTAAGGCTCACGGTGCCCGCGCTCGCACCTTCGGTCACGACCTCAACAAGAAGGTTCGTGCGCTCGGCCTGAAGATGGCCCTGTCGTCGAAGGCGAAGAGCGGCTCGCTGATCGTTCTCGACAATCTCGATGTGGCGGAAGGCAAGACCAAGGCTCTGGTCGCGCACCTCGCCAAGCTGAACCTCAACAAGGCGCTGTTCATCGACGGCGACGCGGTGAATGTCAGCTTCGCCAAGGCTTCGGCCAACATCATCGGCGTGAACCTGCTGCCGGCCGTCGGCGCCAACGTTTACGACATCCTGAAGGCCGATTCGCTGGTGCTCACCCGCGCCGCGGTCGAAAAGCTGGAGGCCCGTTTCAATGGCTAAGAAAGAAGCCGCGACCGTGGACAACCGTCATTATGACGTCGTTGTCGCGCCGGTGATCACCGAGAAGTCGACCCTTCTCTCCGAGAACAACGCCGTGGTCTTCAAGGTCGCCAATGACGCGTCCAAGCCGGAGATCAAGGCCGCCGTCGAGGCGATCTGGGGCGTGAGCGTCAAGAGCGTGAACACGCTGGTCGCCAAGGGCAAGACCAAGAAGTGGAAGGGCAAGCCCTACACCCGCTCGGACGTGAAGAAGGCGATCGTTCGTCTGGCTGATGGCCAATCGATCGACATCACCGAAGGAGTGCGCTGACCATGGCGCTGAAGACATATAACCCGACGAGCCCGGCCCAGCGCGGCCTGATCCTCGTCGACCGCAGCGGCCTGCACAAAGGCAAGCCCGTCAAGGCGCTGACCGAAGGCAAGCGCAAGACCGGCGGCCGCAACAACAAGGGCCATGTGACCTCGCGCGGCATCGCCGGCGGTCACAAGCAGCGTTACCGCATCATCGACTTCAAGCGTCGGCTGTGGGACGTGGAAGGCACGGTCGAGCGTCTGGAATATGACCCCAACCGCACCGCCTTCATCGCGCTGGTCAACTATCCCGACGGCACCCAGGCCTATATCCTGGCGCCGCAGCGTCTGGCGCCCGGTGACAAGGTCATCGCGGGCAAGAAGACTGACGTGAAGCCGGGCAACGCGATGGAACTCGGCCAGATGCCGGTCGGCACCATCATCCACAATATCGAGATGAAGCCCGGCAAGGGTGGTCAGCTCTGCCGTTCGGCGGGCACCTATGCCCAGCTGGTCGGTCGCGATCGCGGCATGGTGATGGTTCGCCTGTCCTCGGGCGAGCAGCGCTACATCCGTTCGGACTGCATGGGCACCGTCGGTGCCGTGTCGAACCCGGACAATGCCAACACCAATCTCGCCAAGGCCGGTCGTAACCGCTGGCTCGGCAAGCGTCCGCTGACGCGCGGTGTGGCGAAGAACCCGGTCGATCACCCGCATGGCGGTGGTGAAGGCCGGACCTCGGGCGGCCGTCATCCGGTCACGCCTTGGGGCAAGCCGACCAAGGGTGCGCGCACCCGCCACAACAAGGCGACGGACAAGTTCATCATCCGTAGCCGCCACGCGAAGAAGAAGAGGTAAGCGAGATGGCTCGTTCCGTCTGGAAAGGTCCGTTCGTGGACCTCAGCCTTCTGAAGAAGGCGGAAACCGCGCAGGACGCCGGTGGCCGTTCGGGTCCGATCAAGACCTGGTCGCGCCGTTCCACCATCCTGCCGCAGTTCGTTGGCCTGACGTTCAACGTCTATAACGGCCGCAAGCATGTACCGGTCTCGGTGAACGAGGAAATGGTGGGTCACAAGCTGGGCGAATTCGCCCCGACCCGCTACTTCCCCGGCCACGCCGCCGACAAGAAGGGCAAGCGCTAATGAGCAAGGAAAAGGCTCCCCGTCGCGTCGCCGACAATGAAGCGCTGGCCGTTGGCACGCAGATCCGTGGTTCGGCCCAGAAGCTGAACCTGGTCGCCACGCTGATCCGCGGCCGCAAGGTCGAGGACGCGCTGAATATCCTCGCCTTCTCGAAGAAGGCGATGGCGGTCGACGTGCGCAAGGTGCTGGCTTCGGCCATCGCCAATGCGGAAAACAACCACAATCTGGACGTCGACGCGCTGGTCGTCGCGGAAGCATCGGTGGGCAAGAGCTTCACCCTGAAGCGCTTCCACGCCCGCGGCCGCGGCAAGTCGACCCGGATCCTCAAGCCCTTCAGCCGCGTGCGCATTGTCGTGCGTGAAGCTGGCGAAGAAGCGGAGGCGTAAGCACATGGGTCACAAGAGCAATCCGATCGGTCTGCGTCTTCAGATCAACCGTACCTGGGACAGCCGTTGGTATGCCGAAGGCGCCGACTATGGCCGTCTGCTGCTGGAAGATCTCAAGATCCGCAAGTTCATCATGAAGTCGCTGCCGCAGGCCGCGATTTCGAAGGTGGTGATCGAGCGTCCCGCCAAGCTGTGCCGCGTGTCGATCTACGCTGCCCGTCCCGGTGTCATCATCGGCAAGAAGGGCGCGGACATTGAGAAGCTGCGCAAGAAGCTGGGCGCGCTCACGTCTTCGGATGTGTCGCTGAACATCGTCGAAATCCGCAAGCCGGAAGTCGATTCGAAGCTGGTGGCGCAGGGCATTGCCGATCAGTTGGAGCGCCGCGTGGCGTTCCGCCGCGCGATGAAGCGCGCGGTGCAGTCGGCTCTGCGTCTCGGTGCCGAAGGCATCAAGATCACCTGCGGCGGCCGTCTGGGCGGCGCGGAGATCGCCCGCGTCGAATGGTATCGCGAAGGCCGCGTTCCGCTGCACACGCTGCGTGCGAACGTCGACTATGCCGAAGCCGAAGCCCACACCGCTTACGGCGTTTGCGGCATCAAGGTCTGGATCTTCAAGGGTGAGATCCTGGGCCATGATCCGATGGCCACCGACCGGCTGATGCTGGAGGCTCAGACCTCCGGCGTGCGCCCGGCGCGCTGAGAATAAGGTAGGTATAGCGTCATGCTGCAACCGAAGAAAATGAAGTTCCGCAAGACCTTCAAGGGCCGGATCAAGGGCGATGCCAAGGGTGGCGCCGCTCTGAACTTTGGCTCCTATGGTCTCAAGGCTCTGGAGCCTGAACGGATCACCGCGCGTCAGATCGAAGCGGCTCGTCGTGCGATCACCCGCCACATCCGCCGTCAGGGCCGTTTGTGGATCCGCGTGTTTCCCGACGTTCCCGTGTCGAAGAAGCCCGCCGAAGTCCGTCAGGGCAAGGGCAAGGGTTCGGTCGAATATTGGGCCGCCCGCGTCAAGCCGGGCCGCATCCTGTTCGAACTGGACGGCGTGCCCGGCCCGCTCGCAGCAGAGGCCTTCTCGCGCGCCGCGATGAAGCTGCCCATCAAGACCAAGGTCGTTGCCCGCCTCGGCGACACCTCGCATCTGGAGGGTTAAGCACATGGCGAATGTCGCAGACCTGAAGACCAAGACGGACGACGAACTGTCGACCGAACTCAACAACCTGAAGCGCGAGCAGTTCAACCTGCGTTTCCAGGCGGCCACCAACCAGCTGGAAAAGCCCAGCCGGGTCAAGGAAGTCCGCCGCTCGATCGCGCAGATCAAGACCCTGCAGACCGAGCGTAACCGCTCGGCCGCGAAGTAAAGGAAACACACGATGCCCAAGCGCGTGCTGACGGGAACGGTGGTTTCCGACAAGACCGACAAGACGGTGGTGGTTCGTGTAGAGCGCAAGGTGAAGCATGCGCTCTACGGCAAGATCATCCGCCGTTCGAAGAAGTACCATGCCCATGACGAGGGCAATGTCTACAAGGAAGGCGAAACGGTCCGCATCGAGGAGACCGCTCCGATTTCCAAGCTCAAGACCTGGAAGGTCATCGAGCGCGTGGACACCCACAAGTCGCCGGAAACGGCAGCCTGAGGGAAGGCTCACTGACTCTTTGAGTCAAATGCGCAACGCGGGGCTGGCCTTTTTCTCAAGGAAAGGGTACAGGCCCGCGCTTCGCGTAGAGACTCAAGGGTCCAGGCACGAAATTCGGAACCGCCGGGAATCATTCCGGTAGGCCAAATAAGAAGGAACCGGATCCATGATCCAGATGCAATCCAATCTTGACGTCGCTGACAACAGCGGCGCCAAGCGCGTCCAGTGCATCAAGGTGCTGGGCGGCTCGAAGCGTCGCTTCGCGAGCGTGGGCGACATCATCGTCGTCTCGATCAAGGAAGCTGCGCCTCGTGGCAAGGTGAAGAAGGGTGACGTGCATCGTGCCGTCATCGTGCGCACTGCCAAGGACGTGCGTCGCGCTGATGGCAGCGTGATTCGCTTCGACGGCAATGCCGCTGTGCTCATCAACAAGAACGAGGAGCCGATCGGCACCCGTATCTTTGGCCCGGTCGTTCGCGAACTGCGCGCCAAGAAGCACATGAAGATCATCTCGCTTGCCCCCGAGGTGCTGTAATGAGCGCTGCGAAGATCAAGAAGGGCGACAAGGTCGTCATCCTGGCCGGCAAGGACAAGGGCCGCACCGGCGCCGTCCTGCAGGTGCTGCCGAAGGAGGACAAGGTTCTCGTCGAAGGCATCAATGTGCATGCGCGTCACCGCAAGCCCGACCAGGCGAACCCGCAGGGCGGCATCGAGCGTAAGCCGGCGCCGCTTCACATTTCGAACGTCGCTGTCGCTGACAAGGATGGCAAGCCGACCCGCGTCCGTTTCGAGGATCGCGACGGCAAGAAGGTCCGCGTCGCCGTCAAGTCCGGTGAGGTGCTGTAATGAGCGACAAATATACGCCGCGCTCGAAGGCGCAGTATGACGCCGAAATCGCCAAGGCGATGACCGAGAAGTTCGGTTACAAGAACGTCATGCAGGTTCCGAAGATCGAGAAGATCACGCTCAACATGGGCGTGGGCGAAGCGACCCAGGACAAGAAAAAGGTCACGCAGGCCGCCGAGGAAATGGAACTGATCGCTGGCCAGAAGCCGGTCATCACCAAGGCTCGCAAGTCGATCGCGCAGTTCAAGCTGCGTGAAGGCATGCCCATCGGCGCCAAGGTCACGCTGCGCCGCGAGCGCATGTACGAGTTTCTTGATCGTCTGATCAACATCGCTCTGCCCCGCGTGCGCGACTTCCGTGGTCTCAATCCGAAGAGCTTCGATGGCCGTGGCAACTATGCCTTCGGCATCAAGGAGCAGTTGATCTTCCCGGAGATCAACTATGACCGCATCGACAAGGTGCGCGGCATGGACATCATCGTGACCACCACGGCGAAGACGGACGAGGAAGCGCGCGAACTGCTGCGCCTCTTCGGCTTCCCCTTCCCGCTCGAAGAGAAGCAGGCGGCCTAATCTGGCCCCGCTTCTCTCCCAACGCTTAAGCTAAGGAAGAGAACTTAAGTCATGGCGAAACTGAGTTCGATCAACAAGAACGAGCGCCGCAAGAAGCTGGTGAAGAAATATGCCGGCCGCTATGCGAAGCTCAAGGCGATCGCGAATGATACGACCGCTGATGACGGCGATCGTCTGATCGCGCGTCTGAAGATGGCGGAGATCCCCCGCAACGGCAACCCGACCCGCGTGCGTAACCGCTGCGAGCTGACGGGCCGTCCCCGGGCCTACTACCGCAAATTCCGTCTCTGCCGCGTGCAGTTGCGTGATCTGGCCAACAAGGGCCTGATCCCCGGCGTCACCAAGTCGAGCTGGTAAGGATCATTTGAGATGGCATTGACCGATCCCCTGGGTGATATGCTCACCCGCATCCGCAACGGGCAGCAGGCGAAGAAGGACAGCGTTATGTCCCCCGCTTCGAAGCTGCGCGCCCGCGTGCTCGACGTGCTCCAGCGCGAAGGTTACATCCGTGGCTATTCCGAGGAAGCCCTCGGCAAGCACCCCGGCCTGCGCATCGAGCTCAAATATTTCGAGGGCCAGCCGGCGATCAAGCATGTCGCCCGCGTGTCCAAGCCTGGCCGCCGCGTCTATTCGGGTTCCAAGGAACTGCCGGTGGTGCGCAATGGCCTGGGCATCACCATTGTCTCGACGCCCCGTGGCGTTCTGTCCGACGCCGAAGCGCGCGAGCAGAATGTCGGCGGCGAAGTGCTGGCGGAGGTGTTCTGATGAGCCGCACGGGTAAGAAGCCGATCGCCGTGCCTTCGGGCGTGACGGCGTCGATCGAAGGCGGGCAGTTGTCGGTCAAGGGGCCCAAGGGCACCCTGGCACTGCAGTTGCGCGACGAGATCAGCTACACGATCGAGGACGGCAGCATTTTGGTGAGGCCAGCCAACGACACCAAAGCGGCACGTGCCTTCTGGGGCATGCAGCGCACGCTGATCCAGAACCTTGTCACCGGCGTGACCGAGGGCTTCTCCAAGAAGCTGCTGATCACCGGTGTCGGCTACCGCGCCAACTCGCAGGGCAAGACCCTGAAGTTGCAGCTCGGCTACAGCCACGACGTCGATTTCGAGATTCCGGAAGGGATCGAGATCAAGACCCCGGACAACACCACGGTCGAGATCAGCGGCATCGACAAGCAGAAGGTGGGTCAGGTCGCCGCCGAGATCCGCCGCTGGCGCAAGCCCGAACCCTATAAGGGCAAGGGCATCAAATACGCCGGCGAGTTCATCTTCCGCAAGGAAGGGAAGAAGAAGTAAGATGGCAAAGCTTTCCCTCTTCGCGCGGCGTCGTCGCCGCGTTCGCACAGCGCTCAAGGCGGTTTCTGGCCACAAGCCCCGCCTCAGCGTTCACCGTTCGGGCCGTCACATCTACGCCCAGGTCATTGACGATGCGCAGGGCAAGACCCTGGCCGCCGCGTCGACCCTGGACAAGGATATCGGGGCCAAGGCTCTGGGCAAGACCGGCGCCTCTTCCGAAGCCGCAGCCGAGGTCGGCAAGCGCGTTGCCGCTGCGGCAACCGCTGCCGGCGTCACCAAGGTCGTGTTCGACCGTGGAGGCTTCCTCTTCCATGGCCGCGTCAAGGCGCTGGCCGATGCGGCCCGTGAAGCCGGGCTGGAGTTCTGATCATGGCTGACGAAAACACCATTGAAGCCGGCGCCCCCACCGAGGGCGTCGAGGCTGCACCGACCGAAGGTCGCGGTCCCGGCCGTGGCCGTGGTCGCGGCGGCGATCGCAACCGTGGCGAGCGCGGCGGCCGTGGCCGTCGTGATGACCGTCGCGGCAACCGCGACGAGGAGCAGGGCGAAGAACTGATCGAGAAGCTGGTTCACATCAACCGCGTCTCGAAGACCGTCAAGGGCGGTAAGCGCTTCGGTTTCGCTGCTCTCGTCGTGGTCGGTGACGGCAAGGGCCGCGCGGGCTTCGGCCATGGCAAGGCGCGCGAAGTGCCCGAAGCCATCAGCAAGGCGACCGCTTCGGCCAAGAAGGCGATGGTTCGCGTTCCGCTGAAGGAAGGCCGCACGCTGCATCATGATGGCCTCGGCCATTTCGGTGCGGGCAAGGTGACGGTCCGTTCGGCGCCTGCCGGTACCGGCATCATCGCCGGCGGTCCGATGCGCGCCGTGTTCGAGAGCCTCGGCGTCGCTGACGTCGTGACCAAGTCGAACGGCACGTCCAACCCCTATAACATGATCCGTGCGACCTTCGCGGCGCTGGGCGAACAGACCAGCCCGAAGTCGGTGGCGCAGCGTCGCGGCAAGAAGGTCGCTGACCTTCTGCGTCGCGGCGGCGCCTCGGCCGAAGTCGCGCAGGCTGATGCCGAAGCGATTGCGGAGTAAGACGACATGGCGAAGATCAAGATCAAGCAGATCGGTTCACCGATCCGCCGTCCCGCCGACCAGAAGAAGATTCTGATCGGTCTGGGCCTTGGCAAGATGCACCGCGTGGTGGAGCTGGAAGACACTGCGGAAGTCCGCGGCGCCATCAAGAAGCTGCCCCATATGGTGGCAGTGGTCGAAGGCTAAACCCTTCGGTTCATCGAGATAAGGCGGGAGAGGGGGAAACCCCTCTTTCGTTTTTTGGGAAAGGGCGCTAATGGCGCGCCCTCTTTGTTGTCCCGCCGCGAAAAATCAGAGGTGGGACTGCGCGAACATAGCGAAAGCGAGTGCACAGATGACGAAGCTTAACGAACTCAACGATAATGCTGGCGCCCGCAAGGGTCGGATGCGCGTCGGCCGTGGTATCGGCTCGGGCAAGGGCAAGACCGCCGGTCGCGGCCAGAAGGGTGCCAAGGCACGTTCAGGCGTCGCCATCAGCGGCTTCGAGGGTGGCCAGATGCCGCTCCACATGCGTCTGCCGAAGCGCGGCTTCAACAACATCTTCGCCAAGGATTACGCGATCGTGAACCTGGGCGCGGTGCAGAAGGCGATCGACGCCGGCAAGCTCGACGCCAACGCCACCATCGACCATGCGGCGCTGAAGGCTGCTGCCCTCGCCCGTGGCGGCAAGGACGGCGTGCGTCTGCTCGCCAAGGGCGATTTGACCGCCAAGGTCAGCTTCCTGGTCGCCGGCGCGTCGAAGGGCGCGGTTGAAGCGGTCGAGAAGACCGGCGGCAAGGTCGACGTGATCGAGGTCGTTCCGGCGGCTGAGAAGGCCAAGGCGAAGAAGGGCACCACCCTCGCCGCCAAGAAGGCCGCAGCGAAGGCCTGATCCGGCCTGCCAAGGCTTGCAAGCGTGACCCCGCTGCCCGATATGGGTGGGCGGGGTCATGTGTTTCGGGGCAAGTTTTTGTCGCATCGGCGGCGATTCCCGGTTCGACAGCGCCCCATCACCCCGCTAAGGGGTTAGCGATTCCGCTCCGGGCATCCAAATCCCGGCAAGATGTTTTGAAGGGCAGCCACGATGGCATCGAGAGCCGACCAGCTCGCATCCAATCTCAGCCTGGCGAAGTTCAGCCAGGCGACCGACCTCAAGAAGCGCCTGTGGTTCACGCTGGGCGCGCTGATCGTCTTCCGCTTCCTGAGCTTCGTGCCGCTGCCGGGCGTCGATCCGACAGCTTTGTCGCAGCTCTACAAGCAGACCAATGGCGGCATCCTCGACATCTTCAACACCTTCTCGGGCGGTTCGCTCTCGCGCATGAGCCTGATCGCGCTCGGCGTGATGCCGTACATCACGGCTTCGATCGTCGTGCAGCTCGCCGCCAGCCTCTCGCCGCAGCTTGCGTCGATCAAGAAGGAAGGCGAAAGCGGTCGCAAGAAGCTCAACCAATATACCCGCTACGGCACCGTCGGCCTGACTGCGGTGCAGGGCTATTTCATTGCCGTCGGCCTTGAGAGCTTCGGCGCGCAGTCGGGCGTACAGGCGGTGGTCGATCCGGGCATCCTGTTCCGGGTCGCGGCGGTGATTTCGCTGATCGGCGGCACCATGTTCCTGATGTGGTTGGGTGAGCAGATCACCTCGCGCGGCATCGGCAACGGCGTGTCGCTCATCATCATGGCGGGTATCGTCGCCCAGTTGCCGGTGACGCTCAGCAACCTGTTCAAGTCGAGCAGCACGGGCGCGATTTCCGGTCTGCTGATCTTCCTGGTGATCGTGCTGGGCTTTGGTCTGATTGCGTTCATCTGCTTCATGGAGCGGGCGCAGCGCCGGGTGCTGATCCAGTATCCCAAGCGTCAGACGCGCCAGGGCCTGATGCAGGCAGATCGCAGCCATTTGCCGCTCAAGGTCAACACCGCCGGCGTCATCCCGCCGATCTTTGCCAGTTCGTTGCTGCTGATGCCGCTGACCATTTCGCAGTTCGCGGGACGGACGGTCGCGGGCGAGAGCAAGCTGGGCGATTTCGTGCTGACGCTGAACCAGTATCTGTCGCACGGCAGCCCGGTTTATATGGGTCTTTATGGCCTCGGCATTGTCTTCTTCTGCTTCTTCTACACCGCCGTGGTGTTCAATCCGGAAGAGACGGCCGATAATCTCAAGCGCAATGGCGGGTTCATTCCGGGCATCCGTCCGGGTAAGAACACCGAAAATTATCTGGATTATGTGCTGACCCGGATCACGGTGATCGGCGCGGCCTATCTGGCCTTCATCTGCCTGGTGCCGGAATTCGTCATCGCCCGGGCGGGAATTCCCTTCTACCTTGGTGGGACTAGCCTGTTGATCGTGGTCAATGTTACGGTGGACACCGTGACGCAGATTCAGAGCCACCTGCTCGCCCATCAATATGGGGATCTGATCAAGAAGGCGAAGCTGAAGGGGCGTATGCGCTGAAGGGGCGCAGCACGTGAAAAGCGCGAAGAACAGGGGAGAATGCGCGACATGAATATCATTCTGCTCGGCCCTCCGGGCGCCGGCAAGGGAACGCAGGCGACGCGTCTGGTGGATAGCCGGGGCATGGTGCAGCTATCGACGGGCGACATGCTGCGCGCGGCGGTGAAGGCCGGGACGCCCATCGGCCTTAAGGCCAAGGCCGTGATGGAAGCCGGCGAACTGGTGTCGGATGAGATCGTGTCGGGCATCATCGGTGAAGCCCTCGATGCGCTGTCGCCGGAAACCGGCGTGATCTTCGACGGCTATCCGCGGACGGAGGCGCAGGCCTATTCGCTCGACGGCATATTGGCGGACCGCAATCGGACGCTCGACCATGTGATCGAGCTGGACGTGAACGAGGACGCGCTGGTTGAGCGTATCACCGGGCGCTTCACCTGCGCGACCTGCGGCGAGGGCTATCACGACACGTTCAAGACGCCGAAGGTCGAGGGTAGCTGCGACAAATGCGGTGGCCATGAGTTCAAGCGCCGCCCGGACGACAATGAGGAAACCGTGCGGACCCGCATGGCCGAATATCGCGCCAAGACCGCGCCGATCCTGCCCATCTACGAAGCGCGCGGCATCGTGTCGCGGGTCGACGGCATGGCCGACATGGACGATGTGACGGTTGCGATCGCGGCCATCTTGGACGGCAAGGGCGCCTGAGCTAATTTACCCTCCTGCAAGGGAGGGAAGGCGATGTGCAAGATCATGATTTTGGCATGGGCTGGTGCGGCGATGGTCGCGCCGGCCCATTGCGCTGTTACGGGCAGCAGCGATGTCGGTTTCGTGGCGGAGAATAGTGTCGATGTCTCCGCCGATGCGGCGACTGTCTATCGATTGTTGGGGCAACCGGCCCGCTGGTGGAACGGACAGCACAGCTATAGCGGCGATCCCGCCAATCTGAGCCTGGACCCCGTTGCGGGCGGCTGCTTCTGCGAAAAGGTGCCGGGCAAGGATGGGAAGGCCGGAAGCGTCGAGCATGGCCGGGTGATCTATGCGGCGCCGGACAAGCAATTGCGCCTTTCCGGGGCGCTGGGGCCGTTGCAGGCGGAGGCGGTAACCGGGACGCTCACTTTCGACATCGCGCCGACGGGGAAAGGCGTGCGGGTCGGAATGAGCTATGTCGTCGGCGGTTATATGCGCATGGGCGCGTCCAAGATCGCTCCGCTCGTCGACAGGGTTCTGACCGAGCAATTGCAGGGGCTGAAACGCGCGGCGGAAGCGGGACAGCCTTAGCTCGGGGCCGGCCTGGCCCTGTCGAACGCCAAGGGGCGCTTACGTCCGAATTCGTCACGCTTTCCGAAAATACAGCCGGGCCATGCGGTTAACCACGATATTGACGGAAAGATTGCTGTTCCGTTGCTATGGCGAGGACATGACGGGGTCGCGCCTTTCCACTGGCCGCTTGACGGAACTGGACGCGTTGCGCGGTCTGGGCGCGCTGTGCGTGCTGGTTTTTCATTACTCCACCCGCTTCCATGAGCTGTTTCCGCAGGCGGCCCATGTTCCCTACAGCTTCCTGGGCGGCAATTACCGGGTGCTGCTGTTTTTCACCATTTCCGGCTTTGCGATCTTCTTCACGCTCGACCGAATCCGGACCGCCGCCGATTTCGTGATCAACCGCTTTGCCCGGCTCTATCCCGCCTATCTGGTCGCGATGCTGCTGACGCTGGGGATCGAATATCTGGCGCGGGTGTCGCAACTGCTGATCGGGCCGGGCGCGATCCTGGCCAATATCACCATGTTGCAGGGTTTTGCCTTCTTGCCCGAGGTCGATGGCGCCTATTGGACGCTGACGGTCGAGATAGCCTTCTATTTCTGCATGGTGGCGATCTGGAAATGGGCGGGTGTCAGGCGGCTGGAGCTGGTGCTGCTGGCCTGGCTCGCGCTGCGTTGGCTCTATGCGCTGTGGCCGGGCATGCCCGAGCGGATCGTGATGCTGCTGGTGTTGCGCTATGTGCCCTTTTTCATCATCGGCATGTTGTCCTATCGCGTTTGGGCGGGGCAGCGAAGCTGGCGGCAACAGGCGCCCTATGCCGCGCTGGCTCTGCTCTCGATCGCGACGGTCGACAGCCAGGACATCACCCTGGCGGGCGTTGTCCTGCTGGGCGTCTTTGCGGCGCTGATCGCGGGGCGGCTGCGTTTTCTCAGCCTCCGGCCGCTCGTCTGGATGGGTGGGATCAGCTATTCCTTCTACCTCATCCACCAGCATGTCGGCTTTGTCGTGATGCTGAAAATGGCCGAGGCGGGGTACAGCCCCTGGGCGGGTTTTGCGACGGCCTTTGCGGTGGCGCTGGGTTTGGGCACGCTGATCAACCGTCTGGTCGAGCGGCCGGCTGGGGAGGCGATCCTGGACTGGTGGCGGCGGCGTCGGGAGAAGGCGGTGTTGAGCGAGGCGGCGCCGAGCAAAGTCTAGGGGGTAGCTGGTTGCGTCTTCCACCCTTTATCGTCCCCCTCGCATGTGGAAACGTCCCGAGATGGGTTCTCGCTTTCGTGGGAATGACCAGGCAAGCTCAAGGTGCGGGCTGGACAAGGGCGTCCCGCTTGCCCAAATGATGGGCCTGTCATGACCAAGCGCATCCTTCTTATCATTTCCGGCGGCATCGCGGCTTACAAGTCGCTGGAGCTGGTGCGACTGCTGCGCAAGCGGGGCTTGGCCGTGCGCGCGGTGCTGACCGAGAGCGCGGCCCAGTTCGTGACGCCGCTCTCGCTGGGCGTGCTGACCGAGGATCATGTCTATGGCGACATGTTCGACCTCAAGGAAGAGCGCGAGATCGGGCATATCCAGCTCAGCCGCCAGGCCGATCTGGTGGTGGTGGCCCCCGCGACGGCGAATATCCTTGCCAAGATGGCGGCAGGTATTGCCGATAATCTGGCGACGACGTTGCTGCTCGCGACCGACAAGCCGGTGCTGGCCGTGCCCGCGATGAATGTGCGGATGTGGCATCATGCAGCCAACCGGCGGAACGTTGCTCAGCTCAAGACCGATGGCGTGCACATCATGGAACCGGACAGCGGCGAAATGGCATGCGGCGAGTTCGGCAAGGGGCGCCTCCCCGAGCCGGAGGCGATCGCGGCGGAGGTGGCGCGGTTGCTGGCCTTGCCGCTGGCCGCGGATCCTCTGGCGGGCCAACCGGATTTTGAAACGGCGGATGCGCCGCTGGCCGGGCGGCATGTGCTGGTGACGGCCGGGCCGACGCATGAGCCGATCGATCCGGTGCGCTATATCGCCAATCGCTCCTCGGGAAAGCAGGGCTTTGCCATTGCGGCGGCGGCGGCGCGGGCCGGGGCGCGGGTGACGTTGGTCGCGGGGCCGGTGCATTTGCCCACACCCTCCGGCGTGGATCGCGTCGATGTCGAGACAGCGCGGGAGATGCTGGCGGCGGTGGAAGCCGCTCTGCCCGCTGATGCGGCGATCATGGTGGCGGCGGTGGCGGACTGGCGCACGGCGGATGCGGCGGATCAGAAGCTCAAAAAGGATGGGTCGGGCAAGCCTGCTCCGCTTTCCCTGGTCGAGAATCCGGACATTCTCGCCACGCTGGGAAAGCATGCCAGGCGCCCGGCCTTGCTGGTGGGCTTTGCCGCCGAGACGCAGAAGGTTGCTGAGCATGCGCAGGCCAAGCTGGCGCGTAAGGGGGCTGACTGGATCGTTGCCAATGATGTGTCTGGTGACGTGATGGGCGGCGATTCCAACAGCGTGCATATTATTTCCAAGGACGGCGTCGAAAGTTGGGAAAATCTGCCCAAGGACGCTGTTGCCACTCGTTTGATAGAAAAGGTCGCTGATGCCCTCTCCTCTCGCTCCGATTGAAATCCGTCTGAAGCGCCTGCCCCATGGCGAGGGGCTGCCTGCGCCTGCCTATGCGACGGCGCATGCGGCGGGGATGGATGTGGTGGCGGCGGAGGACGTCATCCTGGTGCCCGGCGGGCGTCATGCGGTGGCGACGGGTTTCGCTATGGCGATTCCGGAAGGCTATGAAGTGCAGGTGCGGCCTCGCTCGGGCCTGGCGCTCAAGCATGGGATCAGCCTGCCCAATACGCCGGGTACGATCGACGCCGATTATCGCGGCGAATTGAAGGTCATATTGATCAACCTGGGCGGCGAACCCTTTGTGATCTCGCGGGGCGACCGGATCGCGCAACTGGTGGCGGCGCCGGTGCAGATCGCCACCTTTGCCGAAGTCGAGGAACTGGACGAGACCGTCAGGGGTTCCGGTGGTTTCGGGTCGACGGGAGTGAAATAATCATGACCCCATCCCCGCTCACCGACGAGCAGCTTGAACGCTATGCCCGCCATATCGTGCTGAAGGAGATCGGCGGGGCGGGACAGGCTCGGTTGCTGTCGGCGGATGTGGCGGTGATCGGGGCCGGGGGCATAGGCAGTCCGGCGATCCTCTATCTTGCGGCGGCGGGTGTCGGCACGATCCGGGTGATCGATGACGATGCGGTCGCCCTCTCCAATTTGCAGCGGCAGGTGCTGTTCGGGACCGAGGATATCGGCGCGCCCAAGGCCGAGGGCGCGATGGCGGCGGTGGCGCGGCTCAATCCCGATGTGAAGCTGATCCCCATCAATGCGCGGATCGATGCGGACAATGCCGCGCTGATGCTGCGCGAGGCGGATGTGGTGCTGGACGGCTGCGACAGTTTCGCGACGCGGCTGGCGGTGGCGGATTGCACGCAGAGGTTGAGGGTTCCGCTGGTGTCGGCGGCGGTCGGGCCGTTCGAGGGGCAGCTCGCCACCTATCGCGGGTGGGAAGCGGGCAAGCCTTGCTATCGCTGCCTGGTCGGATCCCCGGAGGATGCGCCGGAGCGGAACTGCTCGGAGACGGGCGTGATCGGGGCGCTGACCGGCGTAATGGGCAGCCTGGCGGCGCTGGAAGTGATCCGGGCGCTGGTGCCCTTTGGCGAGGATATGGCGGGGCGGCTGCTGTTGGCCGATCTGCTGTCGATGCGCTTTCGAACTGTGGCGGTGCCGAAGGATCCGGCCTGTCCGGGTTGCGCCGTGGAACTATGCGCGAGCTGAGGATCGTCGTCGCGACGGCGGATGCGGAGCGGCTGCGCGGGTCGCTGGTGATGGCGGCGGCGCAGGCTGCGTTGGGCGGCAAGGCGGCGCTTTTCCTGCAACTGGATGCGGTGGGATTGCTGCGGACGCCGATTGGGGCGCCGCAGGATGAGGCGCATCGGGCGGCGGGGCTGCCTTCGCTGGCGATGGTGATTGAGGAAGCCTTGGCTTTGGGGGTTGTCATCCTCGCCTGTCAGAGCGGGCTGGCCTTGTGCGGGATGACGGTGGAGAGCTTGCCCGCGGGCGTGGAGATTGGCGGGCCGGTTGGGTTTTTGCAGCAGACGGGGGATGAGACTCGCCTGCTTTTTGCTTGAAGCCGTCGGCTCGTCCGAATTTGGGTGGATAGGGGACGCTTCCTGTTTCGTCATTCCCGCGAAGGCGGGGATGACGAACTTCGAAAATGTCCGGAAATGGCCCAATGCGGGCCCGCTGTGGAGTCGTAAGCGAAAGCCGAGCGCAAAAAAAAGCGCCGCCGGAAGCTCCGGCAGCGCCCTTTCCGTGCAATGCCGCTCGTTACTGCGCGCGGGGCGCCGCCGCTGCCGCGTTGGTGGGCAGGCCGCCGAGTTGCGTCACCAACTTGGTATAGGCGTCGAGATAGGCCAGCACGATCACCTGGCCGATTTCGGTGTTCTGATAGCCGCCGCCGCCAGCCGCCGCGAAACCGCCCCACCAGCCTGCGCCGCCACCGCCGCCGAAGCTGAGGTCCGACTTGCGGGCATAGCCCTCGGTCAGCGCCTCTTCCTCGGTCGTGCGGGCGTTGACGATCGAGAGCGTCACATTGGCCTCGCTCTTCTTGACCGATATGCCGCCGGCGAGCGCGCCGAAGGTCCGGCCGCCCAGGAAGCCGCCGAGCATGCCGCCCAGCGCATTGCCGCCCGAATTCTTGTTCGAGGAAACGATGTCGGGCTGCAGATAATAATCCGCCGCCTTCACCTGGCCCTTGCCCAGGTTCGATCCCGCCTGCAATTCGCCGGAGTCCGCCATGGCGCGCTCCAGGTTGCGGCTGGCCATGGCGCGGCCACGGTTGACGATGCCGAAGCAGCCCGACTGCTGGATGAACACCTTGAGGATCGCCTCCGGGCTGCCCAGGTTCAGCTCACGCCACCACTGGTTGTCCGGCTCGACGATCGCCACCGTGCCGAGGCGCCGGGTGCAATGAGGAATTTCGGCGGTTTTCTTGGCCTGCTGCTGCCGGGCGGACGAGCCCTTGTCGGCGGCCATCGCCGGAGAAGCCGCGACAGCCAGGCCGGCTGCGGCAGCGACGAATTTCGCGAATACACGCATTGTCATGCACCCCTGAAAGTTGCTGAAGTCGTTTTGCTTTTGTGGCGCCCCGATATTTGACCCAAGCTCTAGCACAACCGCGTGGGCGCGCAAGTAATGCGAATGGTTATCACCGCTATTGCCTTCAAAGGGCGACCGATGCGCGTGCCTGCTGACACGCCCGCAAATGGCTGCTATCGGCGCGGGCCATGACCGATCTCTCGCACATCCGTAATTTCTCGATCATCGCCCATATCGACCATGGCAAGTCGACGCTGGCCGACCGCCTGATCCAGCGCACCGGAGGCCTCACCGACCGGGAGATGAGCGCGCAGGTTCTCGACAATATGGATATCGAGAAGGAGCGTGGCATCACCATCAAGGCGCAGACCGTGCGCCTCGACTATGTCGCGAAAAATGGTGAGACCTATGAGCTGAACCTGATGGACACGCCGGGCCATGTCGACTTCGCCTATGAGGTGAGCCGGTCGCTGGCCGCCTGCGAGGGCGCGCTGCTGGTGGTCGACGCGGCGCAGGGCGTGGAAGCGCAGACGCTGGCCAACGTCTATCAGTCGATCGAGCATGACCATGAGATCGTGCCCGTCATCAACAAGATCGACCTGCCCGCCGCCGAACCGGAAAAGGTGAAGGCGGAGATCGAGGAAGTGATCGGCCTCGACGCGTCGGAAGCGGTGTTGGCGAGCGCCAAGTCGGGCATCGGCATCGACGACATATTGGAAGCGGTGGTCGCCAAGATTCCCGCGCCCAAGGGCGACCGCGAGGCGCCGCTGGAGGCGATGCTGGTCGATAGCTGGTACGACCCCTATCTGGGCGTCGTGATTCTGGTGCGCGTCATGAACGGCGTCATCAAGAAGGGCCAGAACATCAAGTTCATGATCGGCGGGACCGAGCATCTGATCGACCGCGTCGGCTGTTTCCGGCCGAAGATCGAGCAACTGGCCGAATTGGGGCCGGGCGAGATCGGTTTCATCACCGCGCAGATCAAGGATATCAGCCAGACCCGCGTGGGCGACACCATCACCACGGTCAAGAATCCGGCTAAGACGCCGCTGCCGGGCTTCAAGGAAGTGCAGCCGGTGGTGTTCTGCGGCCTGTTTCCGGTGGACGCCAATGATTTCGAGAAGCTGCGCGATTCGATTTCGAAGCTGCGGCTGAACGACGCCAGCTTCTCCTTCGAGATGGAGACGTCGGCGGCGTTGGGCTTCGGCTTCCGCTGCGGTTTTCTGGGTCTGCTGCATCTGGAGATCATCCAGGAGCGGCTGACGCGCGAATATGATCTCGACCTCATCACCACCGCGCCGTCGGTGGTCTATGAGATTCATATGAACGACGGGACGACGCGGCACCTGCACAACCCCGCCGACATGCCCGACGCCAACCATATCGATTTTATCGAGGAGCCGTGGATCGAGGCGGTGATCTACTGCCCCGACGAATATCTCGGCTCCATCCTGAAGCTCTGTCAGGACCGGCGTGGCATTCAGAAGAATCTGACCTATGTTGGCGGGCGGGCGCAGGTGACGTATGAACTGCCGCTCAACGAGGTGGTGTTCGACTTTTACGACCGGCTGAAGTCGATCTCGCGTGGCTATGCCAGCTTCGACTATCACCAGATCGGCACGCGAGAGGGCGATCTGGTCAAGATGGGCATCCTCGTCAATAACGAGCCGGTCGACGCGCTCTCCATGATCGTCCACCGGGGCACCGCCGAATCGCGCGGACGCGGCATGTGCGAGCGGCTGAAAGACCTGATCCCCCGCCATCTGTTCAAGATTCCGATTCAGGCGGCGATCGGCGGCAAGGTGATCGCCCGCGAAACTATCGCGGCGATGCGCAAGGACGTGACCGCCAAATGCTATGGCGGCGATATCACTCGCAAGAAGAAGCTGCTGGAGAAGCAGAAAGAGGGCAAGAAGCGGATGCGCGAATATGGCAGCGTGCAGATTCCGCAGGAGGCCTTCATCGCGGCGCTGCGCATGGGGGACGAGAACTAGTCCGAAGCGTATCATGCTTGGGCGGCCTTGACGGCGGTGGAGCGTCCATGGTCAATGCAAAACGGTTAGCGGCAGGGGACCGGCATGAGCGAGACTTGGCTGTATGATGAGCATCCCGCGATGTTCCGCGCACACCCCTTTCTGTTCGTCCTGCTGCTGATTTCCGTCGTCGGCATAGTCGCCATCGGCATATGGTGGGTGCTTAACAAGGGCGAGCGTCTGGCACTGTCCGACCGCGAAGTGTTGTTCGAACGCGGCCTGCTCGCCAAGCAGCGGACGGAGATCGCGCTGTCCAGCATCCGCAGCGTGCGCATCACCCAGACGCTGGGCCAGCGGATTTTCAACGTCGGCAATGTGGAATTGTTCAGCGCGGGCGACATGGCGGAAATCGCTATCAAATCCATGCCGCGGCCGGACCGCATCCGGGCGATTGCCGCATCGCGCAACCTGGACCTGCTGCCCCAGCGGTAGGAGAATGCCGAACCGCCTCTTGACTTGTCCGCATTTATTTCAACGATAGTGCAATAGCGAGAGGGGCGGTTCGAAACGCCCCCAAGACCAGCAGGAAGGACGCCGAAGGAACGCCGGTCCGCAGTGGCGCGGGCAGGTGATTGCAAGGGGTCGTCTGCATGGGCTTTCGCGTGATGCCGTCGCTGCCAGGTCTGACTGCGCAGCAGCAGGACGAAATCCGTCAGACTTGCGGTTTTGCCTGTGTCCGCTGCGGCGTGACGATTTACCGTTATCTGCGTTTGCCCGAGAGTCATGGGGTGACGCTGCTTTGCCCGACCTGCCATGGGCTGGTCGAGGAAGGGCGGTTGACGCCGATGCAGGTGCAGGGCTTCCACGCCAATCCGGTCGTGCGGCAGCGCCATTTCGCGCGTGACCGGCTGCCCTTTTCGCCGGAATTGCCGACGCTGATCATGGGCGGCTCCCAGTTGTTGAGGGATACGCCGATCCCGCTGACGCTGGAGGGCGAGCCGATCCTGATCTTCGCCCCGCCGCGCCGGAGCAATGGCGCCACGCGAATCAGCGTGCGCATGGGTGGTCCCGATGGCGAGCCGGTGCAGGTCGTGAACGGCAATGAATGGATGCCGACCGACGGGAGCTGGCACTTTCTGCTGCGCGGCGACCGCTACACGATGATGGCGGCGCGGGGCGAGGGGCTGGCGGTGCTGCGGATCGTGGCGCGCAACCGGATCGCGGTGGAGCATCTGCGCACCACGATCAGGGGACGGCGGCTGGAAGTGACGCCGGATTGGTTGGAGATTGACGGCAAGCGCTATGTCGGGCGGATCGGTAGCGGGACTTTGATCGGGCTGGAATGTTGATCGGGCGTGGGCCGCGCTTCCATCGGATGTCCTCGTTCCTGAGTGGAGCGAGACGAGCGGCTCGCGACAGTCTAGATCAGACGTTGGAACTGGGCTCCTGCCTTCGCAGGAGCACGCTGGTTCTCAATCTCAACCCTTCTTCTTCCGCGGCTTGGCCATATTGAGCGCCACGGCGGCGCGGATCAGCGCCTTGAACGCATCCGCGTCGATCCTCTCGCCTTCAACGATGTCGATGGCGCGCCGCACATTGCCTTCCAGGCTGGCGTTGAACAGGCCCGCCGGGTCTTCCAGTGATGCGCCCTTCGCGAAAGTCAGCTTGACCACCCTCTTGTAGCTTTCGCCTGTGCAGAAGATGCCGTCATGCGACCAGACCGGGACGCCGCGCCATTTCCATTGCTCGACCACTTCGGGATCGGCTTCCTTGATCAGTGCGCGGACATGCCCCAGCATCTCTCCGCGCCAATCGTCCAGTGCCGCGATCCGCGCATCGATCAGCGCGGAGGGTGCATCCTTGTCCATCGGCGCCTCCTGTATGGCGGCACCCTAACAGATTGCGGCGAAACCGGAATGGCGTAGCGATGGTGCCGGGAGGGGCCTGCCTCTTGGCGCCACCGCTACGCCGCCCTTAGGGGACCACCCATGGGAGCGACCGGCCATGATCAGGGGATCGCGACCGGTGCCGGGGGGAATACGACCGGCGCGAGCGGTTTATTCCATCGCGATCCGCATCCGCTTTCTGAGGGGAGGGATTCAGCCGCAGCGGGCGGAGATGATCGCCATCTTATCGTCATAGCTGACGGTCAGCCGGTCGGCGCGGAAATCCATGGTCATCGCCATGCCGGGCGCCCCCCAGCGCAGGGTGCGGGCGCCCGACGCCTTGAGCAATTGCGCGCCGAGATCGGCACTGGCGGTCTGGCCGACGAAGCGGTCCAGCCCTTCGTTGCGGCACGGTCCTTCGGCGGCAGGCGGCGGCGTGGCGGGGCCTTGGGTGCCGGAACAGGCGGCCAGCAGGGGAAGAAGGATCAGTGCTGCCGTCCGCATCCGTCTTGGCTCCTATTGCGTGCGGGTCATCTTGAGGCGGCCGTTTCTGACCGCGAAGGCAAGACGGCCCTCGACCAGATCGACCGCGTCGCGGCCGAATTGTTCATAGCGCCAGCCTTCGAGGATCGACAGATCCTCGCGCACGCCCGCCGCCAGCGCGTCGATATCGTCGCTGCGGGCGATCAGGCGCGCCGCGACGTTGATGTCGCGCGAGCGGATCTTGAGGAGCAGCTTAAGCAGGTCCGCCACCAGCGCGCCGTCCTTGCCCAGGCCCGGGCGCTTGGGGTCGCGCTCGGGCATTTCTTCCTTGGCGAGCGGCGTGTGGTTGTTGAGCGCGAGCATCAGGCGGTTGCCGATGTCATTGGTCTTCCAGGTGGCGGAAAGGCCGCGTACCTTGCCAAGATCTTCCTGGATGCGGGGCGGATGGCTGGCGATATCGGCCAGCGTCTCGTCCTTGACGATGCGGCCGCGGGGCAGGTTCTTGTCCTGCGCCTCCATTTCGCGCCAGGCGGCGAGCGCCTTCAGGCGGCCCAGCACATCGGCCTTGCGGCTGGCGATGCGGACGCGCTGCCACGCCTCCTCGGGCTTGTTCTCATAATTGGAAGCGTCGCTGATCCGCTCCATCTCCTGATCCAGCCAGTCGCCCCGGCCGGTGCGGCGCAGTTCCTCCAGCATCTTGGGGAATATCTGGATGAGGTAGGTGACGTCCCCGATCGCATAGTCGATCTGCCGCTTGTCGAGCGGACGGCGTGCCCAGTCCGTGAAGCGGGCGCCCTTGTCGAGTTGAACCCCCAGCCAGGCGTCGACCAGATTGCCGTAACCGATCTGCTCGCCCAGCCCCAGCGCCATTGCCGCGATCTGCGTGTCGAACAGCGGATGGGGCGTCTTGCCGGTCAGGTTGTAGATGATTTCCAGATCCTGGCCGCCGGCGTGGAAGACCTTCAGCACATCCTCATTGTCGACCATCAGGTCGAGCAGGGGGGAAAGGTCGATGCCGGGCGCCTTGGGATCGATGGCCGCTGCTTCATTCTCGTCCGCGACCTGCACCAGGCAGAGATCGGGCCAATAGCTGTTTTCGCGCATGAACTCGGTATCGATCGCAATATAGGGCGATTTGGCGATCCGGGCGCAGAATTGGGCGAGAGTCTTGCTGTCGGTAATCAGCGGATGGATTTGCATATGGTCTTCGATCTTATTATGGGCTGGCCCGTCGCGCACGGGCTCGTCAATGCTTGACAAGACTGCCCATAGCGGCGCTGCAACAATTTGTCATTTCCGTAAAACGTAGCTGAAAGAATAGATCGCCATGCATGCTTATCGCACTCATACCTGCGGCGCCCTGACCTCTGCCGAAGTCGGCAATGAGGTGCGCGTGTCCGGCTGGGTGCATCGCAAGCGCGATCATGGCGACCTGGTCTTCATCGACCTGCGCGACCATTATGGCATGGTGCAGATCGTCACCGAGGTCGACGGGCCGGTGTTCCAGGTGATCGAATCGCTGCGCGCGGAAAGCGTCGTGACGGTGACGGGCAAGGTCGTGGCGCGGGCGAAGGAAGCGGTGAACCCGAACCTGCCGACCGGGGAGATAGAGATTCGCGCGCTGGACGCCGTGGTGCTCTCTGCCGCCGCCGACCTGCCGCTGCCGGTCGCGGGCGAGCAGGAATATCCCGAAGACATCCGCCTGCGTTACCGCTTCCTCGATTTGCGGCGCGAAACGCTGCACGCGAATATCGTCAAGCGCACGAAGATCATTTCCGACATGCGCCGCCGCATGGAAGGCATTGGCTTCACCGAATATTCGACGCCGATCCTGACCGCATCGTCGCCGGAAGGCGCGCGCGACTTCCTGGTGCCCAGCCGTATCCATGCTGGGAAATTCTACGCGCTGCCACAGGCGCCGCAGCAATATAAGCAGCTCCTCATGGTCGCGGGCTTCGACCGTTATTTCCAGATCGCGCCCTGCTTCCGCGACGAAGACCCGCGCGCCGATCGCCTGCCGGGCGAATTCTACCAGCTCGACCTCGAAATGAGCTTCGTCACGCAGGAAGACGTCTGGAACACGATGGAGCCGGTGATCGCGCAGGTGTTCGAGGCGTTCGCCGACGGTAAGCCGGTGACGCCCGCAGGCAGCTTTCCGCGCATCCCGCATGCCGAGGCGATGCTGAAATATGGCTCGGACAAGCCCGACCTGCGCAACCCGATCGTCATCACCGACGTGACCGAGCATTTCGTGGGTTCGGGCTTCGGCATCTTCGCCTCGCTGGTCGAGAGCGGCAGCGTGATCCGCGCGATCCCGGCGCCGGGTGCCGGTGCGGGCAGCCGGAAGTTCTTCGACGAGATGAACAACTGGGCGCGCAGCGAGGGCTATTCGGGCCTTGGCTATATCAACATCAAGGATGGCGTGCCGGGCGGCCCCATCGCCAAGAATCATGGCGAGGAGCGGACGGCCAAGCTGATCGACGCGCTGGGCCTGGGGCCGAATGACGGCGTGTTCTTCGCGGCGGGCAAGGAAAGCCAGGCCGCCAAGCTGGCGGGTCTGGCGCGCATCCGCGTGGGTGAGCAGCTCGACCTGATCGACAAGGATCGCTTCGAACTGTGCTGGATCGTCGACTTCCCCTTCTACGAATATGATGAAGAGACCAAGTCGATCGACTTTGCGCACAATCCCTTCTCCATGCCGCAGGGTGGGCTGGATGCGCTGGAGCATCAGGACCCGCTGACGATCAATGCCTATCAATATGACATGGTCTGCAACGGCTATGAGATTGCTTCGGGCTCGATCCGCAACCAGTCGCCGGAGCTGATGGTGAAGGCCTTCGAGAAGGTGGGTCTGAGCCAGCAGGATGTGGAGGAGCGCTTCGGTGGCCTCTATCGCGCGTTCCAATATGGCGCGCCGCCGCATGGTGGCATGGCCGCTGGCGTGGACCGGATCGTGATGCTGCTTTGCGGTGCGCAGAATCTGCGCGAGATCACGCTGTTCCCGATGAACCAGCGGGCGGAGGACCTGCTCATGGGGGCGCCGAGCGCTGCGGAGTTCAAGCAGTTGCGGGAACTGCATGTCCGGGTGGTGGAGCCGCAGGCCAAGGCTTGACCTTTCCTTTTTAGGGTATCGTGCTCCTGCGAAGGCAGGAGCCCAGTCCCGCCGTCTGAACTGGGCTCCTGCCTTCGCAGGAGCACGGTGCAAGCGGGGCTTGCTTCCTTTCTGCCCTTTCGATGTAAGGAAGGGCAAGGGGGACCGCCATGCTTGACGAACAGATGTTGCCGGACAAACAGACCGGCCTTGCGCGCAGCCTGGGCGTGGCGGGCGTGCTGTTCCTGACCCTGTCCGCGACCACCCCCGCTTCTTCCGTCTTCGTCATCATCCCCGGCATGTTGCAGGAGGCCGGAACCGGCGCGATCTGGGCGATGATCCTCGCCAGCCTGATCTGCGTCACCACCGCCTTCATCTATGCCGAACTCTCCTCCGCCTGGCCGGTCGCGGGCGGCGAATATGTCGCGGTGGCGCAGACCTTGGGGCCGATGGCGGGCTTTGTCATGCTGGGCGTCAATGTCTTCAACAATGTGCTGTTTCCGCCCGTCGCGGCGCTCGGCATCGCATCGGTCATGGCGACGGTCGTGCCGGGGCTGCCCGCCGTCCCGGTCGCCGTCGCGGTGATGATCGGGTCGACGCTGGTCGCGATCCTCAATATCCGGGTGAATGCCGTCATCACCGGGCTGTTCCTGCTGGTCGAATTGCTGGCGGTGGCCGTGGTGGTGGTGCTGGGCTTTGCCGATCATGCGCGACCGGCGCTGGAGTTCCTTACCCACCCTGTCGCGATTGCGGGAGACGGCTGGGCGCCCGCCAGCGCCGCTTCCATCGGCGTCGCCACGACCATCGCGATCTTTGCGCTCAACGGCTATGGCATGGCCGTCTATTTCGGTGAGGAAATGCATGAGGCGCCCAAGCGGATCGCCAGGACCATCCTTGCCGCTCTGGGGCTGGCGCTGCTGTTCGAAGGGGTGCCGCTGCTTGCGCTCTTGTTGGTGAAGATCGACCTTGCGACCCTGCTGACCGTCGATGACCCCTTCGGCCTGCTGGTCCGGCAAAGGGGCAGCGCGGGGCTGTCGGCTCTGGTGTCGGTCGGCATCGTGCTCGCCATCGTCAACGCGATCATCGCCTGCGTGCTGGCCTGCGCACGTTTCTTCTATTCGACCGGGCGGGACCGAGCGTGGATTCCGCGCATCGATGACTGGCTGGTGGCGATCCATCCGCGCTTCGATTCGCCCTGGATCGGCACGCTGATCGTCGGCGGGCTGGGGACGCTCGCCTGCTTCCTGCCGATGCAGTTGCTGCTGGTGCTGAACGGCACCGGGCTGGTGGCGATCTATGGCGGCATCGCGTTCGCCGCTTTGGCCGGGCGTCGCAGCAGGGCGAGCGCCCATGCGCCCTACAAGATGCCGCTCTATCCCATTGCGCCCATCGTGACCTTGCTGGCTCTGGCCTATGTCACCTGGACGAGCTGGCTCGATGTAGAGGAAGGGCGCCCCGGCCTGATCGCCACCGCCGCGCAGATTGCAGGTTCGATTCTTTGGTATAAGCTGGTGCTCTGCCGCCGTGGCCAGTGGAAGGTGCAGACATGACCATCGACCTTGCCGATTATGAAAAGGGTGCGAAGCTCAAGGGCGATTATGAGGAGAAGCTGGCGCAGCTCCAGCAGCGGCTCGCGAAAATCCAGGTCGCGCACATCATTCATGACCGGCGCAGCGTCATCCTGCTGGAAGGCTGGGACGCGGCGGGCAAGGGCGGCATCATCAAGCGCATGACCGCCGAATGGGACCCGCGCTATTATCAGGTCCATCCCATTTCAGCGCCCAATGAGGCGGAGCGCGACCATCATTTCCTCTGGCGTTTCTGGACGCGGCTGCCAGCCGGGCGCAACATCTCCATCTTCGACCGCAGTTGGTATGGCCGTGTGCTGGTCGAGCGGGTCGAGGGTTTCTGTTCCAAGGGCGAATGGAAACGCGCCTATGACGAGATCAACGCCTTCGAAAAGCAGCAGGTCGACGCCGGGACCAACATCATCAAGCTGTTCGTCCATATCACGCAGGAAGTGCAGGACGAGCAACTCGCCCAGCGGCTGGACACGCCGTGGAAGCGGTGGAAGACCGGGGCCGACGACTATCGCAACCGCGCGCGGCGGGCGGATTATCTGGACGCCATGCACGACATGTTCCGCAAGACCGATATGAAAGCGGCGCCCTGGCAGGCGATCGACAATAATCATCGCCGGGCCGGGCGGATCGCCGCGCTGGCTTATGTGGTCAAGCGCCTGGAAAAGCTGGTGCCGATGGACTTTCCGGAGGCCGATCCGGAAGTCGTGAAGCTGGCGGCCAAGGCCTATGGTTATAAGGTGCCATAGAAAATATCGTGAAATCAGTGCCTTGTAACAAAACTGTCATCAAATTCTAACGGCTCATTTACCATTTTGGGCCTAATCGGCGCTTATGTACGCGCCCCAGATGCTCGACCGATCTCCGCCGAAACCGATCCCTTCCCAGGGGACAGGCCTGGTTCCTGTGACGCCCAGTCCGGCGATTCGACTGGGGCGCCCGCTCAGCGAAGCGGTCGACCATTTTCAGCATGATCCCGCGCTGCGGCTGTTGCCGGTGCTGGACGCCGCGGACCGACCGGTGGGCGCGATCTACGAGCGCGACATGCGGCGCATCCTCTTCAATCCCTTCGGCCATGCTCTGTTGCGCAATCCCAGTTTTGGCGGCCGGCTGGACGATCATGTGCGGACTTGCGCGACGGTCGAGCGGCGCGCCAGCATCGAAGCGCTGATCGACCTTTATGCCGCGCAGGGGCAGGGCTGCGAGGGGCTGATCGTGGTCGATGGCGATCGCTATGCCGGGATCGCCGGAGGGCAGCTCCTGCTCAAGCTCGCGGCGGAGCGGGATGCGCGGGTGGCGCTGGCGCGGGTCGAGCGGCTGGAGATGGTGACGCGTGAAAGCGCGACCTTCCGGGGCGATATCCAGACGCTGATCGCGGATCTGGTGGCTATGGCGGACATGCTCTCGCGGCTGGCGGAGGATGCGGCGGAGCGGTCGGCGCATAATGGCCATGCTTCGGCGGGGATGGCGGTGGCGGCGGCGCAGACGGCGGACAATCTGTCGGGCATCGCGGCGTCGGGGCGGGAATTGGGGCTGTTGTTCCAGTCGATGGAGGAAGAAGTGCGGGAGGCGGGCGCCGCCATTCGTGCAGCGGTCGACCAGACGCAATCGGGCGCGGCGCAGACGCGGACGCTGAGCGTGCAGGCCGACGGGATCGGTGAAGTGACCGCGCTGATCGACGCGATTGCGCGGGCGACGACGACCTTGGCGCTCAATGCCGGGATCGAGGCGGCGCGTGCCGGGGATGCCGGGCGCGGCTTTGCGGTGGTTGCGCGGGAAGTGAAATCGCTTGCCGGGCAGACGCGGGAGGCGGCGGCGGAGATCGCGCAGCGGATCGACCATATTCGCGTCACCGTCGGCCATGTCGCGCAGGGCCATGCGCATATGGACGCGGCGATCGCGACGGCGGACCGGCTGTCGGCTTCCGTATTCCAGGCGGTGGCGCGGCACGGAGCCTTCAGCCGGGCGATTGCGGGCAGCGTGGAGGAGGCGGGCGAGGCCAGCGAACATATCCGCGCCAGCGCCAGCCAGATCAGCGTCAATGCGGGCGTGGCGGTGGAAGGTGCGCAGGCCATGCGCAACGCGGCGAGCCGCTTGTCGGAAGAAGCGCACCGGCTGGATGATCGCGCCAGTGCCTTCATCCGGGCGATTCAGGCGGCCTGAAGAGAAAACGGGCTGGCGTCGGCGGCAAATCGGGTTAGGCTCAGCTTCCAAAAAGAAGGAGAGGATGCATGCTCGTCATGTTCGTGGGCGCCGACCGGACCGAAACCGCCGTCAATGCCGCGCAGGTCACCTTCGTTTCATCGGTCACCGACGGCACCCGCATCCGCTTCGGAGAGGGGCGCAGCGTGACCGTGGTCGAGCCGATCGGAGAAGTGATGGAGCGGCTCAACGTGTCGTTGCGACCGCATGATTAGCGGCCGGCGCGTTGGCGAGTGAGGGTGGAAGGCGGACGGTCTGCTTCGCGCTGTTTTTCTTGAAGCGCATGGTGCTCCTGCGAAGGCAGGAGTCCAGTTCCTGCGGTGCGATGATCCGCAAACGGCGGGACTGGGTTCCTGCCTTCGCAGGAACACGGATGCGCTTAATGGCGGAAATTGACAAATAATCACTCCGGATAGCGGATCGCCATCACCTCATACTCCTTCTCCCCCGCCGGGAGCATGACGCGGCGCAGGTCGCCCACCGCCGCGCCGCGCAGGGCGCGGGCGATGGGGGTGGCCCAGCCGATGCGGCCCGCGCTGGCGTCCGTCTCGTCATTGCCGACCAGGGTCACGGTGCGATGCTGGTCGTCCTCGTCCGCGATGGTGACGGTGGCGCCGAAATAGACCTTGCTCTTGTCGGGCTGCTGGCGCGGGTCCACGACCTTGGCGTCCTTCATCTTGCGCGACAGGCGCTTCAACTGGCCGTCAATCTCGCGCATCCGCTTGCGGCCGTAGAGATAGTCGCCATTTTCGCTGCGGTCGCCATTGCCCGCGGCCCAGCTCACCACTTCCACGATCTTCGGACGCTCGACGCCGAGCAACTGGTCATATTCGGCGCGCAGCTTCGCAAAGCCTTCGGGGCTGATGTAATTGGGATAGGCGGTGCTCATGCCCCTGCCCATAAACCAAGTTCAGCCCGGTGTCTGCTTGCCGAGATATTTGGACAGCGGCGTCGTGGTGCCCCGGAAACGCGCGCGCTGCGGGTTCATTGCTTCGTACACCACGGCATTTTCCAGCACCCGCTGGACATAGTTGCGCGTCTCGAACAGCGGAATCTGCTCGATCCAGCGCAGCATGTCGGCGCCGGGCAGGCGCGGGTCGCCATTGGCGCTGATCCAGCGGTTCACATTGCCCGGCCCGGCATTATAGGCCGCCACCGCCAGCGGATAGCTGCCGCCATAATAGTCGAGCATCCGCTGGAAATAGGAGGAACCCAGCATGATGTTGTAGCTGGGATCGTTGAGCGCGCCGGGGTCATAACTCATGCCCAGTTTCCCCGCCTGCTCCCGCGCCGTGCCGGGCATGAGCTGCATCAGGCCGCGCGCGCCCGCATGGCTGACGATCTGCCGGTCGAACTGGCTTTCCTGCCGGGCGATGGCGTGGACCATGGTCCAGTTAACTTGCGCTTCGGTCGGAACCGGCACGCGCGGGAAGGCGCTTGTCCCATAGCCGGTGAGGCCGCTCGACACGGCGCGGCGGCCGACCATCACGCCCATGTCGGGACGGCCGATGCTCTGCGCCAGTTCGACGGCCAGATAATGGTCCGCGTCGCTGTCGGCATTGTTCGCGATGGCGCGGGCGAATTTGCTCTGATCCTCCCAATAGCCCATTTCGCCCAGCGCCTTCACCGCCCGGACGACCGAGCGGTTGGCGAAGGCGGTGCGTTCGGCAGCGGAAATTTCCACCGGGCGCTCGACAGCGGCAGGGGCCGGGATCGGGCTGCCCAGCCGTTCGAGCGCGAGCTGGCCGTAAAACTGGTCCGGGAAGACGGCGGCGCGGGCGAAATAGCTGTTCGCGCTGGCGGCATCGCCCGCCTGGAGCGCGGCGCGCCCGGCCCAATAGAAGCCCTTGGACTGGGTCTGCGGCGATTTGGCGGCGGTGGCGTAGCGGCGGAACATCTCCACCGCGTCGGCGGGCCGGTTCAGATTGTAGAAGGCCGTCGACCCCGCCAGCCAGGCGAGGCTGGTATAATCGTCGCGCTCGCCAATCGGGCGCGTGTTGACGTCGGTGCCGGGCAGATAGGCGTCGTCCAGCTTGCTGGCGATGCCGTAGGCGAAGCTCCACTGGCTGTCATTTGCGGCGGCGCGGGCTTGCGTGAGCAGCGTCTCATACCATTTTTCCGCGTCGCCGGGACGGAAGGTCAGCGCCGGGCGGTTGGCGAGATATTGGCGGCCGGCGATCCAGTTGCCGGTGCCCAGCAGCCAGCTTGCCTTGTCCGCGACGAAACCCGCGTCGCTCGCGCCGATGCTTTCCGCAAACTGCATTTTCATCGGGGCATCGGGCGCCTTCTGGCGGAAAGCGATGCGCGCCTCATAGACCGGGCGGCGGGCGGGCGAGACAAGGCCAAGCATCCGCTGCGCGCCCATGATGTCGCCCTTCCACAGCAGCATGTCGGCGCGCAGGTCATGTTCGACCGAGGTCCAGCTTGAACCGAAGAGCGGGAGCAGCCGCGCTTCGTCATCGGGCGACAGCGTGCCGCCGATCCAGGCATTGCGCGCGGCGACCCGCGCTTCGCCCATGCGATTCTGCTGCATCAGCGCCAGCGCATAGCGCGCATTGCCGGTGGCGGTGCGCGGAGGGAAGCGGGTGAAGAACGCGACGACCTGACCCGGATCATAGCTGTTGGGGTTGATGCCGGTTTCCGCCAGCCGCCGCATCCGGTCCTCGCCCGGCCAGCCGGGATTGGCCATGATGAAGCTGGCATAGGTCGAAAAGCCCAGGGCATCGCTTTGCTGGAGCCCGCGCCACTGGCTGATCGTGCCGGAGATGCTGGGATCGCTCGCCATGCCGATTCGGCCCTGCGCCTGTTGCCAGGGACTCGGCTCATGGGAATTGGGAATCGACTGCACCACGGCGCCCGGCGGATAGGCCGCAGCGGGTGCTGGCACGGGCGTTTCCGTCTGGGCGCTGGCGCCTGCGGTAAAAAGCAAAAGAGCAATCAAAGGCATACGGACCATGACGGTTTCTGGGGTTAATTCAGGATTACGAGATGTCACCCTACTGGACATTATCGCAATTGCATCCTTATCAGGCCCTGAATGACGCGCTATAGCGCGCCGTTCGCGTGTTTGACGCTATGATGCCCCGGAATCCCGGTGAATTGAAGGAGTTTGTTTGCGATGTTTTCCGGGTCGATTCCGGCGCTGATCACGCCCTTCCGCGATGGCGCCGTGGACGAGGCGGCTTTCCGCGCCTTTGTCGACTGGCAGATTGCCGAGGGCAGCAGCGCTCTGGTGCCCTGCGGCACGACCGGCGAAAGCGCGACCATGACGGTCGAGGAGCATAATCGCGTCATCGCCATCTGCGTCGACCAGGCGGCGGGCCGGGTGCCGGTGATCGCGGGTTGCGGGTCGAACGACACGCGAATCGCGCTGGAGCATATGTTCGCGGCGCAGGCGGCGGGCGCCGATGCGGCGCTGGTGGTCGCGCCCTATTATAACAAGCCCAATCAGGACGGCGTCTATCAGCATTTCGCCTATCTGGCCGAGCGCTGCGACCTGCCGATCGTGCTGTATAATGTGCCGAGCCGCACCATCACCGATATCGGCGTCCCCGTCATCCACCGCCTGTCCGAAGAATTCCAGTCCATCGTCGGCATCAAGGACGCTACCGGGAATCTGGGGCGGGTCAGCGCACAGCGCCTCGCCTGCCGGCCCGATTTCTGCCAGCTTTCCGGGAATGACGAAACCGCGCTGGGATTCAACGCCATGGGGGGGAAGGGCTGCATCTCGGTCACGGCCAATGTCGCGCCGCGCCTGTGCGCCGATTTCCAGAAAGCAATTGCGTGCGGAGATTGGGATGGTGCCTTGGCGCTTCAGGATCGTCTCTACCCGCTGCATGATGCTCTGTTCAGCGATTCTTCACCCGGCCCGGTCAAATACGCCCTTACGCGCGTCCGGCCCGACATGCCCGGCGATGTCCGCTTGCCGATCACTTGGCCGTCGGAATCGAGCCGCGCCGCCGTCGACCGGGCGTTGGAGATTGCCGGACTGGTATAAGGCTGCGCCGTCCCCATATCCCCTTCTTTCGGGCCGCGTGCCCGGAATAAGGACCGGGCGCAGTGCGTATAGGATGCGACTGGGTTCGACACGAACGCCATAATCGAACGGAAGTTTAGAAAAGACTGATGGCCCGACCCCGTCCCGAAGCCTTCGACAAGAAGAAGATCGTTGCCGAGAACCGGCGCGCGAAATTCGAATATTTCCTGGAGGATGTGTTCGAGGCGGGCATTGCCCTCCAGGGCACGGAGGTCAAATCGCTGCGCTTTGGCGAGGGCAATATCGCGGAAAGCTATGCCGAGCTGAAGGGCGAGCAGGTGTGGCTGGTCAACAGCAACATCCCCGAATTCAGCCATGGCAACCGCTTCAACCATGAGCCCAAGCGGCCCCGCAAACTGCTGTTGCATGAGCGGGAGATCGCCCGGATGCACGGCGCGGTGGAGCGCAAGGGCATGACGCTGGTGCCGCTGTCGATCTACTTCAACAGCCGCGGCAAGGCGAAGGTCGAGCTGGCGCTGGCCAAGGGCAAGAAGACCCATGACAAGCGCGAGACGATCAAGGAACGCGACTGGAAGCGCGATCAGCAGCGCATCATGAAGGCGCATCGCTGATGGACAATAGACTCAGCCGCTGGTGGCACGCTAATGCCCCGACCCGCGAGTCGCTGGAACATAATCGCTTCCTGGCCCCGGTGGCGCATCGGGTGCTGGAGCCGTCCTTGTGGCGCTTTACCCGGCGGTCGGTGCCGCGTGGCGTGGCCTTGGGGCTGCTGGTCGGCATCTTCCTGCTGATCCCCGGCGTGCAGATTGCGGGCGCGGCGCTGCTGGCGCTGCCCTTCCGTGCGAATATTCCGCTGGCGGCGGCGATGACCTTCCTTTCCAATCCCGCGACGACGCCGCTGTTCCTGATGGCGTCGGTGTGGATGGGCAACTGGATGCTGGGACGCAGCGCCGACGCATCGGGCTTCATGGCGCTGGTCGACAAACATGCCTCGATCCGCGACTGGTGCGCCTGGCTCTTTTCCGAAGCGGCGCCGGCGATGTTGCTGGGGCTGGCGCTGATTTCCCTCGCTTTCGCGGTGGTGGGCTATTTCCTGGCCGACTGGATCTGGCGCCATCGCATGGGCCGGAAATGGCATGCGCGCAAATTGAGGATTGGCAAGGCACTCGAAAGCAGCGCATTGGAGGAAGTCGCTTCGGCCTGACGGGCAGGGGCGGCAAGTCCATTGTGAATGCAGGGGGATAGCCGGGCCGTGTCCGCGCGTGTGATCAGGGATGGAGACGCTTGGGCGGCTGACCGGCCGTCGCCTCTGATCCTGCCTCTGCTGATCCTGCTGGCGCTGATTTCGGCGGGGCTGGTCGTCTATGCCGCCGGGAACTGGGCGCTGGGCGCCGGTTTCGGCGCTGCGGTGCTGGCCGGGGCGGCGCTGCTGAGCTGGTATCGCAAGCTCCATCCGCAGGAAGTGGCGGTGGGCGAGGCCGTGCCCGACTGGACGGTGGCGCGGGCTGCGGCGGATGCGTCCAACATGGCGATCGCCGTCACTGACCGCGCCGGGCGGCTGGTCTGCGCCAGCGATCTGTTCGGGGAGTGGTTCCCCGGATTTCCCGCGCCGCCGCATATCACCAGCGATGCTGCCCTGTCCGACAATCTGGGCAATGCCGCCCGCGCCGCCTGGCGCGATGGCGAAGCGCGGGTCGAGGGGATCGTTCAGGGCGCGCTGCGTCTGGACGCCTTCATTGGCCGCACCGGCCGGTCGGAAGATTATCTGCTGTGGCGCTTTTCCCCGGTGCGCCAGCCGAGCGCGCTGGATGACGTGCATCGCCTGCTGACCGGGGAAGCCGGGCGGCAATTGGGCGAGGCGGGCATCATGGCGGTGATGATCGGCGGCGAAGGGCGCATCCGGGCGGCCAATGGCGCTTTCCTGCTGCGCGCCGCCGGGCGGATCGATGCGAATATCACCGGCCGCGATTTCGCCGCGCATATGCGGGTGGACGACAAGGCGCGGTTGTTCCTGGCGCGGGAGGAATCGGGCGGCATTCCGCTGCGGCTGTTGCAGGTGCCGCTAAAGCGCGCCACCCAGCCCGCCGGCGCGCAATCGGGCGCGCAGGACGGGCCGATGCTGCTGCTGCTGATCGACGAGCCGGCGGGCAATGCGGGTGGGACATCAGCGCTTTCCTATATCGAAACCCTGCTGTCCTTGCTGCCTTTCGGTCTGGCCATGGCGGATCGCGACGGACGGGTTTTGTTCATGAACAAGGCCTTTTCGCGGGCGGCGGGCCTCAAGGTCGAGGAAAAGCCGAGCTATCCTGGCGATCTGGTGGTGCGGGAGGATCAGGCGGCGGTGGCCGATGCGGTGCGGCGCTTTGCGGTCGGACCGCAAATGTCGGGCGACGTCGCCGTGCGCATGCGCAGCCAGCCCGACGAGCCGATCGCGCTCAGCCTTGCCGGTGTGCGGGGCTTGGGCGAGGCGGCGGTGCTGCTGTCCCTCAAGGACAATAGCGAGGAAAGCAAGCTCAAGCGGCAGGTGGCGCAGGCGACCAAGATGCAGGCGATCGGCCAGCTCGCGGGCGGCGTGGCGCATGACTTCAACAATATCCTGACCGCGATCATCGGCCATTGCGACCTGATGCTGATGCGTCATACGCCGGGCGACAGCGACTATGACGACATCCAGCAGATCAAGTCGAACAGCAACCGCGCGGCGGGGCTGACGCGGCAGTTGCTGGCCTTCTCGCGCCAGCAGACGTTGCGGCCGCAGATATTGCAATTGCCCGATATCGTCGCGGACGTCTCCAATCTGCTGAAGCGCCTGCTGGGCGAGAGCGTGAAGCTGGAAGTCACCCATGGCCGCAATCTGGGCGCGGTGCGTGCCGACCCTGGCCAATTGGAGCAGGTGATCGTCAACCTGGCGGTCAATGCGCGCGACGCCATGCCGGAAGGCGGCACGCTCAATATCCAGACCTATGCCGTGCCCGCCGCCAAAGTGCGGGAGATGCGATCGGACATATTGCCGCCTGCCGATTATACGGCGGTGCGGGTGTCCGACACTGGCCTCGGCATTCCGCCCGATATTCTCTCGAAGATTTTCGAGCCCTTCTTCACCACCAAGGAATTGGGGAAGGGGACCGGTCTGGGCCTTTCCACCGTCTACGGCATCGTCAAGCAGTCGGGCGGGTTCATCTTCGCGGAGTCCGAGCTGGGGCGCGGGGCGAGCTTCGTCATCTACCTGCCGGTCTATCAGGGCGCCGATGCCGATCAGGCCGCCCAGCCCAAGGCGCCGGTCCGCCGCAGCGAAACCTGGGGCACCGGCACGGTGCTGCTGGTGGAGGACGAGGATATGGTGCGCGCCGTTGCCGAACGCGCGCTGACGCGGCAGGGCTATAAGGTGCTGACCGCCAATGACGGCGAACAGGGGCTGGAAGTCTTGGGCGGCGATGAAAAGATCGACCTGCTCATTTCGGACGTGGTGATGCCCAATATGGACGGCCCGTCCATGGTGGCGCGGGCCAGGGCCAGCCATCCCGACCTGCCGGTGCTGTTCATGTCGGGCTATGCCGAGGAGCAGTTGCGTAAATCGATCGATATCGCCAATGTGGCCTTCCTGCCAAAACCCTTTTCTGTCAGCCAGTTGGCGGAAGCGGCGCGGGATGCACTGGCGATGCGGCCGGCGCCGGAGTGAGTTTGGAGAATGAACTTCTGCGCAGCCGGGGAATTATGCTGGTCGGAAATCGCGTTTGGGGCAGCGATGGGCAATATTGGGGACCGCAAGCATGTCTGACGGCAAGACCATCCTGATCGTCGAGGATGAAGCAATGATCGGCATGATGCTGGAGGATTATCTCGACACGCTTGGCTACCGGCTGCATGCCATTGCCGAATCGGTCGATGAGGCTTGCGTCAAGGCGCGTGAGGGCGGCTTCGACGCGGCGCTGCTCGACTGCAACTTGCATGGTGAGAAAAGCTGGCCGGTGGCGGACATATTGGCGCAGAGCGGCATACCCTTCGTCTTTGCGACGGGGGGCATGGCGGACGATCTGCCGACCGGCCATGCGGACCGGCCGACATTGGCCAAGCCCTTCACCATCGGCGCGGTCGAACGCGCGCTGAACAAGGCGCTGGGAATATAAAGGGAAATTTTCGTTCCCCTCTTGTTCCATAAGAACAAACGGGATACATGGTGGCCACGCGCCACTTAAATCGGCGTGTTCCGCTTGACAGGGGATAGGCCGATGACAGCAATGCTCTCACTCATCGATTCCAAGAAGACAGGGACAATGGACAGACAGAAAGCATTGGAAGCGGCCCTTTCCCAGATCGACCGTGCCTTTGGCAAGGGCTCTGCGATGAAGCTGGGCAGCCGCGAGAAGATCGAGATCGAGGCGATCTCGACCGGATCGTTGGGACTGGACATCGCGCTTGGCATTGGCGGCCTGCCGCGTGGGCGCATCGTGGAAATCTATGGCCCGGAAAGCTCGGGCAAGACCACGCTGGCATTGCATGCCATTGCCGAAGCGCAGAAGGCCGGCGGCACCGCGGCTTTCGTGGATGCGGAACATGCGCTCGACCCCGGCTATGCCAAGAAGCTGGGCGTCGACATCGACGAACTGATCGTGTCGCAGCCCGATACCGGCGAACAGGCGCTGGAGATCGTCGACACGCTGGTGCGATCGAATGCGATCGACGTGCTGGTGATCGATTCGGTCGCCGCGCTGGTGCCGCGTGCGGAAATCGAGGGCGAAATGGGCGACAGCCATGTCGGCCTTCAGGCCCGCCTGATGAGCCAGGCGCTGCGCAAGCTGACCGGCTCCATCTCGCGCTCGCGCTGCCTGGTGATCTTCATCAACCAGGTCCGCATGAAGATCGGCGTCATGTACGGCAATCCCGAAACGACGACCGGCGGCAATGCGCTCAAATTCTACGCCTCGGTGCGTCTCGACATCCGCCGCACGGGCCAGATCAAGGACCGCGAAGACATTGTCGGCAACGCGACCCGGGTGAAGGTGGTCAAGAACAAGGTGGCTCCGCCATTCAAGCAGGTCGAATTCGACATCATGTATGGCGAGGGCGTGTCCAAGATCGGGGAACTGCTCGACATTGGCGTGAAAGCGGGTCTGGTCGAGAAATCGGGCGCCTGGTTCTCCTATGACTCGGTTCGCATCGGCCAGGGGCGCGAGAATGCGAAAACCTTTCTGAAAGAACATCCCGAGATGGCGGAACGCCTTGAAAAGGCGATCCGCGGCAAGACCGAGGAAGTGGCTGAAGGGATGATGGCCGGACCCGAAGCGGAGGATGATGGCGAATAAGCGCTGACAGGCTTTCCGGCCAGATCAACCGGAGAACCTCGGCGCGACACTGCCCGCCTGTCGCTTCACGCACTGAAAAGGCCCGCTGCGCGACTGGCGCAGCGGGCCTTTTACCGTAAGGATATATGCGCCAGAAATTCGCTGGTGGCATTGAAGCGATACGGTGGCAGAGCTATCGTGGCTGGAAATGGCCAATTGCTGACGCGAGATATCCGTTCGGGCTGAGCGAAGTCGAAGCCTTCAGCCGAGAGGAGCGAGGTTCCCATGCTTCGCCTTCGCTCAGTAAGACCCTTCGACAAGCTCAGGGCGAACGGAAATTGAAGATCCGCCGTGCACCCAAAGCTGCTCGATTTTCTTCAAGGCCGACAGTCAATTTTGGTCCCATCGCCCGCTACCGCCGAACGGGCTCAATAATCCTTCGAATAGCGCAGATTGGCCGACGACCCTGCGTTGGTGCCGGTCTTCGACAACAGGCTGAGCGTCTTGGACAGGGAGATTTCAAGCTGCGTGGCGGTGAAACCCTTGGGGTCGGTGATCACCTCCACATAGATATTGTTGGAAATATGCTGGCCGACCGAGAGCGACGTTCCGCGCCCGGTCGCTTCGTCGCCGCCGACGATGCCGATGCGGTCGACGCCTGAGGCGTTTTGCAGCTTGCCCATCGGATTAAGGCCGCCGCCGCCCCCGCGCAGGCCGTTGAGCGCCGCCGCCAACTGGATCGCCTGCGTGGCGGAGAGGTTCGCCACATTGTCCCCGAACAAGATGCGCGCCAATATTTCGTCCTGCGGCAGCGTCGGTGTGGAGACGAAGGCGATATCGGGCCTTTGCGCCGTGCCGCCGACTGCGATCCCCGCCGTCACATCGTCGATCCGGGTGTCGGCGCGGATCGCCAGCGCCGGGTTCATCATCGGGCCGTTGAAGGTGATGACGCCCTGTTCCAGATCGAACTGGTGGCCGGAGAAGCTGTAGCGGCCCCGGATCACCTCGATCTTTCCGATCACGCGAGGATCGGTGGCGGTGCCGGTGATGCGCATGTTCGTCTTCCATTCGGAATCGAGTCCCATGCCGGTCACATAGATTTCGTTATCGGCGCGCACGCGGACATCGAGTTTCCATGGCGTCGGTTTGGCCGCTGCCTGTCGCACGGCGAGGCGCTGGTCGAGCAGGTCGGAGCCTTCGCCCTTGCGCCGGACGCCGGTCAATTGGCGTATATCGGTGCCGCCCTGCCAGGCGACGCGATAGCGGGTTTCCGGGAGCGACAGGTCGCCCTTGATCAGGCCGCCATTGGCCGCGCTGTTGCCGATGTTGAGCGTGCCGCTGACGACGCTGGTGATCGCGTCGCTGCGCGCCAGCCGCGCACGGTTCAGCTTCACCGCTATGTCCATCGGATAGCTGCTTTCCGCCGCCAACCCTACAGTGCCGCTTGCCTGTACGGTCCCGTCCCCTGCACGCCCGGAAAAGTCGCGCAGGTCGAGCCGGTCGTTGGTGAACCGCCCATCGAGCCGCATCTGCGTGACCCGGGTGCCGAAGCTCTCATTCTCATAAGTCAGCGCATTGGCGCGCACCAGGCCATTGAGGCGCGGCGCGGTCAGCCGCCCGCCGAAATCCGCCGCGACCGCAATCGGCCCCGTCAATTGCTGATCCGCCAGCCCGGCGAAGGAAAAAAGTACATCGGCCGGTCCGGCATAGCGGATGCCGCCGCCCAGCGGCGCGGACTGCAGTTGTTCGCTCCAGTTCGCCCCCGGTCCCGGTGGGGCGAGCGTCGCGACGAAGCGGCCCAACGTCGCATTGCCGCGCCGGATGAGACCGCGCATGTCGCCGCCCGCGCTGGACAGCTTGCCCTCGATCGCCATCGATACCGGATCGGACACGGCGGTCAGGCTGGAGCGGCGGAAATCGCTGATTGCAAGGCGGGTGGTTGCGGTCGGGAAAGCATATCCGTTTTGCGTAAAGTCCAGCGTGCCGGTGGCCTTGCCGCTGACGCCCAGGCCCGGCGTCGCCATATTGACGATGGCCAGGTCGAAATCCTTGAAGCGCGCCTGCATTGCCGTCTGCTGGCCGAAGCGGCCTGCGAGATCCACGCGGCCCTGCGGCAGCACCAAGGTCGCGGGTTCGAGGCGATAGCCCCCGCGTTCGATACGGATGATGGCGGGCTGGGCGAAGCGGAAGGGGATGTTGCTCGCCCGGCCCTCCAGCGCGATGGCGTAGAGGGTTGGCCGCAGCGCGGTGTTCATCGCAATGGAGAAGGGGGCGCCCGTCGATCCGTCCGCGACGAGCTGCGCCCGGCCGCGCCCGCCCCGATAGTCGATCCGCCCACGCGCCTTGCGCACGACATAACCGCCATAGGCGGCGTTCGCCATCTGTACGTCGGCGGTGATCTGAGGCTGGTCGGCCAGCACCATATTCGCCGCGATCAGCGCGCGGCCGATCGCCACATCGGCTTCGCCCGGCAGCTTCGCATTGCTCGCGATGGCATTGAGCTGCGCGCCCTGCGCCTTACCCACTGCCATCAACTTCACCGCGCCGCTGATCCCGGAGCCATTCATGGCAAGCTGGCCGGTAAAGGAACCAGCCGGGCTTTGCTGCACGCGACCGTTCATGTCGACCCCGGCGAAACGCGCCCTGGTGATGTCGACGATCAGCGGGCCTTTCGCGGTGCGGATCAGTACATTGGCGAAAAAGGGCCCATAGGGCGACCCGCCGATGGTTTCGAGCCGATAGCCTGCCGCCTCTCCATGCAGCTTCGCGACCACGTCATGCAACTGCACGCCGATATTGGGCCGGGCAGCGCGCAGCACCGCCTGCGGTCGTTCCATCGTGCCGCGCACGGTTAGCGCCAACGGACCATATTGGCGGGACGAAGCCTTGGCGTCGAAGCTGATCGCGCCGTCCGTATCATAGCTGCCCGACCCGGAATGGACTTTGAAATTGGGTGCCGCGCCTTTCAGCCCGGCGAGCGTGAACTTGCCCTCCGGCGTCATGCCGATGCGCCCCGACATCACGGCATTGCCGCCCAGGAAATCGCGGACCGAGGCATTCTCCCACCGCGCGGTGCGGACGCCGAACCTGCCATCCAGACCGAAGCCACCCCTCGGCCCCGGCACCAGATGCACATCGGTGTTGAGATTGACGATGCCGACGCCATCGATCTTGTAGTCGTTCACCCGGCCCTTGAGCGCGCCGCGATAAATGGCGTTGTCGAGATCGGCCAGCACGATGGCGGTGGCGTCCACCCGGTCGCTGTCGATCTTCAGATTGTCGCTGATCAGCTTGCCCGCGGCATAAGCGAAGTCGCCCTTCACCCGCAGATTGTGCAACAGGCCGCCCGCCGCCGCATTGAGGCCGGTGACGCGGCTGGCGGTGGCGCTCACGGGAATGCGGATGCGGTCGGCATCGATCACAGCGCGCCCGCTGGCTTTCAGATTTTCGATGCCGGTGGCGTCGAAGGCGAGTTGCTTCGCCGTGATGTCATAGTCGATGAAGGGCGTCGCCATCGGCCCGTCAAGGATCACGGAGGCGCGCACGTCGCGGCCCTTCACCTTTTCCATGATCGCGCCGGGGGTGAGTAGCGCGGCATCGATCTTGAGCGCGCTGAACCGGCTCTTGCCGAGGTCGACCAGACCTTGCGCCGTGGCGGAAAGAGCGGGAGATTTCAGCGATCCCTTGAGGCTCACCCGCCGCTCGTTGAGGCCAGCGAACAGATCGACGTCCAATGCTGGGGTGGTCAGCCGGTCGACCGTCCCGGCAAAGACCAGCCCGGGGCGCACTGGTCCCTTTGCGGTGAAATTGCCGTCCCGGGCCGCGAGCGCGATCTTCGCCAACTCTCCCTTGCCCGAGGTCGCGACCAGCAGTCCGTTCCACGCCTGCCATGTCCCCTTGCCGTCCAATGTCGCGGTGAAGCCGTCAGTCAGGCCGCTCATTGCCGCGATCACGCCGCCCTTGGGCGCGGTCAGCCTACCCTTCATGGCAAGGCGGTTCTGTGCGGGCACGGCGTCCAAGCTTGCAGCCAAACGGTCGCCGCTGTCCACCACCGCATTGGCCGACAGGATCGCCCGGCCGTCCGCGATATGCGTGACGCCGTCGATGGCGATCTCGCGCTTCTGGCCGATGACGGGCTTGGCGACGAGGAAACGGGCGATCTTCAGCCGGTCGACGTCGATGTCGAGGTCGGGCAGGATCGGGGCATTGGGATCGGTCCTGGTGACGTTGAACTGCGGGCTACGCGCCAGCACCACCATCGGGCTTTCCAGCAGCCGCACCGAAATATGGTTGTTGATGTAGCGGAAGGGGTTCCACACCACATGCACTTCCGGGCTGACCGCGAAGATGCCCTTGGGATCGCGCAGCACCAGATTGCGGATCGTCATGTCGTCATAGATCGACCCGTCGATCCGGCCGACCTCGATCGCCATGCCCGATTCCAGCTTGAGCGCGGCGATCTGGCGGATCAGGAATGTCTTGCCCGGCTGGGTGTTGAGGAACAGCAGCAGCCCGGCGGCCAAAACCACCAGCGCGATGACAAGGCCGACCGCGCCCAGCGCGATCTTCTGCCAGAGCGGCCGCTTCTCGCGAATGATGATCGTTTCGGTGGGAGGGGTCTGATCCACCATCAAAATGCCTGCCCGATGCCGATATAGAGCGCGAATTTGGACTCGCCCGGCTGCCGGTTGACCGGCATGGCGATGTCCGCGCGGAAGGGTCCGAAATTGGTGTAGAAGCGCCCGCCGATGCCGACGCCGTAACGAACGTCGGAAAATTGCGGCATGGAGCTTTCATAGACCTGACCCGCATCGACGAAGGCGACCACGCCATAGTCCCCGAAGCGGTAGCGGCCCTCGACCGCGAATTCGTTGACGGATCGGCCGCCGATCGGATCGTTGTTCGCGTCCTTCGGCCCCAGTTCCTGATAGCCATAGCCGCGCACCGATCCGCCGCCGCCGGCATAGATGCGCCGGGAGGGCGCCACATCGTCGCGCTTCACCCCGCTGATCGTGCCGACCCGCGCTCGCCCGGCGATCACCAGACTGTCGGATAGTGGATAATAGCCGGTAAGGTCGAAGGTCGCCCGCAGATAGGGCGAGAAGCGACCATGTAGCGACCCTTCCGGCTCCCCGCGCAAATTGGCGCGGAAGCCCTTGGTCGGGTTCAGCAGATCGTTGGAGCGGTCATAGCCGATCTGCACCGGCAGGCCGCCGATGAAATAGGTCCGCCGCGCTTTGTTCGCCGTCGCCGGGTCGACCACCACCTGTTCGTTGCTCAGCAACACTTCCGCGCCATAGCTGTAGGTCCAGCGCTTCTGGAAGATCGGCGTCGACTGGCGCGACCAGCCGATATTGAGACCCGCCGTATAGGCTTCATAGGCGTCGTAATTCTGATGGTTGAGCGTGATGCCGGTCTGGAAGCTCTTGTCGCGCTTGCCCGCATTGGAGCGGCGGAAGGTGCCCGACGCGCCCTGTTCCTGCGTGCCCGCAATGACGCTGGCGATCACCGCGCCTTCGGGCGGGAAGAGGTTGCGGTGGGTCCAGGTGCCCTCGGCGCGAAAGCCCTGGCCCGTGCCATAGCCCAGTTCCCCGGCCAGCGTGCGGGGCTTGCCTGCCTCCTGCGTGACGCTCAGGTCGACATATTCGGTGCCGTCCGGACCCGGCTCGTTAGTGCGCACGGGATCGATCGAAATGCTCGAAAACAGCCCCGTGGCCACAAGCGCCCGGCGCAGATCGTCGACCTTGCGGCTGTCATAGAGTTCGCCCGGCTTGAAGCGGCTGATGCCCTTCATATGATCGGCGCCAAAGGCTTGCTTCTCGCCCGTGGTGGTGATGCTCCGGAACGATCCGCGCGGCCCCGTTTCCACCGGCAGCGTATAGTCGCCTGTCGCTGTCGCGGGATCGAGCAATATGTCGCGCTGCCCGACCTTGGCGAAGGCATAGCCGTTTTCCGGCAGCTTGACGCCGACATTGGCCTCCGCGCCCTCGACCGCCGCCGCGACGATGAAGTTGCCGGTCTGGAGCGGCAGGCTGTCGCGGACCAGGTTCGGCGGCACCGTCGGCCCAGCATGGATGACGATGTCCCCGATCCTGTAGCGCTTGCCCGGCGTGACCGAGACGATGGCCTTTAGCCCTGCGTCGCCCGCCTGATCCAGCGAGGCGAGGGCGGTCGCGTCATAATAGCCCTCTGAATAGAGCAGCCGGATGGCCAGCGCCTCGTCCTCATGGGCGCGTGCCTGCACCATCGCGGCGGTGTCGGCCTTGCCGTCGCCATCGATCAGCGCGGAAGAGTCGCGGAACTCGTCTTCCAGCCCCGTCTTGCCGAAGCCCTCGACCGCCACCGCATAACGCACCGCTTCGGTCTTTTCATGAGGGTTGGCGTCGGTCGCGACTTGCAGCGGCACCTGCACGCTGTCGAGCGGCGGCAGCGGCTGCGCCAATTCGCGTTCCTCCTGCGGCTCGACTGCCGGCGGCAGTTCCTGCGTCGCGCTCGCCTCGGGCATTTGCTGATCGATCCATTGATCGATCGACGGCAAGGGCGCGCTGCTGTTCGCAGGAGCCTCGCCCGTCTTGGGCCGCCGCGCCTCGAACTCACTGTCGGGCAGGATCGGTTCTTCCTGCTGGGGCGGGGGCGTTTGGGCCATCAGGGGGAGGGGGGAGGCCGCCATCATCATCAGACCCAAGGCTCGCCGGACCCGCTTCTGCCTTGAACCCATGGAAACCGCTTTGCCCCTTTTTGCCCGGCGCCCGTTGCGGGCGGGAATAGCAATACGCGCAATAAGTTGCTTCGGTTCCGCTTGCGTCATGAGGGCGACCGCTTCCCTCCGAATCCCAACCGGTCTAGAGCGGACCCATGACCATTGCGCTCAACATCACCCATTCGATCCTCGGTCAGCCCTGGCGGTGGCGTGGAGGCAATGGGGACGGGCGCGATCCGGGCTATCGGCCCGACGATCTGGTGACGCAATTGCTGTTGGCGCGGGGTTGTCCGCGCGACGCGGTAGAGGCGCATCGCAATCCCACCATCCGTCATTTCATGCCCGACCCCAGCCTGTTCCGCGACATGGACGCCGCCGCCGAACGGCTGGCAGACGCGGTGGCGCGCGGGGAGGATGTCCGCATCTTCGGTGATTATGACGTGGACGGCGCCACCAGCGCCGCGCTGCTGATCCGCCTGCTGCGCGATCTTGGGTTGGCTGCCCGCCCCTATATTCCCGACCGGCTGATGGAGGGCTATGGCCCATCAGGCGAAGCGCTGGTCCGGCTGGCGGGCGAGGGCGCCACACTGATCGTTACCGTCGATTGCGGCGCGCAGGCTTTCGAGGCGCTCGCCATGGCGAAGGCGGCAGGCGTCGATGTGGTAGTGGTCGACCATCATAAATGTGGCGCGTCGCTGCCCGACGCGCTGGCGCTGGTGAACCCCAATCGTCTTGATGAAGCGGCAGAAGCCGCCGCCCACGGACATCTGGCGGCGGTGGGCGTGGCGTTCCTGCTCGGCGCGGCGTTGATCCGGGTGTTGCGCGGGCGTGGCTGGTTCGCCCAGCGATCCGAACCGCCGCTAATGGAACTGCTCGACATCGTTGCGCTTGGGACGGTCGCGGATGTGGCGCAACTCAAGGGTCTCAACCGCGCCTTCGTCGCGCAGGGTCTCAAGATCATGGCGAAGCGCCGCAATATCGGGCTCTCCGCGCTGATCGACGCCAGCCGCCTGACGCGGGCGCCGCTCTGCCATGATCTGGGCTTTGCGCTCGGCCCGCGCATCAATGCGGGCGGGCGCGTGGGCAAGGCGGATCTGGGCGTGCGGCTGCTGACCACCGAAGACCCGGCGGAGGCCGCGAAGATCGCCGCCGAACTCGACCAGCTCAATGAAGAACGCCGCGCCATAGAGGCCGCCGTTCAGGCTGAGGCGGAGGAGCTTCTCGCCGCGCAAGGCAATCGGGCGGTGGCCCTGGTATCGGGCGCGGGCTGGCATCCGGGCGTGATCGGCATCGTCGCCGGGCGCATCAAGGAGAAAGCGGGCCGCCCAGCCATCGTCGTCGCGATCGATGAGAATGGCACCGGCAAGGGATCGGGCCGCTCGATCTCCGGCGTTGATCTGGGCGCGGCGGTGCTGGCAGCGAAAGACAGCGGCCTGCTGGTCGCGGGCGGTGGCCATGCCATGGCGGCGGGGCTGACGGTTGCGGCGGACAGGATCGATGCGCTGGCCGAATTTCTGGATGAGCGGCTTGCCAACGCAGTGGCCAAGGCTCGCGACGACCGGGCGCTGCTGATCGACGCGGTCCTGGCGCCTGCGGGGGTCAATCCGGACTTCGTCGCCGCCATCGACGCGGGCGGCCCCTATGGCGCGGGCTGGCCTGCGCCGTTGATCGCTTCCGGGCCAATGCGGGTCATCAAGGCGGATGTCGTCGGCAATGGTCATTTGCGTGCGATCATGGCGGGCGACGACGGCCGCTCGATCAAGACCATCGCTTTCCGCCAGGCCGAATCCGATCTCGGTCAGGCCATTCTGGGCGCGCCCCGTGACCGGCGGCTGTGGATTGCGGGCCGGGCGAAGATCGACGATTGGGGGTCGCGCCCGGCTGCCGAACTGCATCTGGAGGATGCCGCCTGGGCCGATTGAAGAGGGGATCGGCAATTTTTTGCTCTGCGTCATTTACATGACGAAAAGGGGGTTGACCGCTCCGAAGCCACCGCCTAATGCCCGCCTCGCTTCGCAGTGACGCCCAAGTGGAACTGCAGTGGCCCCTTCGTCTAGCGGTCTAGGACGCGGCCCTTTCACGGCTGAAACACGGGTTCGATTCCCGTAGGGGTCACCACCTTCCTCTCCTGGGAGGTGTCATTACGTCTCGTAAATGGCTGTTTTCTGCGGATTTTCTGTGATATAACCGTCTCAGACGGAGCAGGCAGATACCACCTCATACCAACAATCCAATGGTAGATATGATGGTAGAGCTAAGCTCCCCTGACGGGAGATACCATCATGGGTCTGACTGCTGTTGCCATCAAGGCGGCCAAGGGTCGCGACAAGCCCTATAAGCTCACCGATGGCGACGGATTGTTCCTCTATGTGACCCCCAATGGCGGACGCTACTGGCGAATGAACTATCGCCATCTCGGCAAGCAGAAGACCCTGGCCTTCGGCGTCTATCCCGACACGGGCCTTGCCGATGCCCGCGAGCAACGCGACGCTGCCCGCAAGCTGCTGGCACGGGGCGAAGATCCAGCGGAACGGATCAAGCTGGACCGGCTCGCCGCGACGATGGCGGCGTCCAACAGCTTCAAGGCGGTGGCCGACGAATGGCTGGTCAAGGTTGAGCGCGAAGACCGTTCCGCCGCCACCATGAAGAAGCTGCGCTGGCTGCTGGATTTCATCAATGCATCGGTCGGCAAGCGCCCGATCGCCTCCATTTCCGCGCAGGAATTGCTGGTGATGCTCCGCAAGATGGAGGGCAAGGGCAAATATGAGACGGCCAAGCGCCTGCGCAGCACCTGTTCACAGATATTCCGCTACGCCATCGCCACGGCCCGCGCCGAACGCGATGTGGCCGCCGACTTGCGCGGTGCGCTGATCGCGCCCAAGCCCGTTCATCGCGCCGCCATCACCGATGCCAAGGAGGCTGGCGGACTGTTACGCGCGCTGGATGCGTTCGAGGGGCATGCCAACACCAAGGCCGCCCTGCGCCTGCTCCCGCATGTGTTCGTCCGTCCCGGCGAACTGCGGTACGCCGAATGGGCTGACTTCGATTGCGACAAGGCGCTTTGGACCATCCCGCCGCACAAGACCAAGATGCGCAGGGCGCATACGATCCCCCTCTCCCGTCAGGCGCTCGCCATTCTCGCGACCATCGAGCACGATAAGGACTATAGCCGCTTCTTGTTCCCGTCCTTGCGATCAGTGGACCGGCCCATGTCGGAAAACACCATCAACGCCGCCTTGCGTCGCATGGGCTTCGCGCAGGATGAGATGACCGGCCACGGGTTCCGGGCCATGGCGGCCACACTCCTCAACGAAATGGGCCTGTGGCATCCCGACGCGATTGAGCGTCAACTCGCCCATTGCGACAACAATGCCGTGCGCCGCGCCTACACGCGCGGGGAATATTGGGACGAGCGCGTCCGCATGATGCAGCATTGGTCGGATCACATCGACTTCCTGCGCCACGGCGCAAAGATCCTCAAAGGCCCATTCAAAAAGGCGGAATAAGCGACACGTTCGACCCTTGTCGGTCATTCAGCACATAATTTTTGATCTCCAGGTGCGGATGGTCTGGTATCTGTCGGCCGCCGACCCAGTTCAAGTCATCCCGCGCTCCACGCTCGAATGTCCAATCGGGCCGAAACCGGTCGTTGAAATGCAATTAAGCAGCTGGACTTCTGTGTGCCCCAAATTCGGTCCTTCAAGATTGGCTGAGCCGATCCCTAGTAGTTGAGCGGCGAAGGCTCCGCGGATCGTGTCCCAACACGTGGTGTAGGTTCGCCGGCGGAGCCATGGCGATCTCCGGCTAGAGCCGGGTTGATCATGCTGCCATAGGCGGCAGCGTGACGAGGGGATCATCGCCGATTTGGGCGACGCTTTCCAGTGTCATGTAGCGTGAGCGCTGGACGGCCCATTCATCATTTTGTTCCAGCAGGATAGCCCCGACCAAGCGGGTGATGGCGTCCTCGTTGGGGAAGATGCCGACCACTTCTGTTCGCCGCTTGATTTCGCCGTTGAGGCGCTCGAGCGGATTGGTCGAGTGCAACTTCGTGCGATGCTGGGGCGGGAAGGACATGTATGCCAGTACATCCTGCTCTGCATCATCCATCAGCTTGGCGAGCTTGGGCACTGCCGGTCGAAGCTGATCAGCCACCTTGCGCCACTGGATCGTGGCGGCCTCGGCGGTTTCCTGAGCGTAAGCGGTGGCGATCAGCGCGGAGACGACACGGTTCCGGCTCCGCCCGGCATGAGCGATGGCATTGCGGGCAAAATGCACGCGGCAGCGCTGCCAGGTGGCATTGAAGACACGCGACACCGCCGCCTTGATACCCTCATGGGCGTCGGAGATGACGAGCTTCACACCGCGCAGGCCCCGCCGCGCCAGATTGCGCAGGAAGTCGGTCCAGAAAGTCTCGGCTTCCGATGCGCCGATCGCCATGCCAAGCACCTCGCGCCGGCCGTCGCTATTGACGCCGACCGCTATGGTGACCGCCACTGAGACGATCCGCCCCGCCTGCCGTACCTTGAGGTAAGTGGCATCGACCCAGAGATAGGGCCAGTCGCCTTCGATGGGCCGATCGAGGAACGCCTTCACCCGCTGGTCGATCTCCTGGCACAGCCGGCTGACCTGGCTCTTGGAGATGCCGCTCATGCCGAGTGCCTTGACCAGATCGTCGACGGAGCGCGTCGAGATGCCCTGTATGTACGCCTCTTGGATCACCGCCGTCAGCGCCTTCTCCGCCAACCGGCGAGGCTCCAGGAAGCCGGGGGAATAGCTGCCGGTGCGCAGCTTGGGGATGCGCAGTTCGACCGTTCCGGCCCGCGTCTCCCAATCCCGATCGCGGTAGCCATTGCGCTGGGCCTGCCGCTCTGCGCTCTTCTCGCCATAAGCGGCGCCCGTCAGCCCACCGACCTCGAGTTCCATCAGCCGCTGCGCGGCAAAGCCGATCATCTCGCGCAGAAAATCGCTGTCGGCACTCTTTCCCAGCAGCGCCTGAACGTCCATCATCTCCTTGGTCATCGGGATCTCCATAGCTTGAGTCTCGCAACCCAAATCTATCCGAGATCTCCGATGGCCACCCGCGAAACTGACCGGCCGCTACTGCGCTTGATCGATGAGCGCGCGTCCGGTCAGCTTCGCTAACCGTCGAGCTACACCATCACCGGGGACACGACCGCGGCGGACCGACCATTGTCGGCCGCTCAACGGGTTAATTGTGCTCTCTCACGGCAGACCGACCGTTACTGCAGGTAGCGCGGCGTCGATCGCTCGCCACGAAGGCCCTTTAGCCTCGCGCGGGCTCGCGCAATTTCATAAGCTGTGCTTGACTTGCTCTCGAAGCGGGATCTGCGGTTCGCACCGAACCCCGGGTGCCGTGTACACATCCGGATGAACAGGCAGGTCGACCGAGATCATAGTCAACACCTGCGAAAGAGGCCGGCCGAATGAAGAAGAAGCTGCCACCTCTCGACCCGATCGCGAACGCCCTGCCTGGCTTCGGTTTTTCGGGTCCGGCCGACCAAGCCCTGGCGGAACCGCAAAACGAAGACCCCGCGCGAACCTTGGCCGCCACGAGCGCCGAGCTCCGCAGCTTCCTCGCAGGGCGCGATCCGGTGGCGTTCCTCGCCCGAACCGGACTGCATCTGCTACTTCAACTAGCAAAGGATCCGAGCAGCGACAGCGGCGAGGGACTTCAGCAGCCGGGCGCGGAGCTTTTGCAGAGCATCGCGCTGACGCTTCCGCGCGGCCCCAGCGTGCCGACCTCGCCGCGTAACATGGTGCGCGCTTGGGATCTCGCCGAGCGCAACATCCACGCCTATGCAGAATCGACGCCGCGGCCGGGTCCCGACGGGAGCGCCGCTGAGCGGATCAGCCGGCAGGCACGCGTCCAGACACTATATTATCGCAACATCTTCAGCAGCGAGGATGCGCAGGCGGTTGTACCGGCGTTACTGTCTCACATGGATCAGGCGTCGCTCGATCGGCTTGGCTACCGGCTCTCCGACGTCGCACGCGCGCTATTCCGGTTCTTGGAGCTCATCCCAGACCGGATCGACGGGTTTCGAAGCGTGCCCACGGGCTTCCACGATGGCAAGGTCGACCCACATGCGCTTGGTAGCCTTTTAAATCGCTCAGACCTCTGCCGCCGGGCCTGGCGCTTCGTCGGCCAAAAGCGGACCGATCATCAATACCGCTCATGGGCGGCATTTCAGTTGAGCGAGCTCGCCTGGGGCGCGGTGTTGACCTTTACCCGAACCGACCTCGAAGGCCTGTTCGGCAAAGCGGTGACCGGCGCGCTGTTCTCGGCGTCGATCGGGTTCGGCGAATTGGTCGATGGCGCTGGAGGAGGCCTATATCTCGACAGCCCCATTCGTCGGAAGCCGTTCATACGCTTGTCGGACGATGCACTCTTCTTGCCGTTCACGCCGTTGCTGGTGAGTTTCCCGTTCGCGATCATCGAAGGGCTCTTTGAGGGCGACGAGGTGCTGAACGCCGCTTATTCAGCGGCGCGCACGCGCTATCTGGAGGATGCGGCGGCCGATCTGGTGGGGACAGCGCTGCCGTCCGCGAGCCTGTATCGATCGGTCCGTTGGACCGACCCTGACACAAGAAAAGGCTATGAGAATGATCTGGTCGTCAAGCTCGGCAACCACATTTTCCTGTTCGAGGCCAAATCGGGGAAGGTCAATCCGGCGTCGCGACGAGGCGGCGAAAGCTCGCTGCGCAAAAATTTCAAGCGGCTCTATGTCGAGCCGGGCGAGCAGGCCGCGCGCCTCGAGACGCTGCTTAGGCGCGGCAAGAGCGCGGAGGCCTTGCTGCGTGATGCGTCCGGCAAGCCGATCCCGATCGATCTGTCCAAGCCCGTCGTCATCAACAGCTTTGGGGTGTGCATCGAGCATTTCGCGGCGATCACCAGCACACGGCGCAATTTTGAGGAGATCGGTCTCATCGGTCCGAGCGATCCTTGGTCGCCGAGCTTTTCGATTGGCGATCTCAGGATGCTCACGGCCTTTCTCGACAGCGAACCAGCCTTCTTCCACTATTTGACGCGCCGCGCGGTGATCGAGCGACAGCTCGTTTTCATGGGCGATGAGCAGGATCTCTTATCCCTGTACATCACCAACGGCTTTCGCATCGACAGCGAGGCGCTCAAGGATAAGCAGGTCTTCTTCCACAAGGCCGACGCGCCGGTGCGCGGTCATAAGGAAGCACGCGTGGACCGACGCAGGTTCGATACGCCGGGACTGCACCTGCCGCCCTATTGGCGGCGGCTCGGGGCCGAGCTCTATGCAAGCGACAGCCGGCATCGGTTCGACATGATCGAGGCGATCTTCAATCAGAATCCGGGTACGCTGAAAGGCATGGAGGAGCGTGCGCGGCGCTGGAACAGCGGACTCGGGCGCGCGACCCAGGATCCGATGTTCGTCTATATCGAGATCGGCGACCGTATCTTCGCACTCGCGCTGACCCTGGAACGCGATCCCTATTTCAGCGCTGACCTCTGGCACGAGCACGCGCGTGACATCGCCAAATATGTCCGCGTCCAGACCCGCGCGACCGATTGTCTCGTGGTTCTCAGAGTCCGCAAGTCTCCGGCAGCGTACGATGCGGTCAGCTTCTTCCGGATGTTGCCCAGCGATCTTGCTCTGCAGCCAGCGCAGTAAGGCTCTCGCGCGAAAGGATATTGTAGTCTCTATCGCCGATGGATCTCCGCTACTCGGCAGATGCTTCTCGAAACCGGACCGAGCATGTCCCAGCCTTTACCGTAAATGAATGGGCAGTTCGGGCGCCGCTGCAATCGGAAAAGCGCCCGTCAAGGATGATTCCTTGTATGGCCATGGCAGACCAGCAATCGAGGTCTTTGAGAGAAATCGTTCGGCAGATGCGTACCAGCGGTCGAGATTTCTCGACCGATCATCCCGAGGTACAACCCTCCTCCCGATAGGTGGCCGGATTGGCAATCCAGCGATTGACGGCAGATTCGTGCCAGCCAGCGCCGTGGACGCTGATCGGTATCTGCTTGGGGAACGTCCCCTCCGCGATCTTGCGATAGAGGGTAGAACGGGAAAGCCCGGTGCGGGCCAGAACGGTCTTCATGCGGATGATACGATCAGGATTGTTCATGGGGCAGTTCTTTCAATTCATGTTGCTGGACGCGCCCCCAAAGGTCAGCATTGAGCGGCTCCGTTCGCCCGGCAAGAGGGCAGAACGGATCAATTGGGAGCGTTGGGGTTCAGGACGGCAAACGCTGGCAGGCTTTGGCGGTCCGTGGCGGAACAGGGTGGAAATCGGCGTAGGGCTGGCCGCGCGAAATGGACGGCGCAGATTTTTTCCCACCGCAACCCAAGGACACAGCGCTCAACGTTTTGCCGGAGCCGCATTTCATGCGACCGGGCGCTTGGCTCAGGTCGATTCGTTCATGGCAACTCCTCCAAATTACGAAGGTCTGCCCGCCAGTGATCAGCCTGCGTCAAACGATCCCGCCTCGCAAGGGGGGAGGCATTGAAGTGCCGCTTTGCGCATTTCTGTGCCCATTTGGGCATTTCAGTGCCGCCGGAATGCTCACCCTCCACCGCTTCCCGGTGGCAATCGTCATGCGATTGCATTACATTGGAGGCGAAGGAGTGTGCACATGGCCAATAATGCGCTGATCCAGACGCGAATCGACGCGGATGTGAAGGAGCAAGCCGCCGCCATCTTCGAAAAGATGGGGCTGACCGTGTCCGATGCCGTCCGTATCCTGCTCACCCGGACGGCCCGCGAGGGCATCGTCCCCATGGAGCTGCTCGTGGAGAAGCAGGCCTATGATGAGTGGTTCAGGGCACGGGTGCAGGAGGCGCTGGACGACGAACGGCCCGACATTCCCGATGAGGACATCTCGGCGACATTCGCAACGCTTCGAGAGAAGGCGCGCAAAGGCCTTCCCCCGCAATGAAACTGGCCTGGTCGCGACGCGCGGCCGCCGACCGCATGGCGATTTTCACCTGGATCGCGGAAGACGATCCGAGAGCGGCCGCGCTTGTCGATGACCGACTGGAGGATGCGGCACGCCGGCTCATCGACTTTCCGGAAAGTGGCCGCCCCGGCCGGGTCGAAGGCACGAGGGAACTCGTGGTGGCCCGGACCCCATATGTCGTACCCTATCAGATCGTCGGGGACACGGTGCGCTTGCTTCGCGTCATTCATGGCGCGCGCATGTGGCCACAGGAGATAAACGACGGGAATGGTTGAACGGATCGCTCCGAGCCTATTCTCGGGCATGACAGAATAGCGGGCGTCCCCGCGCATTCCGCGCGGTCATGCTCTATTCCGCTTCGCTCCACCGAGCCGGTGCTGCGCACCGTCTCGTCGCCCCTGGCGTGACGATCATTGACGCAGGGGAACGGCTTCGCCGTTACTGGCGGCCATCGCGCGTTGCGCGATGAAGTCGACCGGCTCCGGCAAGCGGTGTGGGCTGTCGCTCCCCTTTAGGCCCGTCGCGGCGCGCGGCAACCCGTCTTCGCCGGGTCTTCCTCTTCGTTCCAGCCCTGCGGGTGCGGCCCGCCTCTGCCGACGTGCCTGCCGGTGCGCTCTTGCCGCCCACCCCGCAGTCCGGGGCCGGTCTTTGGCAAGGAGGAAGAAACATGGAACTCAAGCATATCGATATCGCCCGTCTCTCGGTCTCGCCCGTCAACATGCGGGGTGTGAAGAAGACGCCTGATCTCACCAACATCCTGCCCTCCGTCCGCGCGCGGGGTGTGCTTGTGCCGCTGATCGTGCGGCAGAATGGATCACCGGAGACGTACGAGATCGTCGCGGGCAAGCGGCGCTACCATGCCGCGCTGGCCGTCGCGGGGGAGACTGATGGTATCGCGTCCCTGCCCTGCGCCGTCATGGAGGCAGGCGACGACGCGGCGGCGCTGGAGGCCTCGCTGATCGAGAATATCGCCCGGCTGGACCCCGATGAGATGACCCGGCACGAAACATTCACCCGGCTGGTCCGGGAGGGGCGAAGCGTGGAGGATATCTCCCTGACCTTTGGCCTTACCGTCCTGCAGGTGAAGCGCACCCTCGCGTTGGGCAATCTCCTGCCTCGCATCCGCAATCTCTACCGGGCCGACCGGATCGACGCCGTGACCGTCCGCCACCTGACCCTCGCCTCGAAGGCGCAGCAGCGCGAGTGGCTGGCCATGCTGGACGATGATGATCGTCATGCCCCGGTCGGCCAGAATTTACGGGCATGGCTTTTGGGCGGTGCCACCATCTCCACCAAGGCGGCCCTGTTCGATCTCGCCAGCTATGGCGGTGAGATCGTCTCGGACCTGTTCGGCGAAGATGCCTATTTCGCCTGCGCTTCCGATTTCTGGACCGCGCAAATGGCGGCGGTCGAGGAGCGCGCCGAAACCTATCGCGAAGCGGGATGGACCGAGGTCGTCATTCTGGAGCGGGGAGACTATTTCCACACATGGGAGCATGAGCGCTGCCCCAAGAAAAAGGGCGGAAAAGTCTATGCCGCCATCGGCCATCGTGGGGACGTCACCTTTCAGGAAGGCTACATCACCATCAAGGAAGCACGGAAGCGGGAGAAAGGCGAGACTGTCGCCAAGCCGGTTCGCCCGGAGGTCAGTGCGCCGATCCAGAACTATGTCGATCTTCATCGCCATGCCGCCGTGCGCGCCTCGCTATTGTCACAGCCTGCGATCGCCCTTCGCCTGATGGTCACCCACGCCATTGTCGGATCGTCGCTATGGCGGACCGATGTGGAGCGGCAGCGTACCCATAATGATGCGATTGCCGAGAGCGTGGAAACCAGCGCGTCGGAAGTGCTGTTCGACAGCAAGCGCCGCGCCGTGCTGGCCTCGCTGGGCTTCGACGCCGATACACCGACCGTCACCAACGGTTATGCGGGCGATCACGGCCTGCCCAGCCTGTTTCGCCAGTTGATGACGTTGACCGACGACGCCGTGCTGGACATTCTCGCCATCGTCATGGGCGAGACGCTGGAAGCGGGCAGCACCACGGTCGAATTGCTGGGCGCGCTGCTCAACGTCGATATGGCGAAGGTCTGGCAGGTCGACGATGCCCTGCTCGATCTCGTTCGCGACCGGGAGGTGATCGGCCATCTCGTGGCCGAGGTGGCGGGCAAGACCGTCGCGGCGGCCAATGCCGGGGAAAGCGTCAAGGTACAGCGCCAGATCGTCCGGGACTATCTTGCGGGAACGGGCGGGCGCGCAAGGCACGAAGGTTGGGTGCCGCATTGGATGGCTTTTCCGCCCAGAGCTTATACCGACCGGGGGGGCGTCGGCAGCGTCGAACGGTGGAACTTGATCGCCCCGCTGCTGGAAATCGGAAAGCCTTCGGATGAAAGTGCTGAGGATCAGTCCATGGCTCAGGCCGCCTAACCCTGCTCAACCCGGAGACGACATCGGCTCCGGGTTATTTTCGCCTAGCTACAATCGGGATCGGGACGGATAAGCGCACCTGGATCGAAAGGCCGCCCGGCATGGCCGGGCGCTTTTGCTACTACCAGTATTGGCAAAACACGGAAATCCCGCCGCGTTGAGCGAATACTCGAAAGCCGTCGTTTGGGGTTTTCCGTCAAGCGGGGAATGACCCGCTGCCCTTCCCGGCTGCACTTTGTTCACCCTCCAGCCGCTCCACTTCCCGTTCAAGCACAGTGCGGATGAACGCGGCCCTGCGTTGCCGGCCAACCAGCTTGTCAATTCGCTCGCCGAGGCCTTCCGGCAAACGGATGTTGGTCGATTTCACGTTGAGCGGTGGCCTTCCCATAATTGTGTCGTAACCGCGCACGACACCCATTCAACCGGAAGCAGATTAAGCGGTGCCGGTTATTGCATATTTCCCCCATTTCGAGTTATAAGCGGTGCCGCTTAATATCTCTGGATCGCCATTCGGCGTTTCAGGATGGCGAAATGAGGAAGGCAGGCCGATGACCTCACCCAATTTTCCTTCTGATGATTCGGTAGGCGGTACATCGCGCCGCGCGCTGCTCCGGGCACTGATCGCCACACCTGTTGCGGTTCCGTTGATCGCCTCGCCATGGGGTGAGGCTCTGGCCGATCTTCACGACCATTATGGCGATTCACCGGCAGTCCTTGTTCGGACCAAGGCGGGGCGAAGCCTGAGCCGCTTCCGCTATCACAATGCGGAGTCCTTTTATCAGGGACTGGAGCACGGCCTCTATGACAATGACGGCGGTGAGATGCTTTACCGATCCGGCATTGTCGCCCAGCTCGCGTTGTCCTCTCACCTGCTCGACGTTGGCTTTGCCGATGAGTGGAACGCCCGTCATATCCGGCTGGATGTCGCCAAATCGCTCGCCCATGCTAACGCGACCGGTTTCGGGCATGACTGTCCCGAGATGGCCCGGCTCGCTGCCGTTCTTTCCCCCTACTGGAAATGGGGCCATGCCCATCGGATCGATATGCCGCCCCCCGACAATGGCGGGTTCACGGTGGACGAGGTTCGCCCGCTGCTGCGCGCCCTGCTCGACCGCGTCCATGACGTCACCGGCCATCGCCGCCCGAACGGCTGGCGCCGCGAACAGCGGGAAGCCCGGTCATGACGCCGTCCACCGACAGGGAACGTCTGGCATGGCCGATGCGGCAGGAGTTGTGCCGCGTCACGGCGATGCTGTTCGAAACCTTCGCGGAAAGCCTTAAGGGCAGGTTGTCCGAGCAATATCGATCAGGCCGTATCCTTACCCTGATCCTGCACGGCTCCCATGCGCGGTCCAATGCGTGGAATGTCGCGCCGGAGGATGCCTTCCATCTTCTGGCGATCGTCAATCATCCGAGGCTTGCGCGCAGGAAACAAGACTGGTGGCTGGTGCGCGACCGTCTGCGCCGCGCATGGGAGTTTGGCGAGATCGCCCGTCCTGTGCGGCTGACCGTCCATAGCCTCGAACAGGTCAACAACGCCTTGGCCGAGGGCATTCCCCATTTCGTGGCCATCGCGGGCGAAGGCATCCCGCTCTATGAGATCGAAGGTTTTCACCTCCCGTCGCCACGTCTTCTGCCGCTGTCGGAACGGCGTGCGCGGGGACAGTCCGAGTTCGCCCGCTGGCATGATCGGGCAAGCGATTTCCTGCTGGGCGCGGTCTTCTACCGGAGCGAGGGCAATGCGCCCATGGCGGCTTTGTTGCTGCATCAGGCGTGCGAGCATCTTTACCAGTGCATCGTCTGGACGATCACCCTGCATGGTCCGCGCACCCATGCGCTGGATCAACTGCGCGAAAGGGCCGAGGGGCTGGACGCGCGCCTGTCCATCGCATGGCCGCGCGCAACCCCGTTCGAGCGCCGCGCCTTCGGCTGCATTCGCCGTGCCTATATCGAAGTCCGCTATGGCCGTTCCTATCGCATCGGTTCCGACGAACTGGCATGGGCGATGGAACGCGTGGCGCTGCTACACAGCCTGACCGAACGGTTCTGCCGCGAGCGGCTGAACGACATGGTCTCGGTTCATCGAGAGGCATGTCATGGCCGATGCGCCTGACCCCGAGGTCGAGCGGCTCGCCGCCTACAGGAAAGCCGTCGACCGCCTGCCGGTCCTGACGCGCGTCATATTCCTGCTCGTTCGTCTGGATGCCCTGTCCTATGATGAAATCGCCCGCCGATTGTCCATCGACCCGCAGACAGTGGAATCCTGCCTCGTCGAGGCGCTCGGCATGATCCGCATCATGCTTGATGGGGCAGAACCCCGACGCCGGAACGATCCGCGCATCGCCCTTGCCGAGGCTGACCTGCATCGGCGCCATCGCGCCTATTGCAAGGAACGGTTAGCGGCATTGGGCATCGCTGGTCCGATCCCATGGTCCGAGGATGGCGACGATGACCAGACACTCATGCAGATGATCGTCGCGGCCATGCCTCCACGCGTTTACGACACCTTCTTCCTCAATCGCGTCAAGCAACTGAGTTACGCGCAGATTTCCGAACGCATGGGAACGTTCCAATGGATCGTGCGGCATCGCATGCTCCGTGCCATTCGCCATATCATGCGAGGTCCGGATCGGTTCGAACAGTGGTTGCGCGATGTGGCTTCCGCACCTGCGACGATCAATTAGCCGATGGCTTCTCTGCCTCGAACGCGCGTTTGCCTTTGCGTTGCCACAGCGCCAGCGCATTGCTCCGCTCTGGCCCCCGCAGCCTGTCGGCGACGGTGAGGAAGGCGCCGTAGAGGATGGCGCGATCATCGTCGGTCAGATCGACCAATCCGGCCTTGATGACGAGGCCGCCCAGCTCGATTAGGTGCCGCGTGCGTTCGCGGCGCTTGATGGCCCATTCGCGCATGTCGGTTCGCGCCTTTCGTGCCTCAAGCCGATGCCGAGCCGCCTTCAAGCGGGAAAGTGCCGGTAGGCCCGCGTTCAGTTCCGCTCGCAGGCTGGCGCTTCTCGCCGCGAAAGAAGGCCGCGCCCGTCTTGCGCCAACCCTCCTTCGTCGCCGAGTCCTTCGCTGCGACGGCCTGCAGCAACGCCCCGGCGAGCAGATCGGCATCGAGGGCATCGGCTCCGCACGCCGCCACCAGTTCGCCCAACTGGCGCACGCGGCGTTCCTTGAGCGCCTTTGCCTTGTCGGCAAGGGCTTTGAGTTCCGAATCGAAGTCGCGCGGTTTACGCATCGCAAAGTCTCCATTGAGTGACGATGCGCCGATGATAAGATAAACTTCTCCGCTGCACAGTAGAGTCGCCGGGACAGCCTGATACCGCCTAGTCCCTTCCGAGAAAATTTCGAGAAGGGCGCGCTTATACGTCGTTCCGACGTGCGCTTTGTCGTGTAAATGGTATCGCCATCATGGCGATCTTCCATTTCTCAGCTCAGGTCATAGGGCGTGCTTCGGGACGTAGCGCGGTCTCCGCCGCCGCCTATCGCGCGGGCGAACGCCTGCACGACGAGCGCCTCGATCGGACACATGATTTCCGCGCCCGCTCCGGCGTCGAGCATAGCGGAATCATGCTGCCCGATGGCGCGCCCGAACGCTTTTCGGATCGCGCAACCCTCTGGAACGAGGTCGAGGCCGTCGAGAAGCGCAAGGACGCCCAGCTTGCCCGCGAGGTCGAGTTCGCCATTCCGCGCGAAATGACCAGGGACCAGGGCATCGATCTGGCGCGCGATTTCGTCCAGGCAGAGTTCGTGGATCGCGGGATGATCGCAGATCTCAATGTGCATCGGGACATCGACGCGGACGGCCAGCCCAAGCCCCATGCCCATGTCATGCTCACCATGCGCGAAGTCGGTCCCGATGGTTTCGGGCAGAAGGTCCGCGAATGGAACCGCACGGAACTTGTCGAGCAATGGCGCGAGCGGTGGGCCGATCATGTCAATGCGCGCCTCGCCGAACTCGACATAGACGCCCGCATCGATCATCGCAGCCTGGCCGATCAGGGCATCGATCTTGAGCCGCAAAGCAAGATCGGCGGCCCCGCGCATCGTATGGACGCGCATGGCCTCGAAGCCAACCGCGCCGAAATGCACCGCGAGATCGCACGCGCGAACGGCGAACGCATCATCGCCGATCCCGGCATCGCGCTCGACGCCATCACCCACAGCCAAGCCACGTTCACACGCCGCGACATGGCGGTGTTCCTCCACCGGCATTCGGACGGGAAAGCGCAGTTCGACGCCGCCATGCGCGCGGTGCGCGGCTCGCCCGACCTCATTGCCCTGGGCAAGGACGGGCGCGGCGACGATCGGTTCACCTCGCGCGACATGATCGAGACCGAACAGCGGATGAGCCGTGCCGCCGACCGGCTTGCGATGGACCGGAGCGATGGTCTCCCGGCGGCAGCGAACTACGCCATTCGTGCCGCCGGGAGTGAGGGCCTTGCTCTGGGAGCAGAGCAGGAATCCGCGCTGCGCCATATAACGGGCGGGCGTGGATTGTCACTGGTGTTGGGTTATGCCGGAACCGGCAAGAGCGCCATGCTGGGCGCGGCCCGCGACGTGTGGGAAAGCGCGGGGTTGAATGTGCGTGGCGCGGCGCTCGCGGGCATCGCCGCCGAGGGGCTGGAGAATGGGTCCGGCATCGCCTCGCGCACCATCGCCAGCATGGAGCATGGCTGGGTGCAGGGCCGCGATCTTCTGACCGCCCGTGACGTGCTGGTGATCGATGAGGCGGGCATGGTCGGCACGCGCCAGATGGAGCGCGTGCTGTCCCATGCCGCCAAGGCTGGCGCGAAGATCGTGCTGGTCGGCGATCCCCAACAATTGCAGTCGATCGAGGCGGGTGCGGCGTTCCGCGCGCTCCATGAACGGCATGGCGGGGTCGAGATCACCCAGGTTCGCCGCCAGCGCCTCGACTGGCAGCGCGACGCCACCCGCCATCTCGCCACCGGCAGGACCGGCGAGGCGATTGCCGCCTATGCCGACAAGGACATGGTGCATCAGGCCGAGACGCGCGAGGCAGCGCGCAGCGATCTTGTCGAACGCTGGGACCGCGAGCGGCAGACTAATCCGCAAGCCAGCCGCATCATTCTCACCCACACCAATGACGAGGTGCGCGAACTCAATCAGGCCGCGCGGGAGGCGATGCGCGGCGCAGGTGAATTGGGCGACGATGTGACGATCAAGGCCGAGCGCGGCGAGCGGCAGTTCGCGTCTGGCGACCGCATCATGTTCCTGCGCAACGAGCGCAGCCTTGAGGTCAAGAACGGCACGCTCGGCACCATCGGACATGTGAGCGAGGGGCATATGGTCGTGCGCACCGATGACGGGCGCAGCGTCACCTTCGACACCAAGGATTATCGCGACTTCGACCATGGCTATGCCGCCACGATCCACAAGGCGCAGGGCATGACCGTGGACCGGACGCATGTGCTGGCGACGCCGGGGATGGACCGGCACGGCGCCTATGTCGGCATGTCCCGTCATCGCGACGGCATGGCGCTCCATTATGGCCGCGACGATTTTCGCGATCAGTCCCGGCTTGTCCGCACGCTCAGCCGTGAGCGGACGAAGGACATGGCCACGGACTATGCGAAGGCCGATCCGGCCCGCGACTTCGCCGAGCGGCGCGGCATCAGCTTCGGCGAACGGGTCGCGGAAATCGTCAGGCCCGCGGTCGAGAAGGCGCGCGGGATATTCGACAATTTCCGGCCCCAGATTCCGGCGCAGCAGGAGCGCGACATATTCGCGGGGTTCCAGCCCAATACGGAGAAGAAGCCCGAGCAGGAAGGGGATCGCGAGAAGCTGCCGCAGCGGGACATGCAGCCCATCCGCGCGGGCGGCATGCGCGGCGCGGTGGAACGCTACGCCAGGGCGTTCGACGCCATACAGCAGACCCGCGCGCAGGGCCTCGACGCCATGCCGCACCAGCGCGAGGCGCTGGCCCAGGCGCGCGACGCCCTGAACGCGATCCGGCCCGAGGGCGCATCGGACCTCGGCAACGCGTTCAAGGGCAGCCCTGAACTTGTTCGTGAGGCCGCCGAGGGGCGCGGCCAGGCCGCTATGCGCGCCATGCAGTTGGAGGCCGAAATCCGCATGGACCCGTTCCAACGCGCCGACCGGTTTGTGGAAGGCTGGCAGCAGTTGCAGCGCACCCATGCCGAGCTTGTGCGCGACGGCAATTTCCGGGGCGCGAAGAGTGCCGCGCAGCAGATGGCGGGAATGGCGAAGAGTCTCGAACGCGACGCCCAGCTTGAATCGGTGCTGGGCCTGCGTAGCCGCGAACTGGGGTTGGAGATCGGCCAGCAGATGGGCCGCAGCCTGTCCCGCGACCTCGCATCCTCCATTCCCTTCGATCACGGACGCGACATCAGCCGTGGCATGAGCCGCTAACCCAAGGAGACAACGGCATGGACGACGAAGAACAATCGCTACTCAGTGGCCCCGACGCCGTTCCAGACGACACGGCGGCCGAGGCGTTTGCGCGACTGTCGGAGCGCGTGGCCGGGATGGAGGAGCGGCTGGACGGACGCATGGCGATGATGACGCGCGCGCTGGAGCATATCGCCATCGAGAAGCAGAGCATCGAGATACCCGACTATAGCCCCACGCTCGCCAGGATGGGCGGCCATCTCGCCATGCTGGCGGGACAGACGAAGACCATCATGGACGCACCCGCCTTGCAGTTGACGCCCGAGAGCATGGCAAAGCGCATCGGCGCGGCGGCGGAGGCGGCGCGCGAGACCGACAGGGCCGCCATCAAGAAATCGCAGGAGTTGCACCACCATACCCACGCGGACCAGATGCGCGCGATCGGCACGATTCGCACGAAGCAGCAGCAATGCTTGCACATGCTCTACACCGGCATAGGCGCGGCAGTGGTCGTCATGCTTTTCTGGCTGATCTATCCCGGTTGGGCGGCCAGCATCGGCCCGCAAAGCTGGCTCTGGCCCGAGCGGGTTGCACGTCGAACCCTGGGCGAGGCGTCGCTATGGGATGCCGGTATCCGCCTCATGCGCGCCGGGAACCCGGAAAGCTGGAAAGCGATCGTGGATGCCGCCGAGATGCGGCAGGAGAACCGCGAGACCGTCGCCGCTTGCGAAAGGGCTGCCGCCACGGCCAAGGAGCCGGTGCGATGCCTTATCAGGATAGGGAAGCCCTAATCATGCAAGAACGGCGCGCGGCCATCGTCGTTCGCCCGCCCGGGAAGCGCTTCATGTCGCGGATGCGCCGATCTGGTTCGAGATCGGGATCCGCCCAAACGACAGGTGACCATTGGCGCCGTGAGGCGAATGCGCGCAACCGACAAGCAGTTTGAGCTTCTGCTTTGGGTCGACGCGGGCGCTTTCCTTTTCGGCATAATACTCTGGTCAGTTCTGCCGGGCGCAGTTGCCCGGTCCCTACCAGAAGGCTGGCATGTACCCGAATGGATAGCGACGCGCGCGACGGGTGTAGAGCAAAAGGAGGCTGGGAAAAGAATGATCCGGGCCGCAATCTACGATGAAGCCCTGCAAACCGGGATCCGGTTACCCTCTTGAACCGAGCCTTACTGTGGGGGTGCCACCGGTGCGTTCGTCGGGCGGACGGGTGCTGACGTCACTGTGACCGCACCCGTACTCTTGTGATCGCTTTCCGTCTTACTGCCTGTTTCCGGCAGGCTCAGGACAAGCAGGTTGCGAGGCGCAGCGGGCGCGACACTATCCGCTGTAGGCCCGCTTTGATCAGCTTGGCTTTTCTCCTGAGCGAACGAAGGTGAACCCACGCAGAGTCCGCCCAGGATTATACCTATTCCAAATCTGATGGGGAGTTTGGGCACAGCTCGCCTTTCTGTAGCTGCCGGGTGAAAGTCTGAAATTTGCCGTAATCATTCCGAATGTCAAGTCATCCTATAAATTAAGGTAAATAAGAATTTACTACAGAAATATTTCTATTGCGTAACAAGAGAATCAAAAACAATATGGGCTGACTAATTGTAGGGGGTGTCACGTGCCTAACGATTATCTCTGCACTGATCTGGAGCAAGTGGCTGGCTCGAAGAGTGTTCGCCGCCTCGTTCGAACGTCTAAGAATCTGTTGAGCAAAACTCCGCTCGCGCTTGTGCTGGCACTCTCCTTCGGCAATGCCGTCGTGGCCCAGACAACCGGGGCCACCCTCCAATGGGCCGGGCAGTCCGGCGGGGTCGTGGCTGGGTTCGCTACCGCCCAACAAGCCTGTGAGTCGAACCAGAACACCTACATCCCGGCTTTCGGGCACTCAGTTACTAACCTGATTTCTGCGACACCGTACTCTGACGCGATTATCAACAACGTCGCTCATCCTACGTATCTGTGCCAATACAATTCCGATCAAAATACGGTCGACGGAATAGTATCGGTACAGAGTTGCAGCGATGGCGCTCTCTATGCCATGGGAGCCTGCCTCCCGCCGAGCTATGTGGCCCGGGCCGAGCCTGCCTGCGATGGCTGCAGTGGCATTCCTGGCCAATTCCCCTCTGTGGGTGATCCAGTTTCACTTTCGAGCGGTGCCAAAGTTGAAGAAGTCACCGACTACGCTAGTGGCGGGGCCTATCCAATAGAGATAAAGCGCTATTATCGCAGTCTACTGATGCCTCGCGATGCGCAAAGCGTCGGGTTCGGTCTGGCTTGGCGAACCGACCTGATCGGCCGCAAAATACAAACCAGTTATCCTGATTATAATATCCTCGTTTCTCGCGAGGACGGTACCCAGACGCGTTTCCTGAACCTCAACAGTGCTGCTGATGGTGTCGATTGGCCAGCCTGTTCTACCCAATCATTCACTCAAAACGGGAATGATTATGTTCAGTGCTCTAGCGGAGCCGCCGACGAAGGCAGTGATCGCTTCCGGCGTGTCAGTGCAGGAATCTATGAGTATCAGGATGAACATGACCGAATCGACACTTTTTCGTCGGGCGGTCTCATCAAAACCCGCTGGAAGGGTGGATACGAGCGCAATTATGTCTATGCTGCTGGCGATTACAGTTACGCCCGTCCGATCCAGATAAATGACAGCTTGGGTCGGGTCGTAAACATCACCTGGAATGGCAATCTGATCTCGGCGATTGACCTTCCTGACGGGACGAGGCTGGAGTATACCTACGAGGCCCGCGCTGTGGACGGGAATGTTCCGAGCGCTTCGGTCCTGACCCAAGTTGTGAGGCGCAAGAGCGATGGGACGCTGATTGACAGCCGCGGCTATCAGTATGCGGCTTCGCAGTCAGGCACGCAGGTGCCGCTGCTGGCGAGTGTGACCGACGCCGCTGGAGTAGCGATAGACACCACGACTTATGATTCGATTGGGCGGGTGCTCACTGCTCAAGGCCCTCTAGGCGCCAACGCGGTCAGCATTTCTTACGACGATCAGGCCACAAAGAGAACGGTCACGAACGCTAACGGTCAGGTCGAAGTCTACACCTTCGCAAAGGCGGGTCCGGTTTATCCGGGAGATCCGAACCTTCATCTTCTCGTTATGACCGCTATTGCGCGCCAGCAAAGCGCGACCGTGCCCGCCGCATCGATGTCACTGACCGGCAACTTCGGCAGCTTCACGAAGACCGACTGGAACGGGATCGTCACCCCGCTGGCTTACGACACCCAGCAGAACGAGACAAGCCGCACCGAGGACGTCAATGGGCTTGCGCGCACCACGACCACGACCTGGTCGAACAACTTTCGGGTACCCACAAAGATCGTCGCGCCGAACCTGACGGTCGATATGACCTATGACACATCCGGCCGAATCACCCAGCGCAAGGAAACCGATACCAGCGTCAGAAATGGTCCTGTTCGGATTTGGAATTACACCTATAATACGCTAGGTCTGCTCGCGACCGTCACTGGTCCGCGCACAGATGTCACCCAGACCACAACTTATACCTATGATGCGCAGGGCAACCTCGCCACGGCAAAGGACGCACTCAACCGCGTCACCACGATCAACACGGTAAATGCGGCCGGGCTTCCGACCGCGATTACCGATCAGAACGGTGTCGTGACCAACATGACCTACGACCCCTTGGGGCGTGTCACCGGGGTAACGGTACAGGGCCCCACCCCTGCCATCACGACATTCGGCTACGACATCAACGGCCTGCTGACTTCGGTGACTTCACCCACCGGGGTGGTCCTGACCTACGGTTACGACGCTGCTCACCGCCTGACCAGCATCACCGACGGGGCCGGCAACAAGACGGTGTTCGCACTTGATGCCATGGGCAATCGCACGCAGATGCAAATCCAGGACGTCAGCTCCCAGGTGCTGATGGCCAACAGTGCGACGTTCGACAGTTTGGGACGCCTGCTGACCAGCATTGGGGCTGCCAACCAGACCACGAGCTACCAGTACGACAACAACGGCAATCTTACGCGAGTGACAGATCCTCGCAATGCGGTCACCCAGAACGCGTTCGACGCGCTCAATCGGATCAAGCAGACAACCGACGCGCTCAATGCCGTCACCCAGACTGCCTATGACGGACGAGATAACGTCACATCGATCACCGACGCCAAGCCGCATGCCACAACTTATACGGTGAACGGGTTTGGCTTCGTGACCCAGGTTGTGAGCCCCGACAACGGCACCACGACCTACACTTACGACCTTGCCGGTAACGTTCTGTCGCGCAAGGATGCCCGTAAGATCGTCACGAACTATACATGGGACGCGCTCGACCGGCCGCTGACGAGGACCTATCCCTCGAGCACGACCGAGAACGTGACCTATGGCTACGATGCGACCACCGGCGGCAATAAAGGCGTGGGCCGGCTGACTTCGCTGACCGATGCGGCGGGGACGGCGACCTTCGCCTATGACGCCTATGGCAACCGGGTGGCGGAGACGCGCACAATCGCGGGCGTCGCCTATAGCACCAGCTACGCCTATGATCTTGCCGGCAAGCTGACCAAGATCACCTATCCTTCGGGTCGGATCGTCAACTATCAGCGCGACACGCTGGGACAGGTTTCGGGGGTAACCACCCAGGCCAACGCTGCCGCAGGAGCGGTGACGCTTGCCAGCAATGTCACCTACATGCCGTTCGGCCCCCTCAAGGCGGCGCTGCTCGGAAACGGAGTGCAACTGACCGACAGCTACGACCTCGACTATCGCCTGAGCGGACGACAGGCTGTGGGTTCTGCGACGATGCAGAACCTGACACTGGGTTATGATCCGGCCAGCAATATCTCCTCGATCACGGATGGCGTCTCGGGCAGCCTCAGCCAGACCTTCCAGTATGACCTGACGGGCCGGATTACGCAGGGCACCGGGGTGTGGGGCACGGACAATTACACCTACGATGCCGTGGGCAACCGGTTGACCCGTTCGCTGATCAATGGCGGAACCACCTTGACCACCTATACCTATGCGACGGCCAACACCCAACTGACGAAGGCGGTGACCGGTTCCTCGACGCTGAACTACGCCTACGATGCCAATGGCGCTCTGCTCACCCGCAAGCTGGGCAACACCACACAGGCGAGCTACACCTACAATGCCGATGCGCGCCTCTCGGCTTCAGGCACAACAGCCCTCAAATACAATGCCTTCGGTGAGCGTTCGGTCGAGACGATCACCGGCGGCGGTACCCACTTTCTGTTCTCGCCGGATGGCCTGCTGCTCGCTGAGCACGCGACCGCTGGCACCCTGGTACGCAACTACGTCTACCTTGAAGGCCAGCCGCTGGCAGTGATCGATGCGGCCGGCACGATCAGCTATTTGCTGAACGATCAGGTCGGGCAGCCTCAGAAGATGCTCAATCCTGGCGGGACGGTTTCCTGGCAGCGTATTGCAGGAATATTCGGTGATACCGTATCCCAGCCGGTTGGTACGACGGCTGCTAATCCGCTGCGATTCCCTGGACAGCAATACGATCCTAATATCGCACTGCACTATAATTACTTCCGTGATTATGATCCTGCCACAGGGCGGTATCTTGAGACCGATCCAATAGGTCTCTATGGCGGGGTCAATCCGTATATTTACGTTAACGGAAACCCGATAACTCAGGTCGATCCCGACGGAAAGGTCGCATTGAACATCGTTACCGGTGCTATTGGAGCTATAGTCGGCGGCGGTAGCAATATTGCGGCACAACTTTACAAAAATGGTGGCCATTTTTCCGATATCGATGTCAGCGACGTGATAGTGGCTACGGCAATTGGAGGAGTAACGGGCTTCGTTGCGCCTCTGGCTGCTCCTGGCACACTTGGCGCGATCGGGCTTGGCGGAATTTCCAATGTTGCCCAATCGGCGCTGGCAAATTGGTTCAACGGAAAGTGCACCACGTCAGACGACATTCTAATCTCAGCCGGCACAGGTATTCTGGGTGGCGCGGTAGGAGGTGGCGTTGGTTACGCACCAAACGGGCGTACTCAGTTCATTCACGATGTCGCAGATCCTGCTATCAGCCGCGGCGTGAATGAATGGGACCGAATCGGAAATGCTCTTACCAGATCTGGTGTCATTCGGAACTTTCTAGGTGGCATTTTAGGAAACGGTCAATGAATTATATCGCGCCTATTGCGGCATGCATCTTTATCGGGATAATGTTAGAATTATGGGCGCAATTTTCTAATATAATTTCTTATTCTCTTCTTGGAAGGTTTAATAGAATATCTTCTATGCATAGATTTGCAATTGGTTCGTTGATATCAGCTATTCTAATTATCTTTGGATTAGGGATCGGATTATTTTTAGTTTCTCATTTCTTAATTTCAAATTTTGTTGATAAGCGCATTGCTGGCGTTGCATTTATCTTTGGATTTGGGATGGCACACTTAATTTGGCGGTGGCGCACTAAATCTAAGATTAGATCACGATGATCCATGCCCAGGCAGGGATAATATTGGTAATTAGGCGTATGATCGGATTTTTAAAATTGCATCAGATGGATCATAAAGCCAGATACGGTTTATGATTTTGTCTTGTGTATTTGGTATTTCGGTTCATCTTATGCAGGAACTGAGATGAAATTTGCATTGGTCGAGACGCCTGAACACGACATCCAGATTTCAGATGAGGGGAGATAAAAATCGTAGCGATTGCGCTATATCTATGACAAAAATCAAAGCTTGGGCTTGTGGGGGATAAATGGGGTGAGCGATAGCGGGTTCAAATTTTGCGGCTTTTTCTTGGCCCTCAGTGCCATCGCCAATCCAGCTTATGCGACGGTCGTGGTGGACCCAGAGGGCTCAGGGGCCTTGGTCAATGCGGTACGCTGGCTGGAAGGGACGCTGCTTGGCACGGTTGCGACCGTCATTGCTGTCATCGCCGTGGCGTCAGTGGGCTTCATGATGCTCACGGGCCGCATGAATTGGCGGCATGGCGCGATCGTCATACTCGGGTGCTTCATTCTCTTCGGCGCAGCTAGTATCGTTGCTGGAATTCAGGCCGCAGCGGTGGTCGGCTAACCCGTGGCGGATGGCCTGACGCGTGACACGGTGTTCGTGGCGTTGACCAGGCCACAGATGCTGGCGGGGGTCACCTTCAATTTCTTCATCCTCAACGGCATCCTGGCCACAGAGCTGTTCCTGATCTTCAAATCCCCCTGGACGATCGCAGTCGCACTGATTGTCCATTTTGTCGGTGTTCTGCTGTGCCTCCGCGAGCCCCGCTTCTTTGACCTGTGGATCACCCGGGTGAGCCGATGCCCGCGTGTCCGGAATCATGCTGTGTGGAAATGCAACTCTTACCGCCCCTGACACGCGATCCGAAGGTCATCGCGCGCGAGAAACCGGGCGCCTCGCACCTGCCCTATCTGCGGCACGTGGACGATGTGACGATCGAGACTGTCGACGGTTTCCTGATGCAGACCATATGCCTCGATGGCCTGCTGTTCGAGACGGCGGACACCAACGAGGTCAATTACCGCGCCCAGCTTCGCGACGCGATGCTCCAGGCTGTCGGGACACCGCAATTTGCAATCTATCACCACGTCATACGCCGCAAGGCGGAGATGACGCTCGACGCGCATTATCCAGACTCATTTTCCCGTGATCTCGACGAACGATGGCGCAAACGGCTGGCATCCCGCCAGATGTATGTGAACGACCTGTTTCTGACGATCGTGCGGCGTCCTATGCAGGGGCGATCCGGCTTGCTGGACCGGTTCCGGAACTTTGCTGCGCGAAACATGACGGGCGCAGCAGCGGAGTTCGCGGCCGCGAAGCGATCGCTCCAGGCCGCAAGCGAAGCGATCATGGCTTCACTGGCAAATTATGGGCCAAGGATGCTTTCGGTGCAGCAATCCGCCACTGGCCCGCGTTCGGAGCCACTCGAATTCCTCGGGTATATCTACAACGCCGAAATGCGCCCCATGGGGCTGCCGCATGGCCCTCTCGCCGATTATTTGCCGTTTCGTCGCATAAGTTTCGGCCAGGATGCGTTGGAACTTGCCGGTGCGGGAATATACCCGCGCAAATTCGGAGCCGTGGTCTCGATCAAGGATTATCCCGGTCAGACCTTTCCGGGCATGTTCGACGAACTCTGTCGTCTGCCTTTTGAGATGACCGTGAGCCAATCCTTCGCTTTCGTCGAGCGAGGTCAGGCTCTGGGGCGCATGAATCTTGCGCTCCGTCGTATGCGCGCGGTGGAGGACGAAGCCCTCTCATTGCGGGATGAACTGTCGCGAGCAAAGGATGACGTCGCCGCGCGACGGGCCGGTTTTGGAGAGCATCACGCTTCGATCGTCCTGTGGGCGGAAAATCTTGAGGCGTTGAACGGCCATGTTGCCGAGGTGACGGCGATCCTGGCCGATCTCGGGATTGTCGCGGTGCGCGAGGACATAGCCATCGAACCGACATTCTGGGCACAATTTCCGGGCAATTTCCGCTACATCGCGAGACGTGCGATGATTTCCACCCGAAATTTCGCGGGCCTTGCGAGCTTGCATAATTTTCCGGTCGGGCGCCATAGGGGGAACCATTGGGGCGAGGCCGTAACGCTTTTTGAAACAACCGCTGCTGGCCCCTATTTCTTCAATTTTCACAACAACGATCTGGGCAATTTCACGATCATAGGGCCTTCCGGCTCCGGCAAAACAGTGGTCCTGAATTTCCTGCTTGCGCAGGCACGCAAATTTGCCCCGCGCATTGTCTTTTTCGACAAGGACCGGGGGGCGGAACTGTTCATCCGCGCCATTGGCGGTCAATATGACCGCTTGCGGCCCGGCGCTCCATCAGGGCTCAATCCCCTCCAGATCGATGATACGCCGGCCAATCGGCAATTCCTCCTCGACTGGCTTTCGATGCTGGCCGGCGGCCTTGACGGCGTGGAAACCGAAGTCGTGAAGGACGCGATCGAAGCGAACTTCGCGCAAGTCCGGTCACACCGGCGCTTGCGCGATATCGTCGCACTGTTTCGGGGGCATTCGAGACCTGCGGCCGGAGATCTGTATGCACGGATGCGCCCATGGTGGGGCGATGGCGCGCGCGCCTGGCTGTTCGACAATGAAGAGGATCTGACCGACCTGTCGGCAGCATCGGTCGGTTTTGACATGACCGCAATCCTCGACGATCCGGTCGCAAGGACGCCGACCCTCGCCTATTTCTTCCATCGGGTGGAGGAACGTCTCGACGGCAGCCCCGCTATCATCGTGGTCGATGAAGGCTGGAAGGCATTGGATGACGACGTGTTCGTGCGCCGGATCAAGGACTGGGAAAAGACCATCCGCAAGCGCAACGGTATCGTCGGCTTCGCTACGCAGAGCGCTCAGGACGCCCTTGAAAGCCGGATCGCCAGCGCGATCATCGAGCAGGCGGCCACGCAGATCTTCATGATCAACCCCAAGGCGCGGGCCGAGGATTATATCGACGGGTTCGGCCTCACCTCCCACGAATTCGAACTTGTCCGGACCTTGCCGGATAATTCCCACTGCTTTTTGATCAAGCATGGCAATGAAAGCGTGATCGCCCGCCTCAATCTGTCGAACGAGAAGGATCTTCTCACCATTCTCTCGGGCCGCGAGGCAACGGTGCGCATATTGGACAGCTTGCTTGAAACGTCAGGGGCGGCCCCTGACGGCTGGATGGCGCAATTGCTGGAGCGCGCATAGCGTGCCTTGTGCTGCCGTCATCTCAGGTTCGGGATTCCTCTCGGCAACGCTTGCGCAAATTGACTGCCAGGCAGAAAACCTCGGTAGCTATGGTTATGGTGCTCTGGCTGACCCAGGATCGCCGATTTCAGTTGCGATGGGCGGACTGCTGACGATTTTCGTGGCGGTTCTGGGGATAAGACTGGCTCTGGGTTATTCATTCAAAACAGGCGACGCCATGGGAGCCGTCCTGCGGATAGGCATTGTCCTCACCCTGGCCACAAGTTGGCCAGCCTGGCGCGTAATCGGTTATGATCTTATCATGAATGGCCCTGTCGAAATCGCTCACGCCGTGGCCACCGGTGCGGGCATTCCAACGAGTGACAATGACCTGCGTTATCGCCTTCAGCGCGCCGATGATGGTCTGGTGACGATGACCGCGAACGGCACGGGTCGGCTTCCCGGCAGCGATATGCGCGACGCGTTTCGCGGAATCGCTCTGCAGGACGAGGCAGGCTTTGGATGGGGACGGCTGCTTTTCCTCGTCGGAACGATCGCGCCCTATGCGGTCGTTCGCTTGGGGGCTGGCATTCTTCTGGCCTTGGCCCCTCTATTCGGCGCCTTTCTCCTGTTCAGCGGTTCGTCGGGCTTATTCCAGGGGTGGATCAGGGGATTGGGATTTACAGCACTTGGCTCCCTTGGCATTTCGCTCGTCCAAGGCGTCAGCCTGACTATTTTCGAGCCATGGCTCGCTGATGCGATCGTCCGGCGTGGCACTGGAGAATTCACCCCGGCCGCTGCCACCGAAATGGCGGCGCTGTCGTTGGTATATGCAGGCGTCATGATCGGCGTGGTTACACTTATCGCCCGCGTAGCATTCTTCCCCCATATAGGCCTGCGGTTGGCCGTTCCGGATATCTTTACCCGAGAAACCTTGCTTCGCCCTTTCGACGCGTCTTCACGAACAGACCTAGTTCAAATCGATCGGCCGGATCGCGCCCATGATATCGCTGCATCCGTAGCGAAATCAGTGCGCAGGGAAGAGCAGAAGGTTCTGGCAGAGGGCGGGCACGCACTGACCGGCGCGTTGGCATCGGGTGGCTCCGCTCCTACCCCAATGCCGGTGCCCATTCGGCCAGGTGGAGCAACACTCGGAAGCAGCTATCGGAGGACGTTCAGCCGTTCGACCGCTTCGCACGAACAACGAGACCGCAGGGCATGAACAAGCAGGTAAATGACGAGTTGGCGAACTATTATCGACAGTCTGAAGGCTGGGCGCTCGATCGTGAACGTCGGCAACGGTCCTCCCTTCGGACCGCCTGGACAATCTCCACGATCGCGGTCGTCGTGGCGATCGCGGAAGCCCTTGCCATCGTGGCACTGGCTCCGCTCAAAACGGTCGTGCCTTATACTCTTCTGGTCGATCGGCAGACGGGCTATGTCCAAGCGCTTGAGCCGCTGGCACGTGACACGATCGCGCCGGACAAAGCTCTGACCCGTTCCTTCCTCGCCCAATATGTCATCGCCCGGGAAGGCTTCCAGATCGAGAGCCTCAAGGAGGACTATCGCAAGGCAACATTGTGGTCAGCAGGGGATGCCCGCAAGCGCTATGTTGATGAAATGCAGGCATCCAATCCCGCCAGTCCGCTGGCAACCTTGCCGCGACGCGCGCTTGTGGAAGTGGAAATTCGCAGCATTTCATCGCTGAGTCCCAATACATCCCTCGTCCGTTTTGCAACCTATCGCACCAACCCTGGAGGCCGCAGGCAGGAGGCGCAGCCATGGTCGGCGGTCGTGACGTATCAATTTTCCGGGGCGGCCATGAGCGCGGCGGATCGCCTGCTCAATCCGCTGGGATTCCAGGTTGTGCGCTACCGGCGCGATGCCGAAATCCCACCCACGCTTCCTTCGGAGGGATCAGAAGCCGGGTCAGTGGCTAGCCCATTGCCCCCGCGCGTCGCGCCCGCGCCCATCCGAGCTGCCCAATGAAATTGGCTATTCTCGTTCCCTTTCTGGTCGCAAATGCGGCCTGGCCGCAATCGGAGCCTGTTCTCCCAGCCAACAACCCCGGAGCTTGGGGCAATGCCGATGATCCGGGTGAAATGGCCGATTCAAGACAGCACAATAACCTGGCGGATGGGCAGACGCCGCGTGCTGCTGACCGGGTAGCGTACAAAGTCACGGGCAATCGCGATGTACGGCCCGCCGCCATTCATGACGACGGCGCGCGCACCTATATTCAATGGGAGTCGTCGCAGGCAATGCCTGCCGTCTTTGCCGTGGATCATCAGGGACATGAAGAGATTGTGAATGGATATATGCGTGGCGAGACATTCACCCTGGACCGCATTTATGAAAGGTTGGTTTTCCGGATCGACGATGCGGTTGCGACCGCGAGGCGGATCGGAGCCAAATCGAAATGACGGAAGGGCCATCACCCGACCGGCATGATATCCGGCCGCTGGTCGCTGGCGCGAGTGGAAATCGCGGCGTGTGGATTTTCGCGTCAGCCATTACGGTCGCAGCCGTTATTTTGTTCGCGACGCTCGAGAACCACCGCCAGACCATTACGGCGCCAACTATTGGTCCAATGAACGACCAGTCCGCAGCAGCTATCGCATCATCGCCCGATCTGTTCATTCCGCCAGCCACCATAAGAGCGTCGTCTGAACGGCCAGGAATGGAACAACTCGGCTCGACCACCGTGTCGCAAGCGGAAGCTGAGCCGACAAATGCGACGGAGGCACCCTCGCATCAACCACGCTCCAGACCAGCGGCAACGCCGCGTTACCAGCAGAATGTGGGTCCGCAGGTCGTGTCCTATCCGCCAACACCCTATGTTCCCCCACTATCACCGCAGACCAATTATGCCGCCGGTGCCCCGCGACCTATCATAGCTGATCGCGGCCCGGAGACGGGGAATCAGGCCGATCGGGTCAGGGCGTCGTCATTCGTCAATCCCTCGATGACAGTGCCCAAGGGGACGCTCATCACCGCTGTCCTCGAAACGGCGTTGGATTCAACGCGCTCCGGTTATGCGCGCGCGATCATCTCGCGCGATGTCTTTGGTTTTGATGGCAGCCGGGTATTGATTCCCAAAGGCAGTCGATTGATCGGGGAATATAAGGCCGACTTGGCACCTGGTCAGAAGCGGGCATTGATTCAATGGCAGCGGCTGATGCGACCCGATGGAGCCGTAATCAGTCTCGATTCCCCCGCTGCCGATCCGCTGGGCCGGGCGGGTGTGGAAGGCAAGGTCAATTCCCACTTCTTCGAACGTTTCGGTGGAGCAATCCTACAATCGGTGCTCAGCGTCGGGTCTCAGGTCGCGGCGAACAAGATCAGCGATGGGGCGGTCATCTATGCCATTCCCGTCCCTGGTCAGGCTGTGCCCATTGCATCGCCCGATAAGGTCCAGCCAACCCTCAAGGTGCGACAAGGGAAAAGCATCTCCGTGTTCGTCGCGAAGGATCTCGATTTTTCGACGGTCGAGCGATGAGCAATTCGGCCACCAATATCTATCTTGAAAGTTGCCTTGCACCGCTCGGGGCGTATTTGGGGCGGAGAGATGTTACCGATATCTACATCAATCAGCCTGGTGAAATCTGGCTGGAGACGTTGGGCGGGAGTATCGATCGAATAACGATACCCGAACTTCAGGCCGAAGTCCTAGGTCGGCTAGCCAGGCAGATCGCCGCTATCACGGGCCAGGGCATCAATCGTGAACATCCCTTGTTGGCGGCAAGTCTGCCTACCGGTGAGCGTATCCAGATTGTCCTTCCTCCAGCGACAAGGGGCGACATCGCCTTCGCCATTCGTAAGCATGTTGCGTCAGATCTTTCGCTGAAAGACTACCAAATTGGCAGCCCGGTGGAGGCGGAGTTATTGGCCGTAGACAATGGCTGCGCCACCGATGCCATGTTCGTGATTCCGGAAGAAGGCGATGCCAGTTTTCTTGGCGATGCCGTGCGGGAACGTCGCAACATTCTTATTTCCGGAGGCACCTCGTCGGGGAAAACGACGTTCCTCAATGTCCTGCTAAGCGAAATTCCCGCCCATGAGCGCCTGATACTGATCGAGGATGCGCCGGAATTGAACCCCCGCAATGAGAATTCGGTCGGGTTGCTCGCTCCGCGAGGGGTGATGGGCGAGGCTGCGATCACTGCGGAGGACCTTCTTATTGCCGCATTGCGCATGAGACCGGACCGAATAATCCTCGGTGAGATCAGGGGGAGCGAAGCCTCGACCTTCCTCCGTGCTATCAACACCGGCCATCCGGGGTCGTTGAGCACCATTCATGCGGATTCTCCGGCCCGAGCGATTGACCAACTCGCCTTGCTTGTCTTGCAGACCGGTATGAGAATGAGCTGGAGCGACGTGGTCACCTATGTCCGTCGCTCGATCGACATCATCGTTCAGTTGAGGCGAGGTGGAGATCGGCGGCGAATCGAGTCAATCTACTATGTCGAGGATTAACCGGCCTCCACAGAACGCATTTGTGTCTCTGCGGGTCCATGGTGTACGCTTTTCCCACCCCTTTGAATGTCTATGGGGCCAGAGCCTCCGGGATCAATTACATAGCGGATTGTCGATTGCGATGAAGCGATACCTTCGGGCAGCACCCTGATCGTGATGGGTCTTGTGATGGCACGGCAAGTGTGAAGTGGATTTATTTGTATATTTATCAAATACTTATGAATAATTCACGATTCCCGTAGGGGTCACCAGTCAAGCGATTTATCGCATTGATTTTGGCTGATAATCTGGAAATATACAAATCAGTTACCACGGGCGTTCCCACATTTTCCCTGGGTTCTGATGGTATGACTTGGAATATAACGAGACGAACTCCGTCCCTACTCCGGTCAGCTTTACTTCCAAACTGCATGACGGGGCCGGTTGTTGCCTCATCGTTGGGGTGACGAAATCTGGGACGAAGCCGCCATTCGCCATCCTGGCTTTGAATGGCGGGTTTCCGATGGCGCAGACGTTCGCGCCGCTCCTACAGTCAGCAGCACCCTCATCGCGGGTGATTGGCGGATCGTCCTTGCATCTGTCTCTGAAGTTCCAGCATCGTTCCCAGACCACCCGATATGACGTGGCCGCAAGGCGCAGCCAGCTAAGTGGCGCCTGCTTCGGCGGCAATAAGCATCCCATACCATTGTCCGGTAACGGTGCGGATCATTAACATCGGCCTATCGTCTGCCTCGGGCTGAAGCCGATAGCGGTCGTGATCTGCATTATTCTCGAGCCAATGCCGCGCCCAGGTCAGCGCTGCAAATTCGCTATCGAGGTCGCCGTTCTCTACCGCGATACTGCCGTTGTCCTCGCGCACTAACTTCCATTCCATAGCCTTGAACCTCCTTTCTCGGGCTGAATCGCCGGGTAAATTTGCGAAGTGAGATCAGGTTCCTACCCACTTACTGACGCCTCGGTAGCGCAGTGTCCGCTCCCTGCTCATTTTTTTGGCCGAGACATCTTGAAAGCCGCGCGACTAAAATTAGCTCAATGATACCGGACGCCAAACCGGGTCCGGTTGGACATCGAGAGCGCCGGCTCATCGATACCGGCGCATCTCATGCCCAAATTGCTCAAATGGAGGATTTGGAGATGAGACCGAACTTTGATTTTACGCCCTATCGCCGATCTACGGTCGGTTTCGATCGCCTGTTCAACCTGCTCGAAGCGGGTGCGCGCGAGGACGATGGCTATCCGCCGTTCGACATCCAGAAGATCGACGACGACAATTTTCGTGTCACCGTCGCGGTCGCCGGCTTCAAGCCCGAGGATATCGAGATCGTCGCGCATCAGAACCTGCTCTCGGTGGCCGGCAAGCGTGCCGATGACGCCGACAAGGGCGAATACCTGCATCGCGGCATCGCGGCCCGGGCCTTCGAGCGGCGCTTCCAGCTCGCCGATTTCATCGAGGTCGGCAACGCGAACTTCGAGCACGGCCTCCTGTCGATCGAACTGACGCGCGTCGTGCCGGAGGCGATGAAGCCGCGTCGGATCGAGATCGGCGGCAATGCATCCGACAGCAAGCGACTGGACGAGGTGAAGGAAAAGGCGAGCGAGCCTGCCTGAACCGCGTCCACCGGCCTGCCGGCGCCGCCTCCCGACCCCCCCCGCACGCGGCGTCCGGCAGGTTCAGCCCTTAGTCCAGCCAGAAAAGGAGATGTCATCATGGCTATTCGTGATCTCATTCCCTGGAGCCGGCAGGAAAACCGGTTGCCCGTTCCGGTGAGCGCCGAACGGGAAAGGGACCCCCATCCACTGCAGTCGCTCCACCGCGACGTGAACCGTCTCTTCGACGATGTCTTTCGCAACTTTGGCATGCCCGCCTTTGCCGGTTTTGACCGCATGTCGGGATGGCCGCACCTCGAGCTCGGCGAGACCGACAAGGAAATTCGCGTGACGGCGGAACTGCCGGGCCTCGACGAGAAGGACGTGGAGATCTTCGTCGAGGACGGCGCCTTGACCCTGCGCGGCGAAAAAAAGTCCGAAGTCGAGGACAAGGATCGCGGCTACTCGGAGCGCAGCTATGGCCGCTTCGAGCGCCGCATCGGCCTGCCCAAGGGCATCGAACACGACAGGGTCGCTGCCACTTTCAAGAACGGCGTGCTGACGGTGACTCTGCCGCGGTCGGAGGCGGCGGAACAAAGCGCCCGCCGAATTCCCGTCAATGGCGGCGCCCGTTGACGGCCGGGCCCGGACTTTCGAGTCCGGGCCTTCGGCTAACGACAATGTAGCGGTCGCCGTCGCGGGTGCGACCCCGTTTCCGCGCGGCGCGAAGGCCATCATCGAGCCGCTGGCCCCTGCGACAAACGGCGGCCGACGCCGCCAAAGTGCATGGCGGGTCAGGTTCGCCCAGCGCTGGGGCCAAGTTGCCGATCCGCTGATGGGTTGGACCGGCGGGGGCGATCCGCTCTCGACGATCGAGCTGCGCTTTCCCGACCGCGCGGCGGCCGAGCGATATTGTCAGAGGCAGGGTCTCATCTTCGAATGCCGGACGGCGCCATCGCTAGGGCAAATCCGACCGGCTATAATCGATGCCTTGGGCCCTGCGCTTTGCTGCTGGCCCACGGGTCCGCATGCTCTGTGCTGCGGCAAGTTCCCATGCGCTAGCACGGCCGCCAATGAGGAGGATGATCGCAGGTCTGCATAACCTGGGGCGCGCTTCAGGTAGGCGAGGATTGCACGCCAGAGCTTGCAGTGTGTGATGGACGCTCGTGTCGATGCCATGCCTGGTCGAGGGCGGTGAGCACGCGGTCGATCACCGCCGCGTTGCTCGCCGCCTTGGGCAGTTCGCGCACCGCGAATTGCTGCAAGCGGACAAGGTCCTTCTTCGGCAAGCGCAGCTCGATCTGTTTGGTGGCCAGCATGTTCGGCTCGATGCCCTCGGCGGCACGGCCACAAGCCAGCATGTGATCCAGCAGTCGCTTTCGTTGAGCAAAGGTCCAGCCCAGCGCTCGCAGTTCGCACGGCGAGATCGACACGAGCGCGATCGCGAACTCCATGATGTCGCTGAAGGGCAGGCGCACCGGCACGTCGTCCGGCTTCGGCTTGCGCCACCGCTTGAGAGACAAGCGCTTCACTGGATATCGATCACGCCATCGACCGCGCGCCACTCGGTAGGGCGGATCATCCCGTCATGCGAAATGCGCACCGAGTGGAGTGCGGCCTCGATCTCGCGCCGCCAATGCTCGAGAAACGCGAACAGCACCGGAAAGTCGGGCGCGAGATCGTACTCCTGCCAAACGAATAGCTGCAGCAGCGAGGGCGCATCCGGGCGGTAGTAATGAATTTCTGCCGTCGTAAGCCGATGACCCTCGAACTGCCTGATGAAATCCCGTCGGCTCATGGCGAAGCGCGGGGACCTTCCGCGGACCTGTCGATCGCATGCATGGCGGCAAGGATGTCATCAATCGGCACTGCCCGCCTGGCGCCGGGGGGCTTGCGCAGGTCGGGATGGTCGCGCACGGCGGAACGGTCGGACGCCCAGGATGCCAGAATTGCGCGCTTCACTTCCGGCTCCAGGCTCGGGTTGTGCGCAACGTCGAAGGGATGAAGATAACGGGAAAATGGCTGCGACATGGCTGTGCCTCCTTCCTTTGTGTCGCTCCTTTCTCATCTGCGGGCGCAGCGGCCCGCGCCGCAAATTTTGGAACGCAGGCGAGTCGCGTCAAGAGGGAAAGTCGCACTGGAACAACTTGATAAGCTGGCGTTTGGCACTCAGCGCCTCCGAGTGCCAAAAATTTTAGCTCGCCATCTTGACGCGAAAAATGACCTTTCCTAATTCCGCGTCACCTGTCGTTCGAAGGATCGGCAGGCCTATCACATCTCAGTTTTGCATCTGGAGGTTATGCATGCATTTCCGCCCCTTGCACGACCGTGTGGTCGTCCGCCGCATCGAAGCCGAGGAGAAGACCTCGGGCGGCATCATCATCCCCGACACCGCCAAGGAAAAGCCGCAGGAAGGCGAAGTGGTCGCCGTCGGCGCGGGACTGCGCGACGACAGCGGCAAGCTCGTTGAACTCGCCGTCAAAGCGGGCGACCGCGTGCTTTTCGGCAAATGGTCGGGGACCGAGGTCAAGATCGAGGGCGAGGATCTGCTCATCATGAAGGAGAGCGACATCCTCGGCGTGATCGAGGCTGCGGCCCAACTCAAGCAGGCCGCCTGACAGCGACCTGCATCCTCTGACACTTGGAAGGATATCGAAGAAAGGAGACGAGGCAATGGCTGCCAAGGAAGTGAAGTTTGCGTCCGACGCGCGTGATCGCATGCTGCGCGGCGTGGATACGCTGGCCAACGCAGTGAAGGTGACCCTGGGCCCCAAAGGCCGCAATGTGGTCATCGAGAAATCGTTCGGCGCGCCGCGCATCACCAAGGATGGCGTCACCGTCGCCAAGGAAATCGAGCTCAAGGACAAGTTCGAAAACATGGGCGCGCAGATGCTGCGCGAAGTGGCCTCGAAGCAGAACGACAAGGCCGGCGACGGCACCACGACCGCGACCGTGCTCGCCCAGGCGATCGTGCGCGAGGGCTCGAAGGCGGTCTCTGCCGGCATGAACCCGATGGACCTGAAGCGCGGCATCGACCTCGCCGTCGGCGCCGTGGTCAAGGACCTTGAAGCCCATGCGCGCAAGGTCAGCGCCAACAGCGAGATCGCGCAGGTCGCGACCATCTCGGCGAACGGCGACGAGGAGGTCGGCCGGATCCTTGCCGACGCGATGGAGAAGGTCGGCAACGAGGGCGTGATCACGGTCGAAGAGGCCAAGAGCCTCGCAACCGAGCTCGAGACGGTCGAGGGCATGCAGTTCGACCGCGGCTATCTCTCGCCTTACTTCGTCACGAACACGGAGAAGCTCAAGGTCGAACTCGACGATCCCTACATCCTCATCCACGAGAAGAAGCTCTCGAACCTGCAGGCGATGATCCCGCTGCTCGAGCAGGTCGTCCAGTCGGGCCGACCGCTGCTTATCATCGCCGAGGACGTCGAAGGCGAGGCGCTGGCGACGCTCGTCGTCAACAAGCTGCGCGGCGGCCTCAAGGTTGCGGCGGTCAAGGCGCCGGGCTTCGGCGATCGCCGCAAGGCGATGCTCGAGGACATCGCGATCCTCACCGCCGGCAATGTCGTGAGCGAGGAACTCGGCACCAAGCTCGAGAGCGTCACAATCGGCATGCTCGGCCGCGCCAAGAAGGTCATCATCGACAAAGACAACACCACCGTCGTCGATGGCGCTGGCGCGCGTTCGGACATCGATGCCCGCGTTGCGCAGATCAGGGCGCAGATCGAGACCACGACGAGCGATTACGACCGCGAGAAGCTGCAGGAGCGCGTGGCCAAGCTCGCGGGCGGTGTAGCGGTGATCCGCGTCGGCGGCGCGACCGAGGTCGAGGTCAAGGAGAAGAAGGACCGCGTCGACGACGCGCTCCACGCCACCCGCGCCGCGGTCGAGGAAGGTATCCTGCCCGGCGGCGGCATTCCGCTGCTGCGCGCTCTCAAGGCGCTCGACGGCCTCAAGGCCGCGAACGACGACCAGCAGTCGGGCATCGATATCGTGCGCCGGGCACTGCGCGCGCCGGCACGGCAGATTGCCGACAACGCCGGCGAGGACGGCGCCTTCATTGTCGGCAAGCTCCTGGAGAGCGAGGACTACAACTGGGGCTTCAACGCCGCCACCGGCCAGTATGAGGACCTGGTCGGCTCCGGCGTGATCGATCCCGCCAAGGTGGTCCGCACTGCGCTCCAGGATGCCGCTTCGGTGGCCTCGCTCCTGATCACGACCGAGGCGCTCGTCGCCGAAGCGCCCAAGGACGACAAGGGCGCCAAGGCCGCGATGCCCGAGATGGAGTACTGATACACGTAGGGCCCGGCTGGGGCCGGGCCCCATCATCGAACATGAGGAACTCGACGATGAACGACCACTATCTGCGCTACCTCGAGCGCGAACATGCGCGTCTCGATGCCGAAATTCGCGAAGAGGAGAAGCGTCTCCCTCCGCGCCATTTCCTGATCGGCCAGCTCAAGAAGCTGAAGCTGGCAGTCAAGGACCAGATGGCGGCCTGCTCGGGTCACGAGGAAGAGCGCGAAGCGGCTTGAGCGAATGTTCGGTGCGGACGATCCGCGCAGGTGCCCGCAACTTTACGGCTACGAGCTGTTGCCGGAAACCCGATGGCGCCCATCTGCGTTGCATTGTCGTCCGCCCCGTTCGGGGAAGCTCGCGAGGATGGACAGGGGAGCCCCGAGCCAGCCGGGGCTCCTTTCTCTGTTAGTAATAGGGCAGCCAAGGAACTTGGCAATGCACTGGCGCGTGACGAAACGGCTGCCTGCGGCTAGCGAGCATGGCCGGAACACATCATCGTCCAGGTGGAGAAGGGTAAGCGGGGTCTGACGGCCGCCTTGCGCGCGGGCCATTCGCCGGGATGATTGCCGCTCTTTGAGCGGGGGTGGCCGGTGTCGGACGAGATTGAGGATTCAGCGAGCAGTGCAGCGACTACTCATACGAGTGGTCGTATGAGTAGTCGGATAGAGGTCGTTAGCCGGGTGTCGGGCCGGCGGCGCTGGACAGTGGAGCAGAAGCTGGCCGTGCTGCGGGATGCATTCGGCCCGGAGGGCTGCGTGCGCGCGGCCTGTGAACGCCATGATGTCGGCAGCGGCTCGATCTACACATGGCGGCGCCAGGCGATGTCCGGCGAACTGACCGGGGTGCGCAAGCCGATCGAGCCTGTTTTTGCGGAAGTGCAGATCAGCGAGCAGCCAGCCTTACCCGCCCCAGCGGTCGCGGCGCGCAGCGGCGGCGTGATTGGCATCGAGCTGCCGTCGGGCATCAGGGTAAGCGTGGATGCCACGGTCGATGCCGATGCTCTTTCGCGGGTGATCGGCATCCTGACGCGATGATCCCGCTGCCGCCATCGACGCGGATATTCCTGGCCTGCGGCGCGACAGACATGCGCAAGGGTTTTGACGGCCTTGCCGTGATGACGCAGCAGGTTCTGGAGCAAAGCCCGCATTCCGGCGCGCTGTTCGCCTTTCGGGGCAAGCGGGGCGATCTGGTCAAGCTGCTCTGGTATGATGGCCAGGGCATGTGCCTGTTTTCCAAGCGGATGGACCGGGGCCGGTTCGTGTGGCCATCGACCAAGGCCGGGTCGGTGGTGATGACCGCGGCCCAGCTTTCCATGCTGTTGGAAGGCATCGACTGGCGACGGCCGGAGCGCACTTTCACCCCATCACTCGCGGGGTAAAACGCCCATTTTTCGGCGCTTTTTCTGGCATTACGGCCGCTGTTCCGCTATAGGATCGCGGTGTCGGACGCAGGCCTTTCCACAGCTGACAAAGACGCTCGGATCGCCGAGCTCGAAGCTGCTTTGGCGGCCGCCCACGCCGATATTTCGGCTCGCGACATCCTGATCGACACGTTGCGCGTGCAGATCGCGCGCCTCAAGCGGATGCAGTTCGGCAAGTCGTCCGAGAAGCTCGACACCCAGATCGCCCAGCTTGAACTGGCGCTCGAAGAACTCGAAGGCGAGGCCATCGTCGCTGCCGCGCGTCGAGCCGATCCGACACAGGCCGATCGACCGTCGCCTGTTCGGGCGCTGCCCGCCCATCTGCCACGCGAAGAGCAGCGGATCGAACCCGAGCAGGGCAACTGCACCTGTCCCGGCTGCGGTGGGGCATTACGGCCGCTGGGACAGGATAGCGACGAGATGCTCGATGCCGTGCCGGTGCAGTGGCGTGTCATTCGGACCATCCGGCCCAAGTATAGCTGCCGGTCCTGCGAGAAGATCGTGCAGGCGCCCGCACCGGTAAAGGCGATAGCGCGCGGCAAGGCGACCTTCGGCACGCTGGCCCACGTCGTCGTCTCCAAGTTCGACCATCATCTGCCGCTTTACCGCCAGGCCGAGATCATGGCTGCGCAGGGGGTCGAGATCGACCGCTCGACGCTGGCGGGCTGGGTCGGGCAAGCATCCGTGCTGCTCGACCCGATCGTCAGTCGCATTCGCGAGGTCGGCCTGACCGCCTCGAAGATCCATACCGACGATACGCCGGTTCCCATGCTTGATCCGGGACGCGGCAAGACGGCGACCGGCAGGCTCTGGGCTTACGCCGTCGACGATCGCGGCTCCGGTGCCACGACCCCGTCGCTGGTCTGGTATGAGTTCACCACCGATCGCACCGGCGCGCATCCCCAGCGGCAGTTGGCCAACTTCACGGGCTATCTCCAGGCCGACGGCTATGCCGGCTACGACAAGCTCTACGACACGAACCGCGTCACCGAGGTTGCTTGCTGGGCGCATTATCCAGAGCATGGTTTTATCTGGGGCGACGCGATTCTGACGTCCGGGATCGGCGGGAAAGGTCAGTGTGGATCTCGTGATAAAATCATAGGGACCGCAGGTACGAAAGCAGATCCGGCTTTGGCTTCCAAGGCGTGGCCTTTGCGGGTTCGATACCGGCGTGCTTCCAAAAGTTCTGTAGCGCATCGCGCTTCATCTTCAGGTTCGTCGAGATATACCGGTTCGTGGTCGCGATGCTGGAATGACCGAGATAATCGCGGATCACGGTCACGTCGGTGCCCGACTGCAGGAGCGCGACGGCGCAGCTGTGGCGGAAAACGTGAGGAGTGATGCGGTCACGCGCCAGCCTGGGTCGATCCTGGACGACTGGCGAGGCATGCTTGGTAAGGATGTACGCGACTCCATCGCGGGTCAGCGGTTGGCCGTGGCGGTTCATGAAAACATGCTGCTGGCCCGCAGCGCCCGACAGGTTTTGCAGGCGCCGCAACGCGTCGGCCGTCTCGCGCCATAACGGAACGAGCCGCTCCTTGCGGCCCTTCCCACGCAATCGGGCCTGGTGCGGTGGCGTCAGTTGAAGGTCCTGCCACAGCAGGCCGGTTGCTTCGCTCACTCTGGCGCCGCAATTATAGAGGAAAAGCAGCAGCGTGTAATCGCGCCAGCCACTGCGGGTCCGCCGATCGGGATGGGCGATGATGGCCCGCACGTCGGTTGCTTCGAGGTAGGTTGCGGGCTTCTGCCTCGCCCGCTTCGACGGCAGCGCCAACACCTGCGTGTAACGGAGCGCATTGTCGAGATCGTTGCGCAAGAGGTGCTTGAAGAAGCTGCGAAGCGCGGCACGGCGGCAGTTGCGCGTCGCGGTGGAGTTGGATCTTCCGCCCTCGAGATGATCGAGGAACCCAGCGACGGTGTCGGCGTCGAGATCCTCCAGCACAAGCGCGGCGACCTCGCGGCCGCGCCGCTGGGCAACGAACTGAAACAGCAGCTTGAGCGTGTCGCGATAGGCGCGCGTCGTATGTGGGCTCGCGCCGCGCTGACGCGGCAGATAGTTGGAGAAGAACGACTCCACCAAAGCGAACAGCATCTGAGGTCCTGCCTTACTCATCGTGGCTGCCTGGCGTGTCGCATATGTTGTTCGAAGCGCGTGCTCGCGAGTTCCAGGAGTTGCGGCGTCGCCTTCAGATAGACCTCGGTGCCAATGACGTTCTGGTGCCCGAGATAGGCCGAAAGCCAGGGGAGCTTGGCGTGAATGTCAGCACCTTCCTCCGCCCATGCTGTCAGGCGGTGAACCGCGAACGCATGCCGAAACTCATATGGGCGCGCTCCGACGCGCCCCTGCGCAGGCTTAATATCGAGGCGGCGCAGGAGCTTGCGAATAGCGTCGGACGCCGCGTGGGTATGGAGTGGCGCGCCGTTGAGGCGAACGAACAGAGCTTCGCAATCCCCTTGACCACGATCGTGAAGCACCCGGCATCGATCATCGACATAGAGGCCAAGCTCTGCGACAAGATCGTCGCGCATGGGGACGATACGCGTACGCCGCTTGCTGTTGCGTATGAGCAAGGTCCCACGGTCGAGATCGACATCATCCATGGTCAGACGCACCGCCTCGCCGAGCCTGAGGCCGGTGCAGTAAAGCACGAGAATCAGCCTTCGCAGCATAGATGCCCATATGAAGCGGCCTTGGTGCGCTGACGCGGCGGCGAGAATGCAGCGGATCTCGTCGCGGCTGAAAATGTAAGGAAAGAACGTCGACTCCTTCACCGGCGCAAAGGCGTGCTCGGGCACATAGCTGGTGGGATCGCGACGACGGCGATGCAGGCAAAGTTGACGAATGACCCCGAACTCGTTGCCGAGCGTGACGGCCTTGCGGTCGGGCAAACGCCCACACCAGCGGCTAATCGCTTCGGCCAGCGAAATATCGACATCGTCGCCCCACTGGTCTTCGACGAAGCGAAGGAAGCGTTCGATCTCAAACTCGCCGCGTCGATAGGGATGGCCCATGGCGCGCTTGAACGCCAGGAAGCTCGCGGCGTCGTTCCTTAACTCTTCCAGGACGATGACGGTGGTCATGTCGGCACCGGCAATGCGATCTCGCGCAGGGACGCGGTGGCGATCCGCACATAGGCCGAGACCGACTCTGGATCCCGGTGACCAAGGAGATCCGATATCACTTGGGGCCGCGCACCCAGGTCTATCTGGCGCGCCGCGTGAGAATGTCGCAATACATGGCTGCCCAGAAATGGTGCATCGATCCCCGCGATCTTCGCATGCTTCATCACGATGTGGCGTATCGCGCTCGAAGCCGCGAATGGCTCCAGCGGCATCTTCATCTGCACGAAAAGATGGCGGGTGGGTGTATCAGCGGGCCGGCCGTGGCGTAGATACTCTGCCAGCGCCTTGGCGACGGGTGGCAACAGCGGCAGCGTGAATGCAACGCCCGTCTTTGGGCGAAGGACTGACAGTGTGCTATTATCCCAGTCGATATCCCGAAACTGCAAGCGGATGATCTCGCCGGCGCCAAAGCCATAGGTGCTCATCATCAGCAGGATCGCGTAGTCGCGAAGGCCCTGCGGACTTGATCTGTCCACGGCCATCAGGAGCCGCTTCACATTGTCCCAGGAAAGGGCGCGTCTCGGTCGCTCGTGCCGTCGTTGCACGGGCGCGATCACGGCCTCGCTGATATCGACCGGACTCTGTCCACTCCAGTGCAGGAAACGGGAAAAGCAGCGTACCGTGCAAGCAAGATCGCTCACATGCGATCGGGAATATCGCGCGGCGCGGCCAACCAGAAATGCATCGACATCGGTTATCTGCATCGAGTGCCAGTCCTTGCCGGCCTGAATCAAGTAATCCTGAAGCTTACCGATGTGGCCCAGCTTTTTGTGAACCGTCACCTCTGGATTACCGCGATGCTGGGTCAGATAGGCGGCATACTGCGCGAGCAACGGCGGCAGCAAAGCCTTCCCTGGACGAGGCGGTCGCCAGTCAGGTGGGGCAAGCCCCAAGCAATGATAGACACGGCTGAGCGACAGCAGGGCGCTGCTGGAAAGTCTGAGAGAAAGCGGGTCTAGCCCCCGTCGCTCCGCATACCAGTCTTTGAAGCGGCCAACGCGTTCAAGGGTCAACTCTTCTCGCTCGACCAGGCCGTGCAAGGCGCAATAGGTACGAAACTGCTGGATGCGGATCAGATAAACAATCGTTGTTCCTGCCCCAAGGCGCCGCTCGGCGCTCCAGATGCGGCGGATATCGTCGGGGGTGGGCGCGGCAGGGTCGGCTGCGGCGATATGATCGACATGTACGGGCATGGCTTTACCTCGATCGGCAAAGCGTAGCTGACGCTGAAAACGTGATCACGCCCCGCATCGTGTTGGCAAGAGCCATCGGCATCGCCGACACTGCCTATCCTCTGGATGGGTCGGAGTCCCAAGGGGGCCGGAATACAGTGCAACAGCTCCGGGGAAAGGGCTAGGCGGAGCGTCGCAAGGGCCGGAACGTCGCTCACCGGCAAGCCCGGCCTCGCCAGCCGGGGCGCCATCAATTTGACGGCGGCAACGGATCTGCGCACCGCGACAACGCGGCGGCGAAGCCAGCGCACCGCGCCTGGAAGGGAAATATCCGGGCCGCGCGCTGCGTCTGCGGCGGCTTCCATGCTTCGTTCCGACGCGGCTATCCCAACGATGCGATCGATCGCGGCAAGCGAACCGGGCAGGCGAGCGGCGAGAAAATCCGGGAGCAGGCTGAATGTTATGTGCCCCTGTGGGCAGTAGCAGCGAGCGATCCGTACACCCGGACTGGTCAGGCGCGCATAGCTACCGTGCCGCCGAAATGCACAGCCGCCGCTCGGATGGAGCGGGCAGCGCAACAGTCGCGCGCGCCGCCACTCCTGCGTGGCGACATAGTCCTCGATCGTCGACCTGGTACGCAATGGTATCTGCAACGTCGCCCCCCGCGCGGCGGCCCCCGACTGCGAGGTCGCTGCTTTTATCTGGAGCCCAGTGCGCCGAAATCTCCGGCAAGCCCGGATTATATCCCAAAACGCCCCAGATAAAACCATGCTCTGGATAATGCGCCTTATGTCGAGATCGACATAAGAGCCATTTCCGGCGAAAGATATTCGACATCCACGCCACCAAGCCGACGCCGCTCACCACCGGTCTGCTGGAACGCATCGGCCAGCTCTATGAGATCGAGGCAGAGGTTCGCGGCCAGCAACCCGGGATCCGACGACGAAGCCGGCAGGACCGCACCCAGCCATTGATCGACGAGCTGCGCCAGGCACTCGACGATGCCCTGCGCCGTCTCTCGCCCAAGTCCGAGATGGCCAAGGCGATCGCCTATGGCCGCAAGCGCTGGGTCGCGCTCACGCGCTTCCTCGACGATGGGCGCCTGGAAATCGACAACAACATCGCGGAGCGCGCCATGCGCTGCGTGGCGATGCCTGATTCATTGTGCTGCTCCTCTTCAAATGGCGGAAAACAGGGATTTTTGGTTTTCGTCTTGAGTGCGACACGGGCCTTTTCGCGAGATCGCGGCTTGGATTTCGGGCTTTTCGAGGTCCGCGGCGCGGATTTGATGCGGCGCACCGGGCATAACCTGTTCGGTCGGGAGCAAGCCAGCTTCGACGATACGGCGGATTTTGTGGTTTGTGACGCCGAACTTGGCTGCCGCCTCCGACATGGTGAGCCATTCACCACCCGTGGTTCCGGCGGAACGATAGCCTTCAATCTTATGGACACGGCGCAGCGAGCTGACGCGATGCCCAGTCCATGTCTTGCCCTGACCCGTTCGCATGCCCATACGGTTGAGGGTGGCGGCGACATCGGCATCGGACCAGCGCGTCGCCATCGATCGAATGATTGCCATCGCTTCTTCGGGCGTGCTCTTGGTATGTTCCCCGGTCTTGGGTTTGCGGATGCGAACTTGGGAATGCTGCCCGCCTTGCCAGTGAATGGTAAGCTCGATTTCCTGCCCATCGTTTTCGACGGTGGCGACGATATCCTTCACCAGCGCGCGCAACAGCCTTTGCCGGAACCGCATATCGACATCGGGGGCATTCCACGCCGCTTTGAGATCGTGAGCCAAGCCGGCGAAATTCGGCAGGGCGGCGTCATCGCGCACTTGTCGTTCGTTAAGCCGCACCTCGCAGGCCTCGACACGGCGCAGGGTCGCTTCCCAGCTCTTCTCCAGCTGAGCGGCGATCAACCGGTTATCGGGATCGCAGGCGGCATAGCGTCGCTCAGCAAGCGAGGCTTCATAGCGGGCTTGCTGCAAATCCAGCTCGACCAGCTGTCGCCTCTGCGCTTCGCCTTCAAGATGCATACGCTCTGCCTCCAATGCCGCGTCGATCGCCAAGGGCTCCACGGCGCGCAGCAGTTCCTCCATAACTGCCACATCCGTTCGAGCGCCATTGGTGGTCATGCATCGGGGCCGGGCCAGCATGAGGTTCGAGCGGTCGCAGCGGTAGATATGATAGCCGATGCGGCGGCCGACATAAACGACGCACAGGCGGCGGCCACAATGACCACAAGTGAGCATGCCTGCGAGGAAAGCCTTGCCACCGCGGCCGGACTTTATGCCGCCGGCCTTGCCGTAGGCGTTGGTCGCCAGGACCCTTTGGTTCCGCTCAAACTCATCCCAGCTGACATAGCTGTCATGATGCTCCCTGAGCATGATGCCCCAATCGTCGTACGACTTGCGATGCCCATAGCTCTTGCGCACTCGGCCATCGACGATCTGGGTGCGCTTCTCGGTTTTGCCATAGGCATAGGCACCGGCGTAGAACGGGTTCTTGAGCACGCTAATTACATTGCGATAACGGATCGGAACCCAATCGAAGGAGACCATCATCTTGCCGTCCGACGGGCGCGGGAAATGCATACCTTCGGCGGTCAGCGCGATGAGCACTTGGCGAGCGCTGCCTATCTCGCGGAACCGCGCGAATATGTGCCTGATGGCCTCCTGAACTCGAATGTCGGGGTCAAAACTCAGGCCATAGTCGCGATGCCAGATGTAGCCGATCGGAACGCTGATGCGCAGTTCGCCGCGCTGAGCCTTTTGCCGTGCAGCTTCGTACATACGGGCACGGATGACAGAAAGCTCGAACTCGCTGATACTGCCCTTCATGCCGAGCAGCAGCCGGTCGTTCGGCTTGGCCGGATCGTAGACCCCATCGATGTCGATGACACGAGCATCGACCTGGCCGCAAAGCTCGAGAAGCCGGTGCCAGTCGGGTCCGTTGCGGGAAAGGCGAGAGGCCTCAAGGCACAATACGGCGCCGACGCGACCCGTGCACAGATCCTCCACCAGACGCTCGAAGCCGGGGCGATCCACTGCACCGCTCGCGCTGCGTCCAAGATCCTCGTCGATCACCTCGACATCACGAAATCCCCAGCGGCGCGCAACATCGACGAGTTCATACTGGCGACGTTGACTCTCCAGGTTCCCGTTGACCTGCTGGGGCGTCGACTGCCTGACGTAAACAACTGCCTTGCGCCTCAGCAAGGCCATCGGAAGGAGGTTACCGCCCGTCATTGGTCGTCTCCTCGTCCGAGACGCCTGCGGCCGCCATCAACAACTTGGCTAGGCTTGCCACCACGACGACGCGCTGGGCTCTCGTCAGACCGTCCAGGCTTCTGGTGTCGAGCGGCATGATCAACTGGCGCAGCGCCGGCAGCCGCGTTGGTGGGGGCAAGGTCTTCATCGTTTACCTCCTGAGCGTTCAAACCGCTCAGCAGGGCATTACGAAGGTCCGCGTCGATCAAGAGGCTATGGAGATCGGTCAACGCATCTACGGCAACCTGAGGGCTACCCAAGCTGAACGCATCGCACACCTCGCGATCCAACATCCAAGCCGGAACTACGATGACTTCGCCGGGGCTCACCACAATGTGGGCGACTCTGCCGTTTGCCCGCTCCTCGGTATACTCGCACCGAACCGTGCGCTCGAAATAGGGATGCCACCGATACCAGACGACAACGTCGTGCCCGACATGGGCAGAATGTCTGCGAGATGGCCTTGGGCCGTAAAAACTGGCTGTTTGCCGGGTCAAAGGCCGGCGGTGATCGCGCCGCTGCCGTCTATTCCGTCATCGAGAGCGCCAAACTTAATGGCCTCGAACCGCAGTCCTATATCGCCGACGTCATCGCCAAGATCGCTGGCGAATGGCCTGCTGCCCGCTGGGATGAACTCATGCCCTGGAACTGGCGGTCAGATCAGCAACCGATCGCCGCAGCCGCCTGATCTGCGGCCTCCAGCCCACGCTTACGAGAAGGCGCGTTTTTGCCAAACGGCTCCGCGCTGAGCGATTGGCTGGTTCTGACGGAAGCTGCCGTGCATAGCCCGATCGGCGAACGACGCATTTTTGTCGCGTGCCGCCGAAGGGGAAAGCAAAGGTTGCTCCCCCTTTCGTGAGCCTATGGCTTCGCGGCGACGGGAAGGCGAAATGGCGCGCCAAGACGATTGAACGCGTTCATCGCCGCAATAACTAGTGTGAGATCGACCAAATCCTTTTCAGCAAAGGCGGCGGCAGCAGCCGCATATGCTTTGTCCGAGGCATGGGTCGTGCTGATGTTGGTCACTTCCTCGGCCCAGGCCAGCGCCGCTCGATACTGGTCGGAAAACAGGTGCGGCACCTCAGCCCAGACAGGGACCAGCGCGACCTTGTCGATCGCCATGGTCTTGAGCAGGTCACGAGTGTGCATATCGATGCAATGGGCGCACCCGTTGATTTGCGACACCCGTAGGAACACCAGATGGATCAGCTCTTCGGGAAGATCCGTAGTCTTGGTCACATAATGATGGACTCCGAACAGGGCCTTGGCGCCTTCGGGGGCGATTTCCGACCAGTTCAAACGCTTCATATCGGTCATGCTTGCTTTCCTCGTCACCCGCGCCGGGCATCGGCGCTCGCTGACGTGACGAGGTAGGCCGGCGCATTGTGACATCATGGCGCCGATATTTTTTCGTTCCCGCTGTCGTCCCATGTCACACCGGTGGTGGCCATCTCGTCATGCAGGCAGACACTTGCATCGGAGACATGGACATGAAGATCGTTATCATCGGCGGCACCGGTCTGATTGGTAGGCCCCTCGTCGGACTGCTGCGGGCCGAGGGCCATGAGGTCGTCACCGCTTCACCGAGCACCGGCATCGATGCGCTGACTGGCTTCGGCCTGGCACAAGCGCTGACGGATGCCGCCGTCGTGGTCGATGTCAGCAATGCCCCCTCGTTCGAGGACGAGGCCGCTCTCGCTTTCTTCCGCGGCACAACGACCAACTTGTTGGAAGCAGCGCGCGACGCAGGCGTGCGCCACGTCGTCGCACTTTCGGTGGTGGGGACCGATCGCCTTCAGGCATCGGGTTATTTTCGCGCCAAGCTGGCGCAAGAGCAACTGATCGCCGGCGGTGGCGTACCCTACACAATCGTGCGCGCCACGCAGTTCTTTGAGTTCCTGTCCACCATCGCAGACGGCTATACGCGGGGCGACACCGTGTACCTGCCAGCGATCGCGCTCCAGCCGGTCGCCGCATCCGATGTCTCGGCGCTGCTTGCCCAGATAGCTACAGCTGCCCCGGCCGGTGGCATCATCGAAGTGGCAGGACCGGAGCGCGCACCGCTGGCCGAGTTTACGGCTAGCTGGCTCGGCACTCGCGACGATCCGCGCCGGATCAGCGCTACCGCCGAACGCGACTATTTCGGCGCGCCTGCCGACGACCGGACGCTGGTCCCGGGCGAAAATCCACGGATTGCTCCCACGCGCTTCGATGAGTGGCTCGCCGCTCAGTCGCAGGAGAGTGCAGCATGAGCCGGAAACTTCCGCTCGCACTGGCCACAGTGCTCGGTCTCGCGTCCGCTGCGAACGGGCTCTTTATGGTGATCTCACCAGCAAACTGGTACTTTGCGGTGCCCGGCGTCACCACCACCGGCCCGTTCAACCAGCATTTCATCCGTGACATCGGTTTGATTTTCCTGCTCGTAGCGATCGCGATTCTCATTGGCGTCGCGCGACCGGCGTCTCGCGTTCCCCTTTGGTCCGCGGCCGCCCTCTGGCTTGCCGGCCACGCGTTGTTCCATCTCTGGGAGGTAGCGGTCGGCATATGTGGGACAGGTGCGCTGTCCCAGGATTTTCCTGCTGTGACCTTACCGGCTATACTGACGACCGCTCTTGCCCTCTGGGCCTGGCGCGATGACGCGCGCAGTAGCCAAGCATTGTCGATGGGGGACACTCGTGCGGCACGGTGATGAACGTCTCGCCGATTTCGAAGCTGAGCGGCCGAGGCTGTTGCGTCTCGGCTATCGGATGCTTGGCTCTCTCAGCGAGGCGGAAGATATCCTGCAGGAAGCGTGGCTGCGTTGGGCGGCAACGGCGCAGAGCGTTGACACGCCGGCAGCCTATCTGACCCGTATTGTCACCCGCTTATGCCTCGATCAGCTCAAGTCCGCCCGGGTGCGCCGGGAGACCTATGTCGGTGCCTGGCTGCCTGAACCCTTGATGGGTACTACTGAGGAAGAGGATACGATCGCCGACGACGTGACGCTCACACTGATGCTTGCAATGGAGCGCCTGTCCCCTCTGGAGCGTGCCGCCTTCCTGCTTCACGACGTGTTCGACATGACGCTCCCTGATGTCGCGACGACATTGGGACGCGAGCCCGCCGCTGTCCGGCAGCTTGCCTCACGCGCACGCAGGCACGTACAGCATGCGCGACCGCGTTTCACCGTGGAGGCAACCGAGGCCGATCGGATCGCGCGCGCCTTCTTCGACGCCGCCCGCGACGGTGATGCTGCCGCACTGTCTGCGATGCTGGCGCGCGATGTCGAGATACATTCCGATGGCGGCGGTAAGGTGATCGCCTTCCGCAATGTGGTGCGCGGGATCGAGCGAGCGCTTCGCCTGTTCGCCGGGCTGCGTCGGAAGTACACGTCAGTACCGACGCTACTGCGCACCGCGACGATCAACGGTCTGCCCGGCTATATCAGTATCGATCGTGGCGACGTGCTCCAGACCACCGCGCTCGACGTGCGCGATGGGCGCATCGCGGCGATCTATATAGTTCGTAATCCCGACAAGCTCCGTCATCTGGTGGCAGCATTCGGCACGGACGGTCATCCACAGCACGGCCGCTGAAGGTCGTGAATTGGTCGGCGGCCGCCGTTGCCCACTCAGGGCCGCGAATGGCGAATATCTCGGGTTCATTTCCAAGTAGCCCCCATTCGGGGAACGACCCCTTACTGGTCGACCTTGGTCAGAGGAAGCGGCCACTGCGGCACGCTTTGGCCTAACTGGTCTGATTGGGAACAGCACGGTTAAAACACCATGCTGCCGTCAGCCACGACAGTGCAAAGATAGTGAGAAAGCCCCATTCGACCGCGTGACCGGGCATCATCCTGAGCGCGGCGATACCCACGGCATATTGACCAATCGCCAGCAACACCGCGATCCATCGCATCGCTCCCGGCCGGAACCGGACGACCATCGCGGAAAGAATCGCCGCTGCAACCATGAGGAAGAAGAAGATATTGACAGAGTCCTCATCGCCGATGATGCCGACCGCAGCGTTCGACCAGAGGGTGAAAAAGGCGGTGAAGCCGGCGATCAGGTAGCCAATGCGCGGCGCACCGGGCCGGGCAAACCGCGCTGCCAGCTCAACCACAATTCCGACAAAGCCCAACGAGATCGCGGCGAACGCGAAATCGACGGCGGTCCAGTTCACCTCGCCGGTCATCTGCATCGCCAGTGCAGGCAGCATCAGCAGGGCCAGAAGGCTGCCCCAGCCGGCGATCCGCCATCCATTCAGAAGCGGCGATCGGGGCGAAGATAGGTCGTTCATAGTCGGGCCTCCCGGTGTTTTTCCCGCTGCGGCCATGGTCGGGCCGCGTGTGAAAGGCATGAGCGATTCATGAGCAATGGCTGAAATCACGCTCAACTCTTGCCTCAACCGGGAGATGACACCAGACCAGTCGGCCATGGAGAAACCGGCCCGCATCCTGCGCTTTGACGCGTTCCAGCTCGATTGCGACAACCGGCAGTTGCGCAAGGATGGCCTACCGATCGCGCTTGGCAGCCGGTATTTTGACGCACTAGCCCTGCTCGTCTCGCGGGGCGGGGAGCTTGTAACCAAGGACGTGTTCATGGAACAGGTCTGGCACGGCATTCCGGTTACGGACGAGGCGCTGACGCAATGCATCCGAACGTTGCGCCGCGCGCTGGGCGATGATGCCGCCAATCCGCGCTTCATCGAGACCGTGCCCAAACACGGCTATCGCTTCGTCGCCGAACAATCCCACCAGCTGCCGAAGTCGCCGCGTCTACAAGGATCGCATGTCGCCGGCGCCTGCACGCTGGCGGGTCTTACGTCAGGTGCGGTGGCCGGCCTGATCTACGGCCTGATTGCAGCGACGGGCGGCGGCGCGCAGGTGCTTATCCTGGCGGCGATGATCGGCGCGCTCGGCCTGCTGGCCGGTGCGGGTCTCGGCGCCGGAATGGCTACGGCTCTGACGTGGCGCGGCCGTGCTGATGGATGGATGGTGGCAGGAACCGCGATCGGCGGCCTAGCCGTTGGCGCGCTGGGCAACCTGCTCGGAAGGGAAAGCGTAGGTTTGCTATCGGGAGTGTCCATAGCGAATGTCACCGGGCCCATCGAAGGGGTGGTGCTGGGCACGGCCGCAGGCGTTGTCGCCTGGGCGGCATTAGTAGGATCTCACTGGCGGATCGTAACCGCCGTTTGCCTGATCGCAGGTGCTGGCGCAGCTACCCTCATTTTCTTCTCCGGCGGGACATTGCTGGTCGGCTCTCTTCAAGCCCTTGCGCAGGGCCTTTCCGGAACGCAGCTGAACCTTACAAATATCGGCATGGTGATCGGCGAGGCCGGACTTACGAGGACAGCGATTGGGCTCACGGTCGGCGGGGAAAGCCAAATCTTCATTCTGTCAATCGGCGTAAGCCTCTTGGTTGCGCGCGATCGAACAATGAAGCCCGGTAAAGAAACGCAGGCCGACACGTACTGATGTGACAGCCGCCATTCGCTTCCCACCCATCACCAGCCATGACCACGGTCGTTACGCATTCTCGAAAACGAAATGACGGCTCCTGGCGCGACCAGACGTTCACCCGGGCGGCTGGGAGTGACCGATTCTGGTCGGAACCTGCTGCACAGGCTGTCGACAATCATATCCATTCTCGTGCGTGGCTAGTCTGCCTATCCCCAACTAGACCGCCGCTGCGTTATGGCTGTACGAAAAGCCTGCACCATCGCCTTGATGCAGGATAGTCCGGTTGGATTCTTCTGCCATTACCTTGTCGCGTAGCAAAGGTGACCGGCCGCGCGCCTCCCTAAAGGCGCAGTAGTGGCTGGTGGGCTTCGCCGTCCATCGTCGAGCGGTCGGCGCGAAGGCTAGTGGCCTATTCTAATCGTGCATCGCACCGGTTCCTTAGCCCTGGAAGCTGCCGTCTCGCACGCGGCGATGGTGTCGCGGTTCTCACGCGCCATGTCTGCCGCATCCACGATCGCCCGCCAGCTATCGGGGTTTCCGGCTTGCAAGAGCCGGATACCGGCATCCCATAGCGTTGGCTCGCCCAGCACGCGGCGCGCGACCCGTTCGGGCCAGTGCCAGCCTTGCGGGCCGATGCTGGCTGTCCAGCCCGGATAGACCAGCCACAGGAGCGATACGGCCAGCGCCGTGCCGATGCCGGCATAGAGCATGTGCCAGCGCTGCTCCGTCCGCGTGCGGACCTTGCCGATGGCCTCGCCAAGCCCGGCATGAGCGCGGCGATGAAGGTCGAGTGACTGGCCGATGGTAGCCTTGTCAGCCTCCCGCGCGACTTTCGCGGCGTCGGCGATCCGCCCCGCCATGTTCTCGGGAGTCAACTGCATGGCGGGCGCGTCCGCAAGCCTCTTCATCTGCGGCGCAAGTATCGCCAGATGCCCGCCGATCTTGGCAAGGGTCGGGGTATAATCGGGTATCTCGATGCTCTGCTTCTCGATAGCGATATGCTCGAGCGCGCGTGTCATCATCGCCATGCGTCCGTCCAGCCGTTCCTCCATCCCGGCCACGCGCTGCGACAATGCCGCGAACGCCTCGGCCGCCGCGTCGGGCCCGGTGGCGGGTTCCGGGTCATTGAGCAGCGATTGTTCTTCGGCGTCCATGTCGTCGTCTCCTTAGGGTTAGCGGCTCATGCCCAGACCGCGACTGATCTCGCGGCCAAGGTCGTGGGGGATGCTGTCGGCAAGGGCGCTGGACAGGCTGCGGCCCATTCGTTCGCTGACTTCCAGCCCAAGGTCGCGGCGGTCGCGACCTGACAACACCGATTCAAGCTGAGGATCGCGCCCTAGGCTTTTCGCCATGCCGGCCATCTGCTGCGCGGTACTCTTCGCGCCCCGGAAATTGCCGTCGCGGACAAGCTCGTCATGGGCGCGCTGCAACTGCTGCCAGCCTTCCACGAACCGATCCGCTCGGCTGTAGGGATCGATGCGGATTTCCGTCTCCAACTGCATCGCACGCATCGCGGCCTGGCCGCGCCCGTCGGCGGCCTCGCGGACAAGCTCCGGGCTGCTTTTGAATGCGCTGTCGAGATCGGATGCGCCTTCGGGCCGCACGGCGTTCAGGGCGCCGCGCGCCAGGTCCAGCGCTTCGCGTTGGTGCGGCATGGCGTCCAGCCCTTGCGCGCGGGTCTGCTGGATAGCGTCCACCGCCTTGGCGTAGCGCTCAACGGCGCCGCGAACGCCGCCCACACGCAACGGCTGCGGATCACGCTGCATGTCGGGCAGCTTCTCGCGACCCCGGTCCTGTTCCGGGCGCTCCGCGTTTGGGCGGAACCCTGCGAATATATCGTGCTGCTGCGTAGGAATGTTGGGCGCGGCATTGGGCCGGAAATTGTCAAAGATCCCGCGCGCCTTCTCGACCACCGGCCGGACGATTTCCGCGACACGCTCGCGGAACGTGATGCCGCGCCGTTCGGCGAAGGCGCGGGCCGGGTCGGCCTTGGCGTAGTCGATCGCCATGTCCTTGGCGCGCTCGCGGCCAAGCACGGCGGTAAGGCGGCGCTCGTCCTTGAAGTCGTCGCGACCATAATGAAGGTCCACGTCGTCGCGATGGCGCGACAGCGAGACATAGGAGCCGTGGCGATCCATCCCCGGGGTCGCCAGCACATGGACGCGGTCCACGGTCATGCCCTGCGCTTTATGGATCGTGGCGGCATAGCCGTGGTCGATGTCGCGATAGTCCTTAGTGTCGAACGCGACGCTGCGCCCGTCATCGGTGCGCACCGCCATATGGCCCTTGTCCACCTGTTCGACGGTCGCGAGCGTGCCGTTCTTGACTTCCATGGTCCGCTCGTTGCGCAGGAACATGATGCGGTCGCCGATGGCAAAGGCGCGGTCGCCGCGCTCGGTCTTTACCCGCACATCATCGCCCAGCTCGCCCGCATTGCGCATCGCCTCGCGGGCCGCATCGTTCAAATCGCGCACCTCGACATTGGTATGGGTGAGGATGATGCGGCTGGCGTCAGGGTCGGCCTGCCGCGCGCGGTCCCAGCGTTCGACAAGCTCGCCGCGCGCAGCCTCGCGCGTCTCGGCCTGATGCACCATGCCCTTGTCGGCATAGGCACGGATGGCCTCGCCGGTTCTGCCGGTGGCAAGATGGCGGGTGGCGTCGCGCTGCCATTCCTCATGCTGGCGACGAACTTCGGTGATCTCGACGCCGCCATGACGCTCATGGATCGACCGGAACGCCGCGCCTGCCTCGATCGACTGCAATTGCTCGGGGTCGCCAACCAGCACGACCTTCGCGCCCGCGTCAGCGGCGTGGGACAGGACGCGCTCCATCTGGCGCGTGCCGACCATGCCTGCCTCGTCGATCACCAGCACATCGCGTTCGGTCAACAGGTCGCGGTCTTGACTCCAACCATGTTCCATGCTGGCGAGCGTGCGCGAGGCGATGCCGGAGCCGTTCTCCAGGCCCTCGGCGGCGATGCCAGCCAGCGCAGCGCCGCGCACGTTGAACCCGGCATCCTCCCACGCCTCGCGCGCCACCCCCAGCATCGCGCTCTTGCCGGTGCCGGCATAGCCGACGACCACGCTCAGGTCGCGCCCATCGGTCGCATGGTCGAACGCCGCGCGCTGCTCACCCGACAGGTCCAGCCCGCGCGCCGCCGCCGCACGGAGCGCGCCCTCCCGGTCGCCCTCCGACACGCGATGCCGCTCGCGCTCCGCCATGAGGTCGGCCGCGCGCTGCAACCGCTGCTCGGCTTCGATCATCTCGCGTGACGTGAACCGATCCTCGCCGCACCCATCCTTGCCCAGCGCGATCAGGTCGGGCGAGCCGCGCACCGCGCTCATCGCGGCGTCGAATTGCTCCTTCCCGCCCGAATGGCGATGCACGAACATCGCAATGTCGCAGTTGGTGAAGGTGGCCTGTTGGTGGGTGATCGCGTTGAGCGCGATGCGGGGATTGGCGATGATGCGCTCGCCATTCTCGCGCGCGATCTCGCGATGAAGCTCGGCACGGTCGGCAAGCTGGCCCGCTTCCTCCATGCGCTGCGCGGGACCGCCGATCTTGCTTTGCGGTTCGAGGTCGATGCCTTGTTCCGCCAAGCTGCGATGGTCGATGCGCGCGTCTATGTCGAGTTCGGCAAGGCGGGAGTTGACGTGATCGGCCCAGCTTTCGCGCCAGCGCTCGACATTCTCATGGTCGTTCCATTCGCGCACCTTCTGACCGAAACCTTCCGGCGTCGCTTCGCGCATGGTGAGCATGACATGGGCATGGGGTTTGGGCTGGCCGTCGCTGCCAATGTCCCAATGCACATTGAGGTCTGCGATCATGCCGGACGCGACAAACTCGGATTGCACGAAATCGCGGGCAAGCTTGATGCCATCGGCCTTGGTCACCTCGCGTGGGATGGCGAACTCAACTTCGCGGGCAAGCTGCGCGTCCTTGCGCTTCTCGAACGCCTCGACATCGTTCCACAGGCGTTCGCGGTCGCGCCACTCTTCCGGTGCGTTCTCCGGCAGCATGATTTCGCTATGCTCGACGCCGGAGCGGGCGCGGAAATCATGATCGCGGTCAAGGCGCTCGTCGTGCAGCCTCTCGCCCGCGCGATAGGCCGCCGCCGACACGGCGGAGCGGCCGGAGGCGCGGCCGATGACTTGCACGGAGAAATGGTAGATCGCCATAGCGATCGTCCATCTACTACTGCGAAGCGCACGTCGGAACGACGTATAAGCGCGCCCTTCTCGAATTTTTCTCGGAAGGGACTGGGCAGTGTCAGGCTGTCCCGGCGACTCTACTGCGCGGTGGCGAGGTTTATCTTATCATCGCTCCATCGTCACTCAATGGAGACTTTGCGATGCGTAAACCGCGCGACTTCGATTCGGAACTCAAAGCCCTTGCCGACAAGGCGAAGGTGCTCAAGGAACGCCGCGTCCGCCAGTTGGGTGAACTAGTGGCGGCGTGCGGAGCCGACACGCTCGACGCCGATCTGCTAGCCGGGGCTTTGCTGCAGGCCGTCGCAGCGAAGGACTCGGCGACGAAGGAAGTTTGGCGCAAGACGGGCGCGGCTTTCTTTCGCGGCGAAAAACGCCAGCCTACGAGCGGAGTTGAACGCAGCCCGAGCGGCACTCCCCCGCTCGACGGCGGCGCGGCATCGGCTTGAGGCACGAAAGGCGCGAACCGACATGCGCGAATGGGTCATCAAGCGCCGCGAACGGACGCGGCACCTGATCGAGCTGGGCGGGCTTGTCATCAAGGCCGGGCTGGTCGATTTGACCGATGGTGATCGCGCGACGCTCTACGGCGCGTTCCTGACGGTCGCCGACAGGCTGCGGGGGCCAGAGCGGAGCAATGCGCTGGCGCTGTGGCAACGCAAAGGCAAACGCGCGTTCGAGGCAGAGAAGCCATCGGCTAATTGATCGTCGCAGGTGCGGAAGCCACATCGCGCAACCACTGTTCGAACCGATCCGGTCCTCGCACGATATGGCGGATGGCACGGAGCATGCGATGCCGCACGATCCTTTGGAACGTCCCCAGGCGCTTGGCAATCTGCGCATAGCTTAGTTGCTCGACCCGATTGAGGATGAAGGTGTCATGGACGCGGGGAGGCATGGCAGCGACGATCATCTGCATGAGTGTCTGGTCATCGTCGCCATCCTCGAACCATGGGATCGGACCAGCGATGCCCAATGCCGCTAACCGTTCCTTGCAATAGGCGCGATGGCGCCGATGCAGGTCAGCCTCGGCAAGGGCGATGCGCGGATCGTTCCGGCGTCGGGGTTCTGCCCCATCAAGCATGATGCGGATCATGCCGAGCGCCTCGACGAGGCAGGATTCCACTGTCTGCGGGTCGATGGACAATCGGCGGGCGATTTCATCATAGGACAGGGCATCCAGACGAACGAGCAGGAATATGACGCGCGTCAGGACCGGCAGGCGGTCGACGGCTTTCCTGTAGGCGGCGAGCCGCTCGACCTCGGGGTCAGGCGCATCGGCCATGACATGCCTCTCCATGCACCGAGACCATGTCGTTCAGCCGCTCGCGGCAGAACCGTTCGGTCAGGCTGTGTAGCAGCGCCACGCGTTCCATCGCCCATGCCAGTTCGTCGGAACCGATGCGATAGGAACGGCCATAACGCACCTCGACATAGGCGCGACGGATGCAGCCGAAGGCGCGGCGCTCGAACGGGGTTGCGCGCGGCCATGCGATGGAAAGACTCGGCTCGAGCGCCTCGGCCCTTTCGCGCAATTCATCCAGCGCATGGGTGCGCGGACCATGCAGGGTGATCGTCCAGAGGACACACTGGTAAAGATGCTCGCACGCCTGATGCAGCAACAGTGCCGCCATGGGCGCATTGCCCTCGCTTCGGTAGAAGGCAGCGCCCAGCAGGAAATCGCTCGCCCGTTCATGCCAGCGGGCAAACTCGGCCTGCCCACGCGCATGCAGTTCCGTCGTAGACAGCAGACGCGGCGAAGGGAGCCGAAAACCCTCCATCTCGTAGAGCGGGATGCCTTCGCCCGCGAGGGCGATGAAATGGGGAATGCCCTCGGTCAGGGCGCCGTTGACCTGTTCGAGGCTATGGACGGTCAGCCGCACCGGGCGGGCGATCTCGCCAAACTCCCATGCGCGGCGCAGACGGTCGCGCACCAGCCGCCAATCCTGCAGCCTGCGCGCCAGCCGGGGATGATTGACGATCGCCAGCAGGTGAAAGGCATCCTCCGGTGCGACATTCCACGAATCGGACCGCGCATGGGAGCCGTGCAGGATCAGGGTAAGGATACGGCCTGATCGATATTGCTCGGACAACCTGCCCTTAAGGCTTTCCGCGAAGGTTTCGAACAGCATCGCCGTGACGCGGCACAACTCCTGCCGCACCGGCCCTGCCAGACGTTCCCTGTCGATGGACGGCATCATGAGCGGGTTTCCCGTTGTTCGCGATGCCAACCTTTCGGGCGGTGATGGCCGGTGACGTCATGGACGCGGTCGAGCACGGCGCGCAGCAGCAGGCGAACCTCGTCCACCGTGAACCCGCCATTGTCGGGGAGCGGCGCATCGATCCGATGGGCATGACCCCACTTCCAGTAAGGGGAAAGAATGGCAGCGAGCCGCGCCATCTCGGGGCAGTCATGCCCGAAGCCGGTCGCGTTGGCATGGACGAGCGACTTGGCGACATTCAGCCGGATATGACGGGCATTCCACTCGTCGGAAAATCCTACGTCGAGCAAGTGGGAGGAAAGCGCGAGCTGGGCGACAATGCCGGATCGGTAAAACATCTCACCGCAGTCATTGTCGTAGAGGCCATGCTCCAGTCCCTGATAAAAGGACTCCGCATTGTGATAGCGGAAGCGGCTCAGGCCTCGCCCCGCCTTGGTTCGAATAAGGGCTGCCGGTGAATCTCCGTAATGGTTGTGAAGATTGGCCAGAGCTTCACCCCATGGCGAAGCAATCAAAGGAACCGCAACTGGAGCGGCGGTCAGCGCCCGGAGCAGTGCACGGCGCGATGTACCCACCGCCGAATCATCAGAAGGAAAATTTCGCGACACCATCGTCATGCCCTTCGATCGTTCGATCCCTTGGCGTTCACTTTCCGGCCAAATGGATTATCCGATATCTCTTATAGGACATGTCACGGGCATATAGCAATAACCGATATCTGTTAATTAGGTTCGGATTGAAAGCATCTGGTGGCCGGTTACGACGCCATTATGGGAAGACCGCCGCTCGGAGTGAAAACCACCGTCGTTCGCCTGCCTGAAGGGTTGGCGGAGCGGATCGACGACCTGCTTGGCCCTAATCGGCGAGCCATTTTCATCCGAGAGATTGTGGAGCGCGAGGTCGAACGCCTCGAAGCCGAACGAAAAGTGAAATTGGGTATCAACCCGCCGAAATGAAACAGGCGTTGCCCGATGGTGACACCGGGCGCTCGCGTTTCACGTGATTGCTGACAGGCTCCTAAGCGCCAACCCAGGCCATTCAGACTGCCGCACCCATACCCCGAAACCGGTCATTCCTCCGCAGGCTTTCCGCACCCGACGCTACATCAGCAACCTGGAGTGCAGCTGCCCAGAAGCTGATGATTTGAACTCGACGCACCGTTAGGGCACAGCCAATGTTCACATCAGACGACGGGTGTCGAGGCAGTGCATAACGTCGCGTCACCCACAACAGTTCCACCTCATTCTGCCGCTTCCAGTTGTGGTTCAGGTGCCGGCACCTCGCCGATAGGCAGATGCGGCTTCAACTGTATAGGGACAGTTTTGCGCTTGGTCTGATGACGTTTCCACGCGAGCCAGACGTGGCCGCTCACGATCAGAACCGTGGTGAACCCGCCGAGCCAGTGAACCGTACTTGCCCAGGCGCGCAGACTGTCGTCCGCAATATAATAGAGTCCGTAGCCGGTCAGTGCCATGAACAGGATGATACCGCCTGTGGCAATGCCGCTTTTGCGGTTGCGTTTGCCCAGTAAGCCCAGCCGTACATGAACAGGCAACATGGCGCCAACCGCCACGAGAAATGCAAAGCACGCAAGGCCGTGGATCGACAATAGCGTGGGTTGCCACGGACTTCGCTCCGGGCCGAACTCGCCATCAACGCGGACAAAATATTCCAGGACGAGCCAGCAAACGCCCGCCGATACGAGCAAGGAAAAGCTCGTGTAGATCAGCCATTTCTGCCAGCTTGGTAGGCGTGTCGAAAATTGGGGAGGGCGTCTGCTCATGCCACTAAATCCTTCATTGAGACCGGCCACCTCCGTCCATTTGCCAATGTCGGGAATGCCGACCTGCTGACGAGCGCGAGGCAGTGCGCCGTTTCTCCGCCGACGGAAGTGATGATTTTCATCAGTGCATCGGCGTCATTGCGATCGGGGCTTAAATCGTGACGACGTCGCGGCATCAGGCTGCCTCCCTGGTCATCGAGGGACGCAGCACATAACCGTTGCGCGTTGCCAATATCCTGTCGGCAAGATCCGCGTCGACCATGGCCACTTTCGTCATGGCATCGGCAATGGCGCATTTGTCGGCAAGCACGGTCACGCGATGATCGATGAGTGCAGGCGCGCCGTTCCGCCCGACATGCGGACTGTGCAGCGTTCCCCGGATTGCGTGCCGGTCAAAGAGATTGGCAGAACTCGCCATCGCGCAATTTCGGACGGTCAGCCCATAGCGCACGACGTCGTCGGCATCGCGCAGTTGCACTTGCCAGTCCTGCTCGCCGAAGGCCCGCAGATCGCCGCCTGCGTTCACCAGCCCCGCCCGGACACCGGCGGCCTGCAAAGCCGCAACGGCGCGATCGACCGCATGACCTTTGGCTATGCCGCCAAGGTCGATCAGCAGCCGCTTCCTGCATCGGACATGCCGATCATCGATGATCTCGATATCGGCGGTCGTGCCGGTATAGCGGCTAAGATGGGCGATGCCCTCACGCGGTAGGAAGCGGCTGCGAACCAGCGCACGTCCCACCGCGACATCGAACAAGCCATCGGTCGCCTCATGCAGTGCAACCGCCATCCGCAGCACCGCCGCCGTTTCTTCGTCCACCGCCACGGTCTCGCCGGGCCGGGCGGAGCGAAGACGAGCCAGGTCGCTGTCGGCACTATGGAAGGACATGCACGCATGGATATGAGCAATCGCCCGGAACGCGGCCTCAACCGCTCCCATGTCGGCTTCAGCTACACTGATCTCGACAAAAGTTCCCAGCCAGGGCTGGCAACGGGTGACGAGCTTATCCGGCGAGGACGATAGCATAGGTCGCCAGCAACCGCTTGACCCCGTCGGCGACATGCCGGCAGGAAAGGGTCGCCCCCGAGATATTCTTGATGTCCTTGTCGAGCTGCAAGGCGGCACCGTTGCGCTTGCCCGCAAACTGAGCGCGCCACTTGGGGTTGCGCACCTGATCACCATAGCTTTCGCGATAGTCCATGATCTCCACCGAGCGCACGGCGCCGGAGGCATCGAGGGCGACGGCGAAGGTAATGAACTCATGTTTGCCGACGACCTGATCGACGATCAGCCAGCCGCCGCGTGCAGAGCGCCAGGCTTTGAGCTGCCGGTTGAGAGGCGACACGCCGCTGGCCTTCCGGATCGCTGCTGCGTCGGCATTGCTGAGCGGGCGGAAGGCGGGTGTCAGTGTTTCGCCGGGGAACATCAGCGCCTGCGCTTGCTCGACGGTGAGGTAGGTGGCGGCATGGGCTGGCGGTGCCACCAGCACCACCGGGACCAGGGCCAACAGGGATGCGCGGGGAGCCGACATCAGAACACCCTCCCGATCTTCAGGCGGATGCCGTCCCAACGGGTATGCTCGTCGCCATAGATGCGGCCATTGACGATATTGTCCCGCTGCTCGTCATTATAGCCCTTGGCGTGGATCTGATAGAGCACGGAGAGGGTGAAGAACCACTTCTGGCTGCCATAATGGATGTTCGGCCCCACGAAATGGGCGGTATGCTCCTGGCTGCCGTGCCCCAGCGTATAGCCGACAAATTCATTATGGTTGCGATATTCAAGGCCGAAGGACCAGTTCGGGCGGAAACGGTAGGATGCGCCCGCATCGAATTCCAGCTGCGTCGCCTTTTCGACTTCTCCGTCCTGCTCCTCATGCTCGAACTCGACGAAAGCGTTGGCGGCCAGCACCAGCCGATCGTCGAGGAAATTCTTTTGCGCGATCACTTTCAGTTCGATTGCGCGCTCATGCGGGCCAATCTCGGGTTCGACATAGAAGGCCAGGCCGAACGGCTTCTTGTAAGGACTCATCACCCGCCAGATCATTTCGGCCGACACCGTATCGAAGCGGAACTTATTGTAGGGTCGCGCCGGATCATGCGCCGGCGGGATGTCGAGGCCCTCGGTCGTGCCGGCGACGCTGTTGCGGTTGGCCGAGATGTAGCTCGTGTTCAGATAGCCGGCGATCTGGAAATTATCGGTGATGCCATGCTCGACCTCGGTGCGCAGCTTGACGTCATGGAAATGGCCGTTGGCCTGATCCTCGCGCAGCGTGACCCATTGTTCGATCTCGGTCTTGCCCTTGGGCATGACGTCCGTCGTGTAGACATAGCCGAACAGCGGTTCACCGGCCATTGCTGGGGTTGATAGCGCGGTCGCCACCGCCGCTATTCCAATTGCTATTCTGTTACCTGTCATATGCGCCCCTTCGTATGCAAATGCGAACTGTTATCATTTGCAGCGATAGAGAGTTGCTGTAGGGTCGGTCCAGCACGGAATGGCAACATTGGGAAATTGTATAGCAATGGCAATCAGGGCGTCATCTCGGTCCCTCGACCCCCACCCCATCCATGGCGAGGGTGAGCGATGAAGATTCTGCTGGTGGAGGATGATCTGGAATCGTCCGCCTATGTCGCGCGGGGACTCCAGGAATTGGGGCATCAGGTCCAATGCTTCCCCGACGGGCAGCAGGCTTTGGGAGTCATTCTGGCAGGCGGCTTTGACGTGCTGGTGCTGGACCGGATGCTGCCGGGACTGGATGGTCTCTCGCTCTTGCGCATGGTGCGCGCGCAGGGATGCCAGACGCCAGCCATGCTGCTGACCGCCAAATCAGCTATCGAGGACCGTGTCGATGGACTGGAAGCCGGGGCCGACGATTATCTCATCAAACCCTTTGCCTTTGTGGAACTGGTCGCGCGCCTCAATGCCTTGGGGCGCCGACCTCCATCCTGCGCAACTGTCACCCTGCTGGAGGCAGGCGGCATCAGCATGAACCTGCTGCGCCGGGAAGTTCGCCGGGATCATCGGGTCATCGACCTTCAACCCCGGGAATTCAGCCTGCTCGAACAATTATTGCGTAACGCAGACCGAGTGGTCACGCGGACAATGTTGCTCGATCGCGTCTGGAATTTCGGCTTCGACCCGAAGACCAACATTGTCGAAACCCATATGAGTCGGCTCAGGACCAAGCTCAATGAGGGTTTTTCCCATGACGCGATCCGAACCGTGCGGGGTTCGGGCTATATGATCGATTCCCATGCCCCATAGGATCATGCCTCGCTCGATCAGGGGATTGTCGCTGGGCGTCGCGATGATGTCCGGTCTCATCATCGCCTTGCTGGCACTCGCCACCTACAGGTTCGTTCATGAGGAGATCGAGTGCCAGATCAACCAGCGGATCAGGATCGAGGCCGATGCCTTGCTCGCCCATCACAGGCATCATGGCTTTGCAGCGCTGGTCGATCTGGTCAACACGCTCGACCGTCATGCCACGCCCGAAGATGTGAGCTATCTGGAAGGCGCCGACAGCAAGGGCCGGGGCATGGGTTATATTGTGACCGACGCATCCGGGCGGCGCAGGGCTGGATCGCTTGTGGCGAATGTACCACCGCCCGGATGGAGCGAGTTCGTTCCCTTCCATTCGCCGGATGGGGGGCCTGCCATGGCCCAGGCTATCAACACGCCGCTTCCCGGAGGGGGGCGTCTCGTCGTTGCGGCCGACCGGGCTGTGGTCGATCAGATGGACCTGAAATTGCTGGCGCTGTTCCTGAGTGCCTTCGCTCTCATTCTCGCGGTGGGCACCGCCGCGGTGATCGGGCTGGGCCGACTGGTCAGGGGCCGGCTCTCCACCATCGAGGCTTCAGCAGAAGCGATCATGGCGGGCGATTTGTCCCGCCGGATGCCGCTTGATGGCTCGGCCGAAGAGTTCGACCGGCTAGCCATGATCCTCAACGGCATGCTGGATCGCATCCAGACGCTGATGAACAACCTCAAGCAGGTTTCCGGCGATATAGCGCATGACCTTCGAACGCCCCTCAATCGACTGCGCGGACGGTTGGAAGAGGTGGAGCGAACCTCAACGGAGTCCATTCAGCAGGAGCGCCTTACAGCAGCTATCCGCGAAGCCGATGATCTGCTCGATCTGTTTTCGTCGATCCTGGCAATCTCCGAGATTGAGGGCCAGACGGTTCGCAGCCGTTTCAAGTCCGTGGAATTGCACGATGTCATTGAGGAAATAGCCGAGGCTTTTCGGCCGGCTTTCGAGCAGGCGGGCAGGTCACTCATGCTGGCGATCGTTCCAATGGCGATCTGCGGCGACAGGCAACTCATTCAAAGATGCCTTGTCAATTTGCTGGACAATGCGCTGGCACACACGCCTCCGGGCACGGACGTCACCATCTCGACAGAAGCGCGGGATGGGCAGGTGGCGCTCACCATTGCCGATAACGGTCCAGGCATAGCGGACGGCGATTGCGAACGGATCTTCCAGAGGTTTGCCCGGCTCGACCATAGCCGATCGACATCGGGCTACGGATTGGGGCTTAACATGGTCGCCGCCATAGCCGCTGCCCATGGCGGTAACGTCCGCGTCGTTCCAGCAGCGGTGGGTCTCACCGTTGAAATCCTGTTGCCGACAGCATCAAACTCGACCAGCAAAGCACCTGGCTAAATCGCTGACCGAAATTCGATCGCCGTCGGTCATTCGCATCAATCGTCATCATCATGGTCGTGATGACGGCGGTGGTGACGCCAATGGCGATCATTATAGCGATACCAACGCCTGTCATAATAGCGCGGATAGCTGTCATAATAGTAGTAATTATATGACCGATAATGCGGTCGATAATATCGTTCACGATAATAATAATCGTCATCGTAATAATAGCGCGGTCTATCCGAAGCAATGGCCGCGCCGATCGCCAGGCCGATAATTCCCGCGCTCACAGCGAGCGCTGCGTCATCGTCATAATGACGGGAATAATAGCGATGATGATCGCGTGCATCGGCAGGCGTGGCGCTGATCGGCATGGATGCTGCCAGTGCCAGACCCAAGGCCGCCTTACGGAGCATTTTCATCCCCTGCCTCCTGTTCTTTCGCCCTGTCCGCATCCAGCGGAAGGGATAGGCTGGCATTCAAGCACAGATGGGCTGAACTCGATCTGAACCCTGCCATCTCTGCTGCGACATCCAAAAAGGGCGCGGATACCAAGCGGTTCCGCGCACCAGAACCTCCCGTCACAGGAGGAAATTCAGTTCATTGCGCCTGTAATATGCCGGTCAGCAGCCGGAATTGCGGTCGACTTCGCGGCCCAGAAGAGCGCCTGCGCCCGCGCCGATAATGGTTCCCGGCGCACGATCGCCATAGCGATCGACCGAGCGTCCGAGCAGGGCGCCTGCCGCGCCGCCGAGCAACAGGCCTGTGGTGCCGCTACCGCCACAGCGATCGCGCCGCTCGCGATAATGGTAGCGCCGCGGTTCGGCGTAACGGGGGCGGCGATAGTCCCGTTCCTCATAATAGCTGCGGCGGTAACGCGGACGGTCATCGTCATCATCGTCATCGCCATCATCATGATATTCTTCGTATTTATACCAGCTCCCCCTGCCATCATGAGCGTGGGCCAGAGAGGGAAGCCCGGCAAGCATCGAAGCGGCAAGCGATAGGGCCATCAGGGGTTTGCGCATCATCATTTTCTTCCTCCACAGACGATTTCGTCTCCACGAGCAGCGTTATTGCGGCACATCTCTGGCGCCTCTCTGAACAGGGTAGTCAGGAATCGTTCATCAAAGGATCGCGTTGACAGGTTCTTGCCTCCAATATATGCGACCGCCTCGCAATATCACCATTGTCGCAAATTGTATCGGGGGTCCATGTTTTCCAAGCTTGCATCGCGCCATCTGCGCGCCACGGTGGCGTTTGCCGCCATCGCCTTGCCCGTCCATGCAAGCGCTGACGAGGCGGATCGGTCCGATATCGTCGTTACGGCGGATCGCCTTGATTATACGCCGAAACAGGTCGGCGCGCTCAAGATCGACGTGCCGCTGAAGGACATCCCTCAGACCGTTGACGTCGTGACCGAGGCTGTCATCCGCGACCAGCGCGCCCTGTCCATGCAGGATGTGCTGAAGAATGTGCCGGGCGTCGGCTTTTCCCATGGCGACGGGCAGCGCGATCAGGTTTCCATCCGGGGCTTCTCCGCGATTGCCGACCAGTTCGTTGACGGCTTGCGCGACGATGCGCTCTATTTCCGGGACCTTTCCAATATCGAACGCGTCGAAGTCATCAAAGGGCCAGCCTCGGTCCTGTTCGGGCGGGGGTCTTCGGGGGGCCTCATCAACCGCGTGACCAAGAAACCGGGCGTCAATCTGGGCGAGATCGGCGTCAGCTATGGCAGCTGGGACGATCGTCGCGCCGAAGCCGATATCGGTATCGCGCCGGAGGACAGCATGGCTGCCTATCGCCTCACCGGGGCGATCGAACGGGCCGACAGCTTTCGCAGCCAGCAGTTCCTTCGGCGCGAGACGATCGCGCCGTCAGTCTCGCTCAAGCTGGACGAGCGGACCCAACTGCTGGTCCAGGGCGATTATCTGCGCGATCGGCGCGTAACCGACTTCGGCATCCCGGCTTATCGGGGACGCCCGGTCGATGTGCCGCGCTCCACCTATTATGGTTCCGCCAATGCGCGAAAGGACGATTATAGCCAGTCGAAGGTCTATTCGGGCACGGTGACGCTGACCCACAAGATTGACGAAGACACCAGCATCCGCAACGCTTTCCGCTATTATGACTACAGCCTCGACCGGCAGAATACGCTGCCGGGAACGGTCAATGAAGCGGCGCAGACGGTTTCGCTCAACCGGTCGGCGCTCGACCGCAACGAACATGGCTGGTTCGACCAGCTTGAACTGACGCGCAAGGTCCGCTTCGCCGGCATGGAGCATCAGTTGCTGTTCGGTGTCGAGGTCGGGCGGCAGATCAAGGATGTTGCGACCCATTCGCGCAACGGCATTGCGACGGTGAATCTGTTCAATCCGGTCCTGCCCGTCATCACGACCAACGGCGCTTTGACCGCCGACAATCGCGGCACATTCGATACGCTCGGCTATTATGTGCAGGATCTGGTGTCGATCGGCGAGCATCTGAAAGCACTGGTCGGCGCGCGCTATGACCGGTTCAAGCAGGCCACTGACGACCATCTGCCCGGCCGGTCCGACCTGTCGCGCACCGACACCAAGGCTAGTCCGCGCGCGGGCCTGGTCTGGCAGCCGACGGAGAGCCAGTCCTATTATGTTTCCTGGAGCCGCTCCTTTCAGCCCTCGGGCGAAGCCTTCTCCATCGCGGCCAACAATGCCGACATCGCGCCGGAGAAGACCGAGAATAAGGAAGCGGGCGCCAAGTTCAGCTTCCTTGACGGGCGGATCGCGACCACCATTTCCGCGTTCAACTTGCGCCGGTCGGGGATCAAGGCGGCCAATCCCGCCAACCCGACGGTGCTTATCCCCATCGGTGTGCAGCGCACGCGCGGCATCGAACTGTCGGGCACGGTGAATTTGGAAAATGGTTGGCGGGCGATCCTGGGCTATGCCTATCTGGACGCCAAGATCGTGGACTCCGCCAATGTGGCCCTGATCGGCAAGCGCGCGACCATCACACCGCGCCATGCCGTCAATGCCTGGATCGCCAAGGATTTCAGTGACAGCTTCGGCCTGGGCGCTGGCGGCAACTATGTGAGCGACCGCTTCGCCGATCCGGCCAACACCGTCACCTTGCCCAGCTATTTCACGATGGATGCGATGGCCTGGTATAGACTGGGTTCGATCACCGCGCAGGTCAACGTGACCAACATCTTCGACAAGCATTATATCGTGTCGGGACATGGTACGAGCGCCAACCTCAACCTGCCCGGCGCGCCGCGCGCGGCCATGCTGACGCTGCGTTACAAATTCATGGGTAGGAAGAACTAACTCGTCCGGCTGCAAGAATTCCATCCGCCGCTTGAAGGCGGCGGGTGGCCAGATGCGTCAACAGCAAGTGATCACTGAAATGTGCGCCGCCTGCTCGGACAGCCTCTCCACCAGACCGTGAGAACCGCTCTGGACCGCAGCTAACGGGATTCTCATTTGGCGCAGTAACTTCCAGAGGGGGTCATCGATAGGAAGCGCAAAGGGCAACTAACCCACTTTTGTCGCTCGGAACCGGCCCGACCGCAAACGGCCAAAGGCGGTCATCCCGGCAATGTGCGAAAAACAGGTGAAACACGAAGGGGTAATTAGGCCACCGCCTGCAACCCCTTGCGTTGGATGATGGACAAGAGCCGCAAGGCGGGGCCACCGGGGCGCTTCACGCCGCGTTCCCAATCCGACACGAGATTGCGGGAGACGTTGAGATAGGCGGCGAACACCGGCTGCGAGACATGCTCGCGCTCACGGATGGCGCGGATTTCATCGCCTGCCAGCGATGGGGCCGGCGCAAGACACGCCTCATCAAAAGTGCGAAGTGTTGCGCGCGACATAACGCCCGCGTCGTGCGCGTCGCTCATCATCTCGTGGACCGCGCCCGCGATCTCGCTGCGATAGCCCTTATCCTTCACCGTCGTTCTCATCGTCTATCTCCACCAGCGCTCCCGATGCCACCAGCCGGTCCAGTTCCTCGTCGTTCCATTCCAGCGCCTCGGTCGCCGCATTGCGCAGCAAGGCGAGGTCCGCCTTCGATATGTTCGCCTGTGCGCTCTTGGCGAAGCCGAAAGCAAATATCGCCCGGCTGCCCTGCCGGAACAGGATCAGCGTGCGATAGCCGCCAGACTTGCCCTGACCGGCCCGCGCCACGCGCTGCTTGATGACGCCGCCGCCAAGGTCGGCATCCACCAACCCGCTTTCGGCGCGTTGCACCGCGTCCCGAAGCGCCGAATCGGCAATGCGCTCCTTGCGCGCGAAACGCTCGAACCAGCCATTCTTGAATATACGTTGGATGGCGGCTCTCCTGTTCTCGTCCGCATATATAACACATAGCGTTATGGTTCAATGCGTCTTTCGGGGCCGATATTGGCGCAACCGGCACTGAAATGCTTCAATCGGCACTACAGTGCCCCACCCCTTGCAGCGCGGGACGATGCGACGCAGCCTCATCACTGGCGGGCAGACCTCCGATGATTTGGAGAATTGCCATGAATGATTCGACCTGACCAATGCGCAATGCCGTACCCATCGGCATAAAGCACTGACCGGCGTGCTGTTTGGGACATAGTGGGAAAAATTCTGCGATGGTCACGCCCTCCGGCAGAGCTACGTCGTGGACCGCCCCTGGACGCCCCTGAACGCCATTCACCGCCAGCACCCACCCGTCCAAGCCGGAATGGCCTCATTTGGCCCCGCAAGGGCTCTTGCCCAGTGCGCCATGCTGCCCGATGCTGGCCCACAGGGGCGCGTGCAACACCTTGATTTGAAGAGATTGCCCCATGAACAACCCCGATCGTATCATCCGCCTGAAGACCGTTCTCGCCCGCACCGGGCTTTCCCGCACCACGCTCTATCGCAAGATGGGCGAAGGCACCTTCCCCCGCCAGGTAAAGATCAGCGTCCACGGCGCGGGTTGGCACGAATCCGCCGTCAATCGCTGGGTGGCCGATCCTGTCGGCTATCGCGACGACCACGCCGGGAGCCAGGTACAATGACCGCGCCTCCACGGCCCGATCCGATCTGCGTCCGCGTCAATGACGCGGCGCATATGATCGGGGTCGGCCGCACCAAGCTCTACGCGCTGATCGCGGCGGGCGAGGTCGAGACGGTGAAGCTCGGCAAGGCCACCCGCATCACTACCGCCAGCCTGCACGACCTCATCAGGCGGCAGCGCGAAGGCTGACGGGTTCGGACGCTGTGGGGTTGGCGTCCGATCCGCCCTTCGCAGGCTCCTTGTCCAGAAACTCCGCCCAGCGGGCCATCAGGCTGCGGCGCTTATCGAAGAAATCGGTGCGCCGGTAAGCCGCTTCCACCTTGTTAGGCAGCTTGTGCGCCAGCGCTTTGTCGGCAACCTCCTTGGGGAAGCGGGTCCGCTCCGACGACCAATCGGTAAAGGCCGAGCGGAAGCCGTGGACTGTCACGCCCTTGATCCCGTCATCGCGCAGGAGCTTGGTCATGGTCATGTCGCTGATCGGTTTTTCCCCGTCATTGCTGAACACAAGGCCGGTGTCGCTGGTGCGCTCCTTCCACCGCTTGCGCAACAGCGCCACGGCAGGCGCGGACAGCGGCACGACATGGGTTTCGCCCGCCTTCATCCGCTCGCCCGGAATGGTCCAGATGGCCTTGTCCAGATCGAACTCCGACCACATGGCAAAGCGCGTCTCGTTCGACCGCACGGCGTTATAGATGGTGAAGCGCAGCGCGTCGCGACCGGTCGTGGGCGACGCCGCCGCCAGCTTCCGCATGAGCGCGGGCACGTACACATAGGGCATAGCCTCCAGATGCCCGCCCTTGTCCACCTGACGGGGAAGTCCCTTGCGCACCGAGCGCAAGGATATCTCATCGGGGAGCCATCCCTTGATATGGGCGAAGTCCAGCACCGCGCCGATGCGCTGTAAGATGCGCCGCGCGCTGTCAGGGATGGTCAGCCAGATCGGCGACAACACCTCGACCACGCACGCGCTGTCCACCTCGTTGACCGGCTTCGTGCCGATCGCAGGAAACACATGGTTCTCGAAACTGGAAATCCAATTGGCGTGACGCTTGTTCTTCCAGCCTTCCTTCAACGCCTCGTAGCAGTCCCGTGCCGCCGCCTCAAAGCTTGGTACCACCTTGCGCGCCCTGCGTCGCTCGGCGACCGGATCGGTTCCCTCGCGGACCTTCCGCCGCAATGCTGTCGCCGCTTCCCGCGCCTCGGCCAGCGACACGTCCAGCGCCGATCCCAACCCATAATCGCGCCGTCGCCCATCCTTCTGCATCCGTAGCACCCAAGTTCGTGCGCCGCTGTTCTTCACCAGCAGGCACAGTCCCCGGCCATCAGTATGCCGACCGGGCTTCGCGTTCTTTACCTTCAATGCTGTCAGTGCCATCGGTTCGGTTCCCGCTTTGGGCATCGCAGGCGTTCCCACACTTCCGGGCAGGAATTGGTCCCACAATCGTTCCCACATTTTGAGCCAAATTCAGGCAAATCAGGACGACCGACCGCGAACACCATACAAGACAAATTGTTGATTTTACAGTGTAGTTAGGTACGTCCCGGCATCGCCCGAGACAAAAGTTCTACACTCGTAGGGGTCACCACCTTCCTCAGTAGGAAAGCGGTGAAAATCAGGTGCTTTCCACCCGGTTGCGCCGTGCGTGCAAGCGCTCTAGCCTTGGGCCATATCCTTCTTTGATGAGCGTGCCTTCTTGCCGATGCATTCTGCTGTCCCGCGTTGCCTGATCCCGTTTCTTGCCCTTCTGTCTGGCGCTTCCCATGCGCAATCCGCCAACCGCCCGACGCCCGGTCATACCCGAGTGGCGATCGAAACTTCGGTCGGAACCATCGTGGTTGCGACCGACGATCGCCGGGCGCCGATCACCGCCGTCAATTTCCTTACCTATGTCGATGACGGCCGCTTCGACGGCGTCACCTTCTATCGCGCGGCGCGGCGCAAGAGCGATGCGAGGCTGGGGCTGATCCAGGGTGGGATCGACACGGATGCGCGCCGGTCCCTGCCGCCGATTCGGCACGAGCCGACGACGCGGACGGGCATCAGGCATCTCGATGCGACGCTTTCCATGGCGCGGCCCAACCGCGCCAATTCGGCAATGGGCAATTTCTTCATCACCGTGGGACCGACGCCCAATATGGACGCGCGCGGCGATTATATCGGCTATGCCGCCTTCGGCCATGTCGTCGCGGGCATGGATGTGGTGAAGCGGATTCTCGCCGTGCCGACCTGTTGCGGATCCGGGCCGATGCGTGGGCAGATGATCGTCAAGCCGATCAGGATCATCCGTGCGAAGCGGCTCGACGGCACAGCGCATCCGACGCGCGGGGTGAAGCCGTGGCTGCTCGGCCTCAAACGAAAATCTTAGGCAAAGCGCGGCTGATTGCGCACTCTATCGCGTTCGGCGCCGCGCGGTGATCTTCTTACATGCCTGCTTGTAGAAGAAGGCGATGGCATGAATCATCTTTGCCGGTCAGGATGCGCGGCAAAGGAGAGCGCAGGATGAGCGGAAAGATCAGGGTCGGGATCGGCGGTTGGGTCTTCGAACCATGGCGTGGCACCTTCTATCCCGAAGGGCTGCGGCAGAAGGATGAACTCGCCTATGTGGGCGAGCATCTGACCGCTACCGAGATCAACGCCACCTATTACAGCACGCAAAAGCCCGCGACCTTCGCCAATTGGGCCAGGGCAGTGCCCGACGGTTTCCAGTTCGCGGTCAAGGCGTCGCGCTTCTGCACCAATCGCCGGGTGCTGGCCGAGGCGGGCGATTCCATTGCGAAATTCGTCAATCAGGGGCTGGTCGAACTGGGCGACCGGCTAGGGCCGATCCTGTGGCAGTTCATGCCGACCAAGACATTCGATGCGGAGGATTTCGGCGCTTTCCTCAAGCTGTTGCCCGCGAAGGTCGATGGCGTGCCGCTGCGTCATGCGCTGGAGGTGCGGCACGAAAGCTTTGACGATCCGGCCTTTTTCGATCTGGCGCATGCGGCGGGTGCAGCGGTCGTCCATGCCGATCATCCGGAATATCCGGCGTTGCGCGGCCAGGATGCCGGCTTTTCCTATGCCCGGCTGATGCGCACGCGGGAGGAAGAGCCGGCCGGCTATTCGCCCGAGGAAATCGAGCGCTGGGCCGATGGGGCGCGGGCGCAGGCCGCGAAGGGCGACGTCTATGCCTTTTTCATCAGCGGTGCGAAGGTGCGGGCGCCAGCGGCGGCGCAAGCGATGATTGTGGCTTTGGAGTAACAGCGACTGTTGCATTTGCTGCAACTGCGAAATCGTCCTTTGCGATTGTTACAATTTCGTGCCGGGAGCATAGGCCTGCTTGCCCTAGCGGCAATGATAAAACAAAAACTTGCAGGACGAACGATATGCGACATACGGTTCAGGGCGTTGCCCTCATGGTTGCGGTTGGCGCACAGATGCTGACCTTCTATTCGGTGCTGTTTGCCTGAGCGCGACATGGTCCGATCTATACCGTCATTGACGGACATCAAATGAGCCGCCCCGGATAAATCCATGGGCGGCTCTTTCATTATGGTTATTCTGGCCGATCCTGGTCAGCCCTCCGCCAGCCAGCCTGCCAGCAGATAGGCGACAACGCCGACCGGACCGAGGGCGCATAGCGTCAGCAGCACAACCGCAATGCGGATCAGTGTGACATCCAGGCCGGTGCGGTGGGAAAGGCCGGCGCACACGCCCATGATCTTTCCGTTGCGGCGGTCGAGGGTGAAGCTGTTGTTCATGAATCTGGCCTTCTTGTATCTATACTATGGGATCAGGCGATCGGCGTGACCGGGATGGCGGCGCTGATGAAAAGTCCGGCGACCAGCAGCGCGCTGGTAAGGGCGAAAGCGGCGTTCTGAAGCTTGGCGAACATGATATACTCCCTGAAAATAGGCGGGCCGGACCATCCGGCCATGATGCCGGGAAGATTGCAGGAGCCGTGCCAATTTCCATTCAGCCCGCAATTTCGGGGCTTTTTGCGAGCCTTGCGCCATTTCATGGCGAAAAAATTTCTGTAAATTGGGCAAATTTCCTGCAAATGGGGAATATTTTCAGGAGATGTTTCTGAGCGAGCCGCTGCTCTTCGTCTACGGCACGCTGCGCCCCGGCTTTGACGATCCGATGGCGGAATGGCTTGGAAAAGTGGCGCGCCATGCTGGCCGGGCTGTGGCGCGAGGCAGACTCTATCGCGTGGCCAGCTATCCTGCCTTCGTGCCGGGAGGATCGGATGAGGTGTCAGGCGACCTGTTCGCGCTGGTCGATCCTGCGGCGAGCCTTGCCGTCCTCGACGACTATGAGGAATGCGCCAGTCATTTTCCCGAGCCGCATGAATATCGCCGCGAACGGCTGACCGTCCGGGGCGAAAATGGCCCGGTGGAGGCATGGACCTATATCTACAATTGGGAGGTCAGCGCGCTGGAGCGGATCGAGAGCGGCGATTTCCTTGCCTGAGAAGGACTTGCGCCAGGCGCGGGCGCGATTAGGCTCCCCGGCCATGGCTTGAGGAGAGATGCGCGTGACCGATATGCAGGATCAGCCCGAACGTTTGCCGGAAGACCGCAACTGGATCGGCTCGACGGGGTTCGATCGGCGCAAGCTGTTGGCGGGCGGGGCGTTCGCCGCTGGTTTCGCCGCTGCCTGCCGCCCCATTTCGAGCAGCGCCGTCCAGACTCCAGGCGACGGGCTGAAGGAGGAACGGGTGTCGATCAAGGCGAGCGATGGCTTCGCCCTGCCCGCCTTTGTCGCCCGTCCCGCTGCTACCAAGGCCGCGCCGATCATCGTCGTCGTGCATGAGATTTTCGGCGTGCATGAGTGGATTCGCGACCTCTGCCGCCGCTTCGCCAAGGCGGGTTATTATGCCATCGCGCCCGACCTGTTCGCGCGCCATGGCGATGCGACCAAGGTGGCGGATTTCAAGCAACTGATCGCCACCATCGTGTCCAAGGCGTCTGACGCGCAGGTGCTGAAGGATATCGACGCGACCTATGGCTGGGCGGGCAGCCATGGCGGCGACGGCAGGCGGCGCGGCATCACCGGCTTCTGCTGGGGCGGGCGGGTCGTGTGGCTCTATGCCGCTCACAGCGCGCAACTGGATGCGGGCGTCGCTTTCTATGGCCGCCTGATCAGCGAGAAGACCGAATTGCAGCCCCTGAACGTCATCGAGCAGGTGAGCGCGCTCAAGGCTCCGGTGCTTGGCCAATATGGCGCGTTGGACAAGGGCATCCCGGTCGCGGATGTCGAAAAGATGCAGGCCGCGCTGAAAATCGCGGGCAAGTCGCCGCCCGACGCGATCACCGTCTATCCCGGCGCCGACCATGGCTTCATGGCGGACTATCGCCCCAGCTACAATGAAGCCGCCGCCAAGGCCGCCTGGGAGGCGACGCTTGGCTGGTTCGGCAAATATGTGAAAAAATAAGAATCATTCGGCTTAGGCTGAGCCGAATGATTCTTATTTCTGCTTCATCGCCTCTACGGCGGCCAGCGTGCTCTTCACATGGCCGGCATAGTTCATCTCGCTATGGACGAAGGCGATGCGGCCGGTGGGCGCGATGACATAGGAGGTGCGGTCGGTCATGCCCGGTCGCATCTTCAACGCCACGTCATAGCCCGACACGATGTTCGGCCCGGCCGACGCCACCGCGAACTTGCCCGCGCATTCCTTGGTGGAGAAGGCGACCAGATCGTCCACCGGATCGGCCGACATGCCGATCACCGTCGCGCCCGCCTTCTTGAAATCCTCGATATGCTCCGCGAACTCCCGCGCCTCGGCGGAGCAGCCCGGCGTGAACGCCTTGGGGAAGAAATAAAGCACCACAGGCCCGCGCTTCAACTGGTGCGACAGCATCAGGGTGAAGGTCTTGCCCGCCAGCGCGCCGCGGGTGGTGAAGTCGGGCGCCTTGGCCCCTACGGCCAGCGCCGCCACGGCTCCCTGAGCACCCACCGCCACAGCGGCAAGAGCAAGGGCGATCTTCACGCTTTTCATCATCGGCTTCTTCTTCATAGCGGCGGCTCCCACAATTCGATGGCATTGCCTTCGGGATCATGGATGCGGGCGAAGCGGCCCACCTCCGGATGATCCCATTCGGCCCTGGTGATGACTGCAACGTTCGCGGCGCGCAAGTCCGCCAGCATCCCGTCCAGATCGGACACGCGGAAATTAATCATGAACGTCTTGTCGGCGGCGAAATAGTCGCTGTCGGCGGGGAAGGGGGCGAAGACCATCGGTCCGCCCTGCGCCGTCCACGTGTGGATGTTGGGCGCGACCTGCGGATCGGCCGAACAGCCCGCGCCTACGCCCAGATGCGCGCGATACCAGCCGGCAAGCGCCTCCGGATCGCGGGCGCGAAAGAAAAATCCACCCATTCCCAGCACGGCCATGGCATATCTCCCTTGTCGAGCAGGAGTATAGCAGGAATGAATCGAGAGTGCGCGATGGCCGGAACCCATTGGCGAAAGGCCGGTTTCTCTCCCATGCGCGTGATGATTCTCCTGCCGTTGATCGTCCTTGCGGCCTGTGGCGACAAGCAAAGCGACCAGTCCGGCATCGCCACCAACATCGTGGACGAGGCGATGAACAACGTCCGCGAAGTGCCGCAGGGCGAGAACGGCATCCAGACCGTCGAACCGGCGCCGGACATTTCGCCCCCGTCGGGGCCGGTTGGCGCGACCATCCCCGCCAGCATTCAGGGGCGCTGGGCCGGTCTTGACGAAAGTTGCGCCGACCGCGCGACCGAGATGGAACTGACGATCACGCCCACCAGCCTTGTCTTTCTGGAAAGCGAAGGCAAGGCGACCGGCGTGTCACACGGCCCGGATGGCCGAATCCGCATCGATGCGGCCTTTACCGGAGAAGGGCAGAGCTGGAATAGGAAGCTGGAGCTGCGTCCTTCGGCGGGTGGTCGCGAATTGACGGTGATCGATGACGGCAGGGCGGTGACGCGCAAGCGGTGTAGCTGAACCGCTTCCCCATTGCCGCCGGTGTCGCTAGAGCGAGCCGATGATCGGCCGTCTTACCTTGAGCGATTTCCGCAACCATGCGGATGCGCTGATCATGCCCGATCACAGTTTCATCGTGTTGACCGGCGACAATGGCGCGGGCAAGACCAATATATTGGAAGCCGTATCGATGCTGGCCCCCGGCCGCGGTTTGCGCGGCGCGGCCCTGCGCGACATGGTGCGGCAGGACGGGGGAGGCGGTTTCGGCATAGCGGCGGAAGTGGACGGCGTGATGCTGGGAACCGGCGTGCTCGCCTCAGCCCCCGACCGGCGGCAGGTGCGGATCGGCGGCGTTGCCTCCTCCGCCAATGCGCTGGCGGATCATCTCTCCATCGTCTGGCTCACGCCCGCCATGGACCGGCTGTTCATGGACAGTCCTGGCGGGCGGCGGCGCTTTCTCGACCGGCTGACGCTGGCGCTGCATCCCGCCCATGCCGTTCACAGCGCCCGTTATGAAGCGGCGATGCGGGCCCGCAACCGGCTGCTGAACGATCTGTCCGCTGCCGACCCTTCCTGGTTGAGCGCGCTCGAAGCGCAGATGGACGAGCATGGCATGGCCCTTGCCGCCGCCCGCGCCGATCTGGTTTCGCGCCTCGGCGCGGTATTGGAGGATCAGCCCGACCATCCCTTCGCCCGCCCGCTGCTGGCGATCGAAGGGGAGGAGGATGGCGATGAACCCTTGGCAATTCGCCTTGCTCGCGAACGCCGCCGCGATGCCGCCGCCGGGCGCACCTTGTCCGGTCCGCACCGGCAGGATCTGGCCGTGACCCACGCCGCGAAGGGGCAGGCCGCCGCGCTGTGTTCGACCGGCGAGCAAAAGGCGCTGCTGCTCTCGATCCTGCTCGGCCATGCCGCGCTGGTCACGGCCCATCGCGGCCAGCCGCCGGTGCTGCTGCTCGACGAAGTGGCGGCGCATCTCGACCCGTCGCGACGAGCTGCGTTGTTCGACCGGCTGCGCGAAACCGGCGGTCAGGTCTGGATGACCGGAACAGAAGACAGTCTTTTCAACGATTTGCCTGTCGCGAGCCGGTTTTGCGTAACGGCGGGGCGGGTCTTTCGTTCCGCAGGTTGACGCACCGCAACAACGACTCGTCGCTGGCTGCTTTTCAACTCGTCCGGCGTCTGCCCTAAGAACCTCCACGGGGCTAAGTCGTTAAAAACAAGTCGGGGGTCGCATTTCTATGATCGGTGGTTTTCGCGCTTTTGTCGCAGCGGCAACGCTCGCGCTCTGCGCCCTGATCACGACCCCGGCTGCTGCGGGCACTCTCCAGTGCGCGCCCTTCGCCCGTCAGGTTTCCGGCATCGAACTCTATGGCAACGCCAACACTTGGTGGGGCCAGGCCGAGGGCCGCTATGATCGTGGCCATGAACCCCGCGTCGGCGCCGTCCTCGCCTTCGCCGCCAGCCGTTCCATGCCGGTCGGCCATGTCGCCATGGTCAGCAAGGTGATCAGCGATCGCGAAGTGCTGCTGACCCACGCCAACTGGTCCTATCGCGGCGGGATCGAACGCAATGTCCGCGCCGTCGACGTGTCGCCCAACAATGACTGGACCGACGTGCGCGTCTGGTACGGCCCGACCGGCGGTCTGGGCCTGCGTCCCAATGCCGCCAAGGGTTTCATCTATGCCGACAAGGCGAGCGATGCCCCCGTGCAGATCGCCATGGCCGATCGCGCGACTACCGGCAGCGACTCTGCCCGCGGTGCTTTCTGACATTTTAACCAGTTCCTAAGGGCTGCCGCCTAGTCTGATCCGCGGTGGGGCGATTCTGGGACTGGGGTCGCATGAAATTGGGAATGATGCGCTGGGCGGCCTTGCTGCTGGCCAGTCTGACGACGACGCCTGTGCTGGGCGCGACGGTGCTGCAATGCGTGTCCTATGCGCGCATCGTGTCCGGCGTGCAGATTTATGGCGACGCGTTGACCTGGTGGGATCAGGCGGAAAATCACTATAGGCGCGGCCATATGCCCCGCAAGGGCGCGGTGCTGGCCTTTCGTCCCATGGGGCCGATGGTGCTGGGCCATGTCGCCGTGGTCAGCAGGGTGCTGGACGACCGGCGCGTGCTGATCCGGCATGCCAACTGGTCCGTGCCGGGCGCGATCGAGGAAGATGTGCTGGCGATCGACGTATCGGAGGAAGGCGACTGGAGCGAGGTGCGCGTCTGGCACAGTCCGACCAACCAGATGGGTGCGCGCAGCAATCCGACCTTCGGCTTCATCTATCCCGACAAGCCGCAATTGCGCGAGTTCCGGCCTGATCCGGCGCTGGGCGACAGCCTGCGCTTCGCCAGCATGACGATCGCCAAGGACGATCCGGCGCAGGATGCCGCTCCGTCGCGTAAATCTCTTGCCAGCCAGCCGCGCCTGGCGCTGGACCTGCGCGCTATCCGCTATGCCGATGCGACGCCCTCGGCCCGTTCGCTGCGCGATATCATCGCGGACGTGAAGCGCGACGCGGCGTTGCGGTGAGGTGTGACGAATCTCTTGAAATCAACCTGTTCCTGCGAAGGCAGGAATCCAGTTCAAAATGTTGCGATTCCAGGAAAGGGTAGGACTGGGTTCCTGCCTTCGCAGGAACACGGCTTAAAAAAAAAGGCGCTGCCTCACCCAGGAGGCAGCGCTCTTCTTTGTTCACCTCAGACGAAAACTTATTCCGCCTTGTCCGCCGCTTCCTCAGCGCCCTCGGCAGGGTTCTCGAACCACGCCTCCACCGGCCCGGACAGTTTGATCGTCAGCGGCTGGCCGTGACGGTCGCGGGTCTTGCCCGCCGCGACGCGAATCCAGCCTTCGGAAATGCTATATTCCTCGACATCGTTGCGCACACGGTCCTTGAACTTGATGCCGATGCCGCGCTGGAGCACGTCGATGTCGAAAAAGGGGCTTTTCGGGTTGGTGGAAAGGCGGTCGGGGGGCGTATCGCTCATGATGGTCCAAATCCTGTCAATCTGGCGCGCGACCTAGCCCTTTGGCCGCCCCGCCGTCAACTGTCCCGGTCCATCGTCGACATCGCAGAAGATGCGCCGGATCACCCCCTGCGCCAGCCAGGATTCGAAGCGCGCCTGCGCATCGGCCAGGTCCAGAAAGGGATAGGCGACGGGCCGGTCGCCCACCGCCCGGCTGGCGACGACCAGCCGCATCATCGCATCGGGCGCGGTGGTCAATATGCGTCCACGCCGGTCGGTGGCGGCGCTGTTGACGCCGACGACATGGCCGTCCTCGGCAAAGACCGGCCCGCCGCTGATGCCCGACAGCGTGCCGTCGCCCATCGGAATGCGTCCATGTTCGGCCCAGGCGAGCACGGGCTGCGTCTCCTCCCCGGTGCCGCGCCGGGCGCGGGCGGCGCCGATCAGCTCGGATATGACCAGCGTCGGCTGTCCGCCCGGAAAGCCCATATGATAGCCGACCGATCCCGGCGGCGGCATCCGGTCCGACAGCGGCAGGGCATGGTCGCTCGCCACGCCGCCGCGCACCAGCGCTGCGTCCGCTTCCCGGCTTTCGACCAGCCGCGATACGGGCCGGGCAAAGCCGCCCTGCTCTATGCCGACGCGGGTGCAGCCATGGGTGACATGCTCGGCCGTCAGCCAGGCGCCGCCGCGATCGACGGCAAAGGTCGTCCCCATGCTGTCGGCGGGCGCTTCGGCCCGTTCCTCGATCACGAAGCTTTCGTCGCTCCACTGCGGCATGGGGCGGCGCGGCGAGCGGGGGTCGAACGCCTCGACATGGAGAGGCGTCGGCTTGGTGACCTCGCTGATCCACAGCAGCGCGAGGATGATGCCGAGCATGCCGGGCAGACAGCCTAGGCGCCGCCCTGCCACGGCTCAGCTCGCGACCGCGCCGGCGGTGAGGCAGGCGATCGCGACCTTCATCATGGCCAGGAAGATGGCGGCGGATCGCTCGTCCGCCTCGATCCGGGTCGATAGCGAGCCCAGCAGGAAATCGACGACCCGAAAGGCGATGAGTTGCAGGATCAGCGTCACGCTGCCCCAGATCATGATATCCCAGACATTGACCGATCCGGCGAGGCAAAAGCCCAGCGGCACGGCGAGTCCGAGTGCCGCTCCGCCGAGCGAAATCCCCGCCGCCTGATTGCCGGCACGGATCAACGCGAATTCGTCATGCGGGGTGATCCACATATAGAGCGCCAGCGCCGCCAGCCAGGCCAGCGTGGCGGAGGCCAGGTGCAGCAGGAAAATGGGCAGGCCCGATAGCAGGCTCTGAATGACGGGCATCGGATCGGTCATGGCGTCAAGATGACGCAAGCCGCTCCCCGACGCAATAAATCCTCCCCATCGCGAGACGGGGAGGATTTTATCGATCTCAGTTGCAGACCCGCACCTTCACGCGCCGGTCGCGATAGTGATTATAGCGCCATTCCGTCCAGCAACGCTGCCGGTAATGGCCGCGCCAGTAACGCCGGTCGCCCCGCCAATGACGGCGGTCATCATCCCGCCAATCGCGCCGACCATCCCAGCGCCGGTCGTCCCATCGCCGATCGTCATAGCGATCGCCGCGATAACCGTCCCGATAGCCATAATCATAGCCGCCATAATATTGCGCCTGTGCAGGGGCTGCGCTCATACCCATGGCGGTGATCGCCAAGCCCAGGGCTGCCGCGCCCTTCCACAAGATATTCATGTCCGTCTCTCCTCAACATGCACACCCGTCGCCGGGGTCATGAAGGAAAGATGCACCGGCCTGACTGAACCGTCCGGGAACGGCGCCGTCAGCCAATATTCATGGTCAATCAGCGGCCTCTAAGAGCGCTTTCCGCCTCCAGCATATAGTCGCGCGTGATCGGCAGGCTGCGGCGGTCGCGGACATATTGGACCTGATAATTCACCATGCCGCCATGCTCGAACACGGTGGCCGCGCCTGCCAGATAGAAGGTCCACAGGCGGAAGAACCGCTCGTCGTACAACGCCACGATGTCGGCCTTGTGCGCCAGCGTCCGCTTGTACCATTCGCGGATGGTAAGGCCGTAGTGGATGCGCAAAACCTCCACATCCGTGACCATCAGCCGCGTGCCCTCGCTGCCCTGGATCATCTCCGACAAGGCGGGGATATAGCCGCCGGGGAAGATATATTTCTGGGTGAAGGCGTCGGTGATTCCCGGCCCGTCGATCCGGCCGATGGTGTGGATCAGCATCACCCCGTCCGGCGTCAGCAGTTCGCGGCATTTATTATAGAAAGTGCGGTAATCCTTGGTCCCGACATGTTCGAACATGCCGACCGACACGATCCGGTCGAACGGCCCTTCCATGTCGCGATAGTCGATCAGCTCGAAGCGCACATGGTCGGCCACGCCCGCATCCTGAGCACGTTGCCGCGCGACCTTGAGCTGTTCTTCCGACAAGGTGATGCCGGTCACGTCGACGCCGCAGGTGCGGTGCAGATAAAGCGCCATGCCGCCCCAGCCGCAGCCTATATCCAGCACCTTCATGCCCGGCTTCAAATGCAGCTTGGCGGCGATATGCGCCTTCTTGTCCTCCTGCGCCTGTTCCAGGCTGATGCCCGTCTCATTGCCGGCATCGGGGAAATAGGCGCAGCTATATTGCCGGTCGCGGTCGAGGAAGAGGGCATAGAGCGCGCCCGACAGGTCGTAATGATGGGCGACATTGGCCTTGGACCGCGCCCGGTGGTTGGCGGCCCACAGCTTGCGCCGGATCGCCTTGAAACCACGCTTGACCGAACCGAGATCGCTGATCGACTTGCCGGTTTCCCAGGCATTGTTCATGCGGATGAGCGAGATCAGTTCCATGATCCCGCCGCCCTCGATCGACACGCGCCCGTCGATAAAGGCTTCGGCCATGCCCAGCCGCGGATCCTTGATGATGTCGAAGGGCACCCGCGCATCGTGGAATTTCAGCGCCAGCGATGGAAAGCCCGGTTCGGGCGTCCCGACCGTGATCTTTCTGCCGTCATGATAGTAGATGCTGAGCTGGCCCCGCGTGACCAGCCGCTTGATGACGCGATCGAACAATTTCATGGGGCTACCCTGTCAGGTCGTTCCGCCCGCGTCAAATGCCGGCATACCAATCATAGCCGGCATGGTCTTCCCAGAAGCCGCCCTTGCCCCCGCCTATGCCGTCCAGAGACGCAACCGCCTCAATCTGCATCAAATATTTCGCCTGTTTGTAGCCCAATTGCCGCTCCACCCGCAGCCTGAGCGGGGCGCCGTTCGCCACCCGCAAGGGCTGGTCGTTGAGCGCGAAAGCGAGGATGGTCTGCGGGTGGAAGGCGTCCATCAGATCGATGCTTTCATAATAGCCGCGCCCGCCGCCCATATCGTCGGCGCAGTGAAAGACGATGTAGCGCGCACCTTCCCGTAGCCGTGCCGCCTCAAGGATCGGCTTCAACGGCACGCCGCGCCATTTGCCGATGGCGCTCCACCCCTCGACACAGTCATGCCGCGTGATCTGCTCGCGATGGGGGAGGGCATGAAGCTGGGCCAGCGACAGCGACAAAGGCCGCGCGACCAGTCCGCCGACCTGCAATCGCCAGTCGGCAAAGCCGCTGCGCCATAGCGCCTTATATTCCGGCGTATTGGGATTGGCGGTGCCGTTGGGCCGGAAGAAGGGGGAGATCTGGTCCGGGCGAAATTCATGGGCCAGTGCGTCGCGGGCCATCAGGCTGCGTTGCGCCCATTTGTGGAAATTCTCGGCGGAAAACAGCGCTTCCCGCACCGTCTCGTTCTTTGCCAGTCGGTCGCAGCCTGCCAGCGTCGCGGCGGCACCCAGGACCAACGCCCGGCGGTTGAGGATCAGGCTCATCGCCGCGCCTCCGGCAGCCGGTAGCGCCCGCTGATCATCGACCGAATCTCGTTCACCGGCCCTGCCAGCACCACCATGAGGATATGCACCAGTAAGAAGGCCGCCAGGGCGAAGGCGGCGATGAAGTGGATCGACCGGGCCGACTGCCTTCCGCCGAACAACTCGACCAGCCAGGGCCAGGCCGCGTTCATGCCGGGCGACATGGTGAGCCCCGTCAGGATGATGAGCGGCAGCGCGACGAAGATCACGCCGATATAGCTCGCCTTCTGCAACACATTGTAGCGCAGCGCCGCTTCCCCGGTGGGAAAGCGCAGCCGGGCATGATCCCTGATGTCCTGCCAGACATGGCGCGGCGCCAGTTCCCCGCGCCGAAAGGCGAGGTCGCGCGCCAGATGCCGCCCGAACAGGCTCCAGAGCATGTAGAAGAGCAGCGCAAAGGCGAAGATCGGCGCGGCGGTCAGGTGCCAGTGCCGCGACATCGCCAGATTATAATGAGCGGGCAGGGTGATCCAGCCGCCGAAGCGCTCCAGCGTCAGCCAGGGATGGTCGAAATTTGCGCCATATTGCCCCCAATAGAGCCGGGGATGCGCGTTGAAGATGCCCAGCCCGCTGGTGAACAGCACATAGAGCAGCGCCGTGTTCAGCCAATGCCACAGCCGCGTCGGCAAGCTGTGGCGCAGCACCGGTTTCGGATCGGATAAGGCGCTATCCATAGGCGACTGTTACCCTTTTGCACCAGCAGCGTCAAAAAGGATGGCGATGCTGCGCGCATGAATTCTTTTTCATGATTCCGTTCATGTGGGAGCCAGATTCCGGGTCCATAAGTGCCGCTGCCGGGACCAAGTAACGCTTCCGGATTTTGAAGTTCGCATGGATGGATTCCATCATATTTGAAGAGGGATAGGATCGAAAATATTTTACAGATCGGTCCCTTTTAAAAACTGATTGAAGCCATAGATAATCCCTGCCCGGTTCAGGGTATCGGATAAGCCAATGAGGAATATCATGAAGACTGCGATTCTCGCAGCTATTGCTGCTGTCACTGTTTCTGTTCCCGCTTTTGCTCAGGATGCTGCACCCTTTACTGGTCCTCGGGCGGGCGTTACCTTGGGCTATGACAAGGTCCAGGGCAGCGACGGTTTCAGCTATGGCGTATCGACCGGCTATGACCTGGCCGTCACCCCGCGCATCACTTTCGGTCCGGAAGTGTCCCTGAGCGAGTCCACCGCCAAGTTCGGCGGCGTCGATGCCAGCCGCGATCTCGCCGCTTCGGTGCGCCTCGGCTATGTCGTGACCTCGCAGGTGTTGGCGTTCGGCAAGGTCGGCTATGCCAACAGCCGCTTCGAAATCCCCGGCGATCACCAGACGCTGGAAGGCGTGCGCTATGGCGGCGGCCTGGAATATTCGGTGACGCCGCGCACCTATATTTCGGCTGAATATCAGCGCACCGAATATGAAGACAATTTCGGTGGCCGTGACGCTGGCGTGGTCGGCGTCGGTTTCCGTTTCTGACCTAATGTCCATTATGGACGAAAAGGGGCGGTTCCGTCGGGGCCGCCCTATTTTCATGCAAAGTCAGACTGTTGCGAAAAAGCATCACACATTTGTAAAGTTCATATCCAACTTGCAACAATGACGATCACGTTACATATGCGCGCCGTCAGCGACACACATCGCTGCGTGCAGGACGGGAGGATAAGCCGAATAAAAATCGGTGTTCCAAATGGCGATGAAATAATCAAGCGCAACGCCATCCCGTAAGAAGAACAAAACGTATGTCCTGTTCATGGACTGTACGTTTCTTGTAATATGAGGATTTTATGAAGACTGTGATTTTCGCAGCCCTTGCTGCTGCCGCTGTTTCTGCTCCCGCTTTCGCTCAGGATGCTGCGCCCTTCACCGGTCCGCGCGCTGGCGTGACGCTGGGCTATGACAAGCTGGGCGGCGAAGACGGCTTCGCTTACGGCGTGTCGACCGGCTATGATCTGGCCGTCGCTCCGCGCATCACCTTCGGCCCGGAAGTGTCGCTCAATGACACCACCGTCGGCGCCGGCGGCACGGAAATCAGCCGTGACCTCGCCGCTTCGATCCGTCTGGGCTATGTCGTGACCCCGCGCATTCTGGCGTTCGGCAAGGTCGGCTATGCCAACACCCGCATCGAAGTATCGAACAGCAACGCTGGCGGTTCGTTCGAAGGCGTGCGTTACGGTGGCGGCGCGGAATTCGCGGTGACCGGCAACACCTACATCTCGGCTGAATATCAGCGCAGCGAGTATGAAGATGGCATCGGCGGTCGTGACGCTGGCGTCGTCGGCATCGGCTTCCGTTTCTAATCCCTCTCGGATAGAATAGGGGAAGGGCGGTCCCAGCCGGGGCCGCCCTTTTTCTATGCCCAGGGCAGAGGCTTGAGGTCCGGCTCCACCCACGTCCGCCGCGCCTCCACCGACATCAGCCGCTCGCGCGACCAATAGGCAAACAGCCAGTCCTTGTCGGCCATGGGCGAGTTCATCAGCGCCGCAAAGGCCTCGCCCGGCGTCACGCCTTCCAGCAAGCCCGCCAGGATCGCTCGCGCCGCGCTCAGCGACGCCTGCGTGATCGTCTCATGATAGCCCGACATGTCGTTGTTCACGCCGCCCACGCTCTCATTATAGGCCGCGATCATCCCCGGCATGTCGCGCTCAGGCATGACATCCGGCCGCCGCAGTATCAGCCATAAGGCCGTCGAGAAATGGGCCATATGGGTCCACTCCTCCTTGGGCAGCGTCCGCGCACAAAAGCCCGTCGCGATCCGTTCAATCTCTTCGTCCGTCATAATTCCATCCTTCTCATGCCGCCCGGACGAAACTCACAAGAAAAACCCCGCCGTTCCGGGCGGGGTTTCCGTCTCGCGCCATGAGAGGCGCGGATCATCAGCCCCGCTCTATCCCAGCGCGGCTTGCTTCTCCGCGGCGAGCCGATCCAGCTCGGCCCGGCTCTTCTTCTCCGAAGCGGATTTGAGCTGCCCGCAGGCGGCCATGATGTCCCGCCCGCGCGGCGTGCGCACCGGCGCGCTGATTCCGCCTTCGAACACGATGCTGCTGAAAGCGCGAATCCGCTCGGGCGTCGAGCATTCATAGTCCGTGCCCGGCCAGGGATTGAACGGGATCAGATTGACCTTGGCGGGCAGCTTATACTGGCGGAGCAGCCGGACCAGCTCACGCGCATCGTCATCGCTGTCATTCTTGTCCTTGATCATCACATATTCGAAGGTGATGCGCCGCGCATTGTTCGCGTTCGGATAGTCGGCGCAGGCCTGCAACAACTGCTCGATGCCATATTTCTTGTTGAGCGGCACCAGCTCGTCGCGCACATCCTTGGTCACGGCATGGAGCGATACGGCCAGGTTCACGCCGATCTCCTCGCCTGCCCGCGCCATCATCGGCACCACGCCGGAGGTGGAGAGGGTAATCCGCCGCTTCGAAAGCGCTAGCCCATCGCCATCCATCACGACCTTCAGCGCGTCGCGCACATGGTCGAAATTATAGAGCGGCTCGCCCATGCCCATCATCACGATGTTGGTCAGCATCCGTCCGTCCGGCGAATATTGCGACGCGTCGTCCGCCTCATCGTCATTGGCCGAGGCCATGCTCCCCTTGGGCCATTCGCCCAGCGCATCGCGGGCCAGCATGACCTGACCCACGATCTCGCCCGGCGTCAGGTTCCGGACCAGCCGCATCGTGCCGGTATGGCAGAAACGGCAGTTGAGCGTACACCCCACCTGGCTGGAAACGCAGAGCGTCCCCCGGTCCGCGTCCGGGATGAACACCATCTCATAATCCTGCCCATCGTCCGACCGCAGCAGCCATTTGCGCGTGCCGTCGCTCGATACCTGCGCCTCGACCACCTGCGGACGGCCGACGACGAAGCGCTCCGCCATCCAGCCGCGCATCGGCTTGGCGAGGTCGGTCATCGCGTCGAAATCCGTTTCACCGCGATGATAGAGCCAGTGGAAAAGCTGCTTGGAGCGCAGCTTCGCCTGCTTCTGATCGAGCCCGGCTTCTTCCAGCGCGCCCTTCATCTGGGGGCGCGACAGCCCCGTCAGGTCGACGCGCCCATCCTCGCGAGGTGTCACCGCACGAGGTACGGGCACAGGATCGATAAGGCCGGGAATCGGCATCAAGGGGTTGGCGGCTGTCTGCATGGCCGCGCCCATAGCCGATTTTCGCGCATTTTTAAAGCGGCGCGTTTCTAGCGCAACCGCGCGCACCCCAGCGCTGCCGCATCGATCGCCGTAGCCGCCCCGCGCAGCGCATAGGTGTCGGCAAAACCCCGTCCCCGCGCATCCCGCGTCTGCACGCTCATGCTCGTCGCGGAGCGCATCGCCGCGATGACCGCCGCGTCCGCCCGCGCATCGGGCGCCCAGGCGTCGACTTGCCCCGCCACCAGCGCAAAGCGCCGGTCGCCTACATTCAGGATCACCGCGGCTTCATCCGCCCGCATCCGGCTTAAGCGAAAATGCACCTGACCGCGCACGCGCTGGCGTGGCCAGCTCCCGACCGCGGCAAAGCCCTCCGACTTCGCCGTCACCGGCATGGCTATGGCATAGCAGCGCGGGCTGGCCGTATCGCGGAACGCGCCCCAGGCCTCGAAAACGCCCAATGAATCGCGCGCCTCAGCCGTCGCGCCAAGCATCAACAGGGGAAGGGCGAGGGCAGCCAAGCGTTTCACATCCCCCGCAAAGCCCATGCTGTTCCCTTTTGCAACCCCGGTCGAAACGAAAGGCGCACCGAACGCTTGCCCAAGCCGCAACAGCGGCTATGAAGGATCATCCATCATTGTCGCCCGGATTCGACCGAGTTCGGGCTTTGCGCAGAAAAGAAACGGACAGAACAGGGACATGAAGGCCACCATCGAACGCGCAACGCTGCTCAAGAGCCTCAGCCACGTCCAGTCGGTGGTCGAGCGGCGCAACACGATTCCGATCCTGTCCAACGTGCTGATCGAAGCATCGGCGGATGGCGCGATCAAGCTGATGGCGACGGACCTCGATCTCCAGATCGTCGAAAGCGTTTCGGCGCAGGTGGAACAGCCCGGCGCGACCACCATTTCCGCCCACACCCTGTTCGACATCGCCCGCAAGCTGCCCGAGGGGTCGCAGGTGTCGCTCCAGGCGGCCGAGGGCAAGATGCTGATCCAGGCCGGCCGCGCCCGCTTCAACCTGTCGACCCTGCCGCGCGACGATTTCCCGGTGATCGCGGAAGGCGACCTGCCGACCAGCTTCGAGCTGCCGGCCGAGACGCTCAAGCAGATCATCGACAAGACGCGCTTCGCCATTTCGACCGAAGAGACGCGCTATTACCTCAACGGCATTTATTTCCATGTTTCGGATGACGGCCAGCCGGTGCTGAAGGCCGCCGCCACCGACGGCCATCGCCTCGCCCGCGTCACCGTGCCGCGTCCCGATGGCGCCGACGGCATGCCGGGCATCATCATACCCCGCAAGTGCATCGGTGAACTCCGCAAGCTGCTCGACGAGGTCGAAGGCTCGGTCCAGATTTCGCTGTCCGCCAGCAAGATCCGCTTTGGCCTTGGCAGCGCGATCCTGACCAGCAAGCTGATCGACGGCACCTTCCCCGATTACAGCCGCGTCATCCCGACCGCCAACGACAAGCTGCTCAAGATCGACCCGCGCAGCTTCGAGGAAGGCGTGGACCGCGTCGCCACCATCGCCACGGAAAAGACCCGCGCGGTCAAGATGACGCTGGACCGCGACAAGATCACGCTCTCCGTCACCAGCCCTGAAAACGGCACGGCGGCGGAAGAAGTTCCTGGCGCCTTCCAGGGCGAGGGTTTCGACATCGGCTTCAACGCTCGCTATCTGCTCGACATATTGGGCCAGATCGACAGCGATCTGGTCGAGCTGCATTTGGCCGACGCCGCCGCGCCGACGCTGATCCGCGAGGACGACCGCAGCCCGGCGCTCTACGTGCTGATGCCGATGCGCGTCTGAGGGTTTGGCAGGGAGCGGTCATTAGCTATCGTTAAGCACAGCGTGCTCCTGCACAGGCAGGAGCCCAGTCCCGCCCTCAGTGGACATCGGACCGTCCGAACTGGGCTCCTGCCTGTGCAGGAGCACGCTGTGCCATATGTCCCAGCGGGTCATCCTGACACGTCCGCTACCACCCACTACTGACCTTGCCAGGCAGGTAAGTTTCTTTCAATCTCTTCCCGTTACGCAGGAAATATGACTTCCTTGCGGACGAATCTGGCGGAACTGCAATCGCGGCGAACGGACCTCGTCGCGGCCCTCGGCTTGGCCGAGAGCGGGGCGTCGGTCGACGCTTCGTGGATTTCCAGCACCTTCGTCCATATTGCCCGGCTCTGGCCGCTGGTCCTGCTGGGCAAGCTGTGCATCACCGCCCTGCTGCATGTTCCCTTTTACGAAGCGGACAATATCGGCCATGCCGTCGCCCTGTCCGCCATGCTGCTAGTGGATGGCGTCGCGATCGTGGCCCCCCGCGGCGCGCGCTTCCAGCGCCTGCGTCCGCATCACCAGAAATGGCTGATGCTGCCCATGGTGCTGCTCTCGGGCCTGAGCTTCAGCCTGATGCTGGGGCCATCGCTGATCGCGGGCGCGCTATCCCGCAACCTGGCGGCGGAAATGGCGGTCGCGCTGATGGCGGTGTCGATCTTCGGTGACCGGCGCTTGCTGGGGGTCAGCTATTTTTGCGGCCTGCTGATCGCCTCCGTCCTGCATCGGGGGGATTTCGCGCAGATCGGCCTGTTGATCAGTTGCATCGCGGTGATGCTCATCGCCGCGCTGCGTCAGGCGAATGCCGACATGAATCGCGCCATCGCCTTCCATCAGCGCGACTTGCGCGCCCAGCGATCCGATCGGTTGCTGCACGAATATGAACAATCGGGCCGCGGCTGGTTCTGGGAAACCGATCGCCATGGCTGCATCGCCTATATTTCCGATACGCTGGTCCGCACGCTCGACCTGAGCAATGAGGCGCTGATCGGCCGTCCGATCACGGAGATCATCCGCCCCGGCGACCGGCAGGACGGCGATGGCGAGCGCACATTGGGCTTCCATTTGTCGGCGCGCACCGGCTTTGCCGAAATCCCGGTCCGTGCCGCCATGGTGAAGGATGAGCGCTGGTGGTCGATCTCCGGCCAGCCGGTGTTCAACGAATTCGGCCAGTTCCAGGGCTTCCGGGGCAGTGGCACCGACCTTACCGAAATGCGCCGCAGCCAGGCGGAGGTGACGCGGCTCGCCCAATATGATTCGCTGACCGGGCTTGCCAACCGGGTGCAGATGATGCGCTCGCTGGAACAGGCGGTCGCGGGGAAGAAGGGGCAACCGCGCGACTGCACGCTGATGATGTTGGACCTCGACCGGTTCAAGATCGTCAACGACACGCTCGGTCATCCGGCGGGCGACGCGCTGCTGCGCCAGGTGAGCGAGCGCATCCAGCGCGTGGTCGGGGACAAGGGGCTGGTCGGCCGCCAGGGTGGCGATGAATTCAAGATCCTGCTGCCTGGCCGGCCCGACAAGATCACGCTGGATCATCTGGTGCGGGCGATCATCACCGACGTGTCCCAACCCTATATGGTCGGAAGCACGGCGGTCGTCATCGGCGTGTCGATCGGCATTTCCTTCTGCCCGCAGGACGGCGTCACCGCGGAGGAATTGATCCGCAACGCCGATCTGGCGCTCTATGCCGCCAAGGGCGACGGGCGCGGCGTCTACCGCTTTTATTCGTCGGAAATGCATGCCGATGCGGAGGATCGCCGCCAGTTGGAGGAAGATCTACGCAAGGCGCTGGTCGAAAACAGCCTGCATCTCGTCTACCAGCCTGTCGTCTGCTCCAAGACCGAGCAGATCACCGGCTATGAAGCCCTGTTGCGCTGGCAGCATCCGGCACGCGGCGCGATTTCGCCGACCCTGTTCGTGCCAATCGCTGAAGAAAGCGGCCTGATCGGCCCGATCGGTGAATGGGTGCTCCGCACCGCCTGCCGCGAGGCGGTGCAATGGACGGATGGGGTACGGGTGGCGGTCAATGTCTCGCCGATCCAGTTCGCCAATCCGGGCCTGCCTTCGGTCGTGATGAACGCGCTCGCGGCATCGGGTCTGGCGCCCCAGCGGCTGGAACTGGAGATCACCGAAAGCGTGTTCCTGAACGATGATGACGGCACGGATTCGATGTTTTCGCGGCTGAAGGGCCTTGGCGTGCGCCTGGCGCTGGACGATTTCGGCACCGGCTATTCCTCGCTCGGCTATTTGAAGAAAGCGCCGTTCGACAAGATCAAGATCGACCAAAGCTTCGTGCGCGGCGCGGCGATCAAGGGCAGCCCCAACAGCGCGATCATCAAGGCGATCGTCAGCCTGGCCGAAGCGCTGGGCATGGACACCACGGCGGAAGGCGCGGAGACGCAGGACGAACTCGCCCTGATCCGCAACCTGGGGTGCAGCCACATCCAGGGCTATGTCTACGGCCGCCCGCTGCCGGCGGCGGACGTACTGGTTCAGCAGCACCGCCATGGCGGCACCGCCACGCTCCAGGGGTTCCAGTCAAGCCGGCCGGAACGCAAAACCATGTTGCGCACGGTCGCCGTGCATCATGACGGCCATGTCTATACCGGCCGCATCCGCAACATCTCCGCCACCGGCGCGCAGTTGGAGGGGCTGTGGGACGTGCCGGAAGGCACGCTGTTCGCGATCGAGCTGGGTGACAACCAGACCGTCAACGCCATCGCCCGCTGGTCTAAGGACGATCGTCTGGGGGTGGAGTTCACTCAGGCGATCAACCTTGAGAGCCTGCGCGCGGCGCCCCGGTCGCTGGCATCCTGAGGGCCGTGAGGGGTGACGGGGTAATGGCTCCTATTGGTCAAACCACCCCAGCAATTTCCTGTTCTACAGCCCGCACGGCGTCAAATCCCCGCTGGTTTTTCATAAATAGGAAACCGAACAAAAAGCCGCCCATTTCCGTAGGTCTATCATGCCGCCTCTCTCAGCCAAATCCTACAAGCTTGCCGCAAGGTCCAAGCGGGATTAGAGGGCTGCGGCAAGCCTGAACGGCAACCGAACAGCAGGAAGCACCTTCATGTCAGACGTCACCATCAAACGCGCCCTTCTTTCCGTGTCGGACAAGTCCGGCCTCATCGAATTGGGCCAGGCGCTGAGCAAGCATGGCGTCGAGCTGGTGTCGACCGGCGGCACCGCCAAGGCGCTGCGCGAGGCGGGACTCGACGTGAAGGACATTTCCGACCTCACCGGCTTTCCGGAAATGATGGACGGCCGCGTCAAGACGCTGCATCCCAAAGTGCATGGCGGCCTGCTCGCCGTGCGCGACAATCCCGATCATGTCGCCTCCATGCGGGAGCATGGAATCGGCGCGATCGACCTGGTCGTCGTCAACCTCTACCCCTTCGCCGCCACCGTCGCGAAGGGCGCGGAGCGTGAGGAGATCATCGAGAATATCGACATTGGCGGCCCCTCCATGGTCCGCTCGGCGGCGAAGAATCATGAAAGCGTCGCGATCGTCACCGATCCGGCCGACTATGCCCGCCTGATCGCGGAGATGGAGGAAAAGGGCGGCGCGACCAGTTACGACTTCCGCCGCATGCTGGCGGCCAAAGCCTATGCCGCCACCGCCGCCTATGACTCGATGATCGCAAGCTGGTTCGCCTTTGCCGACCAGGGTGTGCAGTTCCCCGAAAGCCTCTCCGTGTCGAGCAAGTTGGGTTCGACCCTGCGCTATGGCGAAAACCCGCACCAGTCGGCGGCGCTGTACCTGCCCGTCGGTCCCTCCGCCAACGGTATCGCCCAAGCCAGGCAGATCCAGGGCAAGGAACTCAGCTACAACAACTACAACGACGCCGACGCCGCGCTGGAGCTGGTCAGCGAATTCCGCGACGGCCCGCCGACCGTGGTCATCGTCAAGCACGCCAATCCCTGCGGCGTCGCCACCGGCGCCACGCTGATCGAAGCCTATGAAGCCGCGCTCGCCTGCGACAGCGTCTCGGCCTTTGGCGGCATCATTGCCGTCAACCGCCCGCTCGACGGCCCGACCGCCGAAGCGATCAGCGGCATCTTCACCGAAGTCGTCGCCGCCCCCGACGCGGACGAGGAAGCCAAGTCGATCTTCGCCAGGAAGAAGAATCTTCGCCTGCTGCTGACCGGCGAACTGCCCGATCCGGCGCGACCCGGCCTCCAGATCAAGAGCATCGCCGGCGGCATGCTGGTGCAGGGCCGCGACAATGGCCGCATCACCCGCGATCAGCTCAAGGTCGTGACCAAGCGCGCCCCGACCGAGCAGGAACTGACCGACTGCCTGTTTGCCTGGACCGTCGCCAAGCATGTGAAGTCCAACGCCATCGTCTACGCCAAGAGCAACAGCACCGCCGGCATCGGCGCGGGCCAAATGAACCGCCTCGAATCCGCCCGCATCGCCGCATGGAAGGCCAAGGACGCCGCCGAAAAGGCAGGCTGGGCCGAACCACGCACCTTGGGGTCTGCGGTAGCCTCCGACGCCTTCTTCCCCTTTGCCGACGGCCTGCTGGCGGCGGTCGAGGCGGGCGCGACGGCGGTGATCCAGCCGGGCGGCTCGATCCGTGACGAGGAAGTGATCGCGGCTGCCGACGAAGCCGGCCTCGCCATGGTCTTCACCGGCATGCGGCACTTCCGCCACTAAGGGTAAATGACGCGGATGCGAAAGGGGCGCCGATCCTTTCGCATCCGCAAAAATAACGGTTTTCCGCCACTTTTCGCCAAGTGGCCCCTTTTCATGTGCCTGCACGAAGCCTATCTGATTCGGGACCCTTCTCCCACGTCAGGCGTAGGGCGAACTCTATAAAAAAGTTCGACAGGAGATACAGGATGACCAGAAAGACGTTGGTGGCGTTGACCGCCGCGATAACTTTTGCCCTGCCCGCTGCAAACGCCTTCGCTGGCATCAATGACATGGGTGTGGTGGTCGACGGCCGCACAGGGATGGAAACCCGCAGCATCGCCGTGTCGATGGCCGATCTCAACCTCGCCAGCGCCCATGGCGCGCGCATGGCCGATTCCCGGATCACCAAGGCCGCCAAGAAGGTCTGCGGCTGGATGAACGGATCGATCCTGCCAGCCACCCCGGACTATCGGGCTTGCTTCGGTGAAGCTCTGGACGGTGCCCGCACGGACCTCAACACGTTGATCCAGGCCCAGCGTCAGGGCTGATCCGCCTTTAGGAAAAGGGACGACGCCGACGGACATATATCCGTCGGCGTTGCCTTATCTTGCATTGTTACCGGCTATTAACTACTCCTTAGAAGATTTCCTTCACCTAATTTGGTCAAGGATTTCATCGGGGGGGCCTTAGATGCCGCAGAACGACCACAATGTGGATGTCGCCATTATTGGCGCAGGCCCGGCCGGCCTTACTGCCGCTTATCTCTTAACCAAAAAGGGCTATTCGGTCCGGGTCATCGAAAAAGACCCCATCTATGTCGGCGGCATCAGCCGGACCGTCGAAATGAACGGCTTCCGGTTCGACATTGGCGGCCATCGCTTCTTTTCCAAGTCGAAGGAGGTCGTCGACCTCTGGAACGAGATTCTGCCCGACGATTTCATCCAGCGCCCCCGGATGAGCCGCATCTATTATGAGGGCAAATTCTACAGCTACCCGCTGCGCGCCTTCGAAGCGCTCGGCAATCTGGGCATCTGGCGCTCGACCCTCTGCATGGCGAGCTTTGCCAAGGCGAAGCTGTTCCCCAATCGCAATATCCGCTCCTTTCAGGACTGGACAGTCAACGCCTTCGGCCACAAGCTGTTCTCGATCTTCTTCAAGACCTATACGGAGAAGGTCTGGGGCATGCCTTGCGACGAGATGTCGGCGGACTGGGCGGCGCAGCGCATCAAGGGGCTGTCGCTCTGGGGTGCGGTCGTGGACGGCCTCAAGCGTTCGCTTGGCCTCAACAAGAAGCCCAATGACGGCATGGCGACCAAGACCCTGCTGGAAAGCTTCCGCTATCCGCGCCTTGGCCCCGGCATGATGTGGGAAGCGGCGCGCGACTTCGTGGTGGCAGGCGGCAATCAGGTGCTGATGGCCCACAGCCTGGATCAATTGTCGCAGGATCAGACCAGCGGCCATTGGCGCATGGTGACGCAGGGGCCGGATGGCGAAGTCGTCATCAATGCCGCTCATGTCATCAGTTCAGCGCCGATGCGCGAGCTGGCCGGTCGCATCCATCCGCTGCCCGCCACGCTGGGCCATGCGATGGAACTGAAATATCGCGACTTCCTGACCGTCGCGCTGATGGTGAAGGGCGAGGATATCTTCCCCGACAACTGGATCTACATCCACGACAGCAAGGTCAAGGTCGGCCGCATCCAGAATTTCCGGAGCTGGTCGCCCGAAATGGTGCCCGATCCTGACCTCGCCTGCGTGGGCCTGGAATATTTCTGCTTCGAGGGCGACGGCCTCTGGTCGGCTAGCGACGCCGATCTGGTCGAGCTGGCGAAGAAGGAAATGGCGATCCTCGGCCTGTGCAATCCCGGCGATGTCGTCGGCGGGGCGGTGGTGCGGCAGGAAAAGGCCTATCCGGTCTATGACGACAGCTATGCCGATAATGTGCTCGCGATGCGGACCGAATTGCAGCGGCTTTACCCCACGTTGCATCTGGTCGGCCGCAACGGCATGCATCGCTACAACAACCAGGATCATGCGATGATGACGGCGATGCTGACCGTCCGCAATATCGAGGCGGGCGAACAGCTTTACGACATCTGGGCGGTCAATGAAGACGCCGAATATCATGAGGCAGGCGAGGAAGGGCAGGACGCCGCCGGGGAGCGCGCAGCCCTGACAAGCGAACGGCTGGTGCCCAATCGATTGAAGGCGGCCTGATCCCCATGCCCCAATTGGTGCGCAGCCTGGCCGGACCGTTGAACGCCATCATCGGCCGCTTCACTTTCACGCGCTATCTTATGGCCAGCATCTGCGCTCTGTCGGGGGACTTCGCGCTGTTCATGATGCTGAACCATTTGGGCCTGCCGCCCGCCATCGCCGCCCTTGGCGGCTATTCGGGCGGGTTGGTCCTGCATTGGCTGATCAGCGTCCATTTCGTCTTCGAAATGCAGCAACCGGCCACCCATGCCCAACGCATCGCCTTCATCGCCAGCGCCCTGATCGGCATGGCGATCACCATGGCGTCGGTAGGCGGTTTGAGCAGCCTGGGCGTCGCCCCCGCGATAGCCAAGCTGATGGCGGTTCCGGTCAGCTTCCTGTCCGTCTATGCGATCCGGAAATATGGCATCTTTGCCCGCGCCTGATTCCATCTCCCTTCCTGCAAGACCCTTGATCGCCCGCTGGCAGATCGGCGCAGGGGCTTTGCTGGCATGGCTCCTATGCTGTGCCGTCATGCTCTGGCTGTTTCGCAGCGGCCTGACCACGCCTGAATTCCGCGATCCCGACGACGCCATGCGGCTGCAGCAGGTCCGCGACTGGCTGTACGGACAGGATTTCTGGGATGTAAGCCAGCACCGCGTCAATCCGCCAACGGGTGGGCCGATGCACTGGTCGCGCATCGTCGACATGCCGATTGCGGCGCTGATCCTTTTGCTGCGCCCGCTGCTGGGCGCCGTGCAGGCCGAAATCGCAGCCTGCGTGCTGGTGCCCTTGCTGTTGCTGGGCGGTCTGACGGGCACGCTGTTCCTGGCGGCCAAACGCGCCACCGATAGCGGCATCATCGCCTTGCTTGCGGTGGCCCTGCTCCTGACGACGCCGACCATATTGGTCCAGTTCACCCCGTTCCGGATCGACCATCATGGGTGGCAGATCTGGATGTCGGCCATCGCCTTGTGCGGAACGCTGGACAGGCATCGCCTCAGAGGCGGCGTCACGGCGGGACTGGCGCTGGCGATCTGGCTCCAGATTTCCAGCGAGGCCTTGCCCTATGCCGCGCTGTTCGCCGGCATCTTCGCCCTGCGGAGCTGGTTCGACCGGCGGGAGGTTGCGCGGATCGCCGCCTTTGCCGTCACGCTGGGCGGCAGCGCGCTGGCCCTGCTGCTGGTGCTGCGCGGTCCTCAAGCACCGCTGATCCGGCAATGCGACAGCCTATCGGCGGCCTATGTCTGGCCGCTACTGGCTTTCGCGCTGGCGACGCCTCTGGCCTTGCGCCTTTTCGGCACGAATACGGTCCAGCGCCGCTTCATGGCGACCGGGGCCGGGGGGATCGCCGCGACTGGCATGTTCCTGCTGAGCGGAGGATCATGCATTGCCGGCGACCCTTTCAAGGCGCTCGGCCCGGTCGCCTATCGCTTATGGTATCTGCAAGTGAAGGAAGGCCGCCCGGTCTGGGAGCAAGGCCCAATGATGGCCGGGATCATCCTTCTGCCGGCGGTGATGGGCCTCATCAGCACGATCGTCGCAGCCAGGGCCGCCAAGGAGCGGGAGGCGCGGGAACGCTGGATCGTCATCGCGCTGCTGCTCAGCGGGGCATTGGCGGTCGCGATCCTCGTGCTGCGCGCCATGTCGGTGGCGCATGTCCTGGCGCTGCCCGGCATCGCCTGGCTGCTGCTGGCGCTATTTCGCCATATCCAGACCTGGACGAACGCGGTGGCGAGAATATTGGTGACGGCGGGCGTCGCCATATTGTTCACCCCGGCGGGCCTGTGCGGCGCCTGGATATTGATCGCCAGCGACGCAGCGTCAAAGCAGCAGCCCGAAACCGTCAATTGCCGGAATTCGGCCATGTTGGCGCCCCTGCGCGCCTTGCCGCGATCGGTCCTCTTCGCACCGCTCGATCTGGGCCCCGACATCCTCGTGCGGACCGGGCATAGCGTGATCGGCACGGCTCATCACCGCAATGCGGCCGGCATCACCGCGGTCATCGACGGTTTCACCGCTCCGCCCGAAAAGGCTCTGGCGATCATCATGCGCCTGAACGGCGGAAAGGGCGCCGATTATCTGCTGATCTGCAACGAGATGAACGAAATCAAGCATTATCGCGCGGACTTCCCGCACAGCCTGGCCGCGGCCTTGGCGCGCAACAAGCCCCCGCGCTGGTTGCGGCCGATCCCCACCAAGGGGCCGCTCCGCATCTACAAGGTCATCGCTCAGCCCGGCACGAAGGCCAGCGCGACGCCGTTCATGCAATAACGCTTGCCGGTGGGCTTGGGCCCGTCGTCGAAGACATGGCCCAGATGCCCGCCGCATTGGGCGCAATGCACCTCTGTTCGGGGGTAACCAAGTTCGAAATCGCGTGACGTGCCGACCGCGCGCGGCAGAGGTGCCCAGAAGCTGGGCCAGCCGGTGCCGCTATCGAACTTGGTCTTAGAACTGAACAGCCGCTGCCCACAACCGGCGCAGGTGAAGGTGCCCGAGCGATGCTCCTTGTTGAGCGGGCTGGTGAAGGGATATTCGGTCGAACGCTCGCGTAGCACCTGATAGGCGAGCGGGCTCAGCCGTTTGCGCCATTCCGCATCGCTGAGCGCGAAGGGATAGGCGGCGTCGGCCCTTCCCAGCCCCGTCTGCCAGAGGACCAGCATCGTGGCGGCACAACCGCCCATTCCCAGAAATCGCCGCCGATCCATGAACCGTGTCTTAGGCCGTAAACTCATGAATGTCGCGCTCGAGGCGCCAAAATGGCGAACATATCGGGCCGAAATGCGCGCCGCGAAGGTTGGACACCTTTGCAAGCGCATTTCGGTTCGAGATGGAAGCCATTTTGGCGTCCTGCGGATTTGACCAAAAAGGCCCATCCCGGCGTCGAGAGGGCTTGAAATATCGACATATTCCTGCGCCCTCTCTCCTTGTGCTGGGCCTTTTTGCTTCAAACCTCGAACGCGCCATTCATGAGTTTACGGCCTAGCAGGTTCAGCCTGTCGCGCTTCTGAATAGCTGTTTCCACCAGCCCCCGCCCGATTTCAGCACATGGCGGCGGAACAGCAGGACGCCGATGCGGATGATCAGGCCGACCCAGAGCATCTGCCAGGCAATGGCGAGCAGATGGGGCCAGATCGCGTCCACCTGCGCCGCCCGCGCGATCATCGCGAAGGGCGAGGAGAAGGGCAGGATCACGGCCGCGATCTCCGGCGGCGATCCCATCTTGTCGACCGCATAGGTGGCGAAGAAGAAGATCAGCATCTGCCCCATGGTCACGGGCATGTTGAGCGTCTGCACTTCGCGTACCGTGGCCGCCTGCGCGCCGATCCCCAGGAACAGCGAGCCCAGCAGCGTATAGGCCATGGCGAAATAGATGACGGCGAGCATCAGGAAGACCGGCCAGCCGATCGCGGGAACGGGCAGGCTGACGCCGGGCGTCTTTAGTGCCAGGAACACGCAGAAGGCGGTGCCGCCCCAGAACAGGATACCGACGAAGCTCATCGCCAGCATCGCCATCAACTTGCCCAGGAAGATCGCGTCGACCGGCACGGCGGCGGCCAGAATCTCGATGATCTTGTTCGTCTTTTCCTCGACCAGATTGGACAGGATCATGCCTGCGAGCAGGATCGTCAGGAAGAAGATCACGATCTGGGCGATCCGTCCGATCACCAACCTGCCCTGGGTCTGCGCGCCGACGCTGGTCGCGACCTGCCGCGACTCGACATGCACCATATGCAGCGACTGTTCGGCCAGCGCGGCGCTGGCGAGCAGGCTGATATCGCCCTCCAGACGCTGAATATCCTGTGGTTGGCCGGTCATCACCGGCTCGGCGGGGGAACCGGACACGATCACCATGACATCGGCATTCGCCTTCGCCAGTTGAACGCGTGGAGCGGGCGTCAGCGGCACGCGGCGCAGCACCGGCAGCGCTTGCGGCCCCGTGCGTTCGGCCAGCCGGGCATGGGCGCGCTGCATCCGCGCCGTATCGGCGGGCGACATGGCGATGCCCACGACCGGGCGGAGATCGGTGGTGGAAATCCGGTCGCCCAAGCCGCCGAACGCCATACCGATGACGATCGGGAAAAGCGGGCCGAGCAGGAAGAAGATGAAGGTGCGGGACAGCACGACGGCGGTGAAATCCCGCCGGGCAATAACGAAGGCGGCGCGCATCATTTCGGTCATGCCGCTTCCTCCCGCGCCTGATCGTCCTGCATTTGCCGCGCCGCCGCTTCACCGGCGATGGCGACGAAAGCGTCGTGCAGGCCGGGACGCTCGATCGACAGGCTTTCTATCCCGGCATTGCTGTCGAGCAGGGCGCGGAGCAATGGTTCGATGCCGTCCTTCGGCAGGGCGAAATGCCATGTCCCGTCTTCCGCCAGGGTTTCGGCGGGCAAGGCGCGGCGCCAGCCGCCGTCGCTGGCGCGGGTGCGGAGGCGGACTTGCGGGCGGAGACGGTTGCGGGCATCGTCCACCGTGCCTTCGAAGCGGACGCGGCCGCCCGCGACGATGGCGACACGCTCGCACAGCCGTTCGGCATGGGCGATGACATGGGTGGAAAAGAGCACCGTCACGCCGCGCCGGGCCTGATCGCGGATCAGCACCTCCAACTTGCCCTGGTTGAAGGCGTCGAGGCCGGAAAAGGGCTCGTCCAGCACGATAAGGCGCGGTTCGTGGATGATCGTGCCGAAAAGTTGGACGGTCTGGGCCATGCCCTTCGACAACTGACGGATCGGCTTTTCGGTCGAGGCGCCCATGCCGTAATCGGCCAGCATGGCGCGGGCGCGCTCCCGCCCGGTCTTGAGCGGCAGGCCGCGCAGAGCACCCATGAAGGCGACTGCCTCGAATGCCTTCATTGAGGGGTAGAGGCCGCGTTCCTCCGGCAGATAGCCGACATTGCGCGCCTGACGCAGCGGGACGGGATCGCCCAACAGGCTGCGCGACCCTTCATCCGGGTCGATGATGCCGAGCAGGGTTCTGAGCAGTGTCGTCTTGCCTGCGCCATTGGGGCCGAGAATGCCGTAGATCGAACCGGCGGGCACCGCGATGTCGATGCCGTCCACCGCCCGGAAATTGCCGAATGTCTTGACAAGACCATGGCCTTCAACGGCATAGGTCGGTTGAGGAGCCCCGATCATCGGCCTCTGATAGTCGCATCGCATGCCAACGCAAAACGAAACATTGGAAGAACGGCTTAAGGCCGAAGCGTTGCGGTTGGGCTTTGCCGCCTGCGCCATCGCGCCCGCCGATGCCGCGCCGCGTTCGGCCGAGAGATTGCGCCAATGGCTGGACGCCGGGCATCATGGCGGGATGCTGTGGATGGAGGAGCGCGCGGGGCAGCGCGGGTCGCCGCAAGGGCTGTGGCCCGAAGTGCGCAGCGTCATCATGCTGGGGATGAGTTATGCGCCGGGACGCGATCCGCTGGCCCTGGCCGATGTCGGGGACCGGGGACGGATTTCGGTCTATGCGCAGGGGCGGGACTATCATGACGTGGTCAAGAAGGGGCTGAAGGCGCTCGCCCGCTGGCTGGTCGAGCAGCAGCCGAGCGCGCTCAAGGTCTTTGTCGATACCGCGCCGGTGATGGAAAAGCCGCTGGCGCAGGCGGCGGGGCTGGGCTGGCAGGGGAAACACAGCAACCTCGTCAGCCGGACGCATGGCAGTTGGCTGTTTCTGGGTGCGATCTATAGCGAGATCACCCTGGTGCCCGATGCGCCGGAGAAGGACCATTGCGGCAGTTGCTCCGCCTGTCAGACGGCGTGTCCGACCGGAGCCTTTCCCGCGCCCTATGTGGTCGATGCGCGGCGGTGCATTTCCTACCTCACCATCGAGCATAAGGGGCCGATTCCGGAGGAGTTCCGGGCGGGGATCGGCAACCGCATTTACGGCTGCGACGATTGTCTGGCGGTGTGTCCGTGGAACAAGTTCGCGGATGCCGCCGCGGCAAACCGGGCTTTTATCGGGCGGGCGGAGCTGGCGGCGCCGGAACTGGGCGATCTGCTGGCGCTGGACGATGCGGGCTTTCGCGAGATTTTTTCCGGTTCACCAATCAAGCGGATCGGACGGAACCGGATGGTGCGCAACGCCGCCATCGCGGCGGGGAACAGCGGCGACAAGCGGCTGATTGAGCGGTTGCGGCCGCTGACCGGGGATGAAGACCCGGTGGTGGCGGAGGCTGCGCGTTGGGCGCTGGAGCGGTTGGGCTAGGGCTTCCTGTTCAGATGGAAATGTGCCCCTGCCTTCGCAGGAACACCTCATGCTTCATGCCGCGCTCATTATTTCGCCTGGAGCGCCGCCGAACAACTCACCGGATCGATGTCCGTGCCCGTCGGCGTGCGGGCATCGACATGGGTGACGAGCGGTTCCTTCCCCTGCGGCGGGACGTAGAGATAGGCGTCGAGCACGCAGCGGCCATTGGCGAATTGCAGCTTGCGCATGGTGCTTTCGCGGATGTCGAGCCGGGGCTGGCCAAACATCTGGATCAGATGCCGGGCGTCGGTTCCAATCAGCGGGCCGGGGCGGGTGAAGGCGCTGGCCGGGGGACCGGCGGGTGGCCGGGCGATCTGGGTCGCGGGGGGCGGCACGACGCCTCCGCAAGCGGTGAGGGTCGATGAAAGGGCTGCCACAAGCGTCAAACGAGGGGCCAGATGGGGGCGTTTCATGGCATTTTCCTTCGGGCACCGTGCAGCATGTGGACTGCCATAGCCGCGCTCCAGATCGGTGCAAGCAGGTTGAGGATCGGCACAAGGAACAGAAGCGCCGAGACGAGGCCCATCAGCCACCGGCTGCCGCGCGGGATAGGCGGCAGGTCGGGGTGGCGCGGCTCGACCATGTCGGCCAGGTCGCGGCCGAGCAGGGTGGCGTTGAGGATCAGGAACAGGCCGATGGTGCCGACGCCCGTCACCAGCAGCAGCGCATAGGCGGGCAGCGCGAGCAGGTTCCAGCCAATGGTGCGCAGGAGGGAGCGAAGCGCGGAATGGAGGCTGCGCCCCCAGCCGACCGGGCGGGCGCGGGCGGCGGCTTGCGGGTAGCTGTCGCGCTCCACCGCGACGATGATGTCGTCGGCAAAGAGGTTCATGATCGCCATGGCGGTGGCGCGGAACAACAGCCAGGCGGCTGCGATCATCGCAAGGGCGGTGGCCGTCGCTTCGGCCAGCCCGCCCCATCCCATGCCCCTGTCCCAGCCGAAATGCAGGCGGGCGGCGTGGATGCCGCTCCACAGCGCGACGGCGAGGATCGCGAAGGCGAGCAGGGTCAGCAGCAGCGTCTTGAACAGCAGCCGAAGCGCGGCGCCGTGAAAGATCGAAGGGAAGGCGCGAAGGGCGGCGGCGAGGACCATGACGCAGCTATTCCGCGCTCTCTGCCGCCCGTCAATCAGTCCGTTGCGCGGGGCCGCAAGGATAGGTAGAGACGGCGGGATTTTCCCCCCCTCATTCACGAAGGATTTTGCGTGACCGCTGCTGCTCCCACGCTTGATGTTGTCGCGATCGGCAACGCCATTGTCGATGTGCTCGCCCGGAGCGATGACGGCTTTCTGGCCGAACATGCGCTGACCAAGGGCGGCATGCAGCTTATCGACGCGGAAACCGCGGAGAGCCTTTATGCCGATATGGGCGCGGGCAAGGAGATCAGCGGCGGGTCGGCGGCGAACACGCTGGCGGGGCTGGCGGCGCTGGGCAAGAAATGCGGCTTCATCGGGCAGGTCAATGAGGACCAGTTGGGCGCGGTCTTCGCGCATGACGTGCGGGCGCTCGGCATCCGCTACGACACGCCGGTGATGCAGGGCGATGCGCCGACGGCGCGCTGCCTGATCCTGGTGACGCCGGACGCGCAGCGGACGATGAACACCTTTTTGGGGGCGTCGCAGTTTCTGCCTGAGGCGGCGCTGGATCTCGACCTGATCCGTTCGGCTTCGATCCTCTACCTGGAAGGCTATCTCTGGGATCCGGAGCAGCCGCGGGCGGCGATGCGCGCAGCGATCGACGCGGCGCGGGGCGCGGGGCGGAAGGTCGCCTTCACCCTGTCCGACAATTTCGTGATCGACCGGCATCGGGCCGACTTCCTCGACCTGATCGACCAGGGGCTGATCGACATCCTCTTTTCCAATGAGGGGGAAATTCAGTCGCTGGCGCAGGTCGACGATTTCGAGAAGGCGGTGGCTGCCATCGCGGCCAAGGTGCCGGTGCTGGTGTCGACGCGCAGCGAAAAGGGCGCGATCGCGGTGGTCGACGGCATGCGCTACGAAGCCTTTGCGGCGCCGGTGGCCGAGGTGATCGACACGACCGGGGCGGGCGATCTGTTCGCGGCGGGCTTCCTTGCCGGTCATCTGGAGGGGCTGGAGGTCGACAAGTGCCTGAAACTGGGCGCGGCGGCGGCGGCCGAGGTGATCTCGCACTGGGGCGCGCGGCCCGAAGAGGATCTGCAGGCGATCCGGGCGAAGGCGCTGGGGTGAGTTGGGAGGGCCGGGCGGAAGTCCGGCCTTTTTAAGTTGTAGTTTAACGGGGCGGGCTTAGGCAGCCGCCTTCTGCTTCCTGAACAGCGCCCGATCGTCAGGGCCGAAGCCCCAGCGCCAGATGACGAAGCCGTACACCCCAAGGATCGTGAAGACGCCGAAGACCAGTTCCACCCATTCGAACTGGGGTGGCAGCGCGACGAAGGCGGCGCCGACGATGCAGGCGACGCCGGAAGCGCTGAGCAGCGGCCAGCGCCAGGCATTGATCTTGGCGCCGAGCAAGCGGGAGAGCAGCCAAGCCTTGACAAGAGCGCTGACGCCGAGCGCTATGCTGAGCGCAAGGGCGGGCGCGGCGGCGACGGCCATATCCTGGAAGCCGAGGCGGCGGGCCAGGAAGATCAGCGCGAAGCTGAGCGCAGCCTGCAAACCGATCATCAGCAGCGAGATCATCAGATTGCGATGGCGGGCGATATAGACCAACGCGGATTCGCTGACGACGGCGGTGGCGGCGACGACTTCGGCCAGCAGCAGGAAGGCGAGCGCGCCGGTGCCGCCGACGAAATGGGGGCCGACAAGACCCATGACCGCTTCGCCGGGGATGCCCAGCGCCAGCGCAATGCCCGCCTGCGCGGCGATGATCCAGAAGCCGACCTGGCTGACCTGCTTGGCGATGGCGGTGAGATTGCCCTCCGCCAGATTGCGGGTGATGACAGGCCCCAGGATCGGGTCGAAGCTGGTTTTCAGCTTTTGCGGCAGAGAGGCGACCTGCTGGGCGACATAATAGATGCCGACCACCGCCGGACTGACGAACAGGCCGAGGATCGCCATATCGAGACGGCGGGAGCCCCATTCGACGCCGTCGGCGGCCGCGAGGGGCAGGTTGCGGCGCGCCAACCGCCAGAGCCGGCCGAAATCCGGGCGCCACCCATAGGGAATGCCGTAATGGCGGGTCATCGGAATGATCGAGGCGACCATCGCGGCGATCATCGAGACGACATAGGACAGGATCAGGCCGTCGCGGGTCGAATAAAAGGCGAAGGCGAAGGCGCCGATGCTGATCGCCCAGGGCTCGATGATAGAACGCGCGCGGACGGTGGCGCCGATGTCGAAGCGATAGGCGCAGGCGGCAAGCGCCACGTCGGACCCGGCCACCGCGATCACGATCAGGGCGAGCAGGCGATCAAGACCGTTGATGCCGCTGTTCGGGAACATCGCTTGCGGAAAGGCGACGAGGAGCGCGCTGCCGATAAGGGACGCGATCAGCGTCACCAGCATCGCGTCGGTGACGACATGGCCGTGCGGGCGTTCGGTTTGCGCCAGCGCTCCCGCCAGGCCGCGTTTCAGGCCAAGGGTCGCGAGCTGGGCGACGAACTCCACCACGAGCACGGCATAGGCGAAGCGGCCCAGCGCATCGGCGCCATACCAGCGGCCCGCGATGAACAGGAAGGGCAAGCGCGCGGCGAGGCGGAGCAGGAAACCGAACACATTGGTCCGTCCGCCCTTGGCGAGCGCGGCAATATCATCCTGCTGCGCGGGAGAGGCCCCTTCAACCGGCAACGAACTATGGTCCCCCTGTGGCGTCAATGCTGTGGCGTCATTTTGTGGAGCCGGACTGTAGCAATATCTAGAAAGAGCGCGAGTTTTTATTCGGCGCGCAACGGACGGGCGAGTAGCGCGTCCATCACTTGGGCGAGCGGCGCGGCGTCTTCGAGCAGGGCGCAGACGGCTTCGACCACTGGCATTTCGACCTTTGCCGCGCGGGCTGCTTCGCGCAGGACGGGGGCGGTGAACGCGCCTTCCGCTACGGTCCGGCGGTTGGAGAGCAGGTCCTTGGCGGACTGGCCCTCGCCCAGACCCTTGCCGAGCGAGAAGTTGCGGCTGTTGGTCGAGGAGCAGGTGAGGACGAGATCGCCCAGGCCCGAGAGGCCCGCAAGGGTCTCGGCGCGGGCGCCCCTCGCGAGGCCGAAGCGGGTCATTTCGGCAAAACCCCGGCTGATGAGGGAGGCGCGGGCGTTGAGGCCCAGACCTGCACCCTCCGCGACGCCGCAGGCGATGGCGAGAACATTCTTTACCGCGCCGCCGATCTCCGCGCCGACCACATCATCGGAGAGATAGGGGCGAAAGGCCGGGCGGGCGATGCGGGCAGCGATCTTCGCGGCGAGGTCGGCGTCGGCGCAGGCCAACGTGATCGCGGTGGGAAGACCCTTCGCCACCTCATGGGCAAAAGTCGGGCCGGACAGGACGGCGACGGGGGACGTGGGCTGCGCTTGTTGCGCGACTTCGGACATGAGCAGGCTGGTGCCCGCTTCTATGCCCTTGGAGCAGAGGATGAGCGGGGTGCCCGCGGGGGCTTGCGCCACGACAGCGCGCAGATGCTGGGCAGGGCTGACGATCAGCAACATGTCCCGGTCGGCCATGGCGGCGATGTCGCCAGTGGCTTCGATCGAGGCGCTGAGCGGGATGTTCGGGAGATAAAGCGGGTTCTGGCGGTCCTTGTTGACCGCCTCCACCACTTCGGGTTCCAGCGCCCAGAGGCGGACATGCCGGCCATCCGTCGCCAGGGTTTGAGCGAGCGCGGTGCCCCATGCGCCTGCTCCGATGACACCGGCCTTCATGCTTTCACACCCTTCATGCTTTGACTCCGGCGCCGCGCGCTTTTTCGGCGTTGGGGTCGAGCGGCCAGCGCGGGCGGGCCGGGACGGTCAAATCGTCGATCAGGCCTGCCGCATAGCGCTCCGCCCCCGCCCAGGCGATCATCGCGGCATTGTCCGTGCAGAGCCAGAGCGGCGGGGCGACGAAGGGCAGATCATGTTTGGCCGCAAGGGCTTCGAGCGCGGCGCGGATCGACTGGTTGGCGGCGACGCCCCCCGCGACGACGAGAGCGGTGATGCCCTGGCGCTCGGCAAGCTGCTTTTCGGTGCGGTCGATCAGGCAATCGATCACCGCCTGCTGGAAGCTCGCGGCGATATCTTCCGTCGAATATTGGCCGGATTGGGCGGCGCGCATGACCGCGCTTTTCAGGCCCGCGAAGGAGAAATGCGGTTCCGCCGTGCCGACGAGGGGGCGTGGAAGCGGGACGGCTTTGGGGTTGCCCTGGGCGGCCGCTTTCTCGACCGCCGGGCCGCCGGGATAGCCGAGGCCGAGCAGTTTCGCCGTCTTGTCGAAGGCTTCGCCGCTGGCGTCGTCGATGGTGGTGGCGAGGCGGGCATAATCGCCGGGGCCGCGCACCTGGAGGAGCTGGCAATGGCCGCCGGACACCAGCAGCAGCAGATAGGGGAATTGGAGGGTCGGGTCCGCGAGGCGCGGCGAAAGGGCGTGACCTTCGAGGTGATTGACCGCGATCAGCGGCTTGTTCGCCGCATGGGCGAGCGCCTTGCCGGTGACGAGGCCGACCATCACGCCGCCGATCAGGCCGGGACCGGCTGTCGCGGCAATCACGTCGACATCGTTCAGGGTGAGGTCTGCGTCCTTCAGCGCCGCTTCGATCAGCGGCGCGAGAGCTTCCACATGGGCGCGGGCGGCGATTTCGGGGACGACGCCGCCATAGGGGCGATGCGCCTCCTCCTGCGTGGCGAGGCGGTGGGCGAGAATCCTGCCCTCCGCCGTCACCAGCGCCGCCGCGGTTTCGTCGCAGCTTGATTCCAGGCCAAGGATGATCGTCATTGCCGCTTCCATCTAATGTCCGCGACCATTAGAGCAAGCGGGATCATGCAAAAGCCTTCCCGCCCCCTCCGCCTTGGCACCCGTGGTTCCCCGCTTGCGCTCGCGCAGGCGCATATGACGAGGGCGGCGCTGTGCGCACGCCACGGTTGGGATGACGGTGCGGTCGAAATCGTCGTGGTGCAGACCAGCGGGGACCGTATTCAGGACCGGGCCTTGGCGGAGATCGGCGGCAAGGCGCTGTGGACCAAGGAACTGGATCGGGCGCTGATCGCGGGCGAGATCGATTTTGCCGTGCACTCGATGAAGGATGTCGAGACGCTGCGACCGGCCGAGATTCGGATAGCGGCGATGCTGCCGCGTGCCGATGTACGGGATCGGCTGGTGGGCGCGGAGAGTTTCGAGGCGCTTCCCGAAAAGCCGGTGGTCGGCACCAGTTCGCCGCGCCGGGCGGCACAGGTGAAGCGGCTTCGCCCCGATGCGGAGGTCGTGCTGTTTCGCGGCAATGTGGCGACGCGGCTCGCCAAGCTGGCCAAGGGCGAAGCGCATGCGACCTTGCTGGCGGCGGCGGGGCTGGACCGGCTGGGCCAAAGCGATGTGGGCGTGACGATCCCGATTGACGTCATGCTGCCTGCGCCGTCGCAAGGGGCGGTGGGGATCGAGACATTGAGCGACAATGCGGCCATGCTGGAATTGCTGGCGACGATCAGCGATGCGGACACGTTCGACTGCGTGATGGCGGAGCGGGCTGTGCTGGTCGGTTTGGGGGGCACATGCCATTCCCCGATTGCGGCGCTGGGGCGGCTGGAGGATGGGCGGATTCACCTGCGCGCCGAGATCATCAGCCCTGATGGGCAGGAAACAGTCGGGGATTCGCTGCGGATTGATCGGCGCGATGCCGCTGCTGCCGAAGCTATGGGGTGCCGCTTGCTGGAGCAGGCGAGTCCGGCGTTGCGCGCGCTGTTCGAGCCGTGAGGCCGCTCATCATCCTGCGGCCCGAGCCGGGCGCCGGCAAGACGGCCGAGCGGGCGGCGGAATTGGGGCTGGAGGCACGGATTGTTCCCCTGTTCGTGCCGCGGGCGCTGGATTGGGAGGCTCCTGCCGCAAGCCGCTTCGACGCCCTGTTGTTGACCAGCGCCAATGCAGCCCGGCTGGCGGGGGAACGGCTGGCCGATTATCGCAACCTGCCCGCTTATGCGGTTGGAAAAGCGACGGCGAAGGCGCTGGGGGAAGCGGGCTTTGCGCAGGTCGCCGCCGGGGATGGCGATGGCACCGCCATTGCGCGGCGGATCGCGGCGGACGGGCATGGCCATGTGCTGCATCTGGCCGGGCGGACGATCGCGCCGATCGATGAAGGGGCGCTGCGGATCGAGCGTATCGCGGTTTATGAAATGCTGCGGATCGAGGATGACCGGCTGGCGGAGCGGCTGGAGGCGGACAGCATCCTGTTGGTCCATTCCCCACGCGCCGGGGAAGTGCTGGCGCAGCTTGTGGAGATGGAGCAGCGCGCCGCCCTGCACCTGATCGCGATCAGCCCGGCCGCGCTGACGGCCTGCGGCGACGGCTGGGCCAGCGCCCAGGCGCCCGATAAGCCCGATGATGAGAGGATGCTGGCCCTTGCCGTCCGATTATGCGAATGATTCGCCTCATATGGAAGACAGACCCTTGATGAGCGACACGGACGGCACGGTGGGCGGCGGCACGGTGGGCGGCGCGGCGGACGGCGTGGCAACGCCGCTCCCCGCACGGCGGCGTGGGCTCTGGATGCTGGTGCTGCTGGTCTTGCTCGCCTTTGCCGTCGGGGTGGTGCTGACCGTTCTGGCCCTGCCGAAAATCCAGCGATGGTACGCGCCGCAGCGGCAGGCGGCGCTGAGCGATCCGCTGCTCAACGCTGCGGGATCGGGCGTGCCGATGCGTCCGCTGTCCGCCGATGCCGGGCAAATGCTGGATGCGCGGGTGGTCCAACTGGAAGAGCGGCTCAACCGCATCGCCGTGGAGGCGCAGGCGGCTTCGGGCAATGCGGCGCGCGCGGAAGGCCTGTTGGTCGCCTTCGCGGCGCGGCGGGCGCTCGATAGCGGGACGCCGCTCGGCTATATTGAAGGGCAGTTGCGGCTGCGCTTCGGGCAGGCGCAGCCACGCGCCGTCGCGACCATCATCAACGCAGCGCGGGAGCCGGTGACCCTGGCCGATCTGCGCGCCGGGCTGACGGCGGTGGCCGATCAGGTGACGGTGCCGTCCGCCAATGCAAGCTGGTGGGAAGCGCTGGAGCATGAGGCTCGCGAGATCATCACCATTCACAAGGCGTCCACCCCCTCTCCCCGGCCGCAGGCGGCGCTGGACCGGGCGATCCGCTATCTGGACGGGTCGCGGGTCGGCGCGGCGCTGGCGGAGGTGGAACAAATGCCGGGACGGGCTGCGGCGGACCGCTGGATGCAATTTGCGCGCCGCTATCTGGAGGCGCGGCGGGCGCTCGACCTGATCGAGACGGCCGCGATCCTGGAGCCGCGCCAGTTGCGGGCGGCCGATGGCGTGCCTGTGGCGCAAACGTCTCCATTGGCGCCCTGACCCCGCTCAAAGCCGCTGTCACAAACGACGGACCGTTTGTCCTGGTGGATGAATTCCCATGGACTCGGGAGCTATTGTCATGAGAATGTCATTTTTCCTTTTGGAAAAAGGAAAGACATTTTCGTGCCGCCTTATGCCGACGTCATTGCCACCTTCTGGAGAGGCCGCCTGGCCAGCGGTCCGCGCGCGGCTGAACGGCCATCGCTCCAGCATCTGTTGGGCAATGCGTCAGTACCTCTCGATCTGGTGCGGACGCGGGCGCAGGCCTCCAGCCTGGCGCGGGCGATCCGCGGCGACGGGCGGCAGGTTCTGCTGATCCCCGGACTGATGGCGGGCGAACAGCGGATGGAGCCGTTGCGCGCCGTGCTGAATGCGGCGGGTTATGAGGCGCATGGCTGGGGCATGGGGCGCAATTTCGGACCGAAACCCGACAGTCTGGAGCAGATCGACCGGCGGGTGGACGCCATCAGGCGGGAGACGGGCGCCCGGGTGACGCTGGTGGGCTGGAGCCTGGGCGGGCTGTTTGCACGGGAATATGCGAAATTCGCCACCGCCAAGGTTGGCGGGGTGGTGACGATGGGCACGCCCTTTTCCGGCGACCCGCGCGCCAATCATGCCTGGCGTCTCTATCAGTTGGTGTCAGGCTTTCCGGTGGATCAGCCGCCCTTTGCCTGCAATCGCGAGGTCAAGCCGCCGGTGCCGACCGTGGCTTTATGGTCGCAGCGCGATGGCGTGATTTTGCCTGAATGCGCCAAGGGGCGCGCCGGGGAGCGCGACCGGGCGATCGAGGTGGATTGCACGCATATGGGCTTTGCCGCCGCGCCGGAAGGGATTTTGGCTGTGGGCAAGGCCTTGGAAGTCATGCGGGGCTGAGGCGGCCTTTCCCTCTCCAAATCCTCGGCGCGATTCAAGCCGCCAGTGCAGCGACTCCGCGGTCCAGCGCTTCGGCGGTGATCGGCGCGACGGCTTCATGCGGCGAACCCTTCCCGATCTGTCCTGACGATCATAACGGACCGGGGATCGGCGTCTTAAATCCGTCAGAAGAACAGCTTGCGGAAGCTGATCGTCACTGCTCGCCCGATCGGATCGAGATAGCCGGGCTGATAGCGCACCGGCGTCATCCCGGTCGCATCGGTCACGCTGCGCCGCTGGTTGAACAGATTGTCGATGCCGATGGACACCCGCGCGCCCCGCAGAAAGGGGTGCGCCTTCACCAATGAAGGCATCTGCCCCAGATTGGCGAACAGCCGCAGATCCACCGTCGCCAGACTGCCGAAGTCCAGCCGTGACGCCCCGCTCGTCGTTCCGCTCAGGGCGCCGTCGACATGGGTGCCGCTTTCCCAATCGACGCTCAATCGCGCGCCCAGGCCATTATTGGTATAGCCGACCCGCGCATTGAGTTCATGCCGCGGCTGCCCGCCCGACGATCCGGTGGCGTCGCCGTTCAGCAGGTCCAGCTCCGGCACGCCGGGCGCGATCAGGATGCTCTCGGTGAAATGCCAGGTGTGATAGAGGCTGAAGCTCAGCCGACCGCCGCCGCCGCCGCGCCCGCCGCCGCCGAAGCCGCCCGGCCCACCGAAGCCACCGCCCGGACCGCGCTGGCCGCCACCCCCTTGGCCACCGCGGCCGCTCTGATCTCCTTCGCCGCGTGGCCGGTCGCCGCCTTCCTGCCCCTGCGGCGGCTGACCAGCTTGACCACCACCGGGGCCGCGATTGCCGAACAGGCTGCGGAGATCCTGCAATTCCTTGGGCCGTTCCTCGGGCTTCGCGCCTGCTGCGCGCCAGGCCTCGATCACCTTCTGGATGTGCGATTTCAGCGGAATGCTGAGGTCGAAGCCCCAGCGCAACTGCTCGCTCTGCGACCGCAGATAGTTGATGGGAAAAGCTCTGATCTCCGTCAACACACCGCCGTTGCGAACGAACTGGTCAGGAAAGGCCTCCTCGATTGCTGGTGACGGCGTCGGAAAGGCCGAAATCGGATTGGTCGTCCGGCTGTTGGTATAGGTTGCCGTCAGCGTCAGATTGGGCTTTTCGAATGGTTTGATATTCGCACTCAGCCGGAACTGGTCGCGTACGCTTTCCTTGAGATTGGGGTTACCGCGGCTGACCTGCGTGATGAATACCGTCTGTCCAGTTGCATAATCGAACACTGACACATTGGGCGTGCGGATTTCCGGATCGGTGATCTGCGTGCCCGTAGGCGCAGCGCGGTCCTGATTGGCGGACATCAGCAACTGCACGGCGGGCACCGGCCGCCAACGCATGCCGTAACCCAAGGTCGAAAGCGTGCCGAAGTCGGAATAATGCTGCGCCGCCGCGTTCACATTGACCCCGATGTCGCCCACCGCGCCCAGCACGCCCTTCGACCGGCTGGTGATCGGCATGTCCAGGCTGATCTGCCCGCTGCCGATTTCCCGGTTGTAGCTGCTATTGCGCTCGACGCCCGACCGGATCGACCGGCTGTCGAAGCCATTGGCCGATGCGCCCACGCGCACCGATGTCGTGACCGCCCCGGCGGGCAGGTCGAACAGCGAACCGGACAGCAGCAGGTCGCCGGTCACTGCTTTGGACTCAGCCTTCGCCCGGTCGATCGCCCGCGTTGAGAGAAGGTCCGCCGAAAAGCCACTGAAGGGATCGGCGCCCGCATTGATCGCGCTCTGGATCGCGTTGGTATCGACACCGCGATCGGTCGTCGTGCGGGTGTTGGAATAATCGCCATTGCCGGTGAAGGACCATTGCCAGCCCCCGCCCAGCAGCCCGCTCAGCGTTACGCCGACATGGCCGGTCGTGCCCTTGATCTGTTGGCCCAGCTCGCCCGCCTGACGCAGATAGCGATAGAAGCTCGTCGGCGTGGCGAAGGGCGAGAAGGGGTTGCCGGCCGGCAGGTCGAACGCCGCCGCCTGGAATCCTTGCAGGCTGTCATTGTCCGACAGCTCCAGCCGTCCGTTGATCGTCATCGACACCTTCCCCAGCGCGCGGGCCAGGGTGGCATTGGTGGCAAAGCTCTCGGTCGCCGGGCTGAGCGTGCGATGATGCGCCAGCTCGCCGCCGGTCATGCCGTTTTCCCCCACCAGGAAGGCGTCGAGGCCCGATTGCTGGTTGGCCTGTTCGCCCTGCACGGTCGGCACCACGCCGCGCTCGCTTTCCAGCAGCGATGCGGCGGTCTTGTACTGCATGTCGAGGGTGAAGCGATTGTCGCCCCGTATGCGCAGCAGCCCGCCTTCGACCGAGCCATTGTCGCGCCCGCCCTCCGTGGTCGTACCTGCGCGCAGGTCCATCGTCTCGGCGCGGAAACGCTGGCGCAGCACGATGTTCACGACCTTCTGCGTCGGCGCATAACCATAGTTCAGCGCGACCTGCTCCGGCAGGATGTCGACCCGCGCCACCGCTTCGGAGGGGATGTCCTGAATCTCCGAGAAGCTCGAAATCCGCTTGCCGTTGAGCAGGATCACCGGGCTGCCATTGGTCTGCGGCGCCAGTTCGGTGATCATCTCGGATATGGAGGTGACGCCCAGTGCCCGCACATCGGCGGGCGAAAGCTGCTGCTCCGGCTTGATGGTGCCGACTACCGCGCCTCGCTCGGGCTGGCCGGTGACGATGATTTCCTCGCTCTCGTCGATCTGCCCGGCTGGCCCTCTGGGCTCCTCAGTCTGCGCCATCAGCGCACCGGGCGCTGCACTCATCATCAACGGAAATATAAGATAGGCGAAGGAACGGCGCACTTGTCACCCCTGAAATTCAAGATCCTGAAGCCTCCCCTTTAGGGGGGAGTTGTCGCAAAATTCTGGCAATGCCCATAAAGATTTGTCGCAAAATGTAATCCGGCATCATGCCGCGTCATGAAAAATGATCCCTAATGTGTAACGCGCTCCGGACAGCAACCGGCTGACGCCATGGCGCATCTGCACTCGATGCACGCCTCTCGCACCGATCACCGGCCGCTCCCGAACCGGGAAGACCACCGCGTCACCCTGGGCCAGCGGAACCACCTCGGGCCGCGACTGCATGCGGGGTCGCTGCTCGGTCAGAACGAAAGCGCCGCCGGTAAAGTCGCGTTCCGGCTCCGACAACAGGATCGCCGTCTGCAGCGGAAAGACATGCGGGCCATAGACATCCTGATGCAGCGCGTTCCAGTCCCCCGCCTCATAGCGCAGCAGCAGCGGCGTCGCCTTGTCCTGTCCGGTGAGCGCGCCCGCCTTCAGAAAATCGGCATGGCGCGTGGGATAGATGTCGCCGCTCCCCAGCATCGCCGCCCAGCGATTGGCGACATCCGCCAGCGCCGGATATATGGCGTCCCGCAACGCCGCGACGGGCGCGGGCAGCGGATAGTCGAAATAGCGATAGCGCCCGCTGCCATAGCCATGCCGCGCCATCACCACTTCCTTGCGGAAGAGGTGCGGTCTTTCCCACAGCGCGATCATCTCCGCGCATTGATCGGGGGAGAGCAGGGCGGGCAGGCGCGCGGCGCCGTGACGGTTGAGATCGGACAGGTCCATGCCCGCCAGACTGACGCCGCCGCACCGCCCTGTCATCCCGCCTCTTGCGGTCAAAAGCCCCTTATCTCGGTTTGCGGAAGCGGAACAGGAAGCGGTCGGTCTTGCCGCGAATGGCGGGGTCGAACACATTTTTGCTATGGTCGTCCTGCGGATTGGCGAGCAGCGGGCTTTCCGCCTCCAGCACGAACCCAGCCTTGGCGAAGTCCGCCTTGACCACGGCCGGATCGATCCGGTGCAGCTTGTCGACGATAGCCCGCGTGTCGCCGGCGGGCCCGGCATGGTCGATCACGCCGACGATCCCGCCCGGCTTTGTCGCGGCGTAGAGCGCCTTCACGAAGGCCGCCGGATCGGTGAAGGGAATGCCCATCTTCTCTGACTGCCAGTAGAGGTCGTGATAATTGAGGTTGAGGATGGAGAAGTCGAAGCTGTTCGAAGGGGCGCCAAAACCCTCGAACGGATAGCTGACCCATTTCACTTCGGGCCGCCGCGCCTGCAAAGCGTGCCATTTCTGCTGGCTCTCGGGCTTGGTTGTGAACTGGCTGGGTTCAAAGCCCGTCACCTTGCCCTTGCGCCCCACCACATCGGCCATGATCTCCGCCCAATAGCCTGATCCGGTGACGATGTCGGCCGCCTTCATGCCAGGCTTCAGTCCCAGAAAGGCGAGCGTTTCGGCCGGCTTGCGCCCTTCGTCCAGTGCCTTGGCATCCGCCGGGCGTTTGGGGTCGGCAATCGCGGCGGCATAATCGGGCGCCTTGGCCATGGCGGCAAATGGGGTGGCGAGCGGCGTGGCAAGGGCCAGGCTGGCGCAGAAAAGGGCAAGGGTGGAACGCATCGGAATTCCTCCTGTCTGGATCGTGGCGGAAGATGCACCTGGGTTCGCGCGCGCTCAAGCGTCACTTGTCGAAGCGAACCGCTCGTCTGTCGATTGCATTGCCCGCCAGAGTTTCTACACCTTGACCCATGCGCACGCTCTACCCGCCGATCGAACCCTTCGCCTCCGGCCATCTCGACGTGGGGGACGGCCACTGTATCTATTGGGAACGCGCCGGAACGCCCGGCGCCAAGCCTGCCGTCTTCCTGCATGGCGGCCCTGGCGGCGGCATTTCGCCCGACCATCGCCGCCTGTTCGATCCGCGAAGCTACGACGTCCTCCTCTTCGACCAGCGCGGTTGTGGTCGTTCGACGCCCCATGCGGCGCTGGAGGCGAACACCAGCTGGCACCTCGTCGCGGACATCGAACGCCTGCGGGAGATGATGGGCATCGACCAATGGCTGGTCTTCGGCGGAAGCTGGGGTTCCACGCTGGCGCTGGCCTATGCCCAGACGCACCCCGAACGCGTGACCGAACTGGTGTTGCGCGGCATCTTCACCATCCGTCGCCAGGAGATCGACTGGTATTATCAGCAGGGCGCCAGCCGCATCTATCCCGACAAATGGGAACGCTTCGTCGCACCCATCCCGGCGGCGGAGCGCGGCGACCTGCTCCATGCCTATCGTCGCATCCTGACCGGCGACGACCGCGCCAAGCAGATCGCCGCAGCCAAGGCGTGGAGCGTCTGGGAAGGCGAAACCATCCGTCTGCTGCCGGATGACGCGCTCTCCGCCACCCATGAAGCCGATGACTTCGCACTCGCCTTCGCAAGAATCGAAAATCATTATTTCGTCCATGGCGGCTGGCTGGAGGAAGGCCAGCTTATTCGCGACGCGGCGAAACTGGCGGGCATTCCTGGCGTGATCGTACAGGGCCGCTACGACATGGCTTGCCCCGCCGAAACCGCCTGGGCGCTGCACCGGGCATGGCCGCAGGCGACATTCGAGATGATCGAAGGCGCGGGTCATGCGTTCAACGAACCCGGCATATTGGACGCGCTCATCCGGGCGACGGATGCATTTGCTCCCCCAGCGAAAGGATGAACATGCGCAATTGGATAGTGCTGGCCGGGATATTTGCCCTGACGGCTTGCGGCGAGAGCGGCGACCAGATCACTGCCGTCGACCAGCGCGCAGCCCCCGAAACCGGCGCAGCGGCTGAGGTCGCCAAGCTGGATGAAACGCAACGCAATGGCGTACTGGAGAGGGCCGTGCGGGCGTCCGGCGCGGCTTGCTCGACAGTCGCCCGGTCGGAACGAACCGAAGTGCGGCATGGAGTCATGGGCTGGAAAGCGGAGTGTGATAACGGCACCGCCCATCTGATCGAAATTCAGAGCGACGGCACCGCGAACGTCACCAGCCGCACGCATTGAAGGGGTGGGCGCTTCGAAGGAGGCGGGAAACGGCCTGTCGGCAAGCGACCATTTCACGCCGAAGTTCACAGTGTACGCGCGCGCGTGCCTGCGCGCGCGTATGCGAAGCGATGCGATGTTTCGGACGTTTCAAAGAGGGATGCAGGATAGACCCGTTGGCGCGGAATAGGACAGGTGCAATCGCGCCTGTAGGAGAAATAGGATGTTATTTGAGGATCCTGTAGCCATTGGGTCACGCATGATCCTCAGCCGGTCCTCCACGTGCGGGGCCGGATGATGGGAAGGAGGGTCTGAAAACGACCATTCATCGACATTCCATCGATATCCTGCGCGATCCGTTACCAGACATTCATATGTTCGTCGCGCTTAGTTGCCGTGGGACTTTTCGGATGCGCCCAAGGCTATCCAGAGCCTTGAGACGCTTCAACGGAACACCCCTGTATTCGGTTGTGGAGCTACGACCGCTTTGGTCTGTCACCGAAAGGAGAACCCGCCTTCCAAGTGCGGTTGTATTGAATGTAGCCGACAAGGCCTTGAAGTCCGTAATTTTTGCCCCGTTGCTTTGACAAAATTCCGGCAAGCCTTCTGCATAAAGAACGATGGCGGCTTCAAGTTCACCAGACGGCGCTCCACGCACGACGCGACCGTTTAGAAAATCGATCTCAATCAGGGCTTCGGGCGACGATGCCGCTTCGCCAAACACATCCATGGGATAGTAGCCAATCACGAACCCCAAGCCGCTGGCCATCGAGTCTGCGAGATTGTGCCCTATGGCGCAAAGGCGATCGTGATTCATGCCCAAACATTGCCAGAATTTACCTCGGCTTTCTACATATGCCCGCTCCGAAACGGACAGTCGGCAAACCACCCATCCCAGTCATGTTACTTGCGTGCGGAAGCTCCTATGGCCTTTACCGCCCAAACTTCTTCTGCACCTTCCCGTAGCGCAATTTCCGTGTCCCCGGTTTTCCTTCGGTAGCTCGTCCCCTCGGCGCTGCCACCCGCTGCTCTTGCGGCAAGCCCAGCTCCTCCGCCTCCAGCTTGCGGATTTCGTCGCGGATACGGCCGGCTTCCTCGAATTCCAGATCCGCCGCCGCTGCGCGCATCTTCTTTTCGAGATCCTCGATATAGGCGCGGAGGTTGTGGCCGACCAAGTGCGGCCGGTCGTCCAGACCCGTCTCGACCGTGACCTGATCCTTCGACGCGACATGGGCGATGATGTCGCTGATATTGCGCTTGATCGTGGTCGGCGTGATGCCATGTTCGGCATTATATTCCATCTGCTTCTCGCGCCGCCGCGAGGTTTCGCCCAGCGCCCGTTCCATGCTGCCGGTGATCCGATCGGCATAGAGGATCACCCGTCCCTCGACGTTACGCGCCGCCCGCCCGATGGTCTGGATCAGCGAGGTTTCGGAACGCAGAAAGCCTTCCTTGTCCGCATCCAGGATCGCCACCAGCCCGCATTCGGGAATATCCAGCCCCTCGCGCAGCAGGTTGATGCCGATCAGCACGTCATAGACGCCCAGCCGCAAATCCCGGATCAACTCGATGCGCTCTAGCGTCTCGACGTCCGAGTGCATGTAGCGGACCTTGATCCCCGCTTCATGCATGAACTCGGTCAGGTCCTCCGCCATTCGCTTGGTCAGCGTCGTGACCAGCGTGCGGTATCCCTGCGCCGCGACCTTGCGGCATTCGTTGATCAGGTCGTCCACCTGATCCTCCACCGGCTTGATCTCGACCGGCGGATCGATGAGCCCGGTCGGGCGGATGACCTGTTCGGAGAAGGTTCCCCCGGTCTGGTTCATTTCCCACGGCCCCGGCGTCGCGGAGACGCTGACCGTCTGCGGCCGCATCGCGTCCCATTCGTTGAAGCGCAAAGGCCGGTTGTCGATGCAGCTCGGCAGGCGGAAGCCATATTCAGCCAGCGTGATCTTGCGCCGATGGTCGCCCCGCGCCATCGCGCCGATCTGCGGCACGGTCTGGTGGCTCTCGTCCACGAACAGCAACGCATTTTCCGGCAGATATTCGAACAAGGTCGGCGGCGGCTCGCCCGGCAGGCGGCCGGTGAGGAAGCGCGAATAATTCTCGATCCCCGCGCAGGAGCCGGTCGCCGCGATCATCTCCAGATCGAAATTGGTCCGCTGCTCGAGCCGCTGCGCTTCCAGCAGCTTGCCCTCGCCGGTCAGTTCCTTCAGCCGCTCGGCCAGTTCGAAGCGGATCGCCTCCATCGCCTGCTTGAGCGTCGGCCCCGGTGTGACGTGGTGCGAATTGGGAAAGACCTTCACATAATCGAGGCTGGCGATCTTCTTGCCCGTCAGCGGATCGAACTCGACAATCTCCTCGATCTCATTGCCGAAGAAGCTGACGCGCCAGGCGGTATCCTCATAGTGGCTGGGGAAAATCTCCAGATTGTCCCCCTTCACCCGGAAATTGCCGCGGGCAAAGGCGGCGTCATTGCGCTTATACTGGAGCGCCACCAGCTTGCGGATGATCTCCCGCTGGTCCTCGATCCCGCCCTTCTTCATCGCAAAGGTCATGGCGGAGTAAGTTTCCACCGAGCCGATGCCGTAAAGACAGGACACCGACGCCACGATCAGCACATCGTCCCGCTCCATCAGGGCGCGGGTGGCCGAATGGCGCATCCGGTCGATCGCCTCGTTTACCGAGCTTTCCTTCTCGATATAGGTGTCCGACCGCGCCACATAGGCCTCGGGCTGGTAATAATCATAATAGCTGACGAAATATTCGACCGCATTTTCGGGGAAGAAGCTCTTGAACTCCCCATAAAGCTGCGCGGCGAGAATCTTGTTCGGCGCCAGCACCAGAGCGGGCCGCTGCAACGCCTCGATCACCTTCGCCATGGTGAAGGTCTTGCCGGAGCCGGTGACGCCCAGCAGCACCTGATCCTTCTCGCCCGCCAGCGCGGTTTCCACCAGTTCGGCAATGGCGGTCGGCTGGTCGCCCGACGGTTCATAATCGGAAACCAGCTTGAACGGCCGCCCACCCTCGCTCTTTTCCGGACGCGCGGGGCGGTGGGGGACGAAGCCTTCGCCGGTCTCCGGCTCGTCCAGCGTGGTGCGGATTTGAATTGTCATCGCGCCTTGATATGGTCCCGCCCCAAGCGGGGTGCAACAGGGAGGATTATCCATGCGCAAAACGGTTCTGGGCCTGATGGGAGCAACGGCTTTGCTGGCGGCCTGTGGCGAAAAGCCGTCCGGCCAGCCGCAGACCAAGGAAGAGGTCCGCCAGGAGGTCCAGAAGGTCCAGCTCAAGCCCGGCCAGTGGGAGGGCACCTATGAGCTGGAAGATATCGACATGCCGAACATGCCCGGCGGCGGCGCTCAGATGAAAGAGCAGATGAAGAAGATGATGAGCCGCACCTCAATCAAATATTGCGTCTCGCCCGAAGAAGCGGCCAATCCCAGCGGCAAGATGTTCTCCGGCCAGGAGAATAAGGACTGTACGTACAAGGGTTTCGACGCCAGCGGCGGATCGGTGAAGGGCGAGATAAGCTGCAAGTCGCAGGGCGGCACGATGAACGCCGTCATGTCCGGCGATTACGCGCCCGAAAGCTATGAAATGCACATGGACATGAAGATGACCGGCGCGCCCAACGGCATGAACATGAGCATGAAGGCCAAGACCAGCGGCAAGTGGATCGGCACGACCTGCGCGGCGAAATGAGCGAAAGCCCGGCGTGCTGGCTTTGCGGCCGCGCGCTGGGCCACCGCGTCGAATGGCATCATCCGGTGCCCAAAAGCAAAGGCGGGCGGGACATGGTGCCCGTCCACCCGATTTGCCATCGCGCCATCCATGCGCACCTCGGCAATGCGGAGCTCGCGCGCGCCTATGGCGATGCCGCCGCCTTGCGCGCCCATCCCGAACTGGCCCGCTTTCTTGCCTGGGTCGCCACCAAGCCGCCCGACTTCCACGCCCCCACTTATAAGAAGCGATAGAGCATTTTGAAGTCGGCCAGCATGGCCGACGGCTCGCAAAATGCGGGAAACAGGCTCCAGCAAATTCCTCTTGCGCTTTGCGCGACTTGGCGCGAGCCTCACGCCGTTCCGCCAAAGCATTTTGAAGTCGGCAGGAATGGCCGACGGCTCGCAAAATGCGTGAACCAGCGAGAACAGGGGAGAGGATATGCAGAAAGTTGCGTTGGCGGCGTTGCCGCTCGCTCTTGGCTTGGCCGCTTGTGGCAGCAAGCCGGAACCCGCGCCCGAAGCCGCCGAAGCGCCGATCGTCATGAAGGCGGGCGAATGGACGCTGACCCGCAAGACCACCGGCTACAACACCCCCACCGTCACCCCGGCCGAATATCAGGCCGCACTGAAGCAAGTCAGCGAGGACAAGGCCTGCATCGCCGTCGATGCGGCGGGCGTGCCCGACGCCAATGCGCTCGCGGGGGCGGAAGGCAAGAACTGCACCTACAAGGACAAGCTGGTCCGCAAGGGCCGGTTGATCGCGACGCTCGCCTGCACCTCGGGCAAGGGCACTTCCGAAATCGTGCTGGAGGGCAATTTCACCGCCGACACGCTGACCCTGGGCAGCACCATGACCAAGACGGAGGGCGGGAGCCCCGTCCTGCGCACCACCCATGACGTCACCGGCAAGCGCGCCGGGGAATGCACCAAGGCCTGATGGTTCCGGCCGGGTCCGCCCTCGCGGCAGGCCCGGTCCGAAATCTCCAATCCGGCGCGGCCTCTTTATGCCATGGTCGTCCCTGTATCCATCCTGTGGGGGAGAGGAGTCGCATCATGCTGTTCCATCTGTCGATCGCCGCTCATGACCCGCGCCATGTGGCGCAGATCATCGCTGAATTCTGGCGCGGGGAGGCCTTTCCCTTTCCGCCGGTCACACCGGGAAGCTGGATCGCCGTGGCCGGAGACGATCGCGGCACGGCGATAGAAATCTATCCGCTGGGCACGGTGCTGCGCGAGGCGGAGGGTGATGCCGACAGCTTTGGCGAGCGGACGGAGCAGACCGGCTACACCGCCACCCATGCCGCCATTGCCACGCCGCTCAGCGAGGCGGAGGTGATGGCGATCGCATCCCGCGAAGGCTGGCCCGCCAAATATCGCAAGCGGGGCGGCGGCTTCGGCGTCATCGAATTGTGGATCGAGGGCCGCCAGATGGTCGAACTGCTGACGCAGGAGATGCAGGCCGAATATCTTGCCGCGACGAGGATGGATAATTTCCGTGCCATGATGAAGGCCAAGGGGCCAGCCTGACAGCTATTGGGAAGTGGGCCTGCGCAACGTCCGCAATTGGCCGAAACCGCCCGGCGTCTTCATCATTCCAGCGCTGCGATAGCCCGCCGGTCACAGCTTTTCGCCCCACGCGGCACCGGCGCATAGCCCGGCACCAGGATCGACTGTCCGATCCTGAGCGGCGCGAAGCGTTTCCGTTCGATCCCGGCGCAACGCAGATAGAGTTCCAGCATCTTCGGCGGGGTATCCCGTTTCTCATAGGACAGGCGGAACGTCCCCCAATGGATGGGAATCGCGGTCGAGGCCTTGAGCTTTTCGAACACCCGCACCGCCTGTTCCGGTCCGATATGCGAATCCGACTGCATCTGCCCCGGATAGAAACGGAACGCCCCGATCGGGATCATCGCCAGCCTTATCGGCCCCAGCCGCGCCGCTTCTTCCGGCCAGGCCATGTCTCCCGCGCCGGTGTCGCCTGCGAAGAAGATGTTCCCCGCCCGCGTGCTGATGAAGAAACTCGACCAGAGCGCCCGGCTGCGGTCCGTGTTCCAGCGGCTGCTCCAATGATGGTTGCGCAGCACATGGACGCGATAATCCGGGCAATGCTCGTAATTCTCGCACTGGATCACCGTGTCGCTGCCCAGGCCGTTCAGCGCCGCGCCGCTCACCGACTGCCCCCAGTCGAGCGCCATCGACGGGATGCCGTTGGCCTTCAGGATCGCGTCGTTGCCCAGGCTCGTGATGATCTTGGGCCGGTCCCGCTCCCACAGCCTTTTCAGCGTGGGGATGTCCATATGGTCATAATGATTGTGGCTGACGAGGATGAGGTCGATCTTCGGCAGATCGTCGAAGCGCACCCCCGGCCGCGCCACCCGCTTCGGCCCCAGCGGGGGAAAGGGGCTGGCATGGTCCGACCAGATCGGATCGGTCAGGATATTGAGGCCCGCCGCCTGCACCAGCACGGTGGCATGCCCCACCCAGGTCGCCATCATCCCCTTGGGCGCGGCGAAGGCGGGTGGGCGCGAGGGCTTGACCGCCACCATGTCGGGCCATGAGGGGCGGTCGTCCCGCCCCATCAGCCAGCGTGCGATGAAGCCTTGTCGGTTGCTGCCCGGCGGCGCGGGAAACCGGATTTCCCCATCGGGATTGAAGAAATGCGCGCCGTCATAATGGCGACTGACCGGCCCTTCATAATAGATGCGGTCGAGAAAGGGCGGAACGATGGTCACTGCCAGGCACAGGGCGACCGCCAGAAACAGCAACGCAGCGCCCAAGCCCTTCACGATTTTCCCGACGATGCGGCCCATGCCGTCTCCCGCTATGATGACGGGGAGGGACATAGCGCGGTTCGGAGCGTCGGCAAGAGTTGAGAGCGGATTGCTCTCTATCGTAAATGCGATGGATGTCGGATTTGGGTGGGAAGCCGACATCATTTCCGTCATCCCAGCGAAAGCTGGGATCTCAGGCGATAGGGTACGGCCTAGCCTCACGCGGTCCCAGCTTTCGCTGGGATGACAACCTGTAATATCTGCAATTGACCACTTCCAGCCCGATCAGGCCAAGCAGCAATCTCGCTTATCCCTGATCCTGATAGGCCATCTGTAAAATCCCCCAATGCCGTCCGCGCACGTGGATGGAGGCGATCACCTGCTTCAGCAGGATGACCTCGCCTGCGGCATTCAGCCGCCGATAGGCCTTGATGCAGAAGGGCTGGGTAATCTTGCATTGCTCACGCGTGTCGGGATAATCGAAGATCAGCCCCTGGCGCGAATATTCGAAGTTCCAATTATCATCGCCCGGCCGCTGCGGATGCGACCGTTCCGGCATGGCGACCGCGCCGAAGCTGTTGCGGTCGGTGAAGGTCATGCCGAACAGCCCCGGAAAGCCACGCGCCCGTTCCTGCTGCACCCGCGCCGGGGGAATCAGCGCAGGCTGCACCGGATGGCTATATTGCGCCGGTTGCGTGCCGGGGATCGGCGCATAGATTTCGCTGAACAGGTCGCGTTCCGTCAGGCGGCCTTCGACAATGGCATGTTCCAGCGCATCGCTCACCGTTTGCGCAGCGTCCAGGCAGAAATCGATATAGGGCGAATCGGGTATCTCGACGCCGCTTTCCGCCACCAGTTGCAGCAGTTGGTTCGTGTCGTCGCTGGCGGTGGAAATGCGGCCCGACAGCCTTTGCAAGCCCCCGGCATTGTCGGTGGAGGTGCTCGCCAGCGCCGCCAGCCCGCCGCGTATCTCGCCCGCCGATCCGACGATGGAGGCGATGCGTTCCGCCACGGTCTCGCTGTTGCTGGACAGATCCTCCATCAACGCGCTCAGCCGTTCGACCAGCAGTTCGATATTCTTGGTGTCGTTCAGCGCCGTGCGGGCGGTTTCCGCGCCATGGACGATGCCCTCCAGCATCTTGCCCGCCTCGCCGGTCAGCGCGCCGATCGACTGGTCGATGGTCTGGGTGGCGGCGGCGGTTTCCTGCGCCAGCTTCTTGACCTCGGCGGCGACCACGGCAAAGCCGCGCCCGGCATCGCCCGCGCGGGCCGCCTCTATGGTGGCGTTAAGCGCCAGCAAATTGGTCTGGCTGGCGATGCCGCTGATCACGCTGGTGACATGGGCCACGGTTTTCAGTGCTTCACGAAAGCCGTCCAGCCGCTCATGCACGCTGCTGACCCGCTCGATCAGGTCGACGAAATTGCTGTTGGCGGCGGACAATTGCCGCCCGGAATCATCGATGATGCTCCGCGCCGCGACCGCCTTTTCCCGCGCATCCTGTCCGGCCAGCGCCACGCTTTCCCCGTCGCCCGAAAGCTGCGCCGCCGCGCCGCTGATCGCCTCGATCGTGCGGGCCTGATGGGTGACGCGATCCGCCAGCTCGCTGATGTCCGCCTGCAGGTCGAGCGTGCGGATGCCAAGGTCGCCCGACAGCTTGGCTACCTTCATCACGGCTTGCGCGACAGTCTCGGTTCTTGCCTGATTTCTCACGGTAAAGGGAGCTATCGGACGATAGTAAAAGAAGCGTTATCGATGCGATGAAGCGCTATAGCGAGCCCATCAGCGCCAGCACGACTCCGCCTGCCACCAGCATCAGCCCCATGACTTCGCTGCGCGCCATCCGCTCGCCCAGATAGAAATGGCCGAAGCCCAAAGTGAAGGCGACCTCGACCTGTCCCACGATCCGCACCAGCGCGACTGGCGCCGTCGCAAAGCCGGTGAACCAGCAGGCCGAACCGAGCGCGGACAGCAGCCCGACCTGTCCCGAAACCCGCCAGCTATGCAGCACCTTGCGCATCTGTTCCGGCTCGCGCAGCAGCAGATAGCCGCCCTGCATCCCCGTCTGCAGCACGACCGTCACCACCAGCACGATCAGCGCGGCGAGGATCGGATCGCTGCTGCCCACCTGCTGCGTCGCCCGGCGCACGCCGATCGCGGCCAGCGCGAAGAAAAAGCCCGATGCTATCCCGCAAAGCGCCGCCGGTTGCCAAAGGGCGCGGAGGAAGCCCGTCCGCTTGCCGCCGGTCGACAACAGCATGACCCCCATCACCCCGCAGCCGATCCCCGCCCAGGCGAGCGGATGCAGCCGCTCCCCCATCAGCAGGAAGGACAGGATGGCGCCCTGCACCGCCTCTGTCTTGGAATAGGCGGTGCCGACGACGAAATTGCGATGGGCAAAGGCCATGATGAGCAGGTTGGTGGCGATGATCTGCGCCAGCCCGCCACCCAGGCAGAACAGCAGGAACAGCGGATCAGGCGAGGGCAGGGGGCCGGGAAAGAGCAGCCGGTATCCGCCCAGCAGCATCAGCGCGAAGGGTAGGCCATAGAGATAGCGCACCAGTCCGGCGGCATTGACGGACAGTTCCTTGCTGACTCGCCGTTGCACCGCGGTCCGCCAGGCCTGCACTCCGCCTGCCAGCAATGTCGCGGGCAACCAGATCGGAAAGGACATGATCGATACTCATGGCTCAAAAAAAACGCGCCGCTCGAAGATTGGGTGGCGCGTCCTTGTCCAAATGAAGGAAAGAGACGCTTACGCGCCTTCGAGCAGATGTTCCTTCCGGATTTTTTCCTGCCACACCAGCGGGGCGAGGCGGTGGACATTCTGGCCTTCGCTATCGACCGCGACGGTGACGGGCATGTCCTGCACATCGAACTCGTAGATCGCTTCCATGCCCAGATCCTCGAAGCCGACCACCTTGGCCGCCTTGATGGCGCGGGCCACCAGATAGGCCGCGCCGCCGACCGCCATGAGGTAGGCGCTCTTATGCTTGGCGATCGAATCCGTCGCCGCCGGACCGCGCTCGGCCTTGCCGACGCAGGCGGCCAAGCCCTGTTCCAGCATCATGTCCATGAACTTGTCCATTCGGGTCGCGGTCGTCGGACCGGCCGGACCAACCACTTCGTCGCGCACCGGATCGACCGGGCCGACATAGTAGATCACGCGGCCCTTGAAATCGACCGGAAGCTCCTCGCCGCGGGCCAGCATGTCCTGGATACGCTTGTGCGCCGCGTCGCGCCCGGTCAGCATCTTGCCGTTCAGCAACAGTCGGTCGCCATGTTTCCAGCTCTGCACCACTTCGGGCGTCAGCGTGTCGAGATCGACGCGGATCGCTTCCTTGCTGGGCTTCCAATCGACCTGCGGCCATTCGCTGATCTTCGGCGCCTCCAGATAGGCTGGACCCGAACCGTCCAGCGTGAAATGCGCGTGACGCGTCGCGGCGCAGTTCGGGATCATCGCCACCGGCTTGCCCGCCGCATGGCAGGGATAGTCATAGATTTTGACATCCAGGATGGTCGAAAGCCCGCCCAGACCCTGCGCGCCGATGCCCAGCGCATTGACCTTGTCGAAAATCTCGATCCGCAGCTTCTCAATCTCGTTCTGCGGCCCGCGTGCTTTCAGTTCACCCATGTCGATGGGCTCCATCAGCGATTCCTTGGCCAGCGCCACGGCCTTTTCCGCGGTGCCGCCAATGCCGATGCCCAGCATGCCGGGCGGGCACCAGCCCGCGCCCATTTGCGGGATCATTTCCAGCACCCAGTCGACGATGGAGTCGCTCGGGTTCATCATCTTGAACTTGGTCTTGTTCTCGGAGCCGCCGCCCTTGGCCGCGACGTCCACGATCACCTTGTTGCCCGGCACCAGTTCGACATTCAGCACGCAGGGCGTGTTGTCCTTCGTATTGACGCGGCTGAACGCGGGATCCTTCAGGATCGAGGCGCGCAGGCGGTTTTCCGGGTTGAGATAGGCCTTGCGCACGCCTTCATCGACCACGTCCTGCATCGAGCGGCTGTTGTCGTCCAGGCGGCAGTCCATGCCCCATTTGATGAAGACGTTGACGATGCCGGTGTCCTGGCAGATCGGGCGGTGCCCTTCGGCGCACATGCGGCTGTTGGTCAGGATCTGGGCGATGGCGTCCTTGGCCGCCGGATTGGCTTCGGCGTCATAGGCTTTGCCCAGCGCGCGAATATAATCCATCGGATGATAATAGCTGATGAACTGGAGCGCATCGGCAACGCTCTCGATCAGATCGGCGGTCTTGATGACGGTCATCTACCCTGGTCCCTACTCTAAGGCCCGCCTCTGCACGGCGGGTCCATGCAGGGCAGCGGCTAGTAGGGAATCGCGCGCGAGTCCAGTGGCGGCACAAAGCCGAGCGCCGGGGAGGGCGTTTCCCGCCATGCCCCGCGCGCCTGGCGGGTCTAAGCCCCCTCATCCGCGAACGGGAACATATGCCACCACGGCTCCTTCTCCCGCAGCACCCGCGCAAAGCTCTCCCGCGCCTCCAGCCGCTCCAGATAGGCGCCCAGCCCCGGAAAGCCGCCCCGCATCGGCTCGATCTTGTCCGCATAGAATAGCGCCGGCGCCGCCGCGCAATCGGCCAGCGTGAAGTCGTCCCCCGCCGCCCATCGCCGCCCCGCCATCCGCGCTTCCAACAGCGCATAGGCCTTGCCCAGCATCCGCCGCGCCTCTCCCACGGCATAGGCATCGCGCGCCACCCCTTCGGGCCGAATCTTGTCCCCGACGATCGCCTGCACCGGCGTCATCACATAATTGTCGAACAGCCGGTCCATCAGCCGCACCTCCAGCGCGGCGTCGGCATCGTCGGGAATCGGGCGGAACGGCCCCGGACGATGCTGCCCCAGATATTCGACGATGATGCTGGTCTCCGCGATCGTCCGGTCCCGCGACTCATCGCGCAGCACGGGGAATTTCCCCAGCGGCCACAGCGCCAGCCAGGCTTCCGCGACAGCCGGGTCTTCCAGCATGCGCGGTTCGAACGCCGCGCCACTCTCGTAAAGGGCGATCAGCACCTTCCAGCAATAGGAGGAGAGGGGGTGGTAATAGAGAATCATGTCGGCTCCTCTCCTGGGGCGGAAAACACCCCCTTCATTGATCTGGATCGGCTTTTCGCAGCGCCTTCACACTATATCTTGTCATGCCACGGTCACGAAACGCCATGGGTCGTAGCACCGCTTTCGCGCATTTCCGTGGCAAGCCAAATTTATTTTACAATCGAAATTGTCCCTCTTGCCTTTTGGCAAGCCAAGGAAAGTCCATGCGTCGCTGCGTTGCGACGTGCCGAACCGTCGATGAAATGAGTCGGGGCGGCGACGAACCGAGTCCCCGAATTGTCATTTACCCCCTTGAAAGGAAATGAAGCTGTGGCACTATCCCTTGTATCAGGTTAACGGGGGTTACCCAACAGATTGTGATCGTGCCTGCCGGGCTGGTTCCCGGAGGGAGGGTATTTTTGCCCTTGCGATTGCGCTTGCTGGCCCCATTTCCGTGCCTGACCGGGTCGAAAATGCTAAGTTGCTTCGGCCCGGCCGACAGCGGCTTGACCGAATCGAACGAAACAGGAACATTCGGGGGCTGGTATGGATTTTCGAGACAGCGAACAGGTGAGTGCAAGCGACGTGGCAACCGTGATTGACGAAGTGGTCGAAACCGTGGCGGAAAAGAAGAAGGTAGCGCCGACCCCCAAGGCCGATGCCGTTTCCAGCTCGTCCCCCATGTCTTCGTCCAGCGTGCTGGAGCGCCGTTTCCATGTCACGACCGACGCCAGCCGCGACGCGCTGCTGACCGACTTCGGCAAGGACACGCTCCAGGACCGCTATCTGCTGCCCGGCGAAAGCTATCAGGATCTCTTCGCCCGGGTCGCCGCCGCCTATGCGGATGATGCAGACCATGCCCAGCGCGTCTATGACTATATTTCGCGCCTCTGGTTCATGCCCGCCACGCCCGTCCTGTCGAACGGCGGCACGGGTCGGGGTCTGCCGATCAGCTGCTATCTGAACTCGGTGGACGACAGCCTGGAAGGCATCGTCAACACCTGGAACGAGAATGTCTGGCTCGCCTCGCGCGGCGGCGGCATCGGCACCTATTGGGGCAATGTGCGCGGCATTGGCGAGCCGGTCGGCCTCAACGGCAAGACCAGCGGCATCATCCCCTTCGTCCGCGTGATGGACAGCCTCACCCTCGCGATCAGCCAGGGCAGCCTGCGCCGCGGTTCGGCCGCCTGCTATCTCGACGTCTCCCACCCGGAGATCGAGGAGTTCCTCGAAATCCGCAAGACGTCCGGCGACTTCAACCGCAAGGCGTTGAACCTGCACCATGGCGTGCTGCTGACCGACGAGTTCATGGAAGCGGTCCGCGACGGCACCGAATTCAATCTGCGCAGTCCCAAGGACCAGTCGGTACGCGGCAGCGTCAACGCCCGCGCCCTGTTCCAGAAGCTGGTCGAGGTCCGCCTCGCCACCGGCGAGCCCTATATCGTCTTCAACGACACCGTGAACCGCATGATGCCCAAGCATCACCGCGATCTGGGCCTCAAGGTGTCGACGTCGAACCTTTGCTCCGAAATCACTTTGCCGACGGGTCGCGACCATATCGGCAATGACCGCACGGCAGTCTGCTGCCTTTCTTCGCTCAATCTCGAAACCTGGGATGAGTGGAAGGACGACAAGCAGTTTGTCGAGGATGTCATGCGCTTCCTCGACAATGTGCTGCAGGACTATATCGACCGCGCGCCGCCGGAAATGGCGCGGGCGAAATATAGTGCGAGCCGTGAACGGTCAGTGGGCCTGGGGGTGATGGGGTTCCACTCATTCCTCCAGGCCCGGGGACTTCCGTTTGAAGGCGCGATGGCCAAGAGCTGGAACCTGCGCATCTTCAAGCATATCAGCGAAAAGGCCGCCGAAGCCTCGATGCAGCTCGCGGTCGAGCGCGGTCCGTGCCCGGACGCCGCCGACATGGGTGTGATGGAGCGCTTCTCCTGCAAGATGGCGATCGCGCCCACCGCGTCGATCTCCATCATCTGCGGCGGCACCAGCGCCTGTATCGAGCCGATCCCGGCGAACATCTACACCCACAAGACGCTGTCGGGCAGCTTCGCGATCAAGAACCCCTATCTCGAAAAGCTGCTGGTCGAAAAGGCGAAGGACAGCACGGCCGTCTGGAACTCGATCCTCGAAAAGGGCGGCAGCGTCCAGCATCTCGACTTCCTCAGCCAGGAAGAGAAGGACACGTTCAAGACCAGTTTCGAGATCGATCAGCGCTGGCTGCTCGAACTGGCCGCCGACCGCACGCCCTTCATCGATCAGGCGCAGTCGCTGAACCTGTTCATCCCGGCGGATGTGGAAAAATGGGATCTGCTCATGCTCCACTACCGGGCATGGGAACTGGGCATCAAGTCGCTCTATTATCTGCGCTCCAAGTCGGTGCAGCGCGCCGGCTTTGCAGGAGGGGTCGAAGCGGACAACACCATCGACGCCCCGAAATTCGAAATTGGCGAGACCACCGACTATGACGAGTGCCTCGCCTGCCAGTGATTTCGCTCAAGGTAGACTTCGGCCGAGTTTGTGGAGTATTTTGCATGGCGAAAGATGAAAAGACTTCTTCGAAAGTGGCGTCGATTGCCGCGAAGGGCTTGAAAGACCCGAAGAGTTTGTCGCCCAAAGAAATTAAATCGATTGCAGGTGCTGCGCTCACGCAAGCACCTGATAAACCAAAAAAGAAATAGCCCTCTTCAACAGGTAGAGGCACTGCGTTAGATCAGGAATTACCCATGCCACTTCTTCAAGCCAGCAAGGTCTACAAGCCCTTCGAATATCCCTGGGCCTATGAATTCTGGAAGCGCCAGCAGCAGCTCCACTGGCTGCCGGAGGAAGTGCCGCTGGGCGAGGATTGCCGCGACTGGGCGCAGAAATTGAGCGACCATGAGCGCAATCTGCTGACCCAGATCTTCCGCTTCTTCACCCAGGCCGACGTGGAAGTGCAGGACTGCTACCACGAAAAATATGGCCGCGTGTTCAAGCCGACCGAAATCAAGATGATGCTGACTGCTTTCAGCAACATGGAGACGGTCCATATCGCCGCTTACTCGCACCTGCTCGACACCATCGGCATGCCCGAGAGCGAATATAGCGCCTTCATGCAGTATAAGGAGATGAAGGACAAACACGACTATCTCCAGCAGTTCGGCGTCGACACGGACGAGGACATCGCCAAGACGCTCGCCATGTTCGGCGGCTTTACGGAGGGCTTGCAGCTCTTCGCCAGCTTCGCGATGCTGATGAACTTCCCGCGCTTCAACAAGATGAAGGGCATGGGCCAGATCGTCACCTGGTCGGTCCGCGACGAGACGCTGCACTGCGAAGGCATCATCCGTCTGTTCCACGCCTTCGTGAAGGAACGCGATTGCCTGACCGCGTCGGTCAAGGACGACATCATGGACATGTGCCAGAAGACGGTGCGGATCGAGGATGCGTTCGTCGATCTCGTCTTCGAAATGGGCCCGGTCCCCGGCATGACGCCCAAGGACATCAAGAAATATGTCCGCTACATCGCTGACTGGCGCCTGGGGCAATTGGGTCTGAAGCCAATCTACATGATCGACGAGCATCCGCTCCCCTGGCTGACCCCGCTGCTGAACGGCGTCGAGCATGCCAATTTCTTCGAAACCCGCGCGACGGAATATTCGAAGGGCGCCACGCGCGGCCAGTGGAACGATGTGTGGGATGCGTTCGACCGCCGCAGCAAACTCAAGAGCGGCACCGCCGCCAACGCCGATGAAGCTGGCGACCCGGATATGTTCAAGGCAGCGGGGATCGCGGCGGAGTAAGGCATTCAAGGCTAGAGCGTTTTCTAAGCAGATAGAAACGGCAGTTCGGCGAAGCCAATCATCTGCTGACTCGGAAAACGCGGCAAAACAAAGGTCTAGAGCAGCCGATCCGATGCAATCGGGTCGGATTCTGCTCTAGGAGCGCCATCGTAGCGATGTAATGGATCGGGACCGTTACATCGCTTGCGATTACCCGGATTGCGGTAACAAAGGTGCGCTGTCAGGCGATGATGCGTCCCGGAGGATGGGATGCATTCGGCTCAAATGTGATCGAGCCAGGTAACTCTTTATTATTCGCAATATTATTCGCAATTGCCTAACCTCCCGCTCATGTTCGGCGTCCGTCTCTCCTCCCTCTTCACCAGCCGCTGGATGGCGGTGCTTTGGGCGGTGCTTGTAATCCTGACGGCGATCCAGTTCGTGGGCACTTCCGACAAGGACGATAGCAGCGCGACCGCCGGCACCGTCACCGATCGGCAGAAGGGCGCAATCGACAGCCTTTCTGATTGCCGGCCCGAAAACTGACGGCCACATGAACACAATGTTTTGTTCCGTTCATGCAACGTTTATCCGCTTTCGGATGTTGTGCTCCCATCGACTAATCAGCCAAGGGAGCCAGAGATGAAGTTCACCCTGAAAGCCGCTTTTGCCGCCTTGTCGCTCGGCGCCGTGACGCTGAGCGCAGCCCCTGCCGCCGCCGACCCGCCGCCCTGGGCCGGGCATGGCAAGGGCCATGGCCGCGATGACTGGAAGCATGGCGGACGGCATGACAATGGCCGTCACGAAGGCTGGCGCCGCCCGAGCGGGGTCGTCTACAGCTATGACTGGAACCGTCCGGACCCGCGCTATGGCCGCTATTATCGCCCGGACCGCTATTATCGCGATGGCTACGAGCCGATCCGCGTGACCCGCAGCACCCGCATCTATCGCGGCTATGACGATCGCTATTATTGCCGCCGCTCGGACGGCACCACTGGCCTGATCGTCGGCGCGGCGCTGGGCGGCCTGCTCGGCGGTCAGCTCGACCGTGGACGCTCGAACACCGCTGGCGTCATCATCGGCGCAGGCGCAGGCGCGCTGCTCGGTCGCGAAATCGACCGGGGCAGCCTGAACTGCCGCTGAGAATCCGATGGGGGAGGCTTGTCCTCCCCCCGGCCTTCAGCACCAGGGATGCCGCGCGCCATCCCATTCCCGCGCCAGTCCTTCGGCCACCAGCGTCTCGCCAAGCGACTCCCCGCCCCGCGTCACCACCCGCAACGCCCGCCCATAGCGGTCCGTCTCCCGATCCCCGCTCTCCAGCGAGAAGGGGCCGGCATTCATCAATTGCTGCAACCGCTGCGTCGCCCGCGCGCCCAAGGCCGCTTCCCCGGCACAGCGTGGATCATGGGTTTCGGGCGCGTCGATATCCATCACCCGCACCTTCTCCCCGTGGAACCAGAACGTGTCGCCGTCGACGACGCAATTGGTTCCGCCGCCCGTGTGGCAAAATCCGAACCGCGCCGACAGGCTGTCGCCCACCGCCGGCGACGTGACCTGCTCCCACCGGCTGTTCTGAAAGCGCTGCATCATCTCGGGTCCGAACCAGCCCAGGCCGGCGCCGATCAGCACCCCGCCGATGACCAGCGGAGCCAGGGACGGCGCCTTCGCTTTCTTCCTTTGCAACCGCCCTCGGCTCGCCCGGCGCGCCTCCGCCAGCCACACCTCATCGCTGCGGCTCTTCCTCGATCTTCGGCTCATGACGCAGCCATAACGAAACTTGTTCGGTCCGTCTCGCGTCAAAACCTTCCGATTTGACCAGGATCAATGACCGCTCGGCCCCAGCCGCCACGCTGATCCTACCAGCAGGAGGCTCCATGACCACCCCTTATGCCCGCATCGGCGGCGAGCCAGCCGTGGCCGCCATCGCCAACCGCTTCTACGACCTGATCGAGCAGGATTCGGCCTATGCCGACCTCCGCGCCATCCATGCGGCGGATCTGAACGCCGTGCGCCACGGCCTCACCCGGTTCCTGGCGGGCTGGGCGGGCGGGCCCCGCGACTGGTTCGAGCGCGGCCAATGCATCATGTCGCTGCACCGCGCCTTTCCGATCACGTCGGTGCTGGCGGATCAATGGGCCACCGCCATGACCCGCGCGATCGAGACGCAACCCGGCCTCGATCCGGACCTCGCCGGGGCCATGGCAGAGGCGCTCAGCCATATGGCACGGGGCATGATCAACCTGTCCTTGAACCAGGACGCGTAATCAGCCAATGCGCAGCGCCTAATCCTCATCCTCGGTCGGACCGAGGCTGTCTTCCTCATCATCCATCTGCGGTTCCCCGGCAAAGGCGTCATTGTCGATCCGGCCCGACCGGTTCATCTCCTCCATCTTCTCGACCAGATCGGGCGTATCGTCCGGCAGGATCTGCGCCGGATTGGGCCGCCCGCCGCGTTCGCTATCCTCCGCCCGATCGGTCGAGCGCGTCCGCGCCTCCTCGGCCACATCCTGGGCCTGCGAACCCGCTTCGGCCTGCTCGCTATTCTCTTCGCCGCTGTCGGGGAAAGGGGTGTTGTCGGGTCGGTCCATGGCCTGTCTCCTTCCCCGCTTCAACGGCCAGCGGTCCGCGCCGTTCCCTTCCGGCAAAAGGCGCTGGACAGTATCCTGCGAACGGGGCAAGAGCCGCCACGATCCTTTCCGCCCCATTTCTCCCAGGTCTGCACAAAGGGAATCCCCATGCCCCGCCAGCTCATTTCCTCCGGCTCGCCTTTCGAGGCGCAGGTTGGCTATTCGCGCGCCGTCGTTCAGGGCGACTGGTGCTTCGTCGCCGGAACAACCGGCACCGATCCGGAGACCAAGGCCATGCCCGAATCCGTTGTGGATCAGGGCCGGAACGCGCTGAAGGTCATCGGCAAGGCGCTGGAAGAAGCCGGCTTCTCCTTTGCGGACGTGGTGCGCGTGACCTATTATATCACCGACCCCGCTTATTGGGACGAGCTGGGCCAGGCGACCGCACCGATTTTCGGTGAGATTCGCCCCGCCGCAAGCTGCATCGTCACCGGCCTTATCAAGCCGGAGATGAAGATCGAGATCGAAGTCACCGCCTTCAAAGGATAAGTCCCATGCTGACCATGTACGGCATCAAGAATTGCGACACGATCAAGAAGGCGCGCAATTTCCTCGACAATAGCGGCAAGCCCTACAGCTTCCACGATTACAAGGTGTCGGGCGTCGACGAGACGGCGCTGCGCGGCTGGGTCGAGGAACATGGGTGGGAAACCATCCTCAACCGTTCCGGCACGACCTTCAAGGCATTGGATGCCGGCGACAAGGCCCATATCGACGCGGACAAGGCGGTGCTGCTGATGATGAGCAACCCCTCGATGATCAAGCGCCCGATCCTGGATCTGGGCGACCGCACCGTCGTCGGCTTCAAGGCGACCACCTATGAGGACGCTCTGGAGCGCGTGAAGGCATGATTTTCGGGAGGATGCTCCGCACAGCCGCCATCCTCCTCCTCGCTCTTTTGACGGCGGCGCCCGTGATGGCCGAACCCTTCATCATCGCCCATCGCGGCGCCAGCGGCGAGCGGCCCGAACATACGCTCGCCGCTTATGAACGCGCGATCGACCAGGGCGCCGACTATATCGAGCCCGATCTGGTGCTGACCCGCGACGGCGTTCTCGTCGCCCGGCATGAAAATGAGATAAGCGGCACCACCGACGTCGCGGATCATCCTGAATTCGCCGCTCGCAAGACCAGCAAGACGATCGATGGTCAGCCCATAACCGGCTGGTTCACCGAGGATTTCACCCTCGCGGAACTGCGCACGCTGCGCGCCCGCGAACGGTTGCCGCAGCTTCGTGCCGCCAACAGCCGCTTCAACGATCTCTATCCGATCCCGACCTTCGAGGAGATATTGAAGCTGGTCCGCGCCAAGGAAGCGGAAACCGGCCGCCGCATCGGCCTCTATCCCGAAACCAAGCATCCCAGCTATTTCGCCGGAATCGGCCTGGCCCATCAGGCGCCGCTGCTCGCGCTGCTCAGCCAATATGGCTATCAGACGGAGGCCGATCCGGTCTTCATCCAATCTTTCGAGGTCGGCAATCTGAAGGCTCTGCGCGCCGTGTCCCGCCTGCGCCTGATCCAGCTTGTCGAGGGCGAGGGCGGCCCCGCCGATGCGCCGGGCACGACCTATGCCGACATGATGACGACGCAGGGGCTGAAGCAGATCGCGGATTATGCTGACGGCATCGGTCCGGCGACCGCCATGGTGTTGGCGCCCGAAGGCCCGACGGGGCTGGTCGGGCGCGCCCATGATGCGGGACTGCAAGTCCATGTCTGGACGCTGCGCATGGAAAACAGCTTCCTGCCCGCCGCCTTCCAGCGCGCCGACGATCCGCAGGGCAGGGGGGACTTTGCAGGCTATGTCCAGGCGGTTGCCCGCACGGGCGTGGACGCCATGTTCAGCGATTTTCCCAAACAAGCGCGTGAAGCGCTGAATCCCGCGCCCTGATGGCTTGTCAAATCTTCGGCGGAAGCGAATAACAGCCCCATGCTTTCGCAGAAGACCCGTTACGCCATCCGTGCCCTCCAGCATCTCGCAGACCGCTACCGGCAAGGCCCGGTGCCCCTGAACGAGATCGCCACGCGCCAGAATATTCCGTCCAAATTCCTGACGGTGATCCTGTCGGAACTGGCGCGGGAAGGGCTGGTCGCGACCCAGCGGGGGCGCGACGGGGGCTATTGGCTGGCGCTGGCGCCGGTCGACATCAGCTATGGCGACATCGTCCGGCTGACGCGGGGTTCGCTGGCGCTTACGCCCTGCGCCAGCCGTTTCGCGCATGAGACGTGCACCAATTGCCTGCCCGAATCGGAATGCCGGTTGCATAGGGTGATGCTTCGCGTGCGCGATGAAACGGCCAAGGTGTTGGACAGCATCAGCCTGGCGGAACCCTTCGCCACGGAGAATGTGGGCTAAACCTTGCGCCCGGCGCGCAGCTTCGCCACATCAGCGGCATGACGACTCCGCCCCTGAAAGCCGCCCTGATTCCCGTGACGCCGCTCCAGCAGAATTGCACGCTCTTCTGGTGCACGGCGACCAATCGCGGCGCCTTCGTCGATCCGGGCGGCGACCTGCCGGTGCTGAAAAAGGCGGCGGAGCAGCATGGCGTCACCATCGAGAAGATCCTCGTCACCCATGGCCATATCGACCATTGCGGCCAGGCGGGTATCCTTGCCCGCGAATTGGGCGTGCCGATCGAAGGGCCGCATGAAGCCGACCGTTTCTGGATCGACCGCCTGGGCGAAGACGGTCAGAAATATGGCATCAATGGTGAAAGCTTCGAACCCGATCGCTGGCTCCACGACGGCGATCAGGTGACGGTCGGCAATCTGACGCTCGACGTTTATCACTGCCCCGGCCACACGCCGGGCCATGTCGTCTTCCACCACGCCCCCAGCAAGCTTGCCATCGTGGGTGACGTGCTGTTCCAGGGTTCGATCGGCCGAACCGACTTTCCGTTGGGCAACCATCAGGATCTGATCGACGCGATCACCGGCAAGCTCTGGCCCTTGGGCGGCGACACGGCGTTCGTTCCCGGCCACGGCCCGATGAGCAACTTCGCCCATGAACGCCGCACCAATCCCTTCGTCGCGGATTCCGTTCTGGCCTGATTCTACCGGATCATGGCCATGGCGGGCGGCGCAGGCACCTCCCGCGTCGCTCCATAGGCGACATACAGCGCCGCCACCGCCATCCCGACCATCACCACCCAGGTCAGCAGCGCCCCGCCTGCGCGCCAAACAGTTGGTTTCTCCGCGTCCATCCCAAAGGCATGGGCGATTCGCGCCAACACCAGCGCCAGCGCCGCGCCCCAGAGCCACATCGACGCCCCGATCGCCAGTTCCACCAGTCCGAAGAGAATCAGCGTCACCGGCACATATTCGATGAAATTGGCATGGGCCCGCATCCGCTTGGCCAACAGCGCGCTGCCGCCGTCGCCATGCAGCACCTGGTCGGAAATCCGGATTCGCGCGCAGCGAACCCCCAGCCACATGTTGAGCAGCGCGCAGGCGGCGGCCAGCGTCAGTGTGATCGGCAGCAACATCGGATTTCCCCCGCATTATCGTGACGCGGCCAGAATAGGGCGACAGGATGCCGGGGCAAGAAGGACTTGCGCATGGGCCAAAAAGCGCTATAGGCGCAGGGCTTCGCGATCATCCGGGCCGCATGGGTCTGCGGCGCCGTTGGCGTCCGCATCCAGACGGAACTGGCCAGTCGCACTAAACGATCAATTACGGAATAAGGTGCCGACATGGCTGTCCCCAAGAGGAAAACGTCCCCCTCCCGTCGCGGCATGCGCCGCAGCCACGATTCGCTGCGCGTCGAAGCGTTCCAGGAATGCTCGAACTGCGGCGAACTGAAGCGCCCGCACAATCTGTGCGACGCCTGCGGCCACTATAACGGCCGCGAAGTCCTCGCCGTCGGGGCCTGACGCTTAAGAATTTCTCCTGAAAAGGGTGCGTTAACTTGTCCAGCCAACCGCGAATCGCAATCGACGCGATGGGCGGGGATGAAGGCGTACGCGTGATGATGGCGGGCGCAGCGCTCGCCCGTCACCGTCACGAAGGGCTGCGCTTCACCCTTTTCGGAGACGAAGCGCGGATCAAGTCCGCGCTCGACCATCATCCCAATCTGCGCGCCGCGTCGGAAATCGTCCACGCAGCCGACGTCGTGGATTCGGGCGACAAGCCCAGCGTCGCCATCCGCAAGAAGACCAGCTCGATGAGCATGGCCATCGCGGCGGTGAAGGCGGGGACATGCGGCGCGGCCGTTTCGGCCGGCAATACCGGCGCGCTGATGGCGATGGCGAAGCTCGCCCTGCGCACCATGAAGGGCGTTGACCGCCCCGCGCTCGCCGCCATGCTGCCGACCCTGGGCGACAATGACGTGGTCATGCTGGACCTGGGTGCCAACACCGAATGCGACGCGCGCAATCTCGTCCAGTTCGCGGTGATGGGCGCGGCCTATGCCCGCATCGCGCTCGACCTTGAGCGGCCCCGCGTGCGTCTGATGAATATCGGCACCGAGGAGATGAAGGGCACGGAGGAAATCCGCGACGCCGCCGCGATCCTGCGCGCCGCGACCAGCCTGCCGCTATCCTTCGAAGGCTTCACTGAAGGCGACAAGATCGGCCGGGGCGATGTCGACGTGATCGTGTCGGACGGCTTTTCCGGCAATGTCGCATTGAAGACGGCGGAGGGCACGGCCCGTTTCGTGACCGACCTGTTGCGCACCGCCTTCACCAGTTCTATCCGCTCCAAGCTCGGTTTCCTGATCTCGAAGCCGGCGATGCATCTGCTGCGGCATCATCTCGACCCCAACAACCATAATGGCGCCGTCTTCCTTGGCCTCAATGGCGTGGTGGTGAAGAGCCATGGCAGCGCCAATGACAAGGGCGTCGCCAACGCCGTCCATGTCGCCGCGCGGCTGCTGGAGGAAGACATCACCCGGCGTATCGCCGCCGACATGCACGGGATCGAGGGGCTGACCGCTCCCGCATCCAGGATGGAGCTGCCCGCAAAGTGATCCGCCGATCCGTTCTCCTGGGCACGGGTTCCGCCCTGCCCGTCCGCTCCGTCAGCAATGCCGAATTGGCGCAGACCGTGGACACGAGCGACGAATGGATCGTCGAGCGCACTGGTATCCGCAATCGCTATATTGCGGGCGAGGGCGAAACCACTGCGACTCTGGCCACCGACGCCGCCAAGGCCGCCCTGGAAGCCGCCGGTCTCAGCGCGCAGGATATCGACCTGATCATCCTCGCCACGGCCACGCCCGACCAGACCTTCCCTGCCTCCGCTACGATCGTTCAGGCGGCGCTCGGCATCAATGATTGCGTGGCTTTCGACGTGGCTGCGGTCTGCTCGGGCTTCCTCTACGCCGTCACGGTGGCCGACAGCATGATCTGCTCCGGCGCGGCGCGGAATGCGATCGTGATCGGCTCGGAAACCTTCAGCCGCATCCTCGATTGGGAAGACCGGACCACCTGCGTCCTCTTCGGTGACGGCGCGGGTGCGGTCGTGTTGGGCGTGGAGGAAAGCGCCGACGGCAAGCGCGGCATCCTTGCTTCGAAGCTTCATGCCGATGGCCGCCATAACCAGCTCCTCTATGTCGACGGCGGCCCTTCGACCACGCAGACGGTCGGCAAGCTGCGCATGAAGGGGCAGGAAGTCTTCCGCCATGCCGTCACCAACCTCGCTTCGGTGCTGACCGAAGTGATGGAGGTCGCCGGCATGACCCCGGCCGAGATCGATTGGCTGGTCCCGCATCAGGCCAATGCCCGCATCCTCGACGCGACGGCGCGCAAGCTGAAGCTGGCGCCGGAAAAGGTGGTGATGACGGTCGATCAGCACGCCAACACCTCCGCCGCTTCGGTGCCCCTAGCGCTCGATCTCGCCATGCGCGACGGACGCATCCAGCCCGGCGATCTGCTGGTGCTGGAGGCGATGGGCGGCGGTTTCACGTGGGGCGCCTGCGTCCTGCGGGTGTAGGGCCGAATTTGGCCAATTGCTGCCTTCGCAGGAGCACGGTGTACTTCAAGGACAGCAGGCGGTCCGCCATCCACCCATTTTCACATCCCCGAACCAATCCACGTCATATCTTGACGGGTCGTTCCCGCCCAAAATCGTTTCCGCTTTCCCCCGGAACGCTCCAAGTCCCGTTCCGGGACCGCTATATCGCCAATTTTTCACGGTTTTTTAAGGATTTCGGCTGTGCATCATCTTGCCGAATCATGCAGAAGCGCGCACATTGTCAAATGATCACCCGCATTTAGGCTCGACGGGTGTCAAGGTGGGGAAGTGCGATGAGCGGTACAGGGACTCTGACGCGCGCGGATCTTGCGGAGAGCGTGAACCGTCATATTGGCCTCTCGCGGGCGGAAGCGGCAACCTTAATCGAATCCATATTGGAGCATATGTCCGCCGCGCTCGAACGCGGGGAAAATGTGAAGATCTCCAGCTTCGGCACTTTCGTCCTGCGCGACAAGACGCAGCGCATGGGCCGCAACCCCAAGACGGGCGTCGAAGTGCCGATCGAACCGCGCCGGGTGCTGACCTTCCGCGCCAGCCAGACGATGCGGGATCGGGTCGCCTCGGTCTGAGGCGCTCAAGCATCGCGCGCAAAAGCCTGTCCTGAACTTGTCGAAGGGCGGGAACCGGTTTTGCGCCTGAAATGATGCAAAAATCAAAAACAAGAGCGCGCTGCAGCAGATTTGGTGCAGCGCGCTCCGAACGATCGCCAAAATAGCCATTTTCCCGAAGGTTGACCTTGGCGCCGCTAAGGGTGCAACATCATGACCATGGAAAAGGCAGAGGGCGCATTTCTGACGATCAGTGAGCTGGCGAGCGAACTCGATCTCCCGCAGCATATCTTGCGCTATTGGGAAACGCGTTTCACCCAGCTTCGACCGCTTCAGCGTTCGGGCAATCGCCGCTATTACCGGCCCGCTGATGTGGCGCTGGTGCGGCGGATCAATCATCTGCTGAATGTCGAGGGCTTCACTGTGCGTGGCGCGCAAAAGGCGCTGGCCGATGGCAGCGGCGATCCGCTTCCGGCATCGGTGGCGCCTGTGAAAAATGGCGAATCGAGACCTGGAGCTGATCTGCTTCCCCGGCTCGAAGCCATTCGTGCGGCATTGGCCAAGGCTATTGGCGAATAGCTGTCGTCATTCCAGCGGCGCTGCAAAGATCAGATCCCGAAACGGCACGTCGCCTACCATGAAGACCGTCTCGCCCACTTCGGTGAAACCATGCCGCGCATAGAAGCGCTGAGCCTGCTCATTGCGCTCATAGACCGCCAGCAATAATCGCTTCGCGCCCCGGCTCCGCGCTTCCTCCATCACCAGCGCCATCAGCCTGGCGCCATTGCCTCCACCCTGCCAGCTGGAGAGCAGATAGATGCGCTTGAGTTCAAGATCGCCCTCCCGCGTCTCGATGGACAGCGCAGGCGGCGTCAGCAGGGCATAGCCGACAGGGGCGCCCAGCGGCGTTTCTCCGATCAGTAGTAGCTGGTTGCGATCGGCCAGCGCGGCCGCATAATAGGCTTCCCCGTGCGCGCTGCGGATATGGGCGATCAGCGCGTCGCCCGGATGATCATGGGCGAAGCTGGCGAGGAAGGTCGCCCCGCCCAGTAGCGATAGCGCCGCCGCATCTTGCGCCTCCGCCCGTCGCCAGAGGATCGGCGTCACATGCCCCTCAGCGCGATCCCGGCCCCAAAGCCGGATCAAGGTCGCGTGGACGGGTGAAGCTGGCAAGGCTCGCGATATTGGGTTTCACCTCGCTCCAATGGTCGATGGGCAGATCCATGACCGCGATCGAGGCGGTGGGGAATTTCACCTCCACATCCTCGCGCAGCGGGCTGGCGCCATTGTCGGGGACGAGATCGAGGATCAATTCCTCCAGCCCCGGATTATGACCCGACATCAGCACGCTGTCGGCGCTGTCGGGCAGGTCGCGGATCACGTCGAACAGGGTGGGGGTGGAGGCCAGATAAATGCGCCGGTCCCAATGCGGATCGACCACCTCACCATAGCTGGTGAAGAAGCTGTTCAGCGTTTCCACCACCCGTACCGCAGGGGATGCGACCACCATGTCGAACCGGATGCCGCGCGCCTTGGCGAATTCGCCCATCACCAGCGCGGCCTTTTCGCCGCGACGGTTCAAAGGCCGGTCGAAGTCCCGCGCAACCGGATCGTCCCAATCGGACTTGGCGTGACGGAACAGGATCAACCGCTTCATTTTTGCTCCAGGTCGTGGGTGCCGGATTCGAGTCCCTGAAGCCCTAGCGCTGCATCGCCGCCAAGGCCAGCGCGGGAATGGCCGCTGACCGATATGATGGCTTCGTCCAGCGTCAGGCGGCGGATCGGCGTGCCGGGCGGAAAGGCGCTGAGCAGCCGGCTGGGCATGGCGGCGGAGAGGATGACGAAGCTTCCCCGGTCCTCCGCCCGCCGGATCAGCCGGCCGAAGGCCTGCGCCATCCGCGCCCGGATCAGCCGGTCGTCATAGGCGCTGCCGCCTCCGGCCAGCTTGCGCGCGGCATGCAGCACGGTCGGCTTCGACCAGGGCACGCCCTCCATCACTACCAGCCGCAACGAATGGCCCGGCACGTCCACCCCGTCGCGCAAGGCATCGGTGCCCAGCAGCGACGCGCGCGGGTCGTCGCGGAAAATATCGATCAGCGTCCCCGTATCGATCGGGTCGACATGCTGGGCGTAGAGCGGCAGTCCCGCCCGCGCCAGCCGGTCCGCGATCCGCGCATGGACGGCGCGCAGCCGTCGGATCGCGGTGAACAGGCCCAAAGTTCCACCGCCCGCCGCCTCGATCAGTCGCGCATAAGCACCCGACAGCGCGGCAATGTCGCCGCGCTTGATGTCGGTGACGATCAGCACTTCCGACCGCTCCGGATAGTCGAAGGGGCTGCTCGCCTCGAACTGGTCGGCGCCACGCGGCAAATGGCTCGCCCCGCTGCGGCTTGTCGCATTGTCCCAGTCGCCGCCGCCCTTCAACGTGGCGGAGGTGATCAGCACCCCCTGCGCCGGTTTCAGCACCGCCTGCGCCAGCGGCCGGGTCGGGTCCAGCCAGTGGCGGTGGATGCCGATGTCGAATTCCCGTCCTTCGATCCTTTCGACCGCCAGCCAGTCGACATAATCCGCGTCCGCCGGGCCGCCGATCCGCGCCAGCAGCGCTAGCCAGGCCGTCACCAGATCGCGCCGCCAGCCCAGGGAGGCGATCGCCCCTTCGACCCGCGCCCGCGCCGCGCCGTCCAGCCAATCGGGCGCATCCTCGATCACGGCCTCCATCCGCTTGCCCAGATGGGTGAGGGGGCGCAGCAGCGCATCCAGCGCCCGCGCCGCCTCCTGCGCCGCCTCGACGAGCGCGCCGTCCGGTTCGGCCAGCTCGGTTTCCAGCCCATAGCCCGCATCGGCCTCGCCCGTATCGGCGGCCCGCGCATAGACCGTGCCCCGCACCGCCGCGAGCAGTTCCTCGACCGGCCCGAACGGCTCGCCCGCGACGATGCGCTTCAGCCACTCATCGGCGGGGAGTGCCCGCGCCGCCTCCGCCGCCGCCCGGATCGCTTCGCCGCCCTGCTCGTCATAGCTGGCGAGGTCTGACAGCCGCGCCGCGAGGCCGCGCCGCCGCCCGCGCGAATTGCCCTCCGGCCCCATCACCCAGCGGCGCAGCTCGATCGCCTCCTGCCCTGACAGGGCAACGGAAAAGGTCGAATCCGCCGCGTCGAACAGATGATGGCCTTCGTCGAACACGATGCGCTGCGGCGCCTGTCCCGTCTCGCGCCCCCGCGCCGCGTTGATCATCACCAGCGCATGATTGGCGATCACGATATCCGCGTCGGCCGAGGCCCGCGCCGATCGCTCGATGAAGCATTTGCGGTAATGCGGACAGCCCGCATAGATGCACTCGCCGCGCCGGTCGGTCAGCGCGGTGGAACCGTTGCGCCGGAACAAAGTCGGCAGCCAGCCCGGCAGGTCGCCGCCGATCATGTCGCCATCCTTGGTGAAGGCCGCCCAGCGCGCCACCAGTTGCGCCAATATCGCCGCGCGCCCGGAAAAGCCGCCTTGCAGCGCATCCTCAAGGTTCAGCAGGCAGAGATAATTTTCCCGCCCCTTGCGCACCACCACCCGCTTCGCGGCCACGGCGGGATCGGGAAAGAGGCGCAAGGATTCCCGGTCCAATTGCCGCTGCAACGCCTTGGTATAGGTGGAAATCCACACCGTCCCCTGCGCTTCCCCGGCCCAGAGCGAGGCGGGGGCGAGATAGCCTAATGTCTTGCCGATCCCCGTCCCGGCCTCCGCCAGCAGCATATTGGGCTGGTCGCGATGCGCCTTGGGCCGGAAGACGTCCGCCGCCGCCGCCGCATAGGCGCGCTGGCCGGGCCGCGCTTCGGCGCCCGCGCCGGTCAATTGCTCCAGCCGCGCCACCACTGCGTCGGATTGCAGCGAAACCGAGCGGGGGGCGGGGCGGGGCGGAACCTCCTCCCATTCCGGAAGCTTGGAAAAGAGCCAGCGCTCCGCCTCCTTCGGCTGAGCGATGCGGGGCGCCACCAGCGGCGCCCAGGGCCAGCGCAGCCGATGCAGCGATTGCGCCGCCGTCCAGCCGCCCTCGCGCTCGGTCCATGAGGGGGATTCCAGCGTTGCCAGCAAGGCGCTGGTCGCAGCCTGCAACAATGCGGGTATATCCGATTCACGCGCCGGACGGGGCAGGTTCAGCGCTTCGGCCAGCCCCTTGGGCGTTGGCACTAGAAAGCGCGCCGGATGGATGAAGGCCCACAGTTCCAGCAGATCGAGGCCGTTCAGATCGGGATAGCCCAGCCGCTGCCCGGTCAGCGGCGCATTCAGCAGCAGCGTCGGCGTCTCGGCCGTTCGCGCGATCGCGGCGCCCTTGGCGACGGCCTGCGTCTCGGTGCCTTCCCTGAGCCAGATGCCGCCATGACTGGCGTGAAGGGCGGGCAGGGCGGCGGGATCGATCACCCATATCGCTTAGGCGAACGGGAACAAAAGGGAAACCTGAAAAACGGGCGATTCAGCCGAACCGCCGTCCGAATCCACCCGCAGGGCGCGCGCCCAAGGTCCGGGGTTGAAAGGCCGTCGGCGCGAGCCGTGCCGACCGCGCAATCTCCAGCCGGTCGAACAGCGGCCCGTCGGCCAGTTCATAGGGGAAGCGGATGCCCATCCGGTCTTCTTCCGACCATTGCACCGTCGCGAAGACGACATGGCCGTCATAATCGATCTGGCACTGGCTGCGCACCGGCAGGCCGCAGCCCGCTATCTGGGCGCCGCCTTCGCTCAAATCGATGATCGTTCCTTCCAGGCTGTCGAGTACCGTGGTCACGATGACGGGAATATCGACGGTTATTCTGTGACGGCTGCGCGGCTGCATAGTCCCTCCTGAGCCCCCTAAGCTCGTGATAAATATGCATCATCAGGGTTAATCAAAGTTAAAGACGGCCGCCCGAAACCCGCCATTCGTCTCCACTTTGGCACTGAAAATCGTTCCCTTTCGTCCATAGCGGATGCTTTGGCCTTCGCATTTTACGAATTGCCAGATGTTTCCATCTGACTGGAAAATGCTTAGGGGAGCGCATCATGACCGTGTCCGAACTTCTCCGCACCGCCGCGCAGGCGTCCAAGGCCTGGCCCTATGAGGAAGCCCGCAAGCTTCTGAAACGCTATCAGAACGGCGCGCCCGAAAAGGGCTATGTCCTGTTCGAAACCGGCTACGGCCCCTCGGGCTTGCCGCATATCGGCACGTTCAACGAGGTATTGCGCACCACCATGGTCCGCAACGCCTATCATGCGCTGTCGGACATCCCGACCCGCCTGATCGCGTTCAGCGACGATATGGATGGCTTGCGCAAGGTGCCCGACAATGTGCCCAATCAGGCGATGCTGACGCAGCATCTGGGCAAGCCGTTGACGCAGGTGCCAGACCCGTTCGAGAAGTTCGAGAGCTTCGCGCATCACAACAACGCGATGCTGCGGGATTTTCTCGACCGCTTCGGCTTCGACTATGAGTTCGTTTCGGCCACAGAGCGTTACAAGTCCGGCGCTTTCGATGAGGCGCTCAAGAACGTCCTGCGCCATTATCAGGACATCATGGACATCATGCTGCCGACGTTGCGCAAGGAGCGGCAGGCGACCTATTCCCCTGTCCTGCCGATCAGCCCCAAGAGCGGTATCGTGCTTCAGGTGCCGGTCGAGGTGATCGACGCGGACAAGGGCGTCATCCGCTTCGAGGATGAGGGTGAGATTATCGAGCAGTCGATCCTCTCGGGCGGCGCGAAGTTGCAATGGAAGGTCGACTGGGCGATGCGCTGGGTGGCGCTGGGCGTCGATTATGAGATGGCGGGCAAGGATCTGATCGATTCGGTCACCCAGTCGTCGAAGATCTGCCGCGCTCTGGGCGCCCGTCCGCCCGAAGGCTTCAATTACGAGATGTTCCTCGACGAAAAGGGCGAGAAGATCTCCAAGTCCAAGGGCAACGGCCTCAGCCTGGAGCAATGGCTTACCTACGGCCCGCAGGAGAGCCTTGCCTTCTACGCCTATCGCGAGCCGAAAAAGGCCAAGCAGCTCCATATGGGCGTCATCCCGCGCGCGGTGGACGAATATTGGCAGTTCCGCGGCAACTATTCCAAGCAGGCGGTCGAGCAGCAGCTCGGCAACCCCGTCCATCACATTCATGACGGCCAACTGCCCGACGGTGAACTGCCGGTCACCTTCGGCCTGCTGCTCAATCTGGTCGGCGTGATGGGCGACGCCAGCCGCGAACAGGTTTGGGGCTATCTCCAGAATTATGTCGCGGACGCCAATGCGCAGACCTATCCGGAACTGGACGCGCTGATCGGCCATGCGCTCGCCTATCACCGCGATTTCGTCGCTCCGACGCTCAAGCGTCGCGCGCCCACCGAAAGCGAAGCCGCCGCGCTGCGCAAGCTCGACGAGGAACTGGCCGCGCTGCCCGGCAATGCCACGGCGGAGGATATCCAGAACATCGTCTATGCCATCGGCAAGGACGAGGCCTATGGCTTTGCCGAGCTGCGTGATTGGTTCAAAGCGCTCTACCAGACATTGCTGGGCGCCGACCAGGGGCCGCGCATGGGCAGCTTCATCGCGCTCTACGGCATCGGCAACAGCCGCCGCCTGATCGCGGAGGCGCTTGCCGCCTGAGCCGGTGACATGGCGGAACATTCTGCTGCCTCGGGCGTTTCGGCATATGGTCCACCCCCTTTCGGACTGATGGTGTGCCTGGCGCGCGCCATCGGCCGCGCCCGCCCGGAAACGAGCGGCGCGGCCAAGGGGGCTTCACAATGGACCGCACGCGCCATAGCGCAAAAAGAAACGGCCCCTAAGCTTAACCCAGGGGCCGTTTCGTCATTCAAGGCGGGTCGGCTTACCAGAAGAAGCCGCGATGCACTTCCATCACCCGGCCGGTCCGCACGTTGACCAGCAGCACGTCGTTATAATGCCTCACCCACTGCAGGTTCGCGCCGGCGCGGGGCAGGCGATAGCGATAGGGGTCGGAGATATAATAGCGCGAGTTGTAATAGCCCGGCCGGATCCGCGCACCGACCTCCCAGCGATTATAACGGAAGGGCGCCCGCCAGTTGCCGCCGCGATAAACGTCGCGGTGCGACCTGCGGTAATCGCGCCAATCCTCGCGCAGTTCCTGCCTTGCGTCGCGCACGTCCCGCCGTTCCTCGCGGACGTCGTGCCGGCTGCCGTAGCGCTGGGCGTCGCGCAGCTCTCGCTGTTCCTGACGCAGGTCGCGGGCGCTGTCGCGCACTTCGCCGCGGGACTGGGCCATGGCGGCGCCCGGCATGACCGTAGCGGCCATCAGGCCCAAGATAATCAATTTACGCATAGATTTTCTCCCATAGCCTGGCGGCTGAAATCCGGTGGGAAGGGGGTAACTGTTCCCCGGCCCGACAGGTTCCGCCGACCACGAAGAGAGATATGCACCCCGCCGGCTGAACGGGTTGGGAATGAAGTAGTCAGGAATCAGTCATTTATGTCGCAGTTTGTATCAGCGCCGGATCGCTTCAGGGCGTCCAGACCCGTTCGCGAAACCATTTGGTGACGACATATTTGCTGCCCTTTTCCACCGGGCGGGCGGCGTGCAGGCTGAAGCTGTTGGGCGATCCGTCCCGCTCCATATTGTTCCACATCAGCAGCATGCCCTGGACCGGCGGCACCATGAATTCGCAATGCGGGAAGTGCGTCTCTCCGCCCCCCTCGACCGGGGAGAGATAGATCATCGCCGTCCAGCTCCGTTGTCCGCCCGTCTTCAGCATCCTCGGCCAGTAATTGGCGGTCACCGGGAAATAGTCCCAATGGGCCTTATATTCCTGTCCCGGTTGGTAACGCTGGCCCTGCAACGTCTCGCCATGTTCGGGGGCGATGCCCATCAGCGCGCAGATGCGGTCGCTGACCGCGCTGACCAGCGGACTCCAGGGACTGAGATTGCAGCTCGCGCTGGTGCGGTAATCCGCGTTGGCGCTGCCGGAAAACAGGGCGGAGGGCTGCGCGCCCGCATCGATCAGCTCCCGCAGTCCGGCGCATTCCTCCGGGCTCAGAAATTCGTGCCGCCCATAGATTTCCAGGTGCGGCGCATCGATCCGGCTGACCATCGGGTTGCGGTCCAGCCGCGCCCGCACCGCTTCCCCGATCTGTGCGCGGACAATCGAGGCGACGCCGCCATCGTCAACAATCTCGCTCATGCCGCCTTCCTGCCACCGGCCCCCATGTCCACGCAAATGAAAAGGACCCGGAGCGCATGGCTCCGGGTCCAGTGGTTCCTGAAGGCCAGTCCAGGAGCGCTTGTCTTCCGGCGTTACCAGAAGAAATCGTGGATCACGTCGACCACATAGCCGTCGCGGATATCGACCAGCAGCGCATCGTCATAATAGCGGACCCAGCGCAGCGTGCCGTAAGCGGGCGGCAAGCGGTAAGAATAGGGATCGTCGATCCAGTAGCTGTTCGAATAGAGCAGGCTGTTCAGGAAGATCCCGATCGAATAGCGGGAATATCCGTAGCTCCATCCACGCGGCGCATAATAGCGCCCCATCCGGTAGCGATCGCCATAGCGCGAGCGATAGCTCGACCAGTCATAGCGCCGGTCGTTGCGCCAGCCGCTGTCCCAGCGCCGCTGTCCTTCCCAACGGTTGCGGTCATCGAAACGCCGTCCCGAATTCCAGCCCGGATTGCCGCCGTTCCAGCGCCGGTCGTCATTGCTCCACCGCCGGTCGTTGCGGTCGTCGCGCCGATCCCGGTCGCGCCAATCCCGATCCCGGCGATCATCGTCGCGCCGGTTGTCCTGCCAGCCCTGACGGTTGCGGTCGTTGCGGTCATCGCCGCGAACCGTCGTTTCGAAGCGGCGTTCGCCACGGTTCCAACGGGTTACCGTGTCCGGTCCGCGTTGTTCGGGACGTGCTTCATTGCCGCGCCACTGCCGGTCCGGTCGGGCCTGGGGCTGAGCCACCGGCGCGGGCCGTTCCGCCTGCCGCTGTTCCCAGCGCTGCGCCTGCTGTTGCCGCATCTCACCGCCGTCCTGACGTTGCGCCTGGCCATTGCCCTGACCGCCGCGCCCGCCATCGGGCCGTCCCGACCGTTCGCCGCCGCGTCCGCGCCAGCCGTTGTCATCGCCTCGCTGGGCGTAGGCCGGGGCGATCCCGCCCAGCACCGTCGCGGTCATCAACCCCGCCAGCATCATTTTCCTCAACATGCCATTAGCCTTCATTTTCACGGGGCCATTGCCCCTCATATGTCGCTTTTAAGACTCGGGCGATGTCGCGATGCTGAACTTGTCTGTCAGCGATTTGAAAGAATCTTTTGATGCGCGATGGACATCGGTCCACGACCGCCGCACAATTTCGCTTCGCGGCGGGAATCCTGGAAATGGGACAGGAGGAAATGAAAGCTGATCCAGATCAGTGCGCCGCCCCGTGAACCACATTAGGACCGTCGAGTGACGAGAACGCCCAATGCCGGCCGCGCCCGACAAGCCTTGCGCCAAGCGACGATGGAAAGCCATCAGCGTGTGGATGACCTGTTCTCGCGTTTTTCGCTTGAGGAACGGTCCAGCTATGCCGCTTTCCTGAAGGCGCACGCCAGGGCGCTGGCCCCGCTGGAGGAGATCGCCCAGCCCGATGCGCCGCGCCTGCCGATGGTGGCGCAGGATCTCGCGGCGCTGGACGAAGCCTTGCCCACGCCCTTCGCCATTTCGATGCCCATGCCGCTGCCCGATGCCTTTCGTTGGGGCGCGCGCTACACGCTGGAAGGGTCGCGGCTAGGCGGGGCGGTGCTCGCTCGCCGGGTCGCGCCGGGTTTGCCGCATGCCTATCTGTCGGCCACGCATGACAAGGGGGGATGGGCCGATTTTCAGCGGACGCTGGACGAAGCCGCCGCCGAAGGGAGCGACCGATGGATCGACGAGGCGATTCGCGGCGCGCAGGCAGCCTTCGATCTGTTTGCGACCGCCGCCGGCGACGAAGTGGCGATCGCCCATGGCTGATGGCGGCAATATTCCGGCCGGGGATTTCGCCGTCGACCTCAGCAATTGCGACCGGGAGCCGATCCATGTGCTGGGCGCCGTCCAACCCTTCGGCTTCCTGATCGCGTTGACCGCCGACTGGCTGGTGTCGCGCGTTTCGGCCAACAGCGCCGACCATATCGGCCTTTCGCCCGAACAGATGCTGGGCCAGCCGGTCAGCGGCATCTTCAATGCGGAGGCGGTCCATTCCTTGCGCAACCGCATCACCCTGTTGCGCGGACCCGACGCGGTGGAACGCATCTTCTCGCTCACCCTGGTCGATGGGATCGCGCCGTTCGACGTGGCGGTGCATTTTTCCGGATCGCTGGTCGTGATCGAGGCGGAACCCGCCGCCCATGACGAGATGGAAGCGAGCAGCATGGTCCGCTCCATGGTGTCGCGCCTGGGCCAGACGGAGGGCATGGCCGCCTTCCTGCGCGATGGCGCGCGGCAGGTGCGGGCGCTGACCGGCTTCGACCGGGTGATGGTCTATCGCTTCGCTGATGGCGGCGACGGCGAAGTCGTGGCCGAAGCGCTCCGTCCCGGCATCGACAGCTTTTTCGGCCTGCACTATCCGGCTTCGGACATTCCGGCCCAGGCGCGCGCGCTCTATCTGCGCAACATCTTCCGCGTGATTGCCGACGTGCGGGCGAAGCCGGTTCCCGTCGTGCCGCAGCTCGACCCTTCGGGCGCGGCGCTGGACATGTCGCTTTGCCTCACTCGCGCCGTATCGCCCATCCATATCGAATATCTCGGCAATATGGGGGTGGGGGCTTCGCTCTCCATCTCGATCATCGTCGAGGGGCGGCTCTGGGGTCTGTTCGCCTGCCACCATTATGCCCCGCGGCTGCCCAGTTTCGCGCAGCGCAGCGCGGCCGAACTGTTCGGCCAGATCTTCTCGATGATGCTAGAAAATCGCGAGCGCAGCGAAACCGCCGCCTATGAGGGCAAGGCGCGGCAGGTGGCCGACCGGCTGATGTCGGCGGTCGCGCAGGACCATGACCTGCTGTCCAACGCCCGCTGGCTGGGCGATGTGATCTTCGACACCATTCCCGCGGATGGGGTCGGCGTCTATATTGACGGCCAGATGACCTTTTCCGGCCTGACCCCGGACGGGCCGAGCTTCGCCGCGATCGTCGCCATGCTGAACCAGGCGGCGGCCAGCCAGGTCTTCACCACCGACCATCTGCCGGGCCTGATGCCTGAAGCATCCGCCTATGCCGATCGGGCGGCGGGACTGCTCGCCATTCCGCTGTCGCGCCGTCCGCGCGACTATGTGGTCCTGTTCCGGGCCGAACAGCTCCGCTCCGTGCGCTGGGCGGGAAGTCCGGAAAAGCATGTCGAATATGGTCCCAACGGCCCGCGGCTGACCCCACGCAAAAGCTTTGAGGAATGGTCGCAACTGGTGCGCGGCACCGCCGTGCCCTTCACCGCCGCCGAATTGCGCGTGGCCGAAGCGTTGCGCACGGCGCTGCTCGAAGTCGTCCTGCGCCTGTCCGATTCCGCCCATGAGGAACGGCAGAAGGCGCATGAAAAGCAGGAATTGCTGATCGCGGAACTCAATCACCGCGTTCGCAACATCCTTTCGCTGATCCGGGGTCTGCTGTCCCAGACTCGCGACAATGCCCAGTCGGTCGACCAGTTCATCGACACGCTGGAAAGCCGCGTCCATGCGCTGGCCCGCGCCCATGACCAGATCACCGCTGATCGCTGGGCGCCCGCGCGGCTCTATGACCTGATCGAGGTGGAGGCGGCCGCCTATCTGGGCGAGCGCCGCGACCGGGTGAAGCTGACCGGCCCCAATGTGTTGCTCACCCCTGCGGCCTTCACGGTGCTGGCGCTGGTGATCCATGAACTGCTGACCAATGCCGCCAAATATGGCGCGCTGTCGGACAATGGCAGCGTGGCGATCGACTGGGAGGTCGACGGCGACGGCAGTCTGCTGCTTCACTGGTGCGAGAGCGGCGGCCCGGCGGTCGTCGCGCCCACGCGCCGGGGCTTCGGCTCGACGGTGATCGAACGCTCCATCCCCTATGATCTGGGTGGCCGGGCGGAGGTCAATTACCGCCTCTCGGGGGTGGAGGCGCATTTCTGCATTCCCTCCGCCCATGTCGCCTCCATCCTGCCGGACGTGGTGGGCACGGAACGCGCCAAGCCTGCGCCAGCGCCGACCCCGACGCTGCTCAAGGGCCGCAACGTCCTGTTGGTTGAGGATAATATGATCATCGCCATGGATGGCGAGGATGCGCTGCGCGATCTGGGCGCCGAAGTGATTACCGCCGCCAGCGTGGGCCGCGCGCGGGAAGCGCTTGCGATCCATGATGTCGATCTGGCGGTGCTGGACTTCAACCTCGGCAATGAAACCAGCCTTCCGGTGGCGGACCTGCTGGCGGAAAAGGGCGTCTCCTTTCTTTTCGCCACCGGCTATGGCGATGGGCTGGATTTGCCGGAACGGTTCGGTGATGTGACGCTGCTGAAGAAGCCCTATTCCGGCGCGACGCTGGCGCAGGCGATTGCCCCCGTCCTGGAAGAAGCCGAACTTTAGCCTTTTCGGGCGACCGGCCCTTCGCTCCCATGAGTGGTGGGAAGCCGCTCGATCCCGCCCACATCACTCGAAACAATTCGTTTCCACCCGCCAGCTTGCGCCCGCGCGCAACGGCTCCGATCTATGGGCCATGAGACAACCGACCCTCTTCATCCCCCATGGCGGCGGCCCGTGCTTCTTCATGGACCCCAGCGACCCCGACCGTCCGCATAGCGACCCGATGTGGCATCCGATGCAGGACTATCTGGCGAAGCTCGTTGCCACCCTGCCTGAACGCCCCAGCGCGATCCTGCTGATCTCCGGCCATTGGGAGGAAAGCTGCTTCACGGTTCACGCCGGCGAAAAGCCGGGCCTGCTGTTCGACTATTATGGTTTCCCCCCGCACAGCTACACGCTGCGCTGGGATGCCCCCGGCGCGCCCGCGCTGGCCCGCCGCGCCGCGAGCCTGCTGGAACAGGCGGGCTTCCCCACCGGCACGGAGGAACAGAGGGGCTGGGACCATGGCGTCTTCATCCCGATGAAGGTGGCGATTCCCGACGCCGACATCCCGCTTGCCCAGCTTTCGCTCCGCCGCGACCTCGATCCTGAAGCGCATATTGCCGCTGGTCGAGCGCTCGCGCCCCTTCGCGACGAAGGCGTCCTCATCATCGGTTCGGGCATGAGCTTCCACAATCTCCGGGTCCGCGGCGCGCAGGCCACCGCGCCCTCCAAGCTGTGGGACGACGCCCTGACCGCCGCCGTCACCGATCCCGACCCGGCCAGCCGCGCCCGGCGCGTCGCTGCCTGGGCCGACCTGCCGCAAGCCCATTTCGCCCATCCGCGAGAGGAGCACCTCCTTCCCCTGATGGTCGCCCTGGGCGCGGGCGGAGAGGATGCGGCGGTGCGCGATCATGCCAGCACCGTGCTGGGCTGGACCGTGTCCGGCTATCGCTTCGGTTAGCTGGCTTATTATATGAGGAGCAACCTGTTCCTGCCTTTGCAGGAACATAACGCATCTAAGGCTTTCGCAGCGCCGGAACTGCCTTGGTTGCTTCATCGGGCGTGATCCCTGAGGGCGGGACGGCGTCCACCACTTCCTCGCCCCGCATCACCCTTCCGGCGCGCTGGATCGCGCCCCGCAACCGGGGATAGATGCCGCAACGGCAGATGTTGGTCAGTGCGGCGTCGATCTCCTCGTCGCTCGGATCGCTGGTCCGCCGCAGCAGCGCCGAGGCCGTCATGATGATGCCGGGAATGCAATAGCCGCATTGCGACACATTGTCCGCCGCGAACACCTGTTGCAGCGGATGGCCCCGATCGGGCGACAGGCCTTCGATCGTGGTGACGAACTTCCCCTCGGTGGCGGCGATCGTCACCTGGCAGGACCGCACGGCCTCTCCATCGATATCGACGGTGCAGGCGCCGCAATCGCCGGTTCCGCAGCCATATTTCGTCCCGGTCAGGTTGGATGCGTCGCGCAAGGCCCAGAGCAGCGGCGTCGCCGGGTCCATGCGATATTGGACGGGCCGGTCGTTGACCGTGAATTTCGTCATGCCGCGCTCTCTTCCTCCACCTGATGGTAGAGCACTTCATTGCGGATGTGGATGGTCCGCGAGGCCAGCCGGATTTCCTGGATGAATGTGCCGAAGGCCGCCGCCTGCAAAACCATGGCCAGGATGAAGAGGATCGCGATCGGCGTGCCCAGATGCACGCCGAACAGGTTCGCCGCGAACAGCAGGATGACCACCAGGCAGACCGCGCAGGCCGACGCCACCGACAGGAAGATCGCGCCATTGACCACGCTCATCCGCCGGTCGAGCACGCGGATTTCGCTCACCATGCGGTCATGCTCCTTGCCGCGGGAGGCGAGTATCTTCTCCTCTATCTTCCGCGCCCGGTCGATGATGCGCGCCAGCCGGCCGACGCAGACGTTCAGGAACGCCCCGATGCCCGCGAGCAGGAAGACGGGCGCCAAGGCGAGCTGGATGGTCTGCGCGACCTGGGAAACCTGTGGGAGTGCGATCATGGTTTCAAACAGCGCAGAGCGAGGGAAATGGCAAGGACCGAAATGCTTCTATGGGCTGCGCGCCATCATGTCCTTGGGAATCATGCTCCTGCTTGCGCAGGAGCATGCCATCCATTCTCTCAGGCTGCGCCTTGGGCGGGTGTGTTGACGCCCATGGACTTGAGATATTGCTTGATGTTGCGCGCGGCCTGCCGCAGCCGCTGCTCATTCTCCACCATGGCGATGCGGACATAGCCCTCGCCATCCTCGCCATAGCCGACGCCCGGCGCGACCGCGACCTTGGCATGGGTCAGGAGCTGCTTGGAAAATTCCAGGCTCCCCATCTCCTTGAGGGCAGGGGGCAGCGGCGCCCAGGCGAACATCGACGCCTTGGGCGCGGGAATGTCCCATCCCGCCCGGCCGAAAGCCTCCACCATCACGTCGCGGCGCTTGTGATAAAGTTCGCGGTTCTTCTGCACGATGTCCTGCGGCCCGTTCAAGGCTGCGCAGGCCGCCGCCTGGATCGGGGTGAAGGCGCCATAGTCGAGATAGGATTTCACCCGCTTCAACGCCGCGATCAACTGCTTGTTGCCGACCGCGAAGCCGATGCGCCAACCCGCCATGGAGTAGGTCTTGGACAGCGATGTGAATTCCACCGCCACATCCTTGGCGCCCGGCACCTGGAGGATGGAGGGCGTCGGATTGCCGTCATAATAAAGCTCGGAATAGGCAAGGTCGGACAGCACCCACACCTTGTTCTCCTTCGCCCAGGCGACGAGCCGCTCGTAGAAAGCGAGGTCGACCGTCTCGGCGGTCGGATTGCTCGGATAACCCACCACCAGGATCGAGGGACGCGGCACGGTGAAGGCCATCGCCCGCTCCAGCGACTGCCAATAATGCTCGTCCGGCGTGGTCGGCACGGAACGGATGGTCGCCCCCGCGATGATGAAGCCGAACATATGGATCGGATAGCTGGGATTGGGCGCCAGCACGACATCGCCCGGCGCGGTGATCGCGGTGGCGAGGCTGGCGAGGCCTTCCTTCGACCCCATGGTCACGACGACCTCGGTTTCCGGGTCCAGATCGACGCCGAAGCGGCGGCTATAATAATTGGCCTGCGCCTTGCGCAGCCCCGGAATGCCCATGGACTGGGAATAGCCATGCGCGCTCGGCTTCTGCGCGACTTCGCACAGCTTGGCGATGACATGGTCGGGCGGCGGCAGGTCGGGATTGCCCATCCCCAGGTCGATAATGTCCTCTCCCGCGGCTCGCGCGGCGGCCCGCATCGCATTGACTTCAGCGATGACGTAGGGCGGCAGACGCTTCATGCGGTAGAATTCTTCGGACATTTGGGGCTTTCCTGAAAGCTCTCGGTAAGGAATAGTGCGTGATGCGCATTCGACGCGTCACAATCTGGCTATAACTCGCCAGCTTGCGACACGCCAGTGAAAGCGGCGAACCGGACCATGCCAGGAGGACGAAGGTGGCCATGAAAGCACAGGACATCATGGAACCCCATCTCCCCACGCTCGAAGAAATGCAGCAATGGACCCAGGTGCTCGGCCGCGCGCAGCAATTGCTGCTGGAACAGGCGGCCGGCGCGACCGGCCGCGCCTTGCCGTTCGATCCTGAAGCCGTGTCCCGCATTCAGACCAGTTTTGCCGATGAAGGGCTCGCCCTGTGGCAGCGTTTCCTCGATTCGGGCGGGCTGTTGCGCGACCAGCCCGAACCGCCGCCGCCCGGCAGCCCCGCCGCCGCCAGGGACCGGCGCTTTGCCGACCCGGCCTGGACCGAACATCCCTTTTACGACCTGATCCGGCAGAGCTATTTGCTGCTGTCGGACTATCTGATGAAGCTGGCCGATGCGGTCGACGGCGTCGATCCGAAGCAGAAGGCGAAGCTGCGTTTCGCCACCAGCGGCATGCTCGACGCCATGGCGCCCAGCAATTTCCCGCTGACCAACCCCATGGTCGTGCAGAGGACGATTCAGAGCGGCGGCGAAAATCTGGTGAAGGGTCTGCAGCATATGCTGGCCGACCTGGAAAAGGGCCAGCTCACCCATACCGATGGCATGGCGTTCGAAGTGGGGCGCAACATCGCCTCGACCCCCGGCAAGGTGATCAAGGAGACGCCGCTCTACCAGCTCATCCATTATGCGCCGACGACGGAGACGGTGCTGGAAACGCCGCTGATCATCTTCCCGCCCTGGATCAACCGCTTCTACATTCTTGACCTCTCGCCGGAAAAGAGCTTCGTCAAATGGGCGGTCGATCAGGGGCTCAGCGTCTTCCTCGTCTCCTGGAAGTCGGCCGACGCCTCGATGAAGGATCTGATCTGGGACGATTATATCCTGGACGGCCAGATCGACGCGATCGACACGGTGCGCGATCTGCTGAAGGTGCCGAGCGTCCACGCGATCGGCTATTGCGTCGCGGGCACCACGCTCGCCGCCACGCTGGCCCTGCTGGCGGCGCGGGGGGAGGCGGACAAGGTCGCCAGCGCCACCTTCTTCACCGCCCAGGTCGATTTTGCCCAGGCGGGCGATCTGACCCTCTTCGTCGATGACGAGCAGATGAAGATGGTGGAGCAGCTTTCCACCGGCGGCTTCCTTGACGGGCGTTATATGGCCGCGACCTTCAACCTGCTGCGCGGGCGCGACCTGATCTGGAACTATGTCGTCAACAATTACCTGCTGGGGCAGGATTATCCGCCCTTCGACCTGCTCTACTGGAATGGCGACACGACCAATCTGCCGGCGCGTTGGCACAGGGATTATCTGACCCAGCTCTATCGCGACAATCTGTTGGTGCAGCCGGGCGCGATCAGCGTGGCGGGCACGCCGATCGATCTGCGCCAGATCAAGACCCCTGCCTATGTGCAGGCGGGGCGTGAGGATCATATCGCTCCGCTGGAAAGCGTGTGGAAGCTGACCGAGCATCTTGCCGGGCCGATCCGTTTCCTGCTGGCGGGATCGGGGCATATTGCGGGCGTGGTCAATCCGCCGGCGGCGGGGAAATATCAATATTGGGCCTGCGACGAATCGCAGCCGACTCTGGACGCCTTTCTTGCGCAGGCGAAGGAGACCAAGGGTAGCTGGTGGCCCGATTGGATCGAGTGGATTCGCGGGCAAAATCCCGAAACCGTGCCGGCGAAAGGCGCGCGCCAGCCGGGCAAGGGCCGACTCAAGACGATCGAGGATGCGCCGGGCCGTTACGTGAAAACGCGCTGAATCATCCGCTTGCCGGAAATTTGCGGTAGTCCGCCTTTTCCTTGCGGCCATATGCATATGTCAAATTTGTTGCAGTGCACAAAAGTGCTTGCAACGGCGCTGCAAAAGCCATATTGTGCACTGCAACAAAGGGAGGTTGGTCCATGGCCGTTACCCCAAAGCCAGTGCGTAAGAAACCCGTCGCGAAGAAGGCATCGTCGACCCTGTCCGCCAGTGAGGCGCTGAAGGCCGCCGAAGCTGCGATCAATGTACCGGCGAAGCCTGCCGCGAAAAAACCGGCGCCCCCCAAGCCTGCAACCCCTGTCGCCAAACCGGCGCCAGTGGCCAAGGCCGATCCGGTGGCGGTGATCGCGGCGACCACCGCCGTCGATGCAGCGCCCGAGCCTGAACCGGTCAAGGAAGCCAAGCCCGAACCGACCCCCGTTGCACCTGCGCCGTCGCCCGTTGTTGCGGCGCCGAAGGTAGAAACGCCGAAGATTGAGCCGGTGGCAAAGGCTGCGCCTCCGGAGCCCAAGGAAGTCAAGAGCCTGCCGAAGGCCGGGCCGTCAGAGCCCACATTGCTGCCCGCCACAGAAGGAACAAAGATGATGAACGACGTGATCGAAACCGGAAAGAAGTTCGCTGAAGAAACCAAGGCCAAGCTCGAAACGGTCTATGCCGACCTGAACGAGAAGGCGAAGGTGAGCGTCGAGAAGTCGACCAAGGCGATCGAAGAGTTCAGCGACATCGCCAAGGGCAATGTCGAAGCGCTGGTCGAATCCGGCAAGATCGCGGCCAAGGGCTTTGAAACCCTGGGCCAGGAAGCTGTCGATTACAGCAAGAAGAGCTTCGAAAAGGCGACCGCCTCTTTCAAGAGCTTCTCGACCGTGAAGACCCCGACCGAATTCTTCCAGCTTCAGAGCCAGCTCTTTTCGAGCAGCTTCGACGAATTCACCAAGGAAGCGGCCAAGAGCAGCGAAGCGCTGATCAAGCTGGCCGGCGACGTGGCGTCGCCGCTGACCGCCCGCGTGACCGTGGTGACCGACAAGGTGAAGTCGCTCGCCGCCTGATCTTGCCTTCGGGCTTTGGAAAAAGGAAACGGCTTCCGCCTAGCGCGGAGGCCGTTTCTTTTTTCCGGCGAACCCAAGGCGGCACATGGCCAAAAGCTGACGAGAGATATCCGTTCGGGCTGAGCCCTTCGTCTGCCTGCCAAGGCAGGCGCTCAGGATAAACTTGCCTTCGGCAAGTCGAAGCCCTTTGCCGAGCGGAGCGAGGCTCCCATGCTTCGCCTTCGCTCAGCAAGACCCTTCGACAAGCTCAGGGCGAACGGAAACTCAAAGTCCGCCTGCCACCCATTTCCACTTTCCCAAGCCATTACTATCGAGAAGCATGGTTTACGGCCCGCCCGCCCTCTTGCCATGCAAGACCAAATCGCCATATCCTTCCGCATTATGAGCAGCATTTCGATATCGGCATATCCCGCGATGATGGCGGGCAGGGATCAGGACGACCAGGGCGACGGCTCGGGCGGTCCCAATGTCGGCATCGCTACGCGCACTCGCGCCCGGACGAAAAAGCCCTCGCTCTACAAGGTGCTGATGCTGAACGACGACTACACGCCGATGGAATTCGTCGTCCATGTCCTCCAACAATTTTTCCGCATGGACATGGAGGAGGCGACCCGCGTGATGCTGCATGTCCACCAGCGCGGCGTCGGCGTCTGCGGCATCTTCAGCTATGAGGTGGCGGAAACCAAGGTGAACCAGGTGATGGATTTCGCCCGGCAGAACCAGCATCCGCTTCAGTGCACGCTGGAAAAGGCGTAGGAGATTTTTCCTTCCCCGCGCTTCGCGCAGGGGGATTTTAAGTCAGCGCTTGCGTGCTGACGCGGCATCAAGGTTCCCCCCACCGCCCAACCACGCTAACATGCCCCCGTGACAAGGGAGACGGACCCAGCCGCCTATGACCTCGCCGTGATCGGCGGCGGCGTCAATGGCTGCGGCGTCGCCCGCGATGCCGCCGGGCGAGGGGCCAGGGTGCTGCTGCTGGAGCGCGGCGATCTGGCGCAAGGCACATCCTCCGCCTCGACCAAGCTCATCCATGGCGGACTTCGCTATCTGGAGCATCGTGAATTCGGCCTGGTGCGCGAATCGCTGGCCGAGCGCGAGCGGCTCTGGGCGATCGCGCCGCATATTATCCATCCGCTGCGCTTCGTGCTGCCCTGGGTGCCGGGTCTGCGGCCGCGCTGGATGCTGCGCCTTGGCCTTTTCGTTTACGACCATATCGGCGGCCGCCGCGCGCTGCCGCCGACGGAGGGTGTCGACCTGAGCCGCCATCCAGCTGGGCAGCCGCTGAAATCCGGCTTCGGCAAGGCCTATATCTATTCCGACGGCTGGGTAGATGATGCACGCCTCGTCATCCTGAACGCTCGCGATGCTGCCGACCGGGGCGCGGACGTCCGCACCCGGACCGAGGTGCAGCGCCTGGATCGGGAAAGCGGCGGCTGGACGATCCATGCGCAGGGGCCGGATGGATCGGCGGCGCGCTTTCGAGCGAGCGCCGTGGTCAACGCGGCGGGGCCGCTGGTCCTCGACCTGCTCCATCGCGCCCATGGCGACTCGGCGCGCCACATGCGGCTGGTGCGCGGATCGCATATCGTCGTGCCACGGCTGTTCGATCATGGCTTCGCCTATTTCTTCCAACTGCCCGACAGCCGCATCTTCTTCGCGCTGCCCTATGAGCGGGGTTTCACCCTGATCGGGACGACCGACCGCGATCATGCCGGCCCGGTCGATGATGTGCGGCCGGAGCCGGAGGAGATCTCCTATCTCTGCGACGCGGCCAATCGATATTTCAGAAAGGCGATCGCGCCGCAGGATGTGCTGTGGTCCTATGCCGGGGTGCGCCCGCTGATCGACGACGGTTCGGCCAGGCCGGAGGCGGCGACGCGTGGCTACCGGCTGGAGCTGGACGCGCCGCAGGGGGAGGCGCCGCTGCTCAGCCTGTTCGGGGGCAAGATCACCACCTATCGCCACCTCGCCGCCGAAGCGGTGGCGATGCTGAAACCTTTTCTCCCCAGCCTGTCGGGCGGCGACTGGACCGCAAAGGCTCCGCTGCCGGGCGGCGATTTCCCGATGCAGGGGCGCGATCAGCTCATCGCGGATCTGGGCTGCGACTATCCGTTTCTCGATTATGCCTCATTGCAGCGCATCGCCTGCGCCTATGGCACCCGCGCCTGGGACTGGCTGGGGACGGCGCATGGCATGGATGGGCTGGGGACTTATTTCGGCCATGGCCTGACCGAGGCGGAGCTGCGCTATCTGGTCGAGCGGGAATGGGCGATGACCGCCGACGACATATTGTGGCGCCGGACCAAGCTGGGCCTGCGCCTGGACGCGCAGCAGAAAGCGCGCGTCGAACAGTGGCTGGGGGAGGGGGCATGAGCGAGCCGCACATATTGGTGCTGGATGAAGGCACGACATCGACCCGGGCGATGCTCTATGCGCCGGACGGGCGGCGGCTAGGCATGACGCAGGCGGAGCTAACCCAATATTATCCGCAGCCCGGCTGGGTCGAACATGACGCGGCGGAGATCTGGGAGAAGACCCTGGCCTGCGCGCGCGAGATGGTGGCGCTGGCGGGCGGGGCGGACCGCATCGCCGCTATCGGCATCACCAACCAGCGCGAAACCGTGGTGGCATGGGACCGGCGGACGGGGCAGCCTTTGGCCCCTGCCATCGTCTGGCAGGACCGCCGCACCGCCGATCATTGCGCCGCACTGCGGGAGGCGGGCGAGGAGGGGGCGATCCAGCGGCGGACCGGGCTGGTGCTCGATCCCTATTTCTCCGCGACCAAGATGCGCTGGCTTCTGGATCATGCGCCTGCGGTGGTCGAGGCGGGAGACGCTCTGGCCTTTGGTACGGTCGAAAGCTGGGTGGTGTGGAAGCTGACCGGCGGTCTGCATGTCAGCGACGCCAGCAATGCCAGCCGCACCCAGTTGATGGCTTTGGACGGGACGGAATGGGATCGGGGTCTATGCGACCTGTTCGGCGTGCCGTTGCGGGCTTTGCCGGAGATCACCGACAATATCGGTGCCTTTGGCGAGACGCGGGCGGAATGGTTCGGGCGGCCGATTGCGATCCGGGGATTGATGGGGGATCAGCAGGCGGCGACCATCGGTCAGGGCTGTCTGACGCCGGGCGATGCCAAGGCGACATTGGGCACCGGCGCTTTCGTCCTCGCCCATATGGGCAGCGCCGTGCCGGTTTCGCGGCATCGCCTGCTCGGGACTTTGCTCTGCCGGCTGCCGGGCGAGACGAGCTATGCGCTGGAAGGATCGCTGTTCGTCGCGGGCAGCCTGATCCAATGGCTGCGCGACGAGCTGGGCCTGATCGCCACGGCGGCGGAAACGGAGGGGCTGGTCCGGTCGGTGCCGGACAGCGGTGGCGTCACCATGCTGCCTGCGCTGGCGGGGCTGGGCGCGCCGCACTGGCGCGCCGATGCCAAGGGCGTGATCCATGGTCTGACGCTGGGCACGAAGCGTGCGCATATCGTGCGCGCGGCGCTCGAATCGCTGTCGCACCAGATCCATGACCTGGCCGGGGCTTTCGCGGCTGACGGCGTGCCCTGGCGGACGCTGCGCATCGATGGCGGGATGAGCGCCAATGACTGGATCGCGCAGGATCTGGCGGACATTCTGGATCTGCCCGTCGATCGCCCGGCCGATGTGGAGACGACAGCCAAGGGGGCGGCGATGCTGGCGGCGGTAGGCAGCGGCCTGTTCCCCTCGCTTTCCACGGCATCGGCGGCGATGGGGGCGGGAGGGCAGCGCTTCACCCCGGCCTTGCCGGAGGACATCCGGAGGGAAAGGCTGCGGGGATGGCAGGCTTTGCTGGCCTCCGCATGATTTTCCTCTGTGTAAAATCATTATCGTGAGTATATTTTAACGATAAGCGTCTAGGGCGGTGCGGAACATGCAGACGTCTCTTCGACATCCTTCTTCCCGCCTGGCGCCGATCGCCTTGGGTTGCGCTTATTTCCTGATGGCGTCGCTGGCGCTCGCCAGTTCGCGTTTCGAAGGGGGGCTGGCGTTCATCTGGGGCGCCAACGCGTTGCTGATGGCTTATCTGCTGACGTCCCGGACCAATAGCTGGCCAGGGGCTCTTATCGCCTGCGGCGTGGCGAGCGCGCTGTCGACGGCGCTGTGGGGCATGGGGCCACTCGCCGCCGCGCCGATGGCGGGCATCAATTTGCTGGAAGCACTGATCGTCGCGCTGCTCTGCCACCGCTTCGCGCCGGGCGGCAAATTCGCCGGATCGATGCAGCCGCTGTTCGTTTTCGTCCTGGCGCTCTGCGGCCCGGCCAATCTGATCGCGGGCATGGCCGCGGCGTCTGTCGCATCGACGCTGATTCCCGTGTCCTTCGGCGCATCCCTGTTGCAATGGTATACCGGGCATGTGCTGGGCGGGCTGACCTGCACGCCGATCCTGATGATGCTGATGCAGGGCGAATTGCGGCGCTGGTTCGGCCAGACCAGCCATCGCCAAAAATGGGAAGCGCTGGGCCTGTTGCTGCTGTTCGCCCTGGCGACGGCCCATGTCTTCTATGTCGCGCGCTATCCGATGCTGTTCGCGCTGTTGCTGCCGATGGTCGCCATCGTGTTCCGCCTGGGCAATCTGGGGGCGGCGGCATCGGTCATGATCCTGGCGATCATCGGCGGCATGGCCACCATGACCGGCCATGGGCCGTTGCACATGATCCCCGGCACCCTGGGCGAGCGGATGCAGTATTTCCAGCTTTTCCTGGCCTTTTGCTTCCTGCTGTCCATGCCGATCGCGGCGGAATTGAACAGCCGCCGCCGCCTGTTCCAGATGCTGCAGGAAAGCGAGGCGCGCTATCGCGCCATCGCGGAAAATAGCGGCGACGTCGTGCTCAACATCAGCGTCGAGGGGGTGATCGAATATGCCTCGCCCGCCGCGGCCGAACAGATCGGTTGCGCGCCGGAATTGCTGGTCGGTCAGGATGCCGCCAATCTGGTCGATCCGGAGGACCGGGAACAGGTGATCGCGACGCTGGATCGGGCATTGGCCCAGCCGGGCGACGTGCAGACGGTGGAATTCCGCCCCTTCATCTCCGCCCAGGGCCGGGAATGGTGCGAGATGGTGGCGCGCGCGGTGGTCGACGAGCGCGGCCTGCCCACCGGCCTGGTCAGCACGATCCGCGACATGTCCCGGCACAAGGCGCGGCAACGCGCTTTGCAGCAGGAGGCTGCGCTCGATTCGCTGACCGGGGCTGATACGCGGCGCGCCTTCCTCGAAAAGCTGGAGGAGGAGATGCTGCGCGTTCGCCTAGGCGCGCGCGCCTGTCTGCTGCTGATCGACATCGATCATTTCAAGGCGGTCAACGATTGTTACGGCCATGGCGCGGGCGACCGCGTGCTGGCCGGTTTCGTCGAGCGGCTGCGTCCGGGGCTGCGCAGCGTCGACAGCATCGGCCGCCTGGGGGGCGAGGAGTTCGCCATCCTGCTGAGCGGCACCGATGTCGGGCGCGCGAGCATGATCTGCGAACGGCTGCGCGAAATGGTGGCGGCCCATCCGGTGCAGATCGATTCGGGCGAGGCGATTCCGGTGACGTTCAGCGCGGGGCTGGTGGGGCTGGACGGGAAAAGCGACGACCAGGCGGTGCTGGAGGCAGCGGACAAGGCGCTCTACAACGCCAAGCATAGCGGGCGGAACTGTCTGCGGCTGGCGGCATAGGGTGGAGAGCGGGCAGTTTGCTTAGCGCTTTTTCTTGAAGCGCATCGTGCTCCTGCGAAGGCAGGAGCCCAGTTCCTACGGTGCGATGATCCACAAGCGGCGGAACTGGGTTCCTGCCTTCGCAGGAACACGGATGCGCTCAATGGCAGCTAATTGGCCATGAACGTCCTTTGTTACAGCATCGCAAAAATCAGGTGATGATATGTTGTAACTTTCCTCCGCCTCGCCTATGTAGCTCACACCATGCCGATCAGCCTTCGCCAGCATTTGCTCAACGGTCGGATCGATCGCATTGCGATCGTGCTGTCGGGCATGTGTGTGGCCCATTGCTTCGGCACCGCCGTTTTGTTGGGCGTGCTGGCCTCGGCGGGCGGGATTTTCGAAAGTCCGATCTTCCATGAGACCGGTCTTGTGCTGGCGATCCTGCTCGGCGCCGTGGCGCTCGGTCATGGCGCGGTGGCGCATGGCTATATGATGCCCGCCGCCATCGGATCGCTGGGCCTGGGCATCATGGCGGGCGCGCTCACCATGGATCATGGCTGGCAGGAAAGCGCCTATACGTTGCTGGGCGTCGCGATCCTGGCGCTCGGGCACGATCTGAACCACCGCGCAGGGCGATAGGCAAGCGCCGACGCCGCGCATGAAAAAAGGGACTCGAGCGAGTCCCTTTTTCTTACCCCTTCATGATCGATCAGATCGGCTTCCGGTCCAGCCGATGCTCGCCCTTCACCCAGCGCACCGTGCCGGTGCTGGCGCGCATCACGACGCTGTCGGTGGTGAGTTTGCCGCCGGGCAGCCGCTTGACCCCGTTCAGCAGCGAGCCGTCAGTGACCCCGGTCGCGGCGAAGATGCAGTCGCCCTTGGCCAGCTCCTTGAGGTCATAGATTCTGTCGAGATCGGTAATGCCCCATTTGCGGGCGCGGGCGCGCTCGTCATCATTGCGGAACAGCAGCTTGCCCTTGAACTGCCCGCCGACGCAGCGCAGCGCCGCGCAGGCCAGCACGCCTTCGGGCGCGCCGCCCGAACCCATATACATGTCGATATTGGTTTCGGGATTGGTGGTGGCGATCACGCCCGCTACGTCCCCATCGGGGATCAGCATGATGCCGCAGCCGATGGCGCGCAATTCCGCGATCAGCTTTTCATGGCGCGGCCGGTCGAGCACGCAGACGATGATCTCATGCGGGTCGACGCCCTTGGCATTGGCGACGGCCTCGACATTCTCCTGCACCGATTTGTTGAGGTCGATAATGCCGTCGGGCAGGCCGGGACCGACCGCCAGCTTTTCCATATAGACGTCAGGCGCGTTCAGCAGCCCGCCTTCCTCCGAGATCGCCAGCACGGCGAGCGCGTTGGGACCGGCCTTGGCGGTGATGGTCGTGCCTTCCAGTGGATCGAGCGCGATGTCGATCCGGGGGCCGGTGCCGATCGCATTGCCCACCTTCTCCCCGATATAGAGCATCGGCGCTTCGTCGCGTTCGCCTTCACCGATGACGACGGTGCCGTCCATATAGAGGTCGTTGAAGGCCAGGCGCATCGCTTCGACCGCGGCGGCGTCGGCGGCCTTTTCATCGCCGCGCCCAATCAGCTTCGATGCGGCGATGGCGGCCGCTTCGGTCACGCGCACCATCTCCAGCACCAGCACACGATCGAGTATCGAGCTTGCCTGCACCATGTCGTTTCCTCTTCTATCGCTATTGTGAAGCGCGATAGGATGTCGGCCGATCCTTGTCGAGGGTGCGCTTTTCAGCAGGCCCATGCAACGGAAGCACGTTTGTCACGTTCGCAGGATAACAAGAGCAAGAACCGCTCCGTTTCTTTGATTTTACGCGATTTCTTGGCCGGCGATCGATTCCGGCCGGTCGGAATCGCTCAAGGGCCGCGCAAATGATCCTCCTGCTGATTGCCGCCAGCCTTGCCGCTCAACCCGAAGGCGTCACGCGCCGGATCGGCAACGTCCGTCCGGCGCCCTGTCAGGCCGTGCCGTCGCTCTGCCTGGGGGGCGGGGAGACGGAAGGACCGCGCCTCGGCAGCAGCGTTGCGCCAGGCGGTGATGGCAAGATGAATGCCTATCGCTTCGATGCGCGGCCATGCCGGATCATCGGCAATATGAATTGCCCCAAGCGCGCCAATCGTCGGATCTTTCGGCTTGGCGAGCCGATCGAACAAACGCTGGCGCGGAGTTTCGGGCTGGACTGACGGATCAGTCCAATATGTGCATCACCATCGGCGTCTGGAGCAGGCTCTCGGAACCCGCCAGACGGTTCAGCGTGTCGAGGACGCAGCGCTCCTCGCCCGCATGGGTGACGATGGCGACCAATACGCCGTCCGCCTGATTGGCGCCGCGCTGGATCATGCTTTCGATCGAGACGCCCGCATCGCGGGTCGCCGCCGCGATCTCCGCCAGCACGCCGGGCCGGTCCTGCACCTTGAAGCGCAGATAGGCGCGGCCCACGCGCTTGCCGGCATCGGCGGGCTTTTGCTGCGCCAGGGCGGCGACAGGCATGGCCAGCGCGTCGCCATATTCGTCGCGGGCCACGTCGATCAGGTCCGCAACCACGGCCGAAGCGGTCGGGCCATCGCCCGCGCCGCGCCCCTGGAAGAAGAGGCGGCCGACGAAATTGCCCTCCGCCACGACGGCGTTGAGCGAACCATCGACATGGGCGAGCGGATGGTCGAGCGGCACCAGCATCGGGTGGACGCGCTGGAACAGACCCTCAGGGCCATTCTCCGCCATGCCGACCAGACGGATGCGGTATCCCAACGCCGCCGCTTCCGCGATGTCGGCGGCGATGACATGGCGGATGCCGGTGGTCGCGACCGCATCGAAATCCAGCTCCGTGCCGAAGGCCAGGCTGGCAAGGATGGTCAGCTTGTGCGCGGCGTCGACGCCATCGATGTCGAAGCTGGGATCGGCTTCCGCATAGCCCAGCTCCTGCGCTTCCTTCAGCACCTCGTCGAAGCCCCGGGGGTTTCCCGATTCCTTGGCCTTCTCCATGGTGGTCAGGATGTAATTGCAGGTGCCGTTCAGGATGCCGTAGACCCGGCTGATCTCGTTCGCGGCGGCGCCTTCGCGCATGCCCTTGATGACCGGGATGCCGCCGGCCACCGCCGCTTCATATTTGAGCGCGACGCCGGCCTTCTCCGCCAGACCGGCGAGGTCCAGCCCATGATGGGCCAGCATCGCCTTGTTCGCGGTGACGAAAGGCTTGCCGACGGTCAGGCACTGGCGGGCGAGGGTGAGGGCAGGGCCGTCCGCCCCCCCGATCAACTCCACCACCACGTCGATGTCGTCGCGGGTCGCAAGCGTCGTCATGTCGTCCACCCATTCATAGGGTGACAGGTCGACGCCGCGATCCTTGTTCCGGTCGCGCGCGGAAATGGCGACGATCTGAATCGGGCATCCGGCGCGACGGGCGATCAGGTCCGCATTGGTCTGAAGCAGCCGAATGACGCCGCCGCCCACCGTGCCGAGGCCGACGAGCGCGACGCGCAGCGGGGCATGGCGGTGCAGATTGGTCATGGCTTCTCTTCATCCTTCCTGATCACGGGACGCCGCGCTGATAGCCGCCTCTGCGCTTCTGTCCAAGGAAAAGGAGCCGGAGGGCCGTTCCGAGCGATCAGCGAACCGCCCGCGTCCGGCCGCAGGAGCCCAGAGCGTTCAGAACCACCTGATAATCGGCGCGGGCCGCCTCTGCGTCCTGCGGGGAAAGGGCGCGCACCGACCGGGCCGGCAACGCGTCGGGCAGGCCGCAGGCGAGGCGGTACCAAAGCAGGCTGCCGCGTGCCGGGGGGCGGGCGGCCTCGTCCACGATCTCGCCCAGCGCCACGGCCCAGCGCGGTTCCTGCCCGGGTCGGCGCAAGATGGACAGCGATACGGGATCGCCATTTTCCGTGCGCAGGAAGATTTGGGTCTCGCCTTCGCCTGCGATCGTGCCCGCGACATGGAAGACATCGCCCAGCCCCTTGATGCGCGGGGGAGCGTCATTGGCGACCAATTCGGACAGAATCGCCCTCACCCGCGCAATTTCGGCGGGAGAGGCGATGACCTGCGCGTCGCGCGCGACGAGCTGGATTTCGCCGGGGCGCGTGCCCGGGCGGGCGAACAGAATGACCTGCGCCTTCTTGAGCTTGGGCAATTTGCCCCGCGCATCGAGCGGCGCGTCGTAAAGATAGCGGACCGTAGGGGTGATTCCTCCCTCGCCGCGAATCAGATTGGCGACATTCGCCTCGACATAGACCCTTTGATACCCTGCCGGGACGGTGCCGGCCTGCCCGGGCTTCAATTTGATGATGTTGCCAATCCGCGCCTGTGCCACCAGCGACGCGGCGTCCGCGAGGTCCGCAATATCGGCATAAGCGAGGCCGGCGACCCGTTCGGATGGTTGCGCCGCCATTTTGTCGGCAGCCGTCTGAGCCGCGGAAATCTGCGATTGTGCGGCGGAAATGAGGCAGAACAGGGCCAGCTTCCGCAGGGTCATGGTGGATTTCTTTTTCATCTTCGTCCTAATGATGGCAGGCCGTGACATCTTTGTCACATGCAAGTCTTTCTGCTGTGTAATGGTGGTCGCAAATGATCATATCGATAAAGCGTTTGCGTGCCACGATGCGCCGCGATAGGAGTTCGCACGGTAGCAAATGAACGGATAGGGGCCAAGATGACCGGGATGACCCGGCCAGCTCGGGCCGTTTTTGGCTTATTTGCCGATAATCAACTGGTAAGCTGAGTTAAGGAGTGTCGTTGCCGAATGGCCTATGCTGACCACTCGCAAGGATCGAGTCGCACGATCTCGATCATTATCGTCGCCCTGATTCACGCTGTTCTGGGTTATGCCTTCGTCACCGGTCTTGGCATGAAATATGTCAAAAAGGCGGCGGAACAGCTGAACGTGATCGACGTGAAGGAGGAACCGCCGCCACCGGACGAGGAGCCGCCGCCGCCCCCGCCGGATCAACCGATTGAACCGCCGCCGGTCGTCGCGCCGCCGCCGATCGTTCAGACTCCGGCACCCGCGCCGCCGATTCAGACGGTTCGGACTCCGCCGCCGGTCTTTAACCCGGTTCCGGTCGCTTCTCCGCCGCCGCCTGCTCCGCCGCCGCCGGAGGTTCCCGCCTCTCGCGCGGCTCCGCGCAGCAGCCCCGGCAGCTGGCTCAGCGACGCCGACTATCCGAGCCGCGCGCAGCGTGAAGAACGCTCGGGCACGGCCGGGTTCCGGCTGGAAATCGGTCCGGATGGACGCGTGACCAACTGCACGATCACCTCTTCGACCGGCCATGCCGACCTCGATGAGGCGACCTGCCGCCTGTTGCCGAAGCGCGCGAGGTTCAAGCCCGCGGTAGCAGCCGGGGGTGGTCCGATGTCGGACACGTACAATGGTCGCATTACCTGGCGTCTGCCGGAGTGATTTTGAAAGGGCAGGCGCGCGCCTCCGAATGACTGGAAGCCGCCTGCCCCTTGTTATTGATCCTTTGAGAGGGAAGTCTTGAACATGTTGATGTCTATCGCAGCGGCCGCCGCGCCGAAGTCGGAGAACCCGTACGGCCTGATGGAAGCGCTCCAGCAGGGCGGCACCATCGCCTGGACCGTTTTCATCATCCTTTGCGGTATGTCGGTCGGTACCTTCTACATCCTGTTCACCAAGCTGATCGAACAGCAGAAGGTGATCAACCAGGGCAAGAAGGTTCGTGCGACCTTCTGGCGCGCCGCTTCGCTGAAGGAAGGCACCGCCAAGCTCGAAAAGAATTCGGCCTATAAGCAGATCGTCGACGACGGCATCAAGGCGCAGGAAGAACACACCAAGCTGACCGATCCGGTCGAAGCGCATGACTGGCTGCACGGCTCGCTGGCGCGTTCGGAAGCCGCGATCAACTCGAAGCTGAACGGTGGCCTGGCGTTCCTCGCGACCGTCGGTTCGACCTCGCCGTTCATCGGTCTGTTCGGTACGGTTATCGGTATCTACCGCGCTCTGATCAAGATCGGCGCCGCCGGTCAGGCCTCGATCGACGCCGTCGCCGGCCCGGTCGGTGAAGCTCTGATCATGACCGCCCTGGGTCTGGCCGTGGCCGTTCCCGCGGTGCTCGCCTACAACTTCCTGCAGCGCCGCAACAAGTCGATCTCCGAGCAGCTCGCCGGCTTCACCGTCGACCTGCTGGCCTATCTGGTGTCGAACGGCGCCGTGAAGCCCGCGATCGCCGCTGCCCCGGCCGCTGCGGCTGCCAAGCCCGCCGCTGCCCCGACCAAGGCCTGATAGGCTGAGATGCCGGCAAGGGGGCCGGCGGCGGCTGCGACGCCTGGTCCCCTTATCGGACGTGGGTCCCGAAATGCCGGGGCGCCCTCGACAAGCATGTTAGGAAATAATCAATGGCAATGAGTGTTGGCTCTGACGGCGGTGAAGACAAGCCGATGTCCGACATCAACACGACGCCGCTCGTCGACGTCATGCTGGTGTTGCTCATCATCTTCCTTATCGCGGTCCCGGTCGTCGTCCAGACGGTTCAGCTACAGCTTCCCAAGGTCGCGTTCGAGCCGACGACGACGAAACCGGAAAACGTCTCCCTGTCGATCACGCAGGCTTCCGACGGTAGCTGTGCGGTCTACTGGAACCTGACTCGGGTGTCCTCCGACGAGCTGCTCGACCGTGCGGTCGCGAAGCTGGAAGCGGACATCAAGAAGGCGGGCGGCGTTGAAAATATGACGCCCGAGGATCTGCCCGAAGTGCATATCCGCGGTGACATCAACGTCCCCTATCGGTGCATCGGCGGCACCATCTACACGATGCAGCGCGCCGGTTTCCCGAAGGTCGGCTTCATCTCCGAGCCCGAACCGGGCACGACGACCCGCCGGCTTTAAGTTAATGTTCTTTGTTGACGCATTTTCGAACCGAATGGCCGTCAGACGACCATTGTTGAAAATGCTCTAGGAGTATCGCCATGGCAATGAGTGCCGGAAGAGACGATGGCGAACCGATGGTGGAAATGAACACGACGCCGCTTATCGACGTCATGCTCGTTCTCCTCATCATGTTCATCATCACCATCCCGATCCAGACCCACGCGGTCAAGATCGACCTGCCGCAGAACGCGCCGCCGACCGACAGCGTCATCGACCCTGTCAAGAACAAGGTGGCGATCGATCCCAGCGGCATCATCACCTGGAACGGTTCGGCCATCGATCTGCTGACCCTGCGTCAGTATCTGCAGCAGTCGCTGCGGTTGCCGGTCGAACCCGAACTGCAGTTCCAGCCCAATGCGGCGACCCGCTATGTCGTGGTTGACCAGGTGTTGGCGGAGATCAAGCGTGCTGGCGTGACGAAGCTCGGCTTCGTCGGCAACGAACAGTACGGCAAGTTCTAAAGCCATCGGAACCGGGTTCCGGCATTGCCGGAACCCGGTTCGGAAAAAGGGAAATGCGCATCGGACAGGAGCGCGCGATCGCCGTAGGATGGGATCATCCGATGGTTTCCGGGCTCTCAAGGCACGAATACGCCGCCGCCGTCTGGCCGGGAATGTTCGACTTCCCGTTTCCGGGCGCGGGCTGGGGTGACGCAATCGGCCTTGTAATGCGCCGACCTGGACGGGGGCTGCTTCGGCGGCCCCTTATTTTTGCTCTGCACGGTCCGGCTTAATGCTTTCTTCACCGTGATGGGCGATGATGCCGACGGTCAAATCGGCATTGGATCATGGGCGCTAAAGTTCAGACAAACCTGTATCGCGGCAACAACCGTCTAGCGGATCGCCGCACGGCTTTGATCGGCGTTCGGGTACGCCGGCCCGGTGAAACCTGGTTCAAGAGCCACATTACCGACGTTTCCGAAATCGGCTTTCGTCTGAAAAGCTTCATGAAGCTCACGGCGGACGATGATGTATGGATCATGCTGCCGGGCTTCGAAGGCCGCCGCGCCCGCGTGCTGTGGAGCCGGTCCCACGAGTCGGGCTGCGTTTTCGAACGTCCGTTACATCCGGCGATTCTCGACCATATCCTCAAGATCAGCCAGTAAGCTTTTCGGCTCCGCCATGGGGGGCTTTTCCCGCATTGGCGAGTTTTTAGCCATTTTCAGTCATCCGGCTGTTAACCGGCCGTCACCTTAAAAAGCCACTCTCCAGAATGGGCTTCTTAATGGCCCTCATGCCCCTCGGCCAGCGCCTCCAGCACATCGTCCAGCCGGGCCGGATCGCCCAGCGCGATCACCTGCCCGGCGCTGTCGTGCGTCAAGGGATCGCCCGCCCAATCGCACATGCGCCCGCCCGCGCCCTCGACCACCGGGACCAGCGCGGCAATGTCGTGCAATTTCAATCCCGCCTCGACGACGATATCGACATGACCGGAGGCGATCAGCCCGTAATTATAGCAATCGCCGCCCCAGACCGTGTCCCGGCACTGTCCCGCCAGCCGGGAGAAATGCTCGGCCGTGCAGCCGGGGAAAAGCTGCGGCGCGGTTGAAGCCAGGATCGCCTGATCCAGATCGCGGCACGGCCGGGTCGTCACTGGCTTGCCGTTGAAGGTGGTCGGCTGCCCCATCATCCCTGCCCAGCGCTCTCCGGAGATCGGCTGGTCGATGATGCCGATGGTCGGCCAACCCGCCTGGGTCAGCGCCACCAACGTCCCGAAAATCGGCCGACCGGCGATGAAGCTGCGCGTCCCGTCGATCGGATCGAGTATCCACACCCGTTCCGCATCCTCGCGCGTCGCGCCATATTCCTCTCCGATGATGCCGTCCTGCGGCCGTTCCTTTTCCAATATCGCCCGGATCGCCGCTTCCGCGGCGCGGTCGGCCTCGGTCACGGGCGACTTGTCGGATTTGAATTCCATGTCGTAGCGGGCACGGAAAAAAGGGCGGATCGCCGCACCGGCAGCGTCGGCAAGGCGGTTGGCAAGGGTCAGGTCATCGCGGGTCGTCATGCGCCTCGACCTAGAGCATTTTCAAGTCGGGCGGAACGCCTGACGGCCCAAGAAAATGCGGAAAACAAATATCGCGGCAAAGGGACGGAAAGGTTAGGCTAATCCCGCCCGATTCCTTTAAAATGAAGGAAGGAAAAGATGCCCGGTTCACCCGTCATCCCCGGCTTGCGCTATGCCGATGCGCCCGCCGCCATCCGCTTTCTCTGCGACGCTTTCGGCTTTGAATTGCGCGCCTGCTACGAGGATGAAGCCGATCCCCATATCGTCCATCATGCCGAACTGGCGCTGGGCGAGGGCATGGTGATGCTGGGCAGCGCCCGCGACGGGGAAGGGGAGTCGCTTTATATTTGGACGACGCCGAAGGATCTGGGCGGCGTCACCACCTGCATCTATGTGGTTGTGCCCGACGCCGACGCCCACTGCCTCCATGCCCGCAACGAAGGCGCGGTGGTGGTGCGCGAACCGCACGATAATGAGGGCTATCCCGGCCGCGGTTACGAGGCGCTGGATCCGGAGGGTAACGTCTGGAGCTTCGGCACCTACGATCCCTGGGCGAGCGGGCTTTAAATCTTCCGCAACATGAGCCGTCTATTCTTCTGGATCGGCAAGGAGTTGGGCGTGGCGTTGATCGGCTGGATATTGAGTTTCGTTGCGCTTTTCGGGGCTCTGGCGCTGCGACAGGACATGCCCGTTGGCGGGGCGATGACGCTGTCGAACATGCTGTTCCTGCTTGCCCTGCTGAGCTGCCCGATGATCTGGCGGGAAAAGCCGCTGGGCATCTCGCGCGGCCAGCGCATTCTTGTCGCCTTGATCCTCTTCCTTAGCGTGCCAGTGGTCTTGTTGCCGACCGCCTGAAGGCGCGCCGCGCGACCTTGCTTCATCGCGCATGAAAAGGCCGCCGATGTTTCCACCGGCGGCGTTTGAAATCGGAAAATCTGTCGGCCTCAGTCGAACAGGCTGGAAACCGAGCTTTCGTCCGCGATGCGTTTGATCGCTTCGCCCAGCAGGGGCGCGATGGGCAAGTGGCGGATGCTCTTCGCGCCGTTCACCGCGTCGGTGCCCTGGATCGTGTCGGTGATGACCAGTTCCTTGAGCTCCGACGCCTCGACGCGCGCCACCGCGCCGCCCGACAGCACGCCATGGCTGACATAGGCGGCCACTTCCTCGGCGCCTGCCGCCTTCAGCGCGGCGGCGGCGTTGCAGAGCGTGCCCGCCGAATCGACGATATCGTCGATCAGCACGCAGAAGCGGCCCTTCACGTCACCGATGATGTTCATGACTTCCGATTCGCCCGCCCGCTCGCGGCGCTTGTCGACGATGGCCAGCGGCGCGTTGTCGAGCCGCTTGGCGAGCGCCCGCGCACGCACCACGCCGCCGACGTCGGGCGATACGACCATCAGGTTGCGATCGCCAAAGCGCGCCTGGATATCCGCCGACATGACCGGCGCGCCGAACAGATTGTCGGTCGGGATGTCGAAGAAACCCTGAATCTGCCCGGCGTGCAAGTCGACCGACAGCACGCGGTTGGCGCCCGCCGTGGTGATCAGGTTCGCCACCAGCTTGGCCGAGATCGGGGTGCGGGGGCCGGGCTTCCGGTCCTGCCGGGCATAGCCGAAATAGGGGACGACCGCCGTGATTCGCTTGGCCGACGCGCGTTTCAGCGCATCGATCATGATCAGCAATTCCATCAGATTGTCGTTCGTCGGATAGCTGGTCGATTGCAGCACGAACACGTCTTCGCCGCGGACATTCTCATGAATTTCCACGAAAACTTCCTCGTCCGCGAAGCGGCGGACGCTCGCGTCGGTCAGGGGAATCTCGATATAGTCGGCGATGGCGGCCGCGAGCGGCTTATTGGAATTGCCGGTCATGAGCTTCATGGCCAAACCCCCGTGACGAATTGATGACGATGGCGAGAACGCGGCCCCTTTAGCGGCGGAGGTCTCTCCTGAAAAGGCGCTTTCGCGCCTCGCGGCAAAATGAACCCGAGCATTTTTAGAACGGTCCTGAAACGGGGCATCGGGTTTGAAAATGCGGCAACAAATGACAGAGCATTTTGGCTCACGGCCAAAATGCTCTAGGGGCGCTCCTCATGACCGACAAACTCGTGATAGCCCTTGCCCAGATGACGCAGTCGGTGGGCGACTTGTCCGCCAATGCCGATGCGATGCTGGAATGGCGCGCCCGCGCCATGGATGCTGACCTCATCGTCTATCCCGAACTGCAACTGATCGGCTATCCGCCTGAGGATCTGGTGCTGAAGCCCGCTCTGGTCGACCGCGCCAACCATGAACTCGACCGCCTGGCCCAGGCGACCGCGGATGGCGGCCCGGCCATGCTGGTGGGCACGGTCGTCGCCTCGCAGGGCGTCCTTTTCAACGTCGTCGCCTTGCTGGAAGACGGCGCCGTCACCGCCATCCGCCAGAAGCGCGAACTGCCCAATTACGGCACCTTCGATGAAAAGCGCCTCTTCGCCCCCGGTCCGCTGCCCGCGCCGATCGACTTTATGGGGGTGAAGATCGGAGTCCCCATTTGCGAGGATATCTGGTTCCCTTTCGTCACCGCGCATCTGCGGGCCGAGGGCGCTGAAATCCTGATCAGCCCCAATGGCAGCCCGTTCGAGGTCGACAAGGACGACCGCCGCATCAACGCCGTGGCCGGCACGCGCGTCCGCGAAACCGGCCTGCCGCTCATCTATCTGAACCGCGTCGGCGGCCAGGACGAGCTGGTGTTTGACGGCGCGTCCTTCGTGATGAACGGCGATCTGAGCCTTGCCCAGCAGCTCCCCGACTGGGAAGAGGCGCTGGTCCTCACGACTTGGGAAAAATGGGACGGCCAGTGGGTTTGCCTTCCCGGCGAGCGGCATATCCTCGATGAGCGCCCGGCCGACATCTATAACGCCATGGTTCTCGGTTTGCGCGACTATGTGAACAAGAACCGTTTCCCCGGCGTGGTTCTCGGCCTGTCGGGCGGCATCGATTCCGCCTTGTCTGCCGCTGTCGCCGTGGATGCGCTGGGCGCCGATCGCGTCTGGTGCGTGATGATGCCGTCGCGTTTCACCAGTCAGGAAAGTCTGGACGACGCGGTAGAATGCGCCCGGCTGCTCGGCGTTCGCTATGACACCATCCCGATCGAACCGGCGGTGGAAGCCTTCGATTCCATGCTGGCCGACGTCTTCACCGGCCGCCAGCGCGACCTTACCGAAGAGAATATCCAGTCCCGCATCCGTGGGCTTACGCTGATGGGCCTGTCCAACAAATTCGGCCATATGCTGCTCACCACCGGCAACAAGAGCGAGATGTCGGTCGGCTATGCCACCATTTATGGCGACATGGCGGGCGGTTATTCGGTGCTCAAGGACGCCTACAAGACCACGGTGTTCGACCTTTGCCGCTGGCGCAACGAGAATGTGCCGTCGCTGGGCTTGGGCCTAGACCCCAAGGGTCTGGTCATGCCCGAACGCGTCATCACCAAGCCGCCCAGCGCGGAACTGCGCGACAATCAGAAGGATGAGGACAGCCTGCCCCCCTATGAGGTGCTGGACCCGATCCTCTACGGCCTGGTGGAAGAGGAATTGTCGGTCGAACAACTCGTCGCCCGCGGCTTCGACCGTGATACCGTCGCCCGCATCGAGCGCCTGCTCTACGTGGCCGAATATAAGCGCCGCCAGTCGCCCCCCGGCGTGAAGCTGGGATCACGCAATTTCGGCCGCGATCGTCGTTATCCGATCACCAACGCCTTCCGGACGTTGTAACGGCCATGACCGTCATCACCCGCTTCGCCCCGTCGCCCACCGGCAATCTCCATGTCGGCAATATCCGCGCCGCGCTCCACAACTGGCTGTGGGCGAGGAAGAGCGGGGGGCAGTTCCTGCTTCGCCTTGACGACACCGATCTCGAACGCTCGCGTTCCGAATATGTGGAGTCGATCAAGGCGGACCTCAAATGGCTCGGTCTCCATTGGGACGGCGAGGAAAAGCAGTCGGACCGCTTCGCCCTCTACGAAGAGAAATTCGAAGCTCTCAAAGCCGCGGGCCGTGTCTATCCGGCCTATGAAACGAGCCAGGAACTGGACCTGCGTCGCAAGGTGTTGCTTGGTCGCGGCTTGCCGCCTGTCTACGACCGCGCGGCCTTGTCTCTGACCCTGGACCAGATCGCGTCCTACGAAGCCGAAGGCCGCAAGCCTCATTGGCGCTTCAAGCTCAATCATGGCCAGCCTATCGCCTGGACCGACCTTATCCGCGGCGAGCAGCGCTTCGATCCGAAGCTGCTGTCCGATCCGGTGATCCGCCGCGCCGACGGAAGTTGGCTCTACATGCTCCCATCGGTGATCGACGACATCGCCATGGGCGTCACCCACGTCCTGCGCGGCGAGGACCATGTGTCCAACACCGCCACCCAGATCCAGATGTTCACGGCTTTGGGCGCGCCGCTCCCCGCATTCGCTCATGAAGCGCTGCTCACCGGCAGCGAAGGCAAGCTCTCCAAGCGCCTTGGCTCGCTCGGCGTCGCCCATTTTCGCGAGATCGGTCTTGAACCCATGGCGATCGCCTCGCTGCTGGCCCGCCTGGGCAGTTCCATGCCGGTCGAGCCATTCACAAGTCCTGAGCCGCTGATCGACAGCTTCGACTTCGCTCATTTCGGCCGTGCCCCCGCGCGCTTCGATGAGGCGGAACTGGCGACCCTCAATCAGAAGATCGTCCACCTCCTGCCCTATGCCGCCGTCGCTGATCGTCTGCCCAAAGGGATGGACGAAGCGGCGTGGGAGGTTATCAGGCCCAACCTTGAAACGGTCGCCGGCGTGGCCGACTGGTGGCGGATCGTCACCGGCCCGATCGACGCCCCCGCACCGGCGGAAGAAGATCGCGACTTCCTTGCGCTGGCGCACGCCGCCTTGTCGGAAGCGACTTTCGACGCTGCCGTCTGGCGGACGCTCACCGAGGCATTGAAGGTGGAAACCGGCCGCAAGGGCAAGGCGCTGTTCCTTCCCCTGCGCCGCGCGCTGACGGGCATGGATCACGGCCCCGACATGGGACAGATGCTGCCGCTGATCGGCAAGAAAGAGGCACTGACCCGCCTGAAATTCTGACGGGCTGCCCGCCCCGCTCAGGCCGCAGGCGCATCCTGAAACTGGAGATTGGCCAGCCGGGCGTAGAGACCCTTTTTCCCCATCAGCGTGGCATGATCGCCCTGTTCGACCAACTGCCCTTCATCGAGCACCAGGATGCGATCCGCTGCCCTGACCGTCGCCAGGCGATGGGCGATGACGATGGTCGTGCGGCCCTGCATCAGCCGCCCCAGCGCGTCCTGCACCAGCCGCTCCGATTCGGCGTCCAGCGCGGAGGTCGCTTCGTCCAGCAGCAGGATGGGCGCGTCGCGCAGCAGCGCGCGGGCGATCGACAGGCGTTGCCGCTGGCCCCCTGAAAGCCGGGCGCCGCCTTCGCCCAGAAAACTGTCGAGGCCTTCTGGAAGGGTGCGCAGAAAAGCTTCCGCATTGGCGGCGCGGGCCGCTGCCCAGATCTGATCGTCGCTGGCGTCCCATCGTCCGTAGCGCAGATTGTCCCGCGCCGACGCGGCGAAGATGATGCTTTCCTGCGGCACCATCGCCATCATGTCCCGCACCGCCGCCGGATCGGCCTGAGGCAAAGGTACGCCGTTCAGGCGGATCACGCCCGAATCCGGATCGTAGAAGCGCAGCGCCAACTGGATCAGGGTCGATTTTCCCGCGCCGGACGGGCCGACGATCGCGACGGTCTCGCCCGGCGCGATATCGATCGAAATGCCGTGCAGGGCCGCCTGATCGGGCCGGGTGGGGTAACGGAAATGCACATCCTCGAACTGGAGATGCGCGCCATGCTCGGTTCGCGGCACTGGAACGGGGCGGGGCGGAGCCATGATCTGCGGCGTCGCGATCATCAGTTCATGCAGCCGCCCGGCTGCCCCCGCGCCACGCAGCAGGTCGCCCCAGGTTTCGGACAGCGCGCCGAACGCGCCCGCGACGAGGCCGCCGGTCAGGACGAAAGCGGCGATGCTGCCGCCCGACAGGCGTCCGGCGGCGACGTCCAGCGCACCCTGCCACATGACCGCGGTGATCGATCCGAAGACCAGAGCGATGACGATCGCCGTCATGGTTGCGCGCAGGCCTATCCGGCGCCGCGCGGTCATGAAGCCCGCCTCGACGGTCGTGTCGAATCGCGCCGCTTCCCGGCCTTCCTGGCCGAAAGCCTGGACGATCTTCATCGCGCCCAGGGTTTCCGAGGTGACGCTGCCGACATCGGCCAGCCGGTCCTGGCTTGCCCGCGACAGGGCGCGCACGCGGCGTCCCAGACCGACGATCGCGACCAATATGACGGGAATGCCGAGCAGCAGCAGGCCCGCGAGCTTGGGCGCCAGCGCGAAGAGATAGATGAGCCCGCCGGTGCCCGTCACCAGATTGCGCAGCGCGATCGACACGGTCGAGCCCACCACCTGATCGATGATCGCCGTGTCGGCGGTCATGCGGGATGCGATTTCGGAGGGGCGGTTTTCCTCGAAGAAGCGCGGTTCCTGCCGCAGCAGATTGGCCTGGGTGGCCGACCGTATGTCCGCGACCACGCGTTCGCCCAGCCAGGACACGAAATAGAAGCGCGCCGCCGTAGCCAATGCCAGGATCGCGACGATCAGGAACAGATATTCGAACCAGCGGCTGATGTCTCCGCCGCCCATGAAGCCCCGGTCGATGACCAGCCGGAAACCGCTGGGGATCGCCAGCGTCGCGGCGGACGAGACGATCAGGGCGGCCATCGCCCCTGCGATGCGGCCCGGATAGCGGCTGGCGAAACGCCAGATCATCGCCAGGCTGCCAAGTGCGGGGCGCGCGCTGTCGCGCGGCGATGGTTGTTCCACATCCTCCATGGCGCCGGGCTCTAAAGGGATTTCGCGAGAAATGGAACATTGCACGACGCCGAAATCTCGGTGTCATATAGTCCGGTCCCACCGGGATCGCGTCAACCGGCGGGTGCGATCTCCGCCGCCAGCGCCATGATGCGCTGTGGCCCGGCGCGGCCGGTCAGGGCATAGGCCATGTCGCCCGCTTCCCAATAGGCGATGACATCGTCCGCGCGCCGGGCGAGCAGCGGATGCGCCTCCGCCGGGGTTTCGGCCCGGTCCGCGAAGAAGGACAGTTGTTCGCCCTCCGGCGTGGTGATCGACACGGCGACGGCCGGGCTGTCGGGCGTCGGATAAAGCTGCACGTCATGGATGCGCCACTTTGCGGGCAGCGGAGGCAGGATGATGCCGGTCGAGCGCTGGATTTCATTGGGGTTGAGCGTGGCGCTTTCCACCTGCGACGTCATGCGCTGCCGCAGCAGCCCGGTGCGGTGGGACGCGGCTGCTTCGTCCAGGAAGGTGCTGGCCTGCGCCGCCTGGGGAAATTCGCCCAGCTCGCCCCGCGCGATCCAGCCGGTGGCGATCAGCGCGGCGATGCCCGCGGCGCGGGCGAGATGGCGCCAGGCGCGGCCTTGATCATTGTCGTTGGCGACGGGGATTGAGGTGTCGCGGCGGCGCCCGACTAGCGTGCCCTTGGTCCCGTCATGCTTCAGGCGAAAATCGATATGCGGCCAGCGCTTGCGCCAGCGCCGGGCGACGAGCCGCTCGCCAGGGCGGGCGGCGTCATCGAGCAGCACGACCGCGCCGGGAGAAAGGCGCGCGAACAGGCTATCCGCAGCGCCCCTCACCAGCGGGTGCACCGCCCAGGGCGGTCCGTCGATGATCAGCAGGTCGATGCTGTCGGGCAGGCTGTCGATATCGTACCAGCGGCCCGGCCAATCCCGGCTCTCGACCGCGAGCGGCGCGTGGCGCAAATCGGCCGTCAGGCCATGATCGGCAAGCCAGTTGCGAGTCGCCTGCACGAAACCGTCATGCTGGTCGAAGCTGGTCAGCCGTCCCCCGCCATGCAGCGCAAGGGCGCGCGCGGCGATCAGCGTGGAAGCGCCCGCGCCCAGTTCGACCACATGGGCGGGCCGCAGCCGGGCGATTTCCCGGACGATATGGCGCAGGAAGCCGACATCGGCCTTCCAACTGCCCAGATGCGGCAGGGCGTCGTGGGGCAGGCCGAGTTCATCGAGCAAGGCGCGCTTGTCCGCCTTGCGCCCGCCTGACAGGCTGGCCAGCAGCCAGGGCCATGTGATCGCGCCGAAGCCGATGCGCCATGCCATATCGGACAGCCGGCGCCGGGCCGCCAGCGCGTCGGCATCGCTGAGGGACAGGAAGCCGGTCAATTCTCTGGAGGTCACGGGTGCGCCTATCCTTTATCTGCGGGTTGAGACTGGTTATGCGGCGGGATAGCCCGTCCGCATAGACCCGTATATTGCCAGCATAGGGAACGCCGATGACACGCATCATATCCGCGACTGTTGACCGCTGGCCGGTCGCGGGAGCCTTCATCATCAGCCGGGGGGCGAAGACATCGGTGGACGTCGTCGTCTGCACCGTGGGCGACGGCGCGCATGTCGGCCGGGGCGAGGGCACGGCGATCTATTATGAAGGCGAGACGGCGGAAGGCTGCGCGGCGGCGATCAACGCCTATGCCGGGCCGCTGGAGCGGGAGGCGCTGCTGGAGGCGATGCCGCGGGGGGCGGCGCGCAATGCGCTGGACTGCGCGCTCTGGGATCTGGAGGCGAAGCGCGCCGGGGTGCCGGTCTGGAAGCTGGCGGGGCTGGAGGAACCCAAGCCCTTGCCCACCGCCTTCACCATCAGCCTGGGCGAACCGGAGAAGATGGAGGCGGATGCGCGGGTGGCGGCGGCGCGCGGCTTCGGCCTGCTCAAATGCAAGCTGACCGGCGAGGGCGACCGGGCGCGGATCGCCGCCGTGCGGGCGGGCGCGCCGGACGTGCGGTTGATCGTCGATGCCAATGAGAGCTGGCATGATCTGGATATCGTGGCCGAGGCGCAGGGGCTGGCGGAACTGGGTGTCGAGATGGTCGAGCAGCCGATCTTCCATGGCAGGGAGGAACGGCTCTCCGGGATCAGGTCGCCGTTGCCGCTTTGCGCCGACGAGAGTTGTCATACGCGGGCCGATCTCGACCGGCTGGGGGATTTCGACGCGGTGAACATCAAGCTCGACAAGGCGGGTGGGCTGACCGAGGCGCTGGCCCTGTCGCGGGAGGCCAGAGTGCGGGGGTTTCGCGTGATGGTCGGCTGCATGTTGGGCACGTCGCTGGGGATCGCGCCGGCGGCGTTGGTGGCGCAGGGGGCGGATTGGATCGATCTGGATGGCGCGCTGTTGCTGGCGAAGGACAGGGAAGGCGCACTTACTCTACATGATGGGCTGCTCCATCCCGGTAGCCTGTGGGGCGTGGGCTAGAATTACCTGCTCCTGCGAAGGCAGGAGCACGGCGGGTTAGCATCAATAGCCCAACGTCAGGCCCACGGCATAATATTTAGGCCCGACATTGGCCTTGGCGCGCAGCTTGGGGATCAGCGGCATGGCAAGCGTCGCATAGGGCCGCACATTGTCGCCGCTGAAACGCACGCCCGCGCCGATGGTGGCGGAGGCGGGCAGGGTATAGCTCGCCTCCACGCGTCCATAGAGCTTCGCATCACCGTCGCGCAGATAGACGCCGCCGCCCGGCGTCAGGCTGAAGCCGCCAATGTCCAGCGCATAGCCCGCGCCGATTTCCGTGCCCCAATGGCCGTCGGCCCGACCATAATCAAGTTCGGCGCCGATCCCCTCGGCATGGGCTGCGGGAGCGAGAGCAAATGCTGCGGCGGCCAGCAAATAGATCGGTTTCATGGAAATTCCGAAATGTCTGTTCATGGTCGGCCCGGCCTGACTCCCGCCGCCGGGTCAGGCAAGCGGGAGCATGATGGGCCGAGTCCGATATGCGATCAGGCGAGCCGGGCAGGCGCTTCCGGATAGGGCATAACCGTCCGGCCATCCGGCGCGGCGGTGAAGCTGGTCTGCGTCGGATAGGCGAATTCGATCCCCTCCGCCCTGAAGCGCTTCCAGATGGCAAGGCCGACCCCGTGCCGCGACAGGAAATAATCATGGGTGTCGGGGTCGGGCACGTCGAAATTAAGCTGATAGTCGAGCGAACTGGCGCCGAAGCTCACCAGCCCCGCATTGACGAAGATATGCCCCTGCGCCTCCACGATCTCCTTGAGCATCGCGGGAATCGCCTCCGCCTTGTCCTCGGGAGTCTGGTAGATGATGCCGATCGCGAAGGTCACGCGGCGCTGCGTCAACATCTGGAGGCTGGTGATCTCCTTCTGCAGCAGATTGGCGTTGGAGATCACCTTCTTCTCGCCGCTCATCGCGCGCAGATGCGTGCTTTTGAGGCCGATATGCTCGACCCGGGCGGTGGTCTGGTCATAGGTGATGACCTCGCCCTGGCGGAAGGGCTTGTCGAAGATGATCGACAGCGCGGCGAACAGGTCGGAGAAGATGCCCTGCGCGGCCAGACCGATTGCGATGCCGCCGATGCCCAGGCCCGCGACCAGGCCGGTGACGTTGACGCCCAGATTGTCCAGCACGACGATCAGCGCGATCGCGAACAGCGCAAAAGTCACCAGCACCCGGATCAGGCCCATGGCATTGGCCAGGCTCTGGCTTTCATCCGCCGAAGTGCGCCGCTCGACCAGGCCCAGGATGATCTCCCGCGCCCAGATGGCGCATTGGAAGACGGCGGCAATGGTGAAGAGGAAGGCGACGGTCTTCAGCACCATCTGCGGCGGATTGGCGTAGCTGACCACCAGCCGCGCCGCGACCATCGCCATGAAGAAATGGGTGGTCCGGGCAAAGGCCCGGCCCGCGACATTGGCGAAGCCCAGCGTGTCGCCGGGAGCGCCCTTCAGCCGCCCGCCGACGCTGCGCAGCGCCGTCAGCAGGCTGTAGATGACGACCGCCGCGCCGATCGCGATCAGGATTTGCAGATAGTGGAGCGAGAACCAGTGAACCGTCGAATGCCACATTTCCGTCAGATTGGGCGGGCGGACGTCGATCTCTGGCAGGGCGACGGGGTCTTTCTTGGCCATGAACATCCTTGAAGCCGTGGGTGCGGGTCAGGCCGCCAGCGGGAGCGCGGACGCTGTGTCCAGGCTCTCCAGCAAGGCGATCAGTCCGCGTTCGTAACGGGACAGATAGCGAGTTGCGCGCGGCAGGCGAAGCCCTTCGCGCCATTCATCCTGTCCGTTGCGGCAAAGCTCGATCAATGCGGGGTGGATATAGCTTTTGCGGCTGATCGCCGGGGTGTTACCCAGCGCTTCCGCCACCGGCGCGATCATCTGCTTGAGCGACAGGCTTTTCGTCGCCAAAGCCTCGAAGGCGATGACGGAAGCGCCCCATGTGCGGAAATGCTTGGCGGTGAAATCGCCGCCCATGGCCTCCGCTATATAGGCGTTGACGTCGCTGGAGGTGATCGGCCGGGCAATCCCCTCTTCATCCAGATATTGGAACAGATGCTGTCCCGGCAGATCCTGCACCGCGCGCGCGAAGCGGGCCAGGCGGCGGTCGGTGACGGTCAGCTCATGCTCGCGCCCCGATTTGGCGCGGTAGCGCAGGCGCAGCGCCTGACCGCGCAGGTCGACATGGCGGCGGCGCAGCGTGGTGGCGCCGAAGCTCTTGTTCGCGGCGGCATATTGCTCATTGCCGATGCGGACCTTGGCCAGATCGAGCAGGCGCACGACGGCGGCCAGCGTCCTTTCCTTGCGTAGGCCCCTTTTGGAGAGATCGGCCTCGATCCGGGCGCGCAGTTTCGACAGCGCATGGCCGAAGGCGGCGCATCCGGCATATTTCTCCGCCTCCCGCGCGGCGCGGAAATCGGTGTGATAGCGATATTGCTTGCGCCCTCGATCATCATAGCCGGTCGCCTGGATATGGCCATTGGGCGTGGAGCAGAACCAGCAATCGCGATAGGCGGGCGGCATGGCGATGGCGTTCAGCCGGTCGATCTCTTCCCGGTCGGTGATGCGCGCACCGCTGGCGTCGAAATAGGCCCACCCTCTTTTCAGAGCCCGGCGCGTAATGCCGGGCAGGCTGTCATTGGCGTGGACAATGGGCTTTGGCGGCATGATTTTTCTTCAACCCGCCGTTCATAGCTTCGTTCCGCAACGCATGATCGGGGGAGGAGAATGGGTGGAAGCGGACATATCTAGCCGGAACATACTCCGTGCTCCTGCGAAGGCAGGAGCCCAGTCCCGCCGTCCGAACTGGGCTCCTGCCTTCGCAGGAGCACGGAGCGCTTAATGGCTGGATATGACCAATAGCCGTCGCCAAAGCCTTCCGAACGCCGCCTAGTGAAACCGCATGAACCGCATGCCGCTCGGCAGCCGCCAATGCAGCGGATGGCGGCGCATGACCGACAAATGAGCGAGCGTCAGCGTCAGGCAGAGAATCGCGGCGGGAATAACCACTGTCTTTGCCACCGGCCACAGCAGGGCGATGATCAGCGCGGCAACCGCGCCCGCCAGCGCGGCGAGTGTCGCCCCCGCCTCCCCATCCGGGCCGCGCAGCCAGAAGACGCAACCACCCATCCCCAACGCAAAGGCTATGACGAAGCGCGCCGCCTGTCCCTGCTCAGCCACGCCACAGCCGATGAGCAGCAGCAAAATCGCTCCCGCCAGACCCAGGCGCGGCAGACGGCCGAGCAGATGAGCGCTGACCGGATAGATCAGCAATTCGCTCATGGCGATGGCGATCAGGATCGCGGCGGCGAGCCGCGCCTGTTCCGGCCCCGCGATCAGCGCGACGACCGCCGTCCCGGCCCAGGGCACCAGCCGCAGCGGCGCCATGCGGATATGGCTGATCCAGCCCTGCAACCCCGCGCGGGTTTCCCAGCGCCGGTCGGCCAGCCGCAACTGAAAGGCGGCGATGATGAACAGCGCTTCCACGCCCCAGGGCAGCAGCGACGGCGCGATCAGCGGAGACGCGAGCACCAGCCCCAGCAGCAGGCCGTGGGCTGTGCCCAAAATCTTCAACTCGCCCTTCATGCGGTCCTCTGCGCGACTGGTGATGCGGGAAATAACGGCTGGCGCGCCGCGAACTTGCGTTTGCGGGTCAAATAGGTGTCGAGGCCGATTTGCAGGGACAGCATCATGAAGATGAAAGGCTGATAGGCGATGCCCACGAACAGCGATCCGACCATATAGATGACATGCCCCTGTTGCAGGGCGAGGGCGAAGGGCGCGACCCAGGCTTCATCGCCCTCCCGGTTCCGGTATCTGCGCCGGATCGCCTCGGTCCGGATGAAGCAAGTCAGGTGCAGCAGCGCCCAGAGGAAGAAGCCGAAATAGCCCTGCTCGCCCAGCATCTCGAAATAGGCGCTGTGATAGGCGCGGCCATGGTCGGTGACGATGCGCTTTTCCATGCGCGATCCGGCGGCGTCGACGACCCGCTCCTGCATGACATAGGTGAACTTGTTTTGCAGGTAATTGTCGAAGCCGCCGCCGCCCGGATGCTCCTTCACATAGTCCAGCGTCCATTTCCACACTTCGAGGCGCGTGGAGGCGCTTTCGTCGCTCTGGTGATTCTCGATGGTCGACATGCGCTGGGTGAAGCTGGCGGGCAGGAAGGGGATCGCCGCCAGCGCTGCGACCGCCATCAGCGGGCCGTAGACGAACCGCCGCTTCGACCGCATCAGCATCAGCCCCGCCAGGACGGCGATGCAGACCAGCCCCGTACGTGCCTCGGTCCCGATCGGCATCAAGAGGCAGGCGAAGCAGAGCGCATAGGCGAACAGCTTCACCCGCCAGTCGGGCGGGAAGATGGTGCCATATTGCGATAGCCAGAGGATCAGCGGGATCAGGGAAATGGCGACGGTCGAGATGATGCTGCCTTCATACAGGCCGCTATTATTGTCGACCATCAGGTTCAGCACGCCATAGCCGCCGCCCGACAGCGCCGTCTTCATGCCGCCATTGATGATGATCGTGCTGGCGCAGAGCACCATGAACAGGGCCAGCGCCTCGATCCGCAGGCGTGTGCGCAGGGTGACGGGCAGGAAGATGGCGAACACCATCGCCTTCCAGACCCAGCCCCATTTTGTGACCGCGTTGATCGGGAAGTCCGCCGTCGCCGTGGTATAGCCGCACCAGGCGAGCAGCAGCAGCAGGATCACCTGCCGCATGGAGAAGCGGCAATCCTTCTTGTCGTCGACCAGTGCCCAAGTCCCCACCGCCAGCAGGAAGGCGATGAAGGAAATCGGGATGCTGTTCAGCAGGAAATAGGAGAGTCGCTGAGGAGAAACGATGTCGATATAGGCATAGACTGCTATCAGCAGGAAAGGCCTGCGCAAGCCAGCCAGGAAGAAGGCGCCCAGAAAGGCGACGAAGAACAGGTCACGCATCTTCGCGGACCTCATCCGGATCGCGGTCGAGATCGGGCCGTGACAGCAGGCGCCAGGCCGCCAGCATGATGACGCCATGGCTGATGAGAAGGGAAAGGGCGTCGATCATCGCGGGTGCGCGGTCTATCCATAATCTACAACGTGCTCATGCGAAGGCAGGAGCCCAGCTCGGACGTGGGAACTGGGTTCCTGCCTTCGCAGGAACACCGCGCTCTTGCCCCGAACCATCCCACCTCTAACCCAACAGAGTTGACGGCCCGTTAAACCTTTTCCGGCAAGACTCAGGGCCATGACACGGATTCTCCATGTGCTGGACCACAGCCTGCCGATGCATAGCGGATATACCTTCCGCACCCGCGCTATTCTGCGGGCGCAACTGGCGAAGGGCTGGGACGTGCGCGGCATCACCGGGCATCGTCACGCCGCGCCGGGACCGCTGGAGGAAATCGTCGACGGCCTGCATTTCCACCGCACGCCGGGCGAATCGACCGGCGGCAATCCGCTGCTGCGCGAATGGCGCGATATTTCCGCCCATGCCGACGCGATCGAAACGCTGGTGCGCCAGTGGCGGCCCGACATCATCCACGCCCATTCGCCGGTGCTGAACGCCATGGCGGCGCAGAAGGTGGCGAAGCGCCACGCTATCCCCATGATCTACGAAATCCGCGCCTTCTGGGAGGATGCGGCGGTCGGCAACGGCACGGGGACGGAGGGCAGCCCGCGCTACTGGCTGACCCGCCAGCTCGAAACCCATGCGGTGCGCGCCGCCGATGCGGTCGCGGTGATCTGCGAAGGGCTGCGCGGCGATCTGGTTGCGCGGGGAATCGACAAGGACAAGATCATCGTCTCGCCCAACGGCGTCGACATAGAGCAGTTCGGCACGCCCGTCCCCCGCGACCCCGCGCTGACGAAGGCATTGGGGCTGGAGGGCGCCGACGTCGTCGGCTTCATCGGCAGCTTCTACGATTATGAAGGGCTGGACGACCTGATCGCCGCCTTGCCGAAACTGGTGCGCGCCCGCCCGAAGGCGAAGCTGCTGCTGGTAGGCGGCGGCCCATGCGAACAGGCGCTGCGGGATCAGGCCATGGCCTCGCCCTTTGCCGACCATATCGTCTTCGTCGGCCGGGTGCCGCACGATCAGGTCGAGCATTATTATGCGCAGGTCGATATCCTCGCCTATCCGCGCAAGGCGATGCGGCTTACCGATCTGGTGACGCCTTTGAAGCCGCTCGAAGCCATGGCGCAGGGCCGGCTGGTCGCCGCGTCCAGCGTCGGCGGCCATCGCGAACTGATCGAGCATGGCGTTACCGGCACGCTGTTCGCACCCAACGATCCGCCCGCCATCGCCGCCGCCCTGGCGGAAATGTTCGCGGATCGCGGCTTTTGGGACGAGCGCCGGACAGTGGCGCGCGCCTTTGTGGAGCGCGAGCGTAACTGGTCGTCAAACATTCTTCGTTACGAACCCGTCTATCGGCAATTGCTGGCGCGCCCTCAAAGGGTGCGGGCGGCGGCCTGAGAAAAATGAGTAGGCTGGCAAAGGCGCTGCTGGGCGCGCTGGGGGCCGGGCTGCTGCTGTTCTCGCTGCCGGTCGGGCTGGTCGAGACGGTGGTGGCGTCGAGTGGCCTCAGCGAAGCCATCCCGGCAGCCGCGCCGCCGCTGGGGATGACGGCCCGGCTGTTGCTGGCGGGTTTCGGCGCGGTGATGGCGTTGGGCCTGATCGGGGCGGGGAAAAGGGAAAAGCGCGTCGCTCTGCTGACGCATGACAAGCAAGGGCGCGGGAACGGCGCCGCAGGAGTGAGCAAGATGGGTTTTGCATTGTCCAAGCTGAGCTGGCTGTCGCGTGACCGGAGCAAGTCGGGACCGGCGTTGCGCCGCGCCGACGCCCATCCCGATGCGCCCGCGCGCGCGCCGATCTTCGCCAGCCGCGACTTTGGCGGGCTGGATATTTTCGCCCGCACCGCGCCGGGACATGACGATGTCGAGGCGGAGGTCGCGGACGATGTCGCGCCCGCCGCCGGTCTTTCCATCCCCAGCATGCCGGAGGAGATGACGGAAGAGAGCGCTTTCGCCCGCCTTCAGCGCGCTTTTTCGCCGGAAACCGTCGACGCCGATTATGAGGAGATCGCGGAGCCCGCGCAGCCCCAGACCACTAACGCTCGCGCTCCCGCCCCCGTAGCGCATCTTTCCCTGGCGGAACTGACTCAGCGGCTGGAACGCGGCCTTGCCCAGCGCAAGCGCATGGGCCGGCCCGCCTCGGTGCTGGCCGACATGCCCGTCGAGGCCGCCGTGCCGGTGCGCGACCATGTCGAACAGGGCGTCGACGAAGCCCTGCGCACCGCCTTGGGGAATTTGCGCAACATGGCTGGCCGCGCGCGTTGAATTGATGGACGGGAGCGTGCGGCCATGCGCGCTCCGATCAAGATGATCACCAATCCTCGATGGTGAGCGCCGACAGCTCGATCCATTCGCCGCCCGGCATGGGACGGCGGTCGTCGATGCTGATGTCCGCGACGAAATGGCCGGCCAGGCTCCATTCCGCTTCCTCGATCCCTTCGGCAAAGGCCGCGCATCGTTCTGCCGCATCCACTCCGGTAAGGGTCAGCGCGATGACGTGGCGCCGTCCCTGAAACAGTGCGCTGGCCCAGGGGCGGCTGGCGGCGCGTTCCACCGTGACGGCCGCCCCCGCCCGCTCCAGCAATTGCGCCAGAAGCCGGGGGAGGGGATCGCGCGCCTTCGCCGTCGGCTCACCATTGTGCCGCGCCATTTATTACCCAGTTCCGGGGATGCGGGATATTGGGGGCTTTTACGGGACATATCGGGATGAGATGCCCGGAAAAATGGGCCTTTCGCGGGTTTTGCGGCGTGCCGCGCCCATCTGAGGAGTTTTTGGCGCGTTTCGCGGATTGATCGGCAAGCAGGCAGTCCCAAGGTTTGAAAAATGGCGGAAATCCGTAGGCGCTTCCCACTTTCCGGAAAATCCGCTTCCCACTTTCGATTTCGGCCGGATTTCTGCGGCTTTGCGGCGCGTGCGGTCGTCCCCAGCGGGAAGCCAAAGTGGGAAATGAACTGGGAAGCGGATTGGGGCATCAGATGCCGCCGCTGATGATCAGTTCGCTGGCTGGCATTTCGCCCGCAACTGGCGGGAAATATCCCGCCCCTTTGATGCAGATCAAAGACCCGTCATTTTGGATGATGCTTGGGCTTACGTTCACTCCCGAGTAAGGCTATTCTGCCATTATTGGGGGCGTTAAATAGGAGGCCGCCGCCGTGACGCGCAATGAACAGGGTCCCGTAACCGAAACGGATTGTAGCCGACTTTTAGACCAGGTCATTGTCTGCCTCGACGGGCTTGCCAAAGAGGCGCGTGTTGCCGATGCCCAACGGTACAACCTCGTCTGCTCCCATTTACAGCACGGTCTTGACCTACTTACGCAACGCGACCCGAATTAAACCGAGTCGCGCTTCGTTCGCGCTATCCGGTCCAGCACGGCTTCCACTTTCTCTGTACCTAATGATGTCAGATGGAGAAAGACGCGCCGCTTGTCCCTTATATCGTCCTGCCGATAGATATATCCTCGACCTTCAAGGACATGCACCCACCTCAACCCCGTAGTGGGCGCAATTCGGGCGGCGCGGCAGGCATCGCTCACCGCAACCGGCCGACTAACCGCGTCGCTGATGTAGAGGTCTATCAAAATGGACCAGACGGGTGAGCTGGTTAGATCGGCGCCAAATTCCGTGTCCACCGTTTCCATGGCCTTCGCCCAGGCTTGCGCGATCGAAAGCCTCAGGGTGCTTTTGTTGGTCGTGGCATCGATCTGCCTTTCAGGCTCCAAGGCCACCCTCAACTTGCGTCCATCGACCAGTCTCAAGCCGAGCGTTTCCGCCAGACTCAATGTCGCGCTTTTCATGGCCAGAATGCGTTCCTCTTCCATGTCCGACATGCAGCCCCCGCGTCTATTTTCCCGCGCTATGAATAGCTTACCGTGTTTGCGCTTCAAGCCTCCATTAACTTTTTATTAACTTCGACATATTGCCTAATGCATAGCGGTTTTGGCGCGGGCCAGCGCCAACGACTTTACCGCTGCACATGGGGATTGTGACGCAGGTATCCCCGCACGGAACCCAAACGGGGGAATGAAGTGGGAAGCGGAAATAGGCATCAGGCTCGGCCGCTGATGATCAGTTCGCGGGCTGGTTGGCCGCCAGCCTTCTCGCTGATCGTATAGGTGGTTTCCACCTCCTCGATGTCGAAGCGGGCAAACAGTTTTCTGACCGTGGGATGGTCATTCAAGCTCAGTAGGAACCGTCCTTTGAGCCCCGCCAGCCGGTCGGCCATCTCCGCAAATTCGGCTTGGCCGAACATGCCCGCGCCATAGTCCCCTTCGTTGTTAAAATAGGGCGGGTCGAGATAGAACAGCGTGCCAGGGCGATCATAGCGCGAGAGGAAATCCTGCCAGCGCAGTCGTTCGATCGTGACCGGCGCGAGCCGCTCGTGCAGCGCCTCCAGCATCGGCACGAGCTTGGTCAGATCGAACCGGCTCGGGTTAAGCGGCGTGACGCCGAAGGATCGGCCTGCGACTTTTCCGCCGAAGGCCAGGCGCTGGATGTAGAGGAACCGCGCCGACCGTTGCAGATCGGTCAGGGACGATGGTTCCATCCGCAGCAGCTTTTCAAAGCCCGCTCTGGACGCAATCTGGAACCGGATCATGTCGAGGAACGCGACATAATGATACTGGAGAACGCGGAAGAAGGTGGAAACATCCTCCGACCAGTCATTGATGACCTCCACCCTGGGCCGTAGGTCACGGCGCAGGAAGATGCCTCCCATGCCGACGAAAACCTCCGCATAGGTGTGGTGCGGGATAGTGTTGATCTGGGCAATCACCCGTTTCGCAAGGTTGCGCTTGCCGCCGATATAGGGAGCGACCGGGCGCACCGGATCGACGGGTTGCAGGGGCGTTGCAACGTCATTGCCAGCAACATGCGGGACGGTGGGAAATTGACTCGACTCTGTCACGTTGTTCTCACTATGTTCCAACCATCCAGCGTTGGATGGCGGGATGGTTTCGGCCTTGGCCAGCCGAATCATGACGGGTCGAGTCCGTCGGCTTGGGGCGTTGGCGCGCCCCATCCCCCGCCTGCGGGCGGTGAATTTTTCATATGACGCCGCTATGATCGTGCCTATCGAAAGGGAGGGCGGACGTGATTGAACGGTGGCGCAAGTGGCGATTTGACCGAATAGAGGCTGACTATCGGCGTCGAGAAAATGCAGGGGCAGCCTGCGATGACTTCCCAGAGGCAAGCGCCTGGATTGGGGGCGAGTGGACGCCAAAGATGATCGCGGCTCTGCCAACAGCGGTGCTGGAGCATGGTGCCAGGAGAGATGGCCCTGTTTCAGCGGAAGCCCGTGTACGGATTGCTCGCGAGCTAGATCGGCGGCGGAGCACAAGGGCCGAAAAGGTCGCCTATCTGTCCTTGGTCGTGGCGATCGGCTCCTTGCTTGCCGCTGTGTTTGGCAAATAGCAGCCGCTGCGCTATATAAAGGGTGCGATGCGCGCGACGCGGTGAATTCTTCCCTCCGTAGCGCGAGGCTAATGGCCTTTGACCGCTTTGCAGGGGACAGGAAGTCCCTGCCACGCATCGCTTCTCTCCTCATTGGCGCCGATCCAAGAGAATGGTGAGGTTCCGCGTTTCCGCCGCGATATTCCGTGGGCGGCTCCGATGGAAGCTGACCAATATGGGCAGTTCGTCGCCTTGATCCTGACGGACCACGGCCTTCCAGACATTGCCCGCCTCGTCGGCAAAGAAGATCAGCCGGTTAGAACCTTGCTGCGCGATTACAACGGCGTGGGAGACGATGTCGGGAAGCAGCCGGTAGGCATCTGGGCCAAGTTCCGGGTGCCCGCGAGACACCTCAGGCTGATCGCCGCGCTGCTTGCGATAAACGCCTTCAGGCATGACCACGACTCGGGCGTTTGCCTGCATGGCCACCTGTTGGGCGTCTTCAGACGCCTGTTGTTGACGATTATCGTCTCGTCCGTCCCGGTCAGTTCCCGGTTCGACACGGCTCCCCACCAGCCAGCGCGCTGCAACTCAGGTAGGATGCCAGACTTCCACTCTTCAAAGGTACCGCCTTCGCGGATGACATCGCCTATGGACGCCTGAACCGAGCGGAGAAGGTCCAGCTTGGCGATCTTGGCCACGGTGAAGGCGACAGCATGGTTTTCATGCATCATTTCCGACCATCGGACGGTCGGCTGCAATGCCCCACGCGCTTCGAAGGCGCGGACGACATCGTCAGGCTTCAGGAAGATGGAATTGCCCAGACCGTCAGCCATTGCCGTTCGCCCCTGCGCTGGAGCTGAGGCGCTTGGCATCGGCCTGCACGTGGATGCCTAGACAATCGTCGAAATGATCGCCTTCGTCCGTTTCATCGTTGCTATTCGCGCCATGATCAGTGTTGCAATCGCAAGGGCCGGGTGAGGCTGCGAAGAAGGATATGCAATCGGCGGCATGCACTATGGGTTTCATGCTCGTTTCCATTCCAGGATGTCGAAGCTGCAGCCGGTGAGCGTCCAACGCGTGGGCAGCGGACGGCCGATGACGGGCCAGCTTTCGTCTGGCTGGACGCCATTGCGCAGTTTGACGCGAGCGCGCGCCCCAGCCGCCTCGCTCTTGGCAAATAGATGCGGTGGGCAGGGCTGATCCGGATGTTCCGGGCAGAAGATGGGCGGACGGCCAGTGTTCGGATGCCACGTCATTGCGTGACCTCGGTTGATGGCTGATTCGCGGCGTCGAGCTGGACAGCGAAACCGGCCCGCTCCAACGCCTGGATAAGCGGCAGATCGTCCATGGTGCCTAGCGCTTGGGCAAGGATCGCGCGGGCTTCGGTTTCGTTGTCGGCAGCGAGAAGACGTTCGACGACATTGCTGGTCATGGCATTGGCCACCCGATAGCCATCCTCCGCGATCATGCGATCGACGATGCCGTCTGCATCATCATGGCCGTCGTCTTCCAGCTCAGCGAAGCTGGCTGGCTTGGCCGGAACCTTCGCGGCGGGAGGCGGCAATCCATTGCTGCGCCCGGCGTCGGGATCATCCTTGCTGCCCTTCCGAACGAAGCCTTCCCCGTATGTGTCGCGGAAGCTGTCGGCGGTACGCACCCAACCCAGCCCGGCATGGATATTGTCGGTTTCCGCGTTGGCCTTGGTATCTTCCTCCTCCTCGACGATCCGGCGCACGATCGGCGCGGCGACGTCGGGGCCGAAGTTCCAGTCGGTCCACCAACGGGCGACCTGGACGCTAAAGCTGTCGGTCAAATCGTCGGCGTCGGTCTTGACCACGTCGAGCTTCACATCGGCATGGACCTCGCCCTGGGAGCGGGAGGAGCCGTTGTCCGTGGTCATGGTCTGCGACAGCACGATCTTGGCGATGGCCGCGTCCATGTAGAGGCAGAGCTGGTGATAATCGCCAGTGCCGGAGCGAGCCGCGTTGAGCAGCTCCACCGCCATGCCTTCGGGAACCACGAAGCCCGAGTCGGTGGCGATGGCCTGGAGCGCCATCAACAGCTTGTTGATGTCGGTCTGGCTCGATCCTCGGGGATAGGTGCCCTTGGCGGTGGGGGTGCCGAACTTGTCGAGGAAGATGTTCCAGAAGCGGATGCCGTTCCGCTTGAACAGGGTCGGCCAATAGAGCCAGTGGGCAAGGCCATGGCCATAGGGCTGATCGTCATCGGCAGCGCCGACGCTATGGACCCAGAACTTGCGCTCAGGCAGGATTTCGCCCTGCATGTTCGTGGGCGTCAGCATGCGCAGCCGGTCCTCATCGTCGAAGCGGAAACGGCGGGCATGGCGAACCTTCATGCCGACGATGTCGAACATTATCGCCGTGGCGCTTGCCCTTGAGCACGAATTCCTGCTCTCGGAACGGCACGTTGCGCATTTCGAGGATGAAGCGGCAGACCAGATTGAGATGTTCGTCGAGCTGCCCGGCCGCGATCGGGGAGACGTCGCCGTTGCGGGCGAAGTCCTGGCCAAAGAATGACCGACGCAGCGGGTCGAAGTCGCGCAGCCATGGTCCGACTTCGCTTTCCAGGAATTCGCGGACGAAATCCTGGCGATATTCATCCGACTGCTGTTCGAACCCGTTGGGGCAAGTCAGCCGTATGACGGGATATAGAGGCGACATGGCCGCCTTGATCATCGCGCGCGAAAGGTAGACGCCGGAACCGCGCGCAGGAATGACGTCTAGTTCCTCCTCCGCTGCATCGCCATAGGTGGCGCGGATATCGGCCTCCCAGGCTCTCTCCGCTTCCGGGGACCATTCCTTGCCGGACCTGAGGCAGATGCGCTTGAACAGGCCGTCCTTCAGGGCGTCGGCAAGGGTGATGCGCATGACCTTGCCCTTGCGCTTTCCAGCCCGGATTTCCTCAATCAGCCCATTGAAGGCATTGTCGGTGCCGTCATGGGTTGAGATCACGATGACGCTGCCGCCCCACATGAGCAGCGCGAGCGCAGCTTTCAGCAGCTCGTCCAGGTCATCATGGAATGCGGCTTCGTCGATGAGGACGACGCCCTGCATGCCGCGAAGCGAACGCGGCCTGGACGACAGCGCGACGATGGATTTCCCTGAACGCCGCAGGCAGCGCCACCGCCGCTGGAAATTCTGCGACTGCCGCCAGCACCAGCGCCGGGCAGGCATCGACCAGTGCCACCAATGCGGCTGGCTCAGCATCCGCTGCATCGACCAGCGCCACTAACGCCGCCAATTCGGCAACTGCGGCGGGCAATAGCGCGGGCGCGGCAAGCACCTCCGCGTCAACCGCCAGCACCAAGGCGACCGAAGCGGCGCAGAGTGCGAGCGCTGCGCAGACGAGCGCAACGACGGCGACGACGAAGGCGGGCGAGGCCAGCACCAGCGCGTCCAGTGCAGCGACCTCCGCAACCAATGCGGCCGGATCAGCCAGTTCTGCTTCTTCCAGCGCTACTCTCGCGAGCAATTCCTACACCAGTTCGCGGGCACTGGTTTACGCCAGTCCCGCGCTGTTCCCTACCCGCTTCGAAGTGGGCGCGGACGCCTGGACTGAAATACGTGCGGGCGATCCCGCCACGGTCGCCTCTGTATCTTCGGCGTTGATCGTCACCGATGCGACTTATGGAAAGGTCTACCGGCCGACCGCTTGGACGGGCGCGGGCGCCAATGTCCTGACCAAGGGTCTCGTCCCCTTTGCGACCGGGCGCAAATATGAAGTCACCGCGACGTTCTTGGTTGATGCGGTGAGCGATGGCTCCGTGAGCATGAACCTGGTCGGCGCAATGCTGAAGGCCGATTACACCAACGCCACCAACGGGACGTCGCAGGGACCGGCCACTGCGGGGCTGACGCCCGGTTCCACCCTTCGCACCATCACTTCGATATTCGACATGGCGTCGGGTTTCGTCGGCGGCTCCGGGGCGCCCTCCAGCGACATGGCGTTCGTGCGCTTCGGCCTTCGTCTCGCCACGGCGGAAACCGCCCTCACGCTCTCGATCATAAGCCTTTCGATCAAGGACGTGACCGAGCGTGAAGCAGCCGCCGCGTCCGCTTCGGCGGCGGCGAGCAGCGCTTCTTCGGCATCGACGTCGGCAACCAACGCGGGCAATAGCGCCAGCGCCGCTCAGACCAGCGCCACCACGGCGACGACGAAGGCGACGGATGCTTCCAACAGCGCCACGGCGGCGGCCGGTTCTGCATCGAGCGCGTCGACCAGTTCGACCAATGCAGGATCCAGCGCGACCGCCGCTCAGAATAGTGCCACGTCAGCCGCAACACAGGCGGGCAACGCGGCGAGCAGCGCATCGGCCGCATCTGGCAGCGCGGCAAGCGCAAGCGGATCAGCGTCGGCGGCGGCCAATCAGGCGAGCTTGGCTGCGAATTACAGCGCAGCGGCGCAGACCGTGCAAGACACAAGCTGGCCCAATTATGTCGGCCCGATCGGCGGGAATAGCTATGACTATGCGGGCGACAACGCGACCAATTTCCAATTCAATTATGGCCCAAACAACACTTGGCCGCAGCCCTGGATAACGGCTCAGCCTGGAGGTTATGGCGGCACCTACAACCGCATCACCTTCAAGAAAGCCCGCCCCAAGGCGACGGGTCGACGCTATCGCGTGACTGGTTGGATTTATACCAACGCGACGAACCGCTCCAATGTCATAATGTGGTTGCTGGGGACCAACACCAACGATTGGGATGGGAGCGCGGTCTCGTTGACGGGTAGCGATTCCGTAACGCCCGCGGGTTGCATCAACTGGTCAGTTCCCGCCGCAGGTCAGTTCGTAAAGGTCGGGGTTGAATTTACGGTCCCGAGCGATTGGACCGTCAACAACTGGAAGCCCATTTTTGAGTTCCAGACGACGGGCGGTGCGCCAAACGGCATCTGGCACATGACCGGGATAACGGTCGAGGATGTCACCAGCGAATATGCCGCAGCGGCGTCCGCCTCTGCCTCGTCCAGTTCGGCAGCCGTCGCGAGTGCGAGCGCTGCGGCCGCCTCGACCTCCGCCACTGTCGCCGCCACCTATGGCGGGGGCGGTGGCAATCTGCTGCGTAACTCGTCGCTGCCGAATAAAGACACGAGCGGCTGGTCGACGGCGACCAACTACGGCAGCGGCACGCCCAACTATACTTATAGCGTGGACGGCGCGGGGGATGCTTGGCGGCCGCCAAATGAACATGTGATGGCGGTTTACCAAGTGGGCGGCGTCAGCGGCTCCTATGGTGAGTGGCAGGGCGTCGTTCCCGCCCAGGCGGGCAAGGTCTACGAAGCCTCCGTTTACACGGGTCTTCACCGATGCACGGGAAATATCTACCTGATCGCCCGCGATAGCGGCGGCGGCTGGCTGACGGTGCTTGGGCAGGCCATGAACGCCAGCAAGGCGGGCGGAACGGCGCTCGACGGCTACGATCGTCCGGCGATCAAGCTGACCGCGCCAGCGGGCACATATGACGTGATGCTCATGGTGCGAAAGGAGAACACCAATGCAGGTCAGGCGGACTCGTGGCTTTTCGCGACCAGGCCGCAGATCAAGGAAGTCAACGCCAACGCGACCGTGCCGACGCCCTATTCGCCGTCCGACAATAGGGCATCGGTCGAAGTAACGGCCGCTGCGGCTGCCGACGCCTACAACCGTACCCGCGCCTACTGGCAGGTCAATGCCGCCGTCCCTGGATCGCGCGCTCAACTCACGGTCTGGGCCGACAATGGCGGCGCGGGCGTCGACATCGTGGGCAATGTGGCGATCAGCGGCAACCTGATCACGGCAGGCACGATCAATGGGGTTCATCTTGCCGATCTTGCGGTTACGACGGCCAAGCTCGCCGCTAACGCCGCTACCGTTCCGTCATGGGCCTATACCGCCGCATCCATGGGGTTCGCTGAGGATGTCTGGTCCGATGTTCAGTCCCTCACGATCGGCACGGCTGGCGGCACGGTCCAACTTCTAGCCAATCTGATGGCGACCATCTTTCGCGCTGGCGGTGGCGTCGACAATCGGTTTCAGGTTCTGCGCGATGGCGCGGTGATCTTCGGGCCGGTGACGATGCCTGTCGTCGTGATCGGGTCGAACTCTGCCTACAGCGGCCCTGCCGCCTTCCAGATTTTGGACACGCCCTCGGCGGGTACGCACACTTACAAAATCCAATGCTACCGCGACACGGCAACATTCGACGTGGCGCACAGGACACTCGTCGCGACTGAGTTGAAGAGGTAAATATGCAAGAGTTTTTCATCCTTTATGACGTGGTTTCGGGCGAAGAGCTGATGCGCGGCTCCGGTCCGACTGGCACGGCCCGGCTCCAACCGCTCCACGCCAGCAGGGGCGTGGTGGTCATTTCGGCTGACGACTATGCGGCCCAGACGCCGGTTGATGCACTGCCCGTCGAAGGGCTGCGCGACAGCCTGTGGGAGTTCACCAAGATCATCCGGTCGCAAATGCTGGTCCGTGGCGCGCTTACGGATTGGGGCGTGGTGGATTCCGACGCGAACTCCATTCTCAATCTTCAAATGAAGGCTGGGGCAGCCATGTGGCTCCAGCATGAGGGTGACGCTGGCCCGATGCACTTCACGATGCATGATAATTCAGTTGTCGAGCTTTCGCCTGGCGACGTGCTGAAGCTCGCCGGGCAGGCCATGGGCTATCTCGACGGCATACATGAATATGCGCGGGGTCTGCGGATCAGCCTGGACGCTGCGCAGACGGCGCCGGAAGCGCTGGCCGTCGACGTGTTTCGCGGCTGGCCCGCTGTTCAATAGGAGCCGTCGATGACCTCGCCTTCCCTTTCAGAATTGGCAGCGCAATCCGCCGCGATCGAAGCCCATGACGCTGCAACTGATCCCCGCTTTTTTCAAAGGAGAATGTTCATGACTGATACCTCTAACAGCGCCATTGCCACGCTTCTGGCGCAGCGTGCCGAACTCGACCGCCAGATCGCGGTGGAAACTCTTGTGCCGCTCCAAGCCGCTCAGGCGGTCATGAACCGCCCCTCGACCGGAAAGATCGCTGACGATCTCGAAAAGCTGCGTGCTGATCTGCCGGAGGGCGAATTGGCCCACGAACAAGTGGGCAACGTGATCACTGTGATCCGAGCGGTCCAGGCCTTGATCGACCAGGAAGTGTCGCGGGTCGAGGCGATCACGCAGCCCAACGCAGCGGAATAACCCATCATGAACGTCCCCGCTGATTTTGGTGCATGGCTCCGATCGGCCTGCCTTGTCGCCACGGCCTCTTCAGCAGAGATCGAAGGGGCGTGGGGGCAGTTGGCGGCCGTTGGAGAGGTTGTCTCTCCGCTGGCCAATCAAGCCGATGCTGACGCGGAGGCGGCTAGGCAGCTCGTTCTTTTTGGCCAGCCGATGGTGGTCGAAGTCCTTCAGGTCGCGGGCTTGCGGATCGACCTTCTTTGTCGCGCCGTGAACCTGACCGCAGCGCGGCAGGGCTATCATGAGGGAGCTACCGTCTTCGTCATAGGCGTGAAGGAACAGGATGTGGTCGAACGGACCAATCTGACCGTGTTGAGGAAGCTCGCATGAGCGGGGTTCTGATCGTCAAGCCGTTGCCGATCGCGGCGGCTCCCGTCGTCGCAGGGTCCGGCGCCGACAATCTCCGCAGCTTTGATCCGAACGAGGCGTGGATCGCGCCATCCACCGCGCCGGTAACAGTGGACATCGACATGGGCGCGGCGGTGACGGTCGACAGCTTCTATCTCGGCTATACCAATGCCGCTGTAGCCGCGACCTGGACGATAGCGTCGGGGACCGGCCTGGGCACCGGCCTTGCCGTCATAAAAGCGGTCGGGCCGATGCGCGCCGCCGACAGCGAAGGTCCGCGCCACCACGCCTTTGCCCGCCTCGCGGAGCCGGTCACGGCGCGCTATTTCCGCCTTACGCTCACCCAAGCGGGCGCCACCGCACTCTATGCAGGCGCGCTGGTGATCGGCTCGGCCTTCGAGAAACACCGGGAGTTGGGCGGAGGCCGGACGCCGGTCGATACTGGCACTCGCCAAGACCTTCCCGGCGGTGGGTTCGGTACGGGCGACGGCGTGGTGAAGGCGGCCTTTTCCTGTTCGTTCGTCGATCTGACGGATGCAGAGCTTGCCCGGCTATGGTCGATCGCCAAGGATCGCGGCTTGCGCAAGCCGGTCCTGTTGGTGGAAGATGCGGACACTCCCGTCGGTCTGAACGATGCTATTCACTATGGCACGTTCGATCGCTTCCAGGCATATGAGGAAACCGATCCGGACGCCGCCCGATGGGCTTGCGCCCATGTAGAGTGGGCTTGATGTCCCTCGGGGGAACTCAAGGAAATGCCCTCGGGCGGCCCATGCCGTCCTTCATGGCAAACTCTGCACCCAAGAAAACGCTGGCTGTTCTTTTGGGCAGCGCCGTTGCTGCCACCGCCCTGACGGCGGACATCAAACTATGGGAGGGGTCGAAGAATGTTGGCTACCTCGATATCGCGAAAATTCCGACCAAATGCTCTGGCGATACAACCGATGTCGTCGTCGGAAAGCTCTACACCGACGCCGAATGCGCCGCGAGTCTCGACAAGCAGGCGATCGTTCATGTCGACGGCGTCCTTCAGTGCGCCCCTGGCCTTGCTGGTCGCCCTCAACTGATCCGGGCATCCGGACTGATGGCTTATAACGTCGGCATTGCCGCATGGTGCGACTCGACGGCTGGAAAGCGATTCAAGGTCGGGGACTGGCTAGGCGGCTGCCTCGCCACCGGCCCCTATTTCACAGTGCTGCGTAAGGACGGCGCTACCGTCGTCACGAGCGGGTTCATCAACTCCCGCATCAATGGCAAGCTCCAGCCGGTAGACGGCCTGATCTTCCGCCGCACCTATGAAATGACCGTCTGCCTTCGGGGTCTGATCGCGTGATCGCCGCCATCATTCGCTTCAGCGGGTTGGCGCGCGCCGCGTTCGGGTGGATCGCTGACCGCCCATACCTGATGGGCATGATTGCTCTGGCCATTGTCGCTGGCTGGCGTGGTGTGGAGTTGCGCAAGGCAAAGGCGGAGATCGGCGTCCAGACGGCCAAGGCAACGCAGTGGAAAGGCGATTTCCTCACCCAACGGGAGGAGATGCGGAAGTTCGCGGCACTGGTCCGCGCAGCCCGCATTCAGGCGGCCAAGGATGATGTCGCCAACGTCAAACGGGTCGAAGGGGAATGGTCGACCAAGCTGGAGAAACGGTCCAATGCCTATCAATCGTCTCTTGCCGCTGCCCTTGCTGATGCTGATCGCCGCATGCGGAGTGGCGGGGCAGCCTCGGGTGGAGAAAGCCTTGCCGGTGGTAGCGGATCAGCGGAACTGCCCCGCCTTTCCATCATGCCCAGCGGACCTCTGTCAGCCGGTGGAGCCGCTATCATTTCAAGAGCCGACGCGCTGAATTGCGTGGCGCGCGGCAAGCGCCTGGAGGCGCTCATTGCGGCATGGAAGGATGCCGCATCGATCGACGTCAACGGGGCAACAAAAAAGGCGCCTGAAGCGCCCCTGCAACTGCCCTGAACTGCTCTTTCTCATCGTAGTTTTTGTCGCGAATTTTTGTCGTCAATTTTTGTCGCGCTACAACCATTTCGGACCAGATTTGCCTTGGCGGCGTTCATGTCGATGCTTGTCATTGGCTGACGCTCCTGCGATATGTGTTCATGAAATGTTCTACGCGTCTCCTCATTCTGTCGCCCGGTTCGCGCCCCTTGCGCAGGTCGAAGACCAGCCGTGGGTCGCGAACGCTCTCGCGGCCAAATCTGGTCGCCGGGATAGCATTTTCTCGCAGAAATTTTTCGACGGCACGCAACAGCATCGTCCTGTTTCTCCTCTGTCGATTCGATTCGCCCCCTGCGAATCCGGAAGACATTTTCTTGTTGCCCTATTTCCTACTTGTCTAGGAAAATTCCTATCATTATGGATGAAATATGGTCGGTAACGGAGAAGATCCACGCATCGTGCTGGAACGGCTGATTGCCGAGCGGGGGGACAGCTATTCCGACCTCTCGCGCCTGCTCAACCGCAATCCGGCCTATATCCAGCAGTTCATCAAACGCGGCACGCCGCGTAAGCTGGACGAGGAGGACCGGCGCATATTGGCCCGCTATTTCGGCGTGGCGGAGGAGATGCTGGGCGGATCGACCGTGCGGGGGACATCGCCGGTCAAGCTACGGTCCTTGCCTTCGGTCGTGACCGTGCCGCGCCTGTCCCTGGGTGCGTCCGCCGGGCCGGGATCGCTGGACGAAGATGAGCGGACGACCGGCGTGATGGCGTTCGACGCCAACTGGCTGCGCCATCTGGGCGTCCGGCCGCAAAAAATATCGATCATCCGCGTCGACGGCGAATCCATGGCGCCGACGCTGAGCGACGGCGATGAGATCATGGTCGATCATGATGACGACGCGGCGCGGCTGCGCGATGGCGTCTATGTGTTGAGGCTCGACGAGGTGCTGATGGTGAAGCGGGTTGCCATGGGACCGCGCCGGGGCTTTTTCTCTGTCCTTAGCGACAATCCCCATTATCCCGACTGGATCGATATCGACCCGGCGCTGGTCGTGATCGTGGGACGGGTGGTATGGACCGGAAGACGGCTGGTTTAGGAGGCGGGATTTTGAACGACAATGGCGCGGTCATCCGCAAGGCCAGGGAATGGCGCGGCGCGCGATTGGCGCTGGCGACGGTCGTGTCGACCTGGGGATCGGCGCCCCGGCCGCGTGGCAGCCATATGGTCGTGCATGAGGATGGCCGCTTCGAAGGCAGCATATCGGGGGGATGCGTCGAAACCGACTTGCTCCAGCGCGCTGCCGAAGTGATCGCCGGGCGTCCGGCCCATCTGGAAATTTATGGCGTGGCCGATGGAGACGCCTGGGCCGTCGGCCTGCCCTGCGGCGGGGAGATCAGCGTGCTGGTCCAGCCGGTCGGCCCGGATGGCTTCGATGCGGCGCTGTTCGATCGGATCGACACGGCAAGCGAGAAGGGCAGGGCGCTGACCTTGTCGACCGACCTGGCAACCGGCCTGACGCGGGAAGGCGCGATCGAGGGGCAGTTCCACAACCGCTACGATCCGCCGCGCCGGGTGCTGATCGTTGGTGCGGTGCAGATCGCCCAGTCGTTGAGCGCGCTGGCGCAGGCGATCGGCGTCACGCCGGTCGTCATCGATCCACGCGGCCGTTTTCTGACGGAGGAGCGATTCCCAGGCGTCGAATTGGACGATCGCTGGCCCGATGAAGCTGTCGCCGCCCGCTTTCCCGGCGAATCGACGGCGGTGGTGACGCTCAGCCATGACATCAAGATCGACGATCCGGCGCTGGCCGCCGCGTTACGCGCGCCGACGGGCTATATTGCCGCGCTGGGATCGCGCAAAAGCCATGCGGCGCGGCTGGAACGGTTGACCGCCATGGGCTTTTCGCCGGAGGATCTGGCGCGCATAGATGGTCCCGCTGGCCTCGACATAGGCGCGATCGGCGCCGCGGAAATCGCGCTGTCGATCGCCGCCGGCATGATCGCGGGCTTCAACGTCACGCGCTGAAAATCCACCCTATCGCGAAGCGGGCGGGGAGGGGAAAGGACGCTGTGTCCTAGGGTCAATCGACATTCAGATGATGACGTGCCGAAAATGGTGGTTTTTCGTGATCTGGAGCGCAGCGTACTAAAAGTACGTGAGCACCGGAAGCACGGAAAAGCGCCATTTGCAGGCCGTCAGGGCTGAATGTCGATTGGCCCTAACAGCACTTCCCCCCATTCTTTCCCCCATAGCGCGCCTCCTGCCGCTCCCGGAAAAAGGCGGTTCGATCCATCGGATCATGCTTGGGATGATGCTCCTGCATATGCCGCAAATAGACGTCATAATCCGGCACTCCAACCATCATGCGCGCCATCTGCCGCAGTCGGAGGAGAAAGACGCTCATTCCGCCGGCACCAGTCGCGCCGGAATTTCCCGAGCAGTGGGCGCCGTCACCTTCCGCGCCGCCAGACAGGTTCGGATGGTGAAGAACAGCACGGCCAGCACCACGAACAGGAAGATCGCCACCAGCCCGGCGTCGACCCGGTCGTTGAAGATGATCTGCCGCATCTCCGCCATCGACTTGGCCGGCGCCAGCACCTGACCCTCGTCCGCCGCCGCGCCGAATCTGGCCGCATGCGCCAGGAACCCCAGCTTGGTATCGGCCGAGAATAGCTTCAGGAACCCCGCCGACAGGGTGCAGATCAACAACCAGGCCGTCGGCACCAATGTCACCCAGGCGAACCGATCCCGCTTCATCCGGAACAGCACCGCCGTCCCCAGCATCAGCGCGATCGCCGCCAGCATCTGGTTGGAGATGCCGAACACCGGCCAGAGCGTGTTCACCCCGCCCAACGGATCGGTCACGCCCTGATAGAGAAAGAAGCCCCAGGCCGCGACGGTCAGCGCCGTCGCGACGATCCCTGGCGCCATGCTCTTCGTCTCCTTGAACCCCGGCACCAGCAGCGCGATCAGATCCTGCAGCATGAAGCGTCCGGCGCGGGTGCCCGCGTCCACGGCGGTCAGGATGAACAGCGCCTCGAACAATATCGCGAAATGATACCAGAAGGCCTTCATCGCTGGCCCGCCCACGACATGGGAGAATATCTCCGCCATGGCCACCGCCAAAGTCGGCGCGCCGCCCGCGCGGGATATGATGCTATGCTCGCCCACATCCTTCGCGGTCTGGAGGATCAGGTCGGGCGAGATCGGGAAACCCATTGCCGTCACCGCCGCCGCCGCGCTCGCCGCATCCTTGCCGATCACGGCGGCCGGGCTGTTCATCGTGAAGTAGATGCCTGGGTCGAGGATCGACGCGCCGACCAGCGCCATGATCGCCACGAAAGCCTCCATCAGCATCGCGCCATAGCCGATCATCGGCGCATGCGCCTCGCTGGCGATCAGCTTGGGCGTGGTGCCGCTGGCGATCAGCGCATGGAAGCCGGACACTGCTCCGCAAGCGATGGTGATGAACAGGAAGGGGAACAGCCCGCCCGCCCAGACCGGCCCATTGCCGTTCACGAACTGGGTGACGGCGTGCATTTTCAGCGGCGGCGCCATGATGACGATCCCGATCGCCAATGCCGCGATCGCCCCGATCTTGAGGAAGGTCGACAGATAATCCCGCGGCGCCAGCAACAGCCACACCGGCAGCACCGAAGCCACCGCGCCATAGCCGATCAGGATCCAGCAGAGCTGCACCGGCGTGAAGGTGAACACCGGAGCCCAGACCGGCGATTGCGCGATGCTCTGCCCATAGACGATCGCCGCCAGCAGCCCGACCAGTCCCAGCAGCGAGACTTCCCCGATCCGCCCCGGCCTGATCCAGCGCGTATAAGCGCCCATGAACATGGCGAGCGGCACGGTAGCCGCCACTGTGAACATGCCCCATGGACTCTCCGCCAGCGCCTTGACCACGATCAGCGCCAGCACGGCGAGGATGATGACCATGATCATGAAGGCGCCGAACAGGGCGATGGCGCCCGCGACCTGCCCCATTTCCATGCGGATCAGTTCGCCCAGCGACTTGCCGTCGCGTCGCATGGAGATGAACAGCACCATGAAATCCTGCACCGCGCCCGCCAGCACGACGCCCGCAATGATCCAGAGCGTGCCGGGCAGATAGCCCATCTGCGTCGCCAACACTGGCCCCACCAGCGGCCCCGCGCCCGCAATCGCCGCGAAATGATGCCCGAACAGCACCGTCCGATCCGTCGCGACATAGTCCAGCCCATCGGCCCGCCGGATCGCGGGCGTGGGCCGCGATGGGTCCAGCCGCATCACATTCTGCGCGATATAGAGCGCATAATAGCGATAGGCGACGAGGAAGCTGCTCACCGCCGCCACCACGATCCACAGCGCATTGACCGCTTCGCCGCGCGATACGGCAACGACCGACAGCGCCACCGCACCGACGATCGCGATCATTATCCATGGAATATGCCGGGTCATCACTCTCTCTGGCCGCCTGCTCGTCCGAAGGCCGCCACAGTAAAGCCGCGCCTTGCAAAGACAATCGTCTCTTGCACCGCGCCTTCCCTTCGGGCGAGGGGCTTAATGTCTCCAATCACCCCTGAACGGCCAATTCACCACCCCGCTCGCCCAAAGCGCCCACCAGATGATCACCGGCTGCACCGCCAACCGCGGCCCATGATACCACCAGCTTAAATGCACCCCGCTCAAGGCAATATCGTCCAGCGCATGGTGGAAATTCGCCGGCCAGACGCACAGCGCATACAGGGCCAGTCCAATCCCTGCCGCCTTGCGCAGCGCCGGGATCATCAACCCGACCGCCCCCGCAATTTCCGCCGCTCCGGTCAGCGCCACCACCATCTCCGGCGCCGGCACCCAGCCAGGCGTGATCGCGACGAAGCCGCCGGGCCGGGCCAGATGCGCTACCCCGGCCAATCCGTAAGCCGCCGCCAGAACGATCCGCCCGATCCGTCTTCCCCGCCCTTCCGGCACCGCGCGGTCGAATGTCATCCAAGCTCCATTTCAGCCTCATTCTCGCCGTCCCAGACATGGGCGCGTTCGGCATGGACCCTTATCATCACCAGGCCCGGCGTGTCCGGTCCTTCCTCGAACCAACCTTGCAGATCGCTGTTCCAATGCGCTTGGATCGCATCGCGGTCGCGGATCAGGTCGGCGCGGCCCTCCACGGCGATGAACAGCGGGTTCTGCTTGAGCAACCCTGTGCGCCCCTGAAAGGACAGGCCGACGCGTGGATCGCGCTCGATATCCTTGACCATCATCGTCCACTCTCCTTGTCCCATTTTGCCCAAACGCATGAAATCATGGGCGGCTCCCGCAGATTCGCCTTGCGGGAAAAAAGAACATATCATGAACAAATAGTATCGAGTCGCATGGAGCAAATGCCATGGAAAGCCGGTCCACCCAGACCCTCTTCCGCCTCTTCTTCGCGTTGAAGCCCAGCCCGCTGATCGCGCGCCAGACAGATCATTTCGCTGAAACCATCGCCCAGGGCGCCCGGCGCATTGCCGTGGATCATCAACATGTGACGCTGGCGATCAGCAGCGATTATGTCGACTATCCCTATGCGGTCATCAAGGCGCTGATGCGTGCCGGGACGGGCGTGATGGCCGAACCCTTCGACCTGCGGCTGGACCAGCTCAGCATCGGCAATCGCTCGGCGGCTCTGCGCCCGTCGCATGCCGTGCCGCTGCTGAATGCGCTGCAAAGGCAGATCGTGGCCGGTATGAAAGGGGCAGGGGTGATGCTGCGGCCCGGCTGGAGCTTCAGCCCGCACCAGACGCTGTTCTACCTGAACGGCCGATCAGAGGTGCGCCCCGTTGACGGGTTCAGTTGGCATGTCGACCAGTTCATGCTGGTGTGCAGCCATGTCGGCCGCACCCATCATGAAACGCTGGCGACCTGGGGATTGAACGGCAGCGGGCAATATAGCCTGTTTTGATGGGAGTCAGCGTTTGCGCACAAATTCTGCGCGCAGCACCAGCCCCTTGATGCCGTCATAGCGGCAGTCGATTTCCTGGGGATCGCCGGTCAGGCGGATCGACTTGATGAGCGTCCCGCGCTTGAGCGTCTGTCCCGCGCCCTTGACGGTCAGATCCTTGATCAGCGTCACCTGATCGCCATCGGCCAGCAGATTGCCGACCGCATCACGAACCTCGATGCTGTCGGCGGCGTTGGCCTTGGAACTTGCCTCGGCCGCGCTGATCCATTCGCCGCTGGCTTCGTCATAGATGTAATCGTCGTCGGTCATGGCGGCTTATCCTTGCATCACGCTTTCCAGCACAGCCGCGCGCAGTTCCGCTATGCCCATGCCCTTGTCGCTCGATGTGGCGATGATGTCGGGATGGGCGGCAGGCCGCTTGCGAATGGCCTCCGCGACAGCTTGGGAGACGTCGGCCAGATGGCTGGCCTTCACCTTGTCCGTCTTGGTCAGCACGATGCGATAGCTGACCGCCGCCGCATCCAGCATGTCGAGAATGTCGGTATCGGCATCCTTGATCCCATGACGGCTGTCGATGAGCACCAGCGTGCGCTTGAGCTTCGCCCGCCCGCGCAGATAGTCGTTCACCAGGAAGCGCCACTTGCGGACCATATCCTTGGGCGCCTTCGCATAACCATAGCCCGGCATGTCGACCAGCCGGAACCGCAGCGGATCGCCGACGTCGAAGAAATTCAGCTCCTGCGTCCGCCCCGGCGTGTTGGAAGTCCGCGCCAATCCGTTGCGATTTGTCAGCGCATTCAGCAGCGAGGATTTGCCGACATTGGACCGGCCCGCGAACGCGACCTCATTCACCGCCATGTCCGGCAGGAATTTGAGGTCGGGCGCGGATTTGAGGAAGGCGATCGGTCCGGCAAAGACCTTGCGCGCTTCCTCGATCAGATCGGCCTGTTCCTGTTCGGTCAATTCGGAGGTCACTGAGATTGCAGCCTTATTTCGCGGTCGCTGCGCTGAGCTGCGGGTGACGCTTGTAGAGGAACCACTGCTGCAACATCGACAGGCAGTTGTTGGTGATCCAGTAGACCAGCAGGCCCGCCGCGAAGGGCGCCATGATGAACATCATCATCCACGGCATGATCGCGAACACCTGCTGCTGCATCGGGTCCATCTGCGCCGGGTTCAGCTTGAACTGGAAATACATGCTGATGCCGAGCAGCAGCGCCAGCAGGCCGATGCCGAGGAAAGCGGGTGGCGTGAAGGGCAGCAGGCCAAAGAGATTGACGATGTGCAGCGGATCGGGCGCAGAGAGATCCTTGATCCACAGCACGAAGGGCTGGTGGCGCATTTCGATCGTCAGCTGCAACACCTTGTACAGCGCGAAGAAGATCGGAATCTGAATGAAGATCGGCAGGCAGCCGGCGAGCGGGTTCACCTTCTCGCGCTTGTAAAGTTCCATCATCTCCTGCTGGAGCTTCTGCTTGTCGTCCTTATGCTTCTCCTGCAGCGCCTTCATCTTGGGCTGCACGGCGCGCATCGCCGCCATGCTGGCGAACTGGCGCTGGGCGACGGGGAACATCAGGCCGCGCACCACGAAGGTCAGGCAGATGATCGCCACGCCGAAATTGCCGATGACGGTGAACAGCCAGTGCAGCAACGCGAAGATCGGCTGTTCGAACCAGTAGAACCAACCCCAGTCGATCGCCCGGTCGAACAGCGGCACGCCCGCCCGCTCATAGGCTTGCAGCGTCTTCACTTCCTTGGCGCCGACGAACAGCCGGTTGGTCTGCGTCACCGCCTTGCCGGGCGCGAGCATCACGGGAGCCAGCGACACGTCGGTCTGGAACTGCGTCCCCGCACCCTTGCGCATCTGGCCGGAGAAGGCGGTCTTCTGATCAGGCACCAGCGCGGACAGCCAATATTTGTCGGTAAAGCCGATCCAGCCGCCAGTCGACTGGAAGCTCTGGCTCGCCGGTCCTTTGGCCAGATCCTTGTAATTCACGTCATAATTGGCCGCGCCGTTGAACACGCCCATCGGGCCGACGTGAATCGTCCAGGTGTCGGGATCGACCGAAGGATGCGCCCGGCTGACATAGCCATAGCTTTTCACGCCCACCGCGCCGACGCTGCTGTTCGACACCTTCTGCTGCGCGGTGATCATGTAATTTTCGTCGATCGAATAGCGAATCTCGAAGGTCTGGCCCGCGCCATTGTTCCACGTCAGCGTGACGGGGCTGGTCGGGGTTAGCTCCTTGCCGTTCGCTGTCCAGGCGCTGCTGCCATCGGGCGTCTTTACCCCTTCGCCCTGCCAGCCGAAGCCCGCGAAATAAGCGTCCTTCGTGCCGCTGGGGCTGTAGAGGCGGATCGCGGGCGAATCCTTGGCGATGGTTTCCTTGTAGGTCGGCAGCACGATGTCATCGATGCGCGCGCCCTTGAGGTTGATCGAGCCGGTGATCTTGGGCGTGCGGATCGGGATACGCGGGCTGTCCTTCAACACCAGCGCCAGATCGCGGACCGCGGCGGAGCCTTCGGCCGCCGGAGTGGAGCCGGAGGGCGTCAGCGGCGTGGTCTTGCCGCTTTCGACCTTGGTCGCGGGCGGATTGGCGGCGGGGAAGAAATGTTTGGTGACATAGGGCCAGCCGAACAGGATCGCCGCGGTCAGCAGCACCGCCAGAATGATATTCTTCTTGTCGTCCACGCTTGTCGGCTCCGCCGTATCTTTTGAAATCTGTGTCAGGGGACCGGGTCGTAACCCGAACCGCCCCAAGGGTGGCATCGCATTAGCCGCTTCGTGGCCAGCCAGCTACCCTTCACCGCACCATATTTGCGGATCGCCTGAATGGCATATTCCGAACAGGAGGGGGCATAGCGGCAACTGGGCGGTAAAATGCGCGAAGGACCAAGCTGCCAGAAGCGCGCTATCAGGATGAGGATGCGCCCGATCAAGGCTTTTCCGCTCCATTTTCCTGCGAAGGCACTGGAGCGAGACCGGCTCGCGGCGGCCCGGTTCGGTCGTCGCCTGGAATCGCTGTGTCTGGACCAGGCTCTCCCGAGCCGACGGTTTCGGTCGGGTGCTTTCGCAAAAGCGCCTTATTCTTCGGTGCAGAAGGCCGCCCCTTCCTGCGCGGCGCCTCGCCAACAGGCCGGCTCATCACCTTGCGCAGCGCCTTCTCCATCTCGCCACGGAGCAGGCCGAAATCGCGCTCGATCCCCTCAGCGCGTCCGATGAGCACATGGTCGGCCCCCGGCACGCCAAGCGCGGGCAGCAGTTCCCGCGCCAGGACGCGAAAACGGCGCTTCATCCGGTTGCGGATGACAGCGCCGCCAATCTTTTTCGTGACCGTGATGCCGATGCGCATCGCCGGATCGCCATCGCCACGTTCGCGCACCAGCAGGACAAAGCCCGGCATGGGGGCGCGCCGTCCGCGATTCGCCGCCAGAAAATCGGCGCGCCGTGCCATGACGGCAGGCGCGCTCGCTAGCGGCGCGTCGTTCAGGCGCTCAGGCTCTTGCGGCCGCGCGAACGGCGTGCGCGGATCACATTGCGGCCGCCGGGAGTCGCCATGCGGGCGCGGAAACCGTGACGGCGCTTCCGAACCAGATTGCTCGGCTGAAAGGTGCGCTTCATCGTTCATTCCTCAAAATACTAAAAGAATCAGGCGTGACAAAAAAGGGCCGCCGTTGGGCGACCGCATGTCAGGGGGCGTCCGATAGGCAAAAGGCATGGCCGAGTCAATGGCGGAGGAGGCAGGAGGTCATGGTTTTGAAGATGGTGGAGCGGAATGTCCGTTCTTGGTCAGTACGGGACATTAGGCGCAACGCGTTCCTGCGCAGGCAGGAACCCAGTTCAGGCCGTGCGATGATCCACTGACGACGGGACTGAGCCGTCGCGAGCCGCGGGTCTCGCTCCAGTGCCTTCGCAGCAGTACGTTGCGTTTCTGGGAAACGGCGCAAGCAGAATGTCCGCCCCCACCCAAAACCGCCGCCTATTTCCCCCGCGCCGCGCTCACCGCCGCCTGCAGCGCATCATAACCCACAGCCCCGTTCAGAACCTGTCCCCCGATCACGAAGGTCGGCGTGCCGGACGCCTGCAGCTTCTGCGCCAGCGCGATATTCGACTGGATCTCCGCATTATATTTGCTGTCCGCAATGGCCGCTTCCGCCGCCCTGGCGTCGATGCCGACCTTCGCCGCCGCAGCCAGGATCGTCTCGCGCGTCACTTTCCCGGCGGCGTAAAGCGCCCGGTGATAGGGCATATATTGGTTCTTCTCCGCCGCCAGCAGCGACACCTTCGCGGCATTGATGCTCTCGTCGGACAGAATCGGCAGTTCGCGATAGACGACCTTGACCCCCTTGTCCTCACCCACCAGCTTGGCGAGATCGGGGAGCGAAGCCCGGCAATAGCCGCAGGCATAGTCGAAAAACTCGACCACAGTTACATCGCCCTTGGCCGCGCCCTCCCATGCCCCGGCATAGGGCGTTTCGATGGTCTGGCGGCTGGCGTCGATCGTGCCGGCCATCCGCTTGGTCTGCAATTTCTCAACCGCCTGCGGAATGATCTCGGGATGCTCCAATATATAGTCGTGGACGATCTGCTCGATCGCAGCCTTGTCGCTCGCATCCACGCGGCCAGTGCTCTGCGTGCCTAGCGCAGCGCCGGTCGCGGTGACGGCGATAAAGGCGAAAACGCCAAGGGTCATCAATATGGTCCTGTTGGAAAGCGCCGCACGAAAGCCGGGTCGCGAATTTTCGGTCATTTTTTCTTTCGCTTCTGTTCGACGGCGGCGCGGGAGACCATGGCGATATCCTGTGCGCGCAGATAGTCAACCGTGCCTGGCTTCAACCCCTGCATCGCGGCGTCGGCGCTGCGCAGCGCCATCTGGTCCTCGCCTATCATCGAATAGCGCTCCGCCGTCGCCAGCGCCGCGCGGGGCAAGTCGCCGCGATGCTCGTAAACGACGCCCAATTGATACCAGGCGAAGGGATTTTCCCGGTCCCGCGCTATGGCGTTGCGCAAGACCTTTTCCGCTTCCGCGAAATTCGCGTCATTCTCCGTCGCGATCAGCGCATGGCCGAGCAGGGTGGCGATCAGCGGCTGGTTGGTAAGCTGCACCGCTTCCCGCAATGGCGGAATGGCATCGGCGGGCTTGCCGCTTTCCAGCAGCACCTGCCCCTTCAACTCCAGAAAATAGGGATCGTGCGGCACGGCTGTCAGCAGCGCGTCGACCTCCGCCAGCGCCTTGTCCGGATAGGCGCTCTTATGCCAGGCATAGGCGCGGGCATAATGGGCCGGGATCGACTGGTCGCTTTCGGGATATTTGATGAGGGTCTGATTGGGCTCCGATACGAAGCCGACCAGCTTCGCCTTGATCCGCTCGAACCGCGCCTCCAGCTTCGGGTCGATCGGCTTGTCCCAGGCGGGATCGACGCTATAAACCTCCCGCAGCACATTGATGCGTTCGCCCGACAGCGGGTGGGTGCGGCCGTAACTGTCGTCCTGCGGGATGGCGAGGCGATATTCCTGGTTCTGCAGCTTCTTGAAAAATTCCAGGCTGCCCTTGCCCGAAATTCCGGCCTTACTGAGATAACGCGCCCCGGCCAGATCGGCGGAGCTTTCCTGCGCGCGCGAAAAGGCGAGGAACTTGCCCATCGCCGCCTGCTGCCCCATGCCCAAAATGCCCATGCCCGCTTCCGCGCCGCCCGCCGCGATCGCCGCAGCGCCCAGAACCAGACTGAGCAGGGTGATGCCGGTCGCCTCCTTCATCCCTTCGCCATAGCGGATGACATGGCCGCCCTCGATATGGCCGATTTCGTGCGCGACCACGCCCTGCACCTGGTTCACATTGTCGGCCGCGGCGATCAGCCCGCTATGCACCCAGACATATTGGCCGCCCGCGACGAAGGCATTGATATCCGGGTCATTGATCACCAGCACCTGGACATTGCGCGGCTCCATGCCCGCCGCTTTGGCCAAGGGCGCGGACATGTCGGCCATGAACGCCTCGGTTTCCGCGTCCCGCAAAATCTGCTGTGCCGCCGCCGGGCGCGCCAGCAAGGCGAGTGACGCCACGGCAATGGCGGCGACGCGAAGCCAGCGGGCGTTCATGCGATCATGGTTCGGCATGCGAGGGCGGTCCGGGGCAGGGGAAGAGGCTCCATCGCTGACTGTCAATGCCTTGAACGGGATGAACGGTAACTGAAAGGATATATGTAGCCTATTATCAACGTCCACCTCTGGCCGAAAACAACCCCTACAGAAAGGACGTCACCGCCGCCATGGCGCCAGCCCCGATCGCTCCGGCCAGCAACGCCACCACCACATAGCGCCACCCGGCCCCGACCCGGATCAGCCGCACCTCCGGCAAAGGCGGCGGCGGCGGCGCGCCACCCTTTTCGGGGAAAGCCTCCTCGATCCGCTTCACCAGTCCCGGCAGGCGCTGCAAAATCCGCCAATTTTCGATCAGCGCGTCGGCCGCCTTCGCCTCCGGCCCCAGTTCCGACCGCAGCCATTCCTTCACATAAGGCCCGCTCGTCTCCCACAGGTTGATGTCGGGATCGAGCGAGGTCGCCACGCCCTCCACCATCACCATGGTCTTTTGCAGCAGCAGCAGATGCGGCTGGGTCTGCATGTCGAAATCGCGGGTGATCGCGAACAGCCCGTCCAGCATGCCGCCGACCGACAGCTCGCGCACCGGCTTGCCGCGCATCGGCTCGCCCACGGCCCGCAGAGCCGTCGCGAACTCCTCGACATTATGATGGCCCGGCACATATTGCGCCTCGAAGTGGATTTCCGCCACGCGCTTATAGTTGCCGGTGATGAGGCCATAGAGAATCTCCGCCAGCCACATGCGCGCGCGCCGGTCGATCCGCCCCATGATGCCGAAGTCGATGGCGACGATATCGCCATTGGCGGTCACGAACAGATTGCCCTGATGCATGTCGGCATGGAAGAAGCCCTCGGCAATCGCCTGCCGCAGGAAAGCATTCACCAGCCGCGACGCGATCTCCTTCACATCATGCCCGGCGGCGATCAGCGCGTCCCGATCGGAGATCTTGACCCCGTCGATCCATTCCATCGTCATGACCTTGCCGCTGGTGCGGTCCCAGTCGATGGCGGGCACGCGATAGCCGGGCATCGCCTCCATCGCCTCGCCCAATTCGGAGGCGGAGGCCGCCTCGCGCCGCAGGTCGAGTTCCCGCGCCGTCCAACGCTTCATGTTCGCGATGACGAGCCGGGGCCGCAGCCGCGCCAGTTCGCCGCCCAGCATCTCGACATGGGCGGCGGCCCATTCATAGGTCTGGATGTCGCGATTGAACTGATCGGTGACGCCGGGGCGGATCACCTTGACCGCGACGTCGCGCCCCTGCGTCGTGACCGCCCGATGCACCTGCGCGATGGAGGCCGCGCCCACCGGCTCCTCATCGAAGCGGCTGTACAGCGCCTCCAGCGGTCGCCCGAAACTCTGCTCGATCTGCGCCTTGATGGTCGCAAAGGGCACGGGCGGCAGCGCGTCCTGCAAGCGCAGCAGATCATTGGCGGCCTCGTCGCCTACCAGATCGGGCCGCGTCGCCAGCGTCTGCCCCAGTTTGATCGCCGCCGGGCCGATGGACTGAAAGGCGTCGGCATAGCGTGGTTGCCTGGGCACGCGCGCGCCGAAACGCGCCACCTTGATCAGCCGCCGCACTGGCGTCGGGGTCAAGGGATCGCGCTCAATTCCCCGCAAGGCTCCATGGCGCGCTAGGATACGGCTCCACTTAACCAGCCGCCAGATATGCGTGATATGGGAGGCCACGTTACTTGCTCCCCTCCCCTGAAGGGGAGGGGTTGGGGGTGGGGGAGTGCCCCAAGCGCTGTGCAAAATGGATGGCTCCCACCCCAACCCCTCCCCTGAACGGGAGGGGCTTTACTTGCCTGCCCATCAAATCTTCCAGCCGCTATGGATTGCGACCAGCCCGCCGAGAATCGGCTCGACCTTGGTCTGCACGAACCCGGCTTCCCGGATCATCCGTTCGAACTCCGGCATGGTCGGGAAGCGCCGGATCGATTCGATCAGGTAACGATAGCTGTCCTCATCGTCCGCCAGCAGCTTGCCGAGCTTAGGCACCAGCCGATGCGAATAGACGTCATAGACATCCGAAAAGCCCGGCCAGGTCGTGGTGGAAAATTCGAGGCAGAAGAAGCGCCCGCCAAATTTCAGCACCCGATGCGCTTCCCGCAGCGCCTTGTCGATATGCGTCACGTTCCGGATGCCGAACGCGATCGTATAAGCGTCGAAAGCGCGATCCCCGAAGCTCAACTCTTCCGCATTCTGCTCCGACCAGATCAGACCTTCATAGCCTTTCTTCTGCGCCCGTTCGACGCCCACGGCCAGCATTTCGGGGTTGATGTCCGACACCGTGACCCGCGCGCCATGCTTGTGCATCCGGAAAGCAATGTCCCCGGTGCCGCCCGCCATGTCGAGAATCTGCTCGTCCCGCCGTGGCTTCACGCGATTGACGAACTGGTCCTTCCACAGCCGATGCGCGCCCGCCGACATGGCGTCGTTCATCAGATCATATTTGGACGCCACGTTGGAGAAGACGGCGCGGACCATCCCCTGTTTGTCGGTGGCTTCGACATCGCGATAGCCAAAGGAAGCGGTTTCACTCATGGGCGCACGCTCTAGAGCATTTTCTTGAGGAGAGGAAACATCTGAGATCAGCTAAAATGTCCGGGGAGCGGCGCATGCATCAAGTCGCCTGTTGCCCGGCCGGTTGACGCACGACATAGAAAGGCCATGCCCGAACTCCCCGAAGTCGAAACCACGGTCACGGGCCTCCGCTCGGTTCTTGAGGGCGCCGTCCTTACCCGTGTCGAGCCGCGCCGCGCCGACCTGCGCTTCCCGATTCCCGTCGATTTGCGCCAGCGCCTGACCGGCGCCACAGTCACGGCGCTGGCCCGCCGCGCCAAATATGGCCTGATCGACACCGACCGGGGCGACACGCTGATCTTCCATCTCGGCATGTCCGGCCGCTGGCGAATCGACCCGGCGGAGATCGGCGCGCACGACCATCTGCTGATCGAGACTTCGGGCGGGCGATTGCTCTCCCTCAACGATCCCCGCCGCTTCGGCTCGCTCGATCTCGTCCGCAGCGAGGTTTGGGAAAGCTATAGCCCGTTCACCCGCATGGGGCCGGAACCATTGGGCCCGGACTTCACCGCCGCCGCCCTGGCGGCCAGGCTCCATGGCAAGGCGACCTCGATCAAGGCCGCGCTGCTCGATCAGCGCATCGTCGCGGGTCTGGGCAATATCTATGTCTGCGAAGCGCTCAACATGGCGGGCATCGCCCCGACCCGCGAAGCGGGCAGGATCAGCCGCCCGCGCCTTACTTTGCTGGTCGAGGCGATTCGCGAGGTGCTGACCGCCGCCATTGCCGCTGGCGGCTCCACTTTGCGCGACTATGCGCGGCCCGATGGGGAGCTGGGCTATTTCTCCAAACAATGGCGGGTCTATGGCCGCGAAGGGCAGCCATGCCTTTGCGGCACGCTCATAAGCCGCCGGGTGGATGGGGGCAGATCGACCTTTTTCTGCCCGAAATGCCAGCGATAGCGGGGCGTTCAGCGGTTGACGCCCCTCATGATCCCCTGTAAGGGGCGCACCTTCACAGGGCTGGCTGGCGATTCCCGGCGGGCCTTTTCATGAGATTTGACGAGAACCGAGGACAGTAAATGGCCAATACGCCGCAAGCCAAGAAGCGCATCCGCCGCAACGCCCGCCGCGCCGAAATCAACGGCGCCCGCATCAGCCGGATTCGCACCCTGGTGAAGAAGGTCGAAACCGCCCTCGCCGCCGGCGACAAGGCGGCTGCGACCACGGCGCTTCAGTCGGTCCAGCCGGAACTCGCGCGTGGCGTGGCCCGCGGCGTGCTGCACAAGAATACTGCGGCTCGCAAGTTCGGCCGCCTGACGAAGCGCGTCGGCGCGCTGGGCTAAGCCCCAGCCACTTTCAAACTCGTCAGAAGAAATACGCCCGCCCCGCGATTCTCAGCGGGGCGGGCTTTTTCATGTTTCGTTCACCAAAGGGTCATTTTGGAGGAAGCGCCTATTTCCGGCGATTCTCTCTCGATTCGAGACAGGTGGCGGTCAAGATGATCTATTAAGTATCTGATATATATAGAAATTTATTCAAACCGGCCTTTTCTGCGGGTTTGCCGAGTCAACGGCTTTATTTCACATTTTTGACTGGCAGTGCCCTTGATCCGGCGATGCAGGCCTGTCTATTTTGATCCTCCGGCTGCCACTCGAATCGAATTTCCGGCGGCCATCAGAAGGTTAGTTGATGCACGAAACTCGGGAAGGCGGGGCTTTTCCGGAACGGGTTTCTGCGTCGCATCGCCCCTGCCTATGGGGGTGCAGTTGATGGGGGTCGACTGTTT
>NZ_CP158133.1:0-282500 GCF_036038995.2 Sphingobium sp. SJ10-10
TTCGGGTGGACATTGGGACACCGTCCACCCGCCAGGCACCTGTCTTTCAGAAGGATCGCGGCAGGCCGAGGCTCTCCGCAATGCCATTGCGCACCATTTCGTTGGTGATGGGGCCAATGCGCCACAGGCGGCTGTCGCGCCAGTAGCGCTGCATGTCGGTTTCCGCCGAATAGCCCATGCCGCCCAATATCTGGATGCCCATATCGGCTGCGGCATTGGCGTTTTCGGACGCCATGAGCTTGAGCATATTGGCCTCGACGCCGACATTCTCGCCCCGGCTCTGCTTGTCGGCGCAGTAATGCAGCATCAGTTCGGTCGTCTTCTGCATGGTCGCGATGTCGGCGATATAATGTTGCAAGCTCTGGAACCGGCCGATGATCCCGCCAAAGGCCTTGCGCTGCTTCATATAGTCGAGCGCGTCTTCCAGCACGCCGTCGATGACGCCCAGGCAGAAGGCGCCTACCATGATGCGCTCATTGTTGAGCGTGGGCAGCAGCATGTACCAGGCCTTGTCCGCTTCACCCAGAACATGCTCGTCCGCGACGAACGCATCCTCGAAATGAACGGAGCAGCTGCCCATCGATCGCATGCCAAGCTTGGCCAGCGGCGTGATCTTCACGCCCTGCGTATTTGTCGGCACCCAGAAGAGGGTCAGGCCCTGATGCTTCTTCTCGACGGTCCTGTCGCTGCGCGCAATCACCAGCAGATAGTCGGCGACATGCGCGGAGGAAGACCAGATCTTCTCGCCATTGAGCTTCCACCCGCCATCGACCCGATCCGCGGTGGTGGCCATCGCGCCCAGCAGGTCCGTGCCGCCGCCCGGCTCGGTAAAGGCGATTGCGGCCTTCAACTGGCCTGTCGCGATCAGTGGCAGATATTTCGCTTTCTGTTCGGCCGACCCATAAAGCCCGATGGATTTGGACCCGGCGAAGCTGGTGATGCCCCATATCCACGCCAGCCCGCCCAGCGACCGGGCCAGTTCCCGCGCCAGTAGCATCTGCATGACGACGTCGCCGCCCTGCCCGCCATAGTCTTCCGATATGCCGACGCCGTGGAAACCCGCTTCGGTGAACTTGTCCCAAAGGGCGAAGGGATAGTTATGCTCGTCCTTCTCCAGTGCGCGCGCCCAGTCCTTGGGCACTTCCTTGTCCACCCAGCGGCGCACCATGTCGCGGAAGGAACGATATTCTTCGGGCAGTTCGAAATCCATTGTCAGTCCTTTTGGTGTTGATCTTGATCGTCGCCCGGCACGGCTTCGCTATCACATAGGGCGATCAGACGCGCCGCCATCCGGTCGAGGCAGGCCAGCACGCCGTCCCGATCACCCTCCAGGAACGCCTGCAATATTGCCTCATGGTGGCGCAGACCGCTTTCGCTCAGAGTTGCAATGCCGTGCAGGAAAATGAAGCGGGCGATCAGCCCGCGCCGGTCCAGCGTCGAGCGCAACAGTTCGCGGCTCTCCGAGGCCTTGATGAAAATGGTATGGAAATCGAGGCTGGCCATGACCGCGGCCATATATTCGCCGCTCTCCACTGCCGCCCGATAGCGCGCGATCGCCCGCTCCAGTGCTACGATCTCCGCCGCGCCGATACGGGGCATGCCCCAGCCATAACCCAGCCGCCACAGTTCGGCCTGCACGCGGATCAGGTCCCGGGTCACGTCAGGGTCGATCGGTGTCGCCCGCTTCAGCCGGTGCGTTTCGACCTCGACCAGCCCCTCCGAGGCCAGCGTGCCCAGCGCCTCCCGAATGGGTGTCGCGCTCACATTCAGATCCTGCGCCAGCGCCGTTTCCCGCAGCAGAGCGCCGGGCGGAATGGCGCCGGACACGATCCTTGACCGCAGCACGGCCGCCACGGCCTGACGCCGCGTCGCCGGGGACTGTAACGGCTCGGCCGAATCGCGCCAATCCGGGGTCAAACCCCAATAGGGTTCGGAATATATGTCCTGCGATTCCATATTCTATAGAATGGAGCAGCGCAGAGCGGTCCGTTCCTCTCCAAGGATAGGGTGTCGTTGGGCCGGGCGCCTGTAGAGCGGCATGATGAAATGTCCCAGATGCAAAACGCCGCAGGAAGGTTATGGAGGGTGGTGCCGCGCATGCGGCCATGCCGGCGGTAACATTCGTCGCGCGATGCTGTGGACGCTGCTGCCCACAGCAATGATCGCGGTCATATTGCTCGTCCGGATCGGCTATGCCGAAATGACGCGGCAGGGCAGCAGCCGCAACATCTACAGCAACGCCATCGAAACCCAGAGTGCGACCGGCCGGAGCGCGGCCTTCGCCAAGCTCATGCATGATGCGGGACAGACATGCACGCGCACGTCCAAGGCTCTGTTCAGGGGCGATATCGGTCCCAATGCCGCCTGGGCGCTGCGGTGCGAGGATAGCGGCGACTGGCTGATCCTGATCGCTTCCAACGGCGCGACGCGCGTGGCCAGTTGCGGTCCGCTGGACAAGGCCGGGACGCCTTGCTGGACCCGGCTCTAGGGCATCGGCCACTCCTGGAGCCAATTCCTCTCCGATTGCATTCGGGGTCCGTCGGTCAGCCCAGCCCCTCCCCACTTCGCCACCAGCCAAGGCCGGGCGCGGCCTGTATCATCACATCCCATGCCCGCACGCTTGCCGCTTCGATGGCGGCAGGGTCCGCCCGAAGCCCGGCGAAGGTGCGTTCAATCATCTCGTCAATATAGGCGCGTGGCTCGACCGATCGGAGCATCAGGCGCCGCCGCGCCTCGATCGTCATGCCGACGATCAGATCCACCGCCACGTCGAGCGACCGGAACGTCATCTGCCCGCCATTCCGCGCGGCATCCAGCGCGTCGCGCACCAGCAGGTCGAACATGCTCGCCCGCGCGAAATAATCGACATAGTCGACGCGGCAGGTAAAACCGCCCCAGCGCGGATCATGCCATCCCCGCGCCATCGCCATGGCCGCGCCGCCGACCGCCCGGACCAGCGGGTCCGTCACATCGTCGAACAGCCTGCGGAAATCGGCGATCAGGTCCGCCGTCATCCGCTCGCCCAGTTCATTCACCGCAGCGTCAAGGGAGTCGAAATATTTGTAGAAACTGCCGCGCGACACGTCCGCGGCGCGGATCACGTCGTCGATCACCAGACTGCCGCTGCCCTGCCCCGGCTGATACAGGTCGAGCACGGCGTCCAGCAACCGCTCACGCATCCGTGCACGCCTGATTGCCGCCGCCGCCGTGCGCGGATCGACAGTGGGGGAAGCAGGCACGGCGTTGGTCATCGCCTCCCTATTGCATCGGGTGGAAATAGCGCGCAAGCAGGCTGCCATCCTCGCCGAATATATAATGTTCGATGCTGTGCACGCTGACAGGATGCCCGTTATAGTCGCCTTCATTGCGGACATAGATGACCGCTTCGTTGCCGCTCACCTTCACATCCTCGACGATCAGCTTCCATCCGACATATTGCCCGCACAGCGCCTCCAGCTTGTCCCAGCCTTCCTGCACCGGGCCGGTGGCCGGGTCCTGCACCTTGAAGCCGCCCGGCGCGATCGCGCGGAACGCCGCAATGAAATCGTCAATACGGCCCTCGCTGAACAGGTCGGCCTGCGTCTTCAGGAATGTCGCCATCTCCTGCGCGGTCGGTTGTGCCATGATATGTCCTCCTGTCATTTCGGTTCCGCCCAGACCGGGGCCGGCGTGATGTCGGGCAGCAGGGCAATATTGGACGGAAGGCCCGTGATCGCCCGGCCGTAAAGCTCCAGCGAAAGCTGACCGTTCAGTGCATTGTGGCGGGTGCCGACGCTCAGGTCGCGCCACATCCGCTGCAAGGGGCTGGAAAGGGCGAAGGCGCCCGGCCCGGCGACATCCATCAGCCGGTTGCCCGCCGCGCGCAGCAATTCCATCGCATAGCCGCAATCGGCCTGGAGCTGCGCCTTGTCAAAGCCCGTGAGCACGCGGCGTTGCGCGGTTTCGTCCAGCATCCCGGCGGCCCGGCGCACATGCAGCCAGGCCGAATCGATCTCCATCGCCGCGCGGCCGGTCATGCCGACCAACGCCTCCGAACCGCTCTGCCCGGCATAGGTCCAGCCCACCACCTGCCGCTTGGGCATCGCCTGCACCACACCTTCGAGCAGCGCCGTCGCCGCGCCCAGCATCGGCGCGAGCACGCCGAGGGGAAATAGCGGCTCCATTGGCCAGCGGTCGCGCGGCTCCAGCCCCTCCATCGCCAGGATCGCCTCGGCGGGCGGCCTGCGCGACGACCAGAGGATCAGTTCCTCCGGCACGAACAAATCCTGCGCGACAATCATGTTGCTGCCGGAGCCGGCCATGCCCGCGACATGCCAGTTGTCCTCGATCGAACAGGCCGCATCGCGCAGGTCCAGAAACGCCAGAGCCTGTTCGGCGCCCCGATCCGTATCGATCATGACGCCGTTCAGCGCCCAGTCGGCATGCAGGCATCCCGATCCATAGCCCCACCGCCCCGAAACGCGATAGCCGCCCGGCACCGCGACCGCTTTGCCAGAAGGCGCGGAGGCGCTGCAAAACAGTTCCTCGCCGGTTCGGAACAGCCGCCCAGTCATGGTCGGCGGCAGTGCGAGCGCGGTCCCGGTGATCCCCGACAAAAGACCATAGGCCCAGGCGGTGCCGACGCAGCCTTTGGCCAGTTCGACCACGGTCTCGATATGGGTGGTCAGCCTGTGTCCGGGGCCGCCCGCGCGCTGGGGCGCCGTGATATGGAACAGGCCGGACGCGCGCAACGCCGCCATCACCGGCGGAACGATCCGCCGCTCGCGTTCGCAGGCGGCGGCATGGTCCTCCAGCAAGGACCGCAGCGATGCGGCGATGCCCACGGGATCAGCGACGAAGGCCACAGGCCGCTTGTCCGCCATGCGCTTTTCCACTGCTTCAGATCGCATCCGAATCACCTCCTCTCATTAGCATTTTCATTTAATGACGTTTTTGTCATTATACGACAAGCACCCCTCCGACATTCTTTTGCCATGTGCCTCCCCATGGGCCGTTTCATTCCGATTTGATGCGGCCCTGCCTCCCGATAGGCTGTCGCGGGGCGCTCCTCTTCTAGGGTCCGCGCAATCGCCGACAGCGCCGATAAGGCCGGCACCAAGAGAGGACTTGCACGCGATGCGTAAAATCGACCTTCCGCCCTTCGACCGCGCCGCTTTCGCCGAAAAATACGGTCCCTGGGCCGTCATCGCCGGCGCTTCCGAAGGGACCGGCGCCTGCTATGCGGAACAGCTCGCCGCCATGGGCATCCATCTGGTACTCGTCTCACGCCGGCAGGAGGCGCTCGATGCGCTGGGCCAACGGCTGGCGGCCGAACATGGCATCGAATATCGGGCCATCACCGCCGACCTCACCGAACAGGGCATGGGCAGCCGACTGGTCGAGGCGACCGCCGATCTCGACATCGGCCTCTATATTTCCAATGCCGGCGCCGACGGCGCGGGCAACAGCTTCCTGGGCGCACCGGTCGATCGCTCGTTGCGGCTGCTGACGATGAACGCCGCCAATGTGCTGGAGGCGGTCCATGGTTTTGGCAATCGCTTCCTGAAGCGCGGCAAGGGCGGCCTCGTCGTCATGTCATCCGGCGCGGGCCTTGGCGGGCAGCCCTGGCTTGTCATGTATTCCGCAACCAAGGCTTTCGAACTCAATTTCGTCGAATCGCTCTGGGCGGAACTGGACGGGCAGAATGTCGACATCGTCGGCATGGCCGCGCCGATCATGGACACGCCGACCCTGCGCCGCGCCACCGAGGGGCTGGGGATGGATTATTCCATTGCCTATGATCCCGCCGAGGTCTGCGCTCTTGCCCTCGCCAGCCTCGGCAAGGAACCGCTGGTGATCGTGCCCGATGGTCCGGATGAGGGGAAAATCCCGCAGATCCAGGCCGATCGCAAGACCCGCCTCGTTGCGCTGGCCGAATGGGGCAAGGCCTATACCGCCGCCGCGAAGGGCTGACCGGGCACGAAGAAGGGGAACAGGAAATGACGGATCAGGTCGACGTCGTCGTCATCGGCGCAGGGCATAATGGCATGGCCGCCGCCGGATATCTGGCGAAGGCAGGCAAGAAGGTCGTCGTGGTCGAGCGCCTGGCCAAGGTCGGCGGCATGACCAGTTCGGGCTATATGATTCCCGAAGCTCCGGAGCATATGGTGACGCCCTGCGCCGTCGAACTGCTGTTCGCGCGCAAATCCGGCATCATTGAGGACTTCGACCTGCACAAATACGGCCTGCGCACTGTCGATCCCGATCCGACCTACGCCTATCTCCATCCCGACGGCAGCTCCATCGCGCTTTTCTACGACTATCATCGCACGGCCGAGGATATTACGCGCATCAACCGCAATGACGGCAAGGCCTATCTGGAGTTCATGAAGACACTGAACGTCATGATGGACATTGGCTTTCCGCTCATGATGGCCGAGCCGGGGCGGCCGGACGTCAGAAATCTCTCCAAGATGATCGGCAGCGCGGTCCGCAATGTCCGGTTGAAGGACGAGCTGATCGCCATGTCGAAGGCGACGGCCGACCAGATCGCGTGCGAGCGGTTCGAGCATCCGGCAACGATCGCCCTGCTGCTCGGCATCGCGGCAGGGGCTGGCCCCGTCGACGATGACGGCAATGCCGCCGCCTATATGATCTTCGCCGTCACCCATAAATATGGCACCGGCAAGCCGATCGGGAGCCTGCAATCCTTCTCCGACGCGCTCGCGCGCAGCATCGAGGCTTCGGGCGCGACGATCGAACTCAATGCGCCCGTCGCCGAGATCATCGTCGATGACGGCGCGGCAAAGGGCGTGCGGCTGGAGGACGGTCGGGTCATCCGCGCCAAAATGGTGATCGCGACCTGCGATCCCCGCACGGCCATGCGCCTCACGACGCCCGGCGGCGTGCCGCGTGCGCTGACACAGCGGATCGAACATGCCCCGGCGAACCGGTCGAACGCCGCGCCCTTCCTCGCCAACATCGCCATGTCGGGTCCGCTCAGCCTCAAGAAGCATCAGGACCTGCGCCATGATGACGCCGATCTCAACAAGGCGGTCGGCCTGATCGGCACACCGGAGGAAGTGCGCCAATCCTTCGCCATGGCGCGGCGCGGCGACATTCCCGACCGGCATGCCATGTCGCTCAGCCCGCTGTCCAATTCCGATCCGACGCAGGCGCCTCCCGGCGGCTCGCTCGCCTATGTCTACCTGCCGGGCGTGGCCGTGGATGCGCGGGAAGGCTGGTCGCCCACGCTCAAGGACAGGACCATGGCCTCTGTCATCAGCCATCTGGGTGAATTTTACGACGGTCTGGACACGGAGGTCGGCCGCTTCGTCGAGACCGCGCGGGAACGCGAAACGCGCCTCAACGTCACCAATGGCTGCGTGACCCATATCGACTTCGGCGCGCTGCGCTCGGGCGTCCATCGCCCTGCCACCGGCTTTGGCGGCCCCAAGCCGCCTTTCCCCGGCTTCCTGATCGGTGGCGCGGGCGCGCATCCGGGCGGCGGCGTATCGGGCATTGCCGGGCGGATCGCAGCCAACCGGGCGCTGCGCGAACTCAAGAAAATCAGATAAGGAACTTCCCGCATGTCGAGCATGCCCAATCCGGTCGGCATTCCCGCCCATCTGGACGATGTGACAGCGCAATGGCTGACGCAGATCATGCAGCCGCGCTATCCCGGCATCGTGGTCGAGGGGATGGAGGAGGTGTTCCTCCGCAACAGCCACACCACCAAATATCAGGTGAGACTGACCCTCAACGATGTCGGCAAGGCGGCGGGCATTCCCGAAAATGTCTGCCTCAAGGCCAATTGGGCGCAGTTCGACAGTCAGGGCATCTGCCGCCTCGAAGCCCGTTTCTATGAGGATTTTCGCCGCCACGTCGCCTTCCCCGCCCCGCGATCCTATTTCGAGGCATGGGACCCGCGCCCCGACAGCGGTCAGGGACTGGTCGTGATGGAGGATCTGTCCATTGAGGGCGGCCATTTCGGCATCAGCACCGACCATATGGGCGTGGAGGAAGCGGCGCGCGCGGTCGCCAGCCTCGCCCGCATTCATGGCGCCTTCTGGGACAGCCCCGTCCTTCACGCGGCTGACTGGCTGCCCGTCTCCATGGCGACGCCGGTGGACACGCAGCAACTGACCATGATGTACGGCTTTGCCGAGCAGAACCATGCCAAGCCTGACTATCAGGCCTTCCTGCCGGGCTGGATCAAGGGCGATCTCTCCCGCCTGCATCACGTCTACAACGCCCTGATCGATTTCGCGCGGACCAAGGAACAGGGGCCATGGTGCCTCGTCCATGGCGACAGCCATCAGGGCAACAGCTATGTCCGCCCCGATGGCGAGCGCGTTTGGCTCGACTGGCAGCTCGTCCGCAAGGGACGGCCGATCCGCGACTTCACCTATTTCGTGCTGGGCGCCCTCACGATCGAGGAACGGCGCGCCCATGACCGGGAATTGCTGCGCCACTATCGCCGCTGCCTGGTCGAAACGGGGGCGCTCGGCGTGCCGGACGACGACACGCTGTGGGAATATTATCGCCGCTGGCCGCCCTATGCGATGCAGGCGTGGATCGCGAACATGGACGAATGGGGCCAGAAGGGCACGCATATCGTCGAGCGCATCTTCGTGGCGGGCGAGGATCTGGGCACCGTCGCGGCGCTCAGCATCCAGTTTTGACGAGGGGGGTGATCGGATGACCGCCGCCATCACCGCCTTCCGCGCCAATGTTCCACAGGAGGCTCTGGACGATCTGCGCCAAAGATTACGCCGCACCCGCTGGCCCGAGACGCAGACGGTCAGCGACTGGAGCCAGGGGGTGCCACTCGCGGCGCTGCGCGATCTGTGCGCCTATTGGGCGGAGGGCTATGACTGGCGGCGGTGCGAAAGGACGCTCAATGCCCTGCCCCAGTTCACCACCCCGATAGACGGTCTTTCGATCCATTTCATCCATGTGCGCAGCCCCCGGCCGGATGCGCTGCCGCTGATCCTGACCCATGGCTGGCCGGGATCGGTGCTGGAGTTTCTGAAGGTGATCGGACCACTGACCGATCCCGCCGCCCATGGCGCGCCGGATGCCCCGGCCTTCCATGTCGTCATACCCTCCCTGCCCGGCTACGGCTTTTCGGATAAGCCAATGGCCACCGGCTGGGGCGTCGAGACAATCGCGGATGGCTGGATTCAGCTCATGCGCCGGCTGGGCTATGACCGCTTCGTCGCGCAGGGCGGCGACTGGGGCGCGGCGGTCACGACCGCCATCGCCATGGCGGCGCCGCCGGAATGCATCGGCGTCCATCTCAACATGCCGCTCGTCTTTCCGGTGGAAAGCGACTTTGCCGATCTGACCCCCGCCGAGGCCAAAACGGTCGAGCGGATGCAATATTATCAGGATCATGATTCCGGCTACGCCAAATTGCAGGGCACCCGCCCGCAGACGATCGGCTATGGCCTTGCCGATTCACCCGTCGCGCAGGCCGCCTGGATCTACGAGAAGTTCCAGGCGTGGACCGACAATCAGGGTGTGCCGGAGGATGCCCTGACGCAGGACGAAATGCTGGACGTGATCAGCCTCTACTGGTTCACCAACAGCGGCGCCTCATCGGCGCGGCTTTATTGGGAAAGCGCCAGTGCGTTTCAGGCCCGAAAACTGGACCTTCCGGTGGGCGTGAGCATCTTTGCGCAGGAAATCTTCCGTCCATCGCGTCGCTGGGCGGAACGCAGCTACCCGCGTCTGATTCACTGGAACGAACTGGATGCCGGCGGCCATTTCGCGGCCTTCGAGCAGCCGGCGCTTTTCGTCGAAGAATTGCGGACCTGTTTCGGCGCGATGCAAGGCTGACGCCCCCACGCAACGGCGGCTCCAATCGACCTACCGCCCGGCAGGCTCGATTTCCGTTCGGGCGACCAAAATCGCCTCTGCACCAGGATCATGCCGGATGACTGCATCGATGCAGAGCTGCGGCACGGTCCCCAAGAGAGAGGACATTGCATGAGCGAGCCTGCCGTCGCCCCCGTTGCCGTCATCGACCGGCATCTTGTCCCCCGTCCCTATCCCGCCCGCGCCGCCGCCCTGCCCCGCGGCCGGTTCACGCCGGACGCCGCGTGGCTGGGATCGTTGCTGGCCAACAAATATCCGGGAGTCGTCGCGCAATCGATGGAGGTCGTGCAACTGTTCGACAGCCACACCACGAAATTGCGCGTTGCCGTGGACTGGAACGAGGCCGGGCAGGCCGCCGGATTGCCGCGCAATCTGTGCATCAAGTCGAACTGGTCGGGCATGTTCGATGATGTCGACATCCATGCGCTTGAAGCGCGCTTCTATCATTTCCTGACGGACAAACTCACCGCCAACACGGCCAGCTGCTATTATGCCGACTGGGATGACGACGGGTCGGCGCAGGGCGTCATCGTGCTGGAGGATCTCACCGATCGGGGCGGGAAGTTCGGCCATTCGACCCAGCATGCCGGTGTCGAAGGGGTCGCGACCGCGCTGGCGGATCTAGCAAAACTGCATGCGGGTCTGTGGGACAGCCCATTGATCACCCCTCAAGCGGCGCCCTGGCTGCCGACATCCATGGCGGTTCCGGTCGATTATAATCAGGTTCGCATCATGTGGCACTGGATCGGCGAGAATCTGAAAGACCCCAATTTCCGCGCCATCGCGCCCAGACATTATCTGGACGACGCACGCCGGGTCGAGCGCGCCTATGACCGGCTGGTGGAATTCGAACGCGCCTTCGATGCCCCCTATTGCATCATCCTGGGCGACTGCCATCAGGGCAACACCTATATCCTGCCCAATGGCGAGCGCATGTGGGTCGACTGGCAATTGGGCCGGCGCGGGCGGCCATGGCGCGACCTCACCTATTTCACCGTCGGATCGCTGACGATCGAGGAGCGCCGCCAAAATCATCGCGACCTGATCGCCCATTATCGCGACTGCCTGATCAGGGAAGGCGCGACCAACGTCATCGATCTCGACACCATCTGGAATGAACAGGTACCGCGCTGGGTGATGTACGGTATTCAGGCCTGGGTGGCGAACATGGACCATTGGGGCCAGAACGGCCTGCCGATGAACGAGCGGTTCTTCGCCGCGGGCGAGGATCTGGGCAGCTGGAAACTGCTGGGCGAATGACGGTCATGGCCCCCTGCCGCGCACGGGCCGCGGCTGGGGGCCATCGATTCTAACGCCGCCGCCCCGCCTCGACCGGCGCGATCATGCGCTGCGCGGCGCCATGAAGGACGCGATGCGCGGCTGGACACGCAAGTCGGCGGGCACCCGGTCCGGCCCGATGCGCCGATCGATTTCTTCCTCGAACCAGTAAAGCGCGCGCTCCTGATAGCCCGCCCAGATTGACGGGATCGTCCCGTTCCTCAGCGATTGCTGGATATTTTCGAACAGGCACAGATCTTCGGACAGGATATGTTCGGTCGCCTCGCGCATGCCCTGCCAATAAAGCCTGTCATCCTCACTCTCGGTTGCCCACCCCATCTGACGCACTTCCATGATCGACCGATCGGAACCCACCGGCCAGAAGCATTGCAGGTTGAACCCCACCGGATCGAGCGAGAAAAACGTGTTGGGGAAGGTCGGCAGCGCAACCGTATTTTCCAGAAAAACCGGCGCGATGTCGTCCGGTTTGATCGGCGGGGTCTTGAACAGCGACTCCCCGCCCTTTTTGCGCGTGCCGAACCGCATATGACCGCCTTCATAGAGGGCAATCACGAAACTGCGGGAATCCAGATGCGGTGCCAGTGTTTTAGGATGAACCGTATTGACGTGATAGATCTCAAGGAAATTATGATAGGCGATTTTCCAGTTGCACGCCATTTCGATGAAGAAATGATCCTTCACCACCATTCGATCCAGCGGATATCCTTCGGTCAGCGCGACGAATTCACCCAGAAACTCCTGTAACGGTTCCGCGTCATCATCGAAATTGATGAAGATGAAACCGCGATAGGTGTCGCATCGCACTTCGATCAGGCCGTTCTCCGCCTTGTTGAGACAGGCGAAATCATGCTGGCTTGGCACCGATTTGAGTGTTCCTTCCAGATCGTAACCCCAGGCATGATAGGGGCAGATAAAGCGCATGGCCCGCCCCTGCGGTTCGAGCAGAAGCGGCGACCCCCGGTGACGGCAGGCATTATGGAACGCCCGTATCCGGCCATCCTTGCCGTGCGAGAGAATGACCGAGCGGTCCAGATGCTGGAACAGACGATAGGAACCCGGCTCCGGCAGGTCGGACGCAATGCCGGCCAGCAGCCAGGTCCGATTCCAAAGCCCGTCTTTTTCCAGCGCCTCGAAACGCGGGTCGGTGTACCGGCCGGCGGGAATCGGGGGAAGGGCCGGAAAATCGCTGGGATGCTCGGATCGCTTCAACTGCTCGTCCATCGTCCGGTTGAGCAGTTCCAACGCAGCTTCACGCATAGCTCTCTCCTGTACCAAAAGCCCGCAGGCTCCGTTTCGGTCAGACTGGCCACGTCGTCGATCAAGGAACCTGCAATTGGATAGGGTCGCTGTTGTCACGCCCTCGGCAAGCTGAACCGCCCTCTGTTCCGATGAGTATCCTTATGGCCTTGAAACATCCCACATCCACGGACGGGATCACCGTCGATTATATCAACCAGCTGCTGGCCACGACCGTAGCGGGCGCAACCGCCGTCGGCCTGCGCATCATCGATGCCAAGACCTATGGCGAGCAGATGGTGTCGACCGCCGGGCGCGTGTCGATCGAGGTCGATTATACCGATGACACACCCCCTGACCTGCCCAACCGCCTGGTGCTCAAGCTGACCCGGGCGGTCGATGAGATCATGGCGCCCTTCTACGCCAATGAAGTGGCCTTCTACCGGGGAATCCGGCCGGAACTCGCGATGGAAGCGCCGCGCTGTTTCGGTGGCGACTTCAATCCGTCCACCACGCATTTCGGCCTGTTGCTCGAAGAGCTGAGCGTGCGGGGCGCGACCTTCCCGAATACGACCGTGCGGACCGGGCCGGATGATGTGCGCTCCCTGCTGGATCAACTGGCCCGGCTGCACGCCCGCTTCTGGGAGTCGCCCCGCTTCAGCGCGGATCTGGCCTGGGTCGAAACGCATGTCGAAGGCGCGGTCGCAACGATGATGAATGAACTGGCGCCCGCCTATATCGCGCATGAGGTCGAGACCGAAAATTTCAAACGGGAGATGGTGCAGCGGCTGCGCACGACGCCGGACCGGCTGCTTGCCGGCGTGCAGGCGGTCCAGCGGCATCAATCGACCCTGCCCCAGACGCTGCTGCATGGCGACACTCATCTCGGCAACAGCTACCGCCTGCCCGACGGAACAGCGGGCCTGCTCGACTGGCAGCTCATGGTGCGCGGTTACGCGATGCACGACGTCAACTATATCGTGACCACCGGCCTTTCCATCGCGGACCGGCGGGCGCATGAGCGCGATCTTCTGGGCTATTATCTGGACCGCCTGGGACAGGAAGGCGTGGCGCGCCCTCCCGCCTTCGACAGTGCCTGGGAAGAATATCGGCGGACCCTGATATGGGGCGTCTATATCGGCTGGCTGACGACGCCCGTCGTCAATTATGGCTGGGAGATCAACGTCATGAATCATCTGCGGCTGACCACCGCCTATGAAGATCTCGAAACCGCGAAGCTTGTCGACGCGCTGCTATGACGGCGCGCTGGTCGGCTACAACTGATTGCTCCCCGATGCCTCGAACAGGCGTTGGAAATCGACCATTGTGGGCTGATGCGCGGTAAAGCCGCCGTCCACCGGGATCATCGCGCCGTTGATGAAGCGGGACTCGTCCGAGGCCAGAAAGGCAACGACATGGGCGATATCGCGAGGGCTGCCGAGGTCGGGATTGAGATGATGGTCGCGCAGTACGTCCTTGACCGCCTGCGGTGTGGTTTCGACGGCCGTATCACTGAGGACGAAGCCGATGGCGATCACATTGGACCGGATTCCCTGCTTGCCATATTGGGTCGCGAGAAAGCGGCTGAGATTAATAAGCGCCGCCTTGGACGCGCCATAGGCCGTCAGCGTCATTTCACCCAGCAGGCCGAAACCGGATGCGGAATGGATGAGCGAACCACCGCCCCCCGCGATCATGGCCGGCAGCGCATGTTTGCACAGCAGCATAGGCCCCCGCGCATTGACGGCAAAGGCCTTGTCCCAGGCGCCGGTGTCGAGATGGACGACATCGCGGTCGAGGGCGCGCTGCTCGATCGTCTGATAGGCGGCGTTATTGTGGATGATGTCGATCCGCCCGTGCCGGCCAGCGATCCGCGCGACCGCAGCGCAGACGCTGTCCTCATCGGTCAGGTCGAACGTCTCCGCCTCGGCACGAAGACCCTTGCCGCGCAGCGAATCCGCCGCCGCCTCCACCCGATCTGCCAATATGTCCGCCAGAATCACGGTCGCGCCGCGCTCCGACAGCACTGTCGCCACCTCCCGTCCGATGCCCTGCGCCGCGCCCGTCACGATCGCCACGCGCCCCTCCAATGATCCCACCATTCCATATCCTCCTGTTTCCCTGATGAGCGCCGGGCGCCCGACTATCGATAGCTGTGCGCCTATGGCGGGTCGAAGCAGTAGGCGCAGATCTTGTTGTCATCGGGGTCCAGCAGATAGGCGCCATAGGCATGGGGCACCGCTCCGCGCGGACCGGGCGGCCCGGCATCCTTGCCGCCCGCGGCCAGACCTGCGCGATGAAAATGATCGACCGCGCGGCGATCCGGCGCCTTCAATCCCAAAGTCGCACCGTTGGCGCATGTCGCCCGACCGTGGAGCGGGCGCAGGATAAGCAATTCGGGCACCCGTCTCCCATAGCCGATGCCCTGATCCAGAAACGGGCCAAGATTGACGATCCCCAACGGCGCAAGCACCGCATCGTAGAAACGGGCGGACCGTCCCAGATCGTTGCTGCCAAGGCAGACATGCGTGAATATGCCCATCCCGCCCTCTTTCCGGTCAGTGCGCCCGGTTCATGCTTTCCAGCATATCTGCGACATAGGGCGTGTGGTTAACGATACCGCCGTCTACCCCGATCACCTGCCCGGTGATGAAGGCCGCGCCATCCGATGCCAGGAACAGCACCGCGCCGGCAATATCCTCCGGCACGCTCTCGCGCGGCAGAAGGACATGCCGCTGGACCATGGCGATCTGATCGGCGGTCATCATCTCCCGGGCAAGGGGGGAGAGCACGAGGCCCGGCGCGACCGCATTGACCCGGATATTGAACCGGCCGAACTGCACGGCGGCATTGCGGGTCAGGGCGTTCACAGCCGCCTTGGACGCGGAATAGGAAGGATTGTTGATGTCGCCGGTCAATGCCACACCCGTCGAAGTGTTGATGATGGAACCGCCGCCGCCTGAAATCATGTGCGGAGCGACCGCCTTGATCATCAGCATCGTGCCCCTGGCATTGATGTGGAAGGCGCGATCCCAGGTCGCGGCATCGAGATCGAGAAGCGAGCCATCTGCCGCCATCTGCTCCAGCCGCGTATCGGCGGCATTGTTGTGAAGGATGTCGATGCGCTGGTGCTGCCGCATCACATCTTCGACCAGCGCCGTGATACTGTCCTCTTGCGCAAGATCGAGGAACATCCCCGTCGCCTGTCCGCCCGAAGCCTGGATAGATCGGGCGACGACCTCTGCCCGCTCGACCGCGATATCCGCCAGGATAACTGCCGCGCCGGCCTTTGCCAGGGCTCGTGCGCAGGCTTCCCCGATATTGGCGCCCGATCCGGTGACGATAGCGACGCGTCCCGATAAATCCGTCATGGGCATCTTCTCTCCTGTCTCTCATGGATGCGGGACCGCTGGGCTTCCGCCGCAGCGGGACGCTGCCACGGCGGACGCTCCGCGATACCTAGATAAAGATAGGTTTGGCGGAATTGATAAGCGGCGCATCTATGGCGCCCCTCAAGCGGAGAGCCCTTCATGAGCATCACCATCTTTCAACTTAACAGGTCCCGCTCCGAACGCGCGGTTTGGCTGATGGAGGAAGTGGAGTGGCCCTATGACATCCGCTTCTATGCGCGGCTGGAAACGCTCGCGGCGGAGCCCGCCTATAAGGCATTGCATCCGCTGGGTTCTTCACCCGTGATCGAGGCCGATGGGCGTCGGATCGCCGAGAGCGGGGCGGTCATGGAATATCTCGCCACGACGCAAGGGAAGGGCACGCTCCGCGCCAATCCCGGCGATCCGGACTATGCTGATTATCTTTTCTGGTTCCATTTCGCCGAATCATCCCTGATGCCGGCGCTGGTGACCGAGATCATGGCCGAACGCGCAGGCATCGCGCAGGATCACCCCTCCCGTGTCGCGGGACGGACCCATGCGGCGCGCCTGCTGACACTTGTCGACGACCGGCTTTCGCATAAACCATATATGGCGGGCGACCGGTTCACGGCAGCCGACATCATGATGACTTTTCCTTTCACTACCACGCGGCTGTTCATGTCCGTCGACGTGGAGGGACATCCGAACATCGCCGCCTATGTCGAGCGGATGGCGGCGCGCCCGGCCTATCGCCGGATGCGCACCATCGTCGATCGCCCCCCGACCGCCTGACGGATCAGCTCATCGCCAGCTTTTCCGTGCCGCCGGTGCGTACCCGGTCGCCCATTTGCGCCCGGGCGCGTTCTTCTTCCGCCAGGCCGACGGCGGTCGGATGCTGGACATCGTCCTTGGTGAGACGGGGTGTCGCACGGTCCCACCGCGTGATGCGTATCCCCTCGGGCCGGAGCAGGCCGCTGTTCGCCAGCAGGGCGTCCGCGCCTCTCCATGCTTGATGGGCAGCGTCCGGATCGTTGATCCTGTAGATCGCGACATAGCGATAGTCGGGCGTCATCGGGATCATCTGGCCAAAGGTGCGAAAGGTCAGGAAAGCGGCCGATTTGACGCCGGGTCGGGCGGCCGCCTCGCGAAAATAGCTTTCCGCATAGAAACGTCTGAAACGGTCATCGCTGCCCGCAAGCGGGTTGAATTCCTCCAGGATGACGCCGCCGCAATGCGCGACCTCCGGATCATTGTCCTGAAAGAGCAACGGATAATAATGAAAGTCATAGAGCAGGCTGTCATCAATGGCGTCCGACACCTGCATCCGCGATGTCAGCGCATTGTCCAGATGCTCACGACTGAAGCGAACCGGGTCGAATACGTCGTAGAAGGCGAGATACTGCCAGTCAAAGCCTTCGGGCGGACAGGGCTGCTCCACGGCGAGCCGGAAGCGCTGCGCCGTCACCGACCCCCGGAAACGCAGCGCGTCGCGAATATGGATGTTGCTGTACCAATCCTCCATATCGGCCTCCCGGCCCGGAACGGCTTTGGTCAGCACGACCAGCACGGCATCGATCATCGCTTTTGCCTTTCCTCTCCTGATTTCTGTCCTCTCAACCTTGCCGGACGGACGGCATGAAAGGCGTCGGCGCGCCCATCGTCGCCCGATAGGATAGGGGCTGCTTCCCGTCCGTATCCCGGATGCCGTAGCGCTCCCCCAGTTCCGCGCCGATCAGCGCCTGGCCCGACAGGGAGGCAAGGTCCGGGTCTTGCGCGAGCCGGTCGAGGACAAGGCCGGAAAATTCCGGCGTTTCCCAATGGGGCATGGCGGCGCGCAGGTCTTCGGGCATCATTTCGGGCGGCATGGCCTTCACCGCATCGGTGAGAATGAAGCCCGGCCAGAAGGAGACGGCGGAAACGCCATGCGGCGCAAGATCGACCGCCATGTCGGCCGTCATCTTGTCCGTCCCCGCCTTTGCCGCGCCATAGGCCGGCCCGTGAAAATAGGACACCGCGCCATAGAAGGAAATGCTGGCGATCAGGCCCTTGCCGGCCGCCACCATCATCGGCGCGGCATGATAGGCCGCGACATAGCTGGAGCGCAGGCCGATGGTGATCATGTCCGCCAGCCTGAGCGGCTTTTCCCAGAAACCGCCCGGCGCGACCAGTTCGGGTCCGTAAACCGCGGCGGCATTGTTGACGAGCAGGTCCAGCCTGCCATCCGTCCACTCGGCCAGTTGCGCGAACGCCCTTTCCACGGCGCGATCGTCATGGTGATCGCATGCCAGCGCGATGCCCTTGCCGCCCGCCCTTTCAATCTCCTTCACGACCTCGGCAAGCTGCGCCCGGTCGCGCCCGGTGACCGCCACCACATGGCCCCGCGAGGCCAGGCCCCGCGCCATGCCGCGCCCCAGCCCGCGCGTCGCGCCCGTCACCAGCACTATCTTTTCGCTCATATCCTGCTCCTGTCCTCCATATTGGCATCGCCATAAAGGACAGGGGCGTGACCTGTCCGACGGCAAGGGCGCGACCGCCCTTCAGTCCAGACGCGTCATCGGCAGGACGACATGGCGCGCCGCTTCGCCCAGCACAGTCGGCCCAAACAGTTGCAGCCGCCGCCCCTCGATCGTCGCGAGCAGGGCGATGAGCGCGGCGTCCTCCTCCGGTCCCGCTTCGATGATATGGGCCTCCAGCGCCTCGGCGGCGTCAGCCCAGCGGTCGAAGCGGCGACCAAGAAGCGCGGACACATCCGCAATATTGCGCGCGACCATGTCCGCCCCGTGATCGTCGGCGCGCTGCACCCATTCGATCAGTTCGGCAACCTGCGCCTTATGCGATTCGGCCGCCTCCCCCGTCACCGGAAGCGCCCCGAGCGTATCGGCCAGCTTGGCCAGCAGCGGCGCATTGTCACCCGTGCGCTGTTCCAGCGGCGGCAGTCCGGGCAGCGCATCGCCGGTCAGCTGCGACAGCGCCAGCAGGATGGAGCGGCGCAGCGCAAGATCAAACATGAGATAGACCGAATGCGGATCGCCGGGACATGGCTTGCCGACAGTCCCGGTGAACTGCATCGTGCCGAGCAGGGAGAATTGCAGGACGTGGAAAACCACCGCGTCATGATCGACCGGCTCACCCGTCGCTTCCTCATAATAGCGCACCAGTTCCGGCAGCGGTGCGCCCAACGGCTCATAGCTGTTGCGCATCCCCATGGTGGCGATGTCGACCAGCGGATCGCCGATCATCGAAAATTCGAAATCGTAGAGCTTGGTCATCGCGCCCTGATCGACCAGATATTGGCCCGAATCGAACTGGATGAAGCTGGCGCGCTGGCGGTGCCGCGGCACATTACGGCGAAGCCAGCCGATGACGAATTCCAGCAACGGCTCGGGCCGGCTCTTGGTTCGCCGGTAATGCGGCATATAGGCGTCCAGTCCGACCAGCGCGATCGCCTCGGCGCCCTCGGGCCGATGCACGCCGGCGGCCATAAAGGGTTCGACCGGCAACCGGTGCATCGCGGCAACCGCCCGCATATAGACGCGGCCGATGGCGCTTTTCGTGGCGGCATCGAGCGCCGAAAAATCTCGCGTCCCTTCGATCGCCTCCATCACGATACATGGCGGATCGGCAAGATACCCGTAAATCTCCGGCACCGGCAGTCCTTGGCTGTGAAGCAGGGCGATGACGTCGGCCTCGCGCTTGAGGTCGGGAAAGATGGACACGTCGCCGCCCCGGTCGCCGCGCAGGTGCAGGCGGCAGACCGTCCCCTCCCTTTCGACGTCGACGAACCAGGAGGGGCGCCAGCGGACGAGGCGCTCAAGCCCGACAACCTTGCCGCCGGTCAGTTGCTCGACAAAGGCGGTGATCCGGCCGACCGCCGCATCGTCATAATTGTTGAGCGGAGCGGCATGCGTCACTGCCCGCCCTCCCCCGCCGAAAAGGCCTCGGCCACGGCGCGGGTGTCCATATATTCCTTGCCGGAAATGATCTGCCCGTCCCGGATGATCAGCAGATTATGATATTCGTTGCGATAGACCCGGTCCGGAAAGACCATCTCGCCCCTGACTTCCACCGCCACCCGGTCCCCTTCGGCGGTTATCCCGACCACCTCGGCCGTTCGCTTCTGCGCACTCAGCAGTCCGCCTTTCACGCTGGCGATGAAGTCGGCCCGGCTCATGTCGCCATGGCCCAATATCCACCACTGGCAATCGGGATGCTGAAGGGCCTCGATCGTCTCGACGTCGCCCTCCTCCACGGCCCGCATGTAGCGGCGGGCCACCGCCTTGTTCGCCTCAATGTCGCTCATCACCCTCTCCGCTGCTCCTCTGTCGCCGCCTTTGCCGGTGGCCGTGGCAAGAATATTACCCTTGTGCAGGCGGGATCGCCGACAGGAACCCTATCCATGGGCGGGTGGCCTGGACGCGTTCGCTTCACAATCTTCCGCCTGCACAACAAAACAGGGCAGAGGGAGGCCGCATGACGACCAAGAGCATGACGATGAAGCTATGCACCTATATGGGCGCCATTGCCGGTACGATGATGTTCGTCGGCATATGGCCGGTCGCGCACATGTTCCCGCCGCTGGCCCCATCCATGCCCGCTGCGGAAGTGGCTGCTTATTATCGCAGCCACCAGATCGGCATATTGGCAGGCGCTATCCTGATCGCCTCTTCCTCCGTGCTGTTCTTCCCCTTTCTGGCAGCGGTCGCCACCTTCATGAAGAAGATCGAAGGGCCGGTTTCGCCTTTGACCTGGGCCTTTGTGATGGTCGTGGCCTTTGGCTTCGTCACTTTATTCTTCGCCGGGCTGATCTTCACGGCGGCCGCCTATCGGACCGACCGGCCGGACGCCGTTATCGGTGCGTTGAGTGATATCGCCTTCCTGCTGTTCGTCATGCCGGCCGTGCCCGCCTTCGTGCAGAATCTGCTGACCGGTTTCGTCATTCTGGGCGACCGCCGCGCGCAGCCCATCCTGCCGCGTTGGCTTGGTTATATGAACCTGTGGACCGGCGTGCTGCTGCTGCCCGGATTGGCGATCGGCCTGTTCAAGACCGGACCCTTTGCCTGGAACGGCGCCCTGGCTTTCTGGATGCCCGCCGTCGTGTTCGGCATCTGGTTCAACCTGATGATCTTCGCCATGCTCGGCGCGATCAAGCGCGACGCGCTGGGCGGCGAATAATGGCTGCTTCGCAAGCCGCCGCTTCGCCTCCGCGCGGCCATGTGCCGGGAGAGGAAGGCGTATGGGTGTTCATTGGCGGCGATCTTGTCGTCTTTGCCGTCTTCTTCATCACCTATGCGCTCGCTCGGCAGCGGGAACTGGCGCTGTTCGAAAGTTCGCAGGCGCTGCTCGACCGGAGCCTTGGCCTTCTCAACACGCTTTTGCTGCTGACCAGCAGTCTCCTTGTCGCACAGGCCGTCGCGGCGGTACGCTGTGACGACGACAAGGCGCGACCGCTGCTGCTGGGCGCGGTCCTGCTCGGCAGCGGCTTCGTCATCGTCAAGGCGTTCGAATATTCAGCGAAGATCGCCCAGGGCTTCACGCTCAACAGCAACAGTTTTTCGATCTATTATTATATGTTTACCGGCATCCATCTGGTGCATGTGCTGATCGGCTTGGGCGTGCTGTGCTTTACCCTGTCGCGCTTCGACCGGACCGGCCGGATGCAGGGTGGTGCCGCCCTGATCGAGGGGAGCGGCGCCTTCTGGCATCTGGTGGACCTGCTCTGGATCATCCTCTTCGCCCTGCTCTATCTGCTTTAGGGAATCCGTTTCATGGCCATGATCTGGCGTAGCCGCATCACACTGGTCTGGGCGATGCTGATCGCCGCGACCTTTCTGTCGTTCGAGACGATGGCATTGGGCAATGCGTTCCTGCTTCGCTCCGTCATCCTCGTCATCGCCTTCACGAAGGTTCTGCTAGTCGGGCGCGAGTTTATGGAGTTGCGGCACGCGCCGCGCTGGCTGCTCTGGGGATTTCAGATCTGGGCGATCCTGACCTGTGCAGTCCTGATCGCCCTGTTCCGCGCCTGACGCAATCAGGCAGGCACTTCCGTACCGCCTGCCGCGGCTTCGTCTATGCCCATCTTGCGCGTAAGGTCCGCCATATCGAGATATTCGCGCCAGCGTGAAATCAGCCCGGCCCCGTCAAACTCATAGATGGCGACCATCTGATGCGGACAGGGCCGTCCCATGATGATGGCAGTGTCGGACCGTTCCTGCATCACCATCCGGTCGTTGGAGAGGATGTTCACCTCATTGCATTTATTGTTGGTGGCGAAGGCCATTTGCCGCTCAATCTCTGCGCGCAACGCCGTCTTGCCCTTCACGACGGGACCGCCGGGAACCCAGAGCTGCCATTCGGCATCCTCCGCCATCATCGACAGAATTTTCTCTACATTGGGCCTGCTGGCATCGCTGCCGTCGCCCCAGGCATCGCAAAATTCCCGTACCTTCTGTTCCAGTTCGACGCCCATCATCCTCTCCTCTTCTGTTTTCCTCAAATCTGGGATTGCTGCATTCACCCTCGGGAAAGCGCCCGCGTCACGCTGATGAACGGCACGGTGCAGCTCTGACCGCCATCGACCGGATACAGCATGCCGTTGACGTAGCGGGACTCGTCGGACGCAAGGAAAAGCGCCATGGCGGCAATGTCTTCCGGCTCGCCGATAAAGGGGGTGTTGAGCACCTCCAGAAACAGCCGATCCATTTCCGGCGTGGACCATTGCAGCTTGGCGGGCGTCTGCGTCGGACCGGGAAGGATCGCATTGCTGCGGATGCCCTGTTTGCCATAGGTGGCGGCGATCGCCTGCACGAACCAGTTGAGCGCGGCTTTTGACGATCCATAGCTGTAGGCGGTGATATCCCCACCCATGGAACTGCCGGACGAGGTGGAGATGATCGACCCCACCCCGCGCTCCAGCATGTGCGGAATGACGAGCTTGCTCGCCAGAACCGCTCCCAATACGTTGACCCGCACATTGGCAAGGAAGATGTCGGGGTCGAAAGCCAGGAAATCCATGTCACGCATGGCGTGGTCCTGATTGACATAAAGGGCATTGTTGAAGAGCACGTCGATGCGGCCAAAATCGGCGACGGTCTGGCCGATCATATGTTCCAGATCGGCCTGTTCGCCGACGTCAACGGTCATCGCGCGCGCCGATCCTCCGGCGTCGACAATGGCCTGCGCGGTCGCCTCGGACGCTTCGGCGCGAATGTCCGCGACGATCACCGTCGCGCCTTCCCGCGCGAACATCAACGCGCTGGCTCGTCCGATGCCGCTCCCGCTTCCGGTGATGATGCAAATCTTTTCTGCAAGGCGGGCCATGCTGCTTCCTCTCCCTTTTGGTTCATTGCCGATGCCGCGGACCGGGCACCCCGCTCAGCGGAGATCGCGCTTCAAGCCGGCTTCCTGATGGACAGGATCAGGATGAAGGCACGGCTGCGCTGCGGATCTGCCTCAACGCGGGCGGCCACACGCTGCACCAGACTGGCCAGCAGCGCGTCCCGATCGCGGGACGCAGCGACGCGTGCAAGGAAGTTGGGGCCGTTGGCCGCACCCATCATGGCCGCCCACTGCCGCCCCAGTTCGGCCGCATTGCCGGTCTGTTGATAGCCCTCCCAATAGGGATCGGGGGACGGGATCGCGGCGAGATGCTCCAGCACCAGATCGGGCACCAGCCCGGCATCGAAAGGCGCCCTCACCTGATCGGGCGAACGCCCCGCCGAAGGCGCTGTCATCTTCAGCGTTTCGTCGGCGCTGAGCAGTCCTTCGCCTTCCATGTCTACGATCGATTGCCAGAAATTCCCGGCCATCCATTCAAATCCGTGGCTGTCGGGGCCTCGACCCATGAACTGGCAGATCAGGCGCCCCCCCGGCCGCAACTCAATGACGCGCGCTTTCAGGAAGCGAAGCCAGTCCTCCGCCAGCACCGCATCGACGGCGGCACGCGCCTGCGCGGACCGGCTGAAGATCGCCCAGCCATGATCCGCGACGTCGACCGGATTACGGCTCATCCAGTGCAGCGCATTGGAGGACCAACCCAGATCCACGCTGCCGGGTGGCAAAATCGCATCGAAATAGGATCGGCCTATGGCGGAAGGAAAGACGCCCTGCCGGCCGTTAAGATAGCTGGCCGGGTCCTGATCCAGCAAGCCGAACAGCGACGTGAAATCGTTGGAGGGCAGGTCCGTATGCACGACCTGAACCGGCCGCCGCGCATCATTCGCACGAACCAGATCGATGGCCGTCGCCATCGGCGCCATCGAATTGCGCCCTTGCGATGCGCCATAGTCGACTATGGTGACAGGACCGACGGAGGCATCGCCAATGGCTCGCGCCGCATCCTCCAGCAGGGGGAGCGCGGATTGCAGATTGGCCTGTTGCAGGCCCGAATGCCGGTTGTAAAGCCCACCCCCCGCCATGGCCGCGACAGCGGTGGAATCAGCCATAAAATGTCTCCGCTATACGCTGCGTGTAGATCGCGCTTTTTTCGGGCGACAGGCCATAATGCGGGATCAACGGCGTAATCGCGTCGGCCAGCGCCGCGCGCCGCGCAACCCGGGCCCGCACTTCATCGGCCGTTCCGACCACGGCGATGCTTTCCACCATGGCGTCGGTGCAGGCAGCCGCCATGCCCGCCATGTCCCCCTGCGCGAAGGCGGCCTGAATCGCCGATGCCTCCCGGCCGAAACCGATTTCCTCGAAATAGCGCAGATATTGGGGCGACTGGCTGTAATAAGCCACAGTCCCCCGGCAATCCTCGATCGCCTCTCGCCTGTCGTCAGAAATCGCCGTGAATATCGAAATGTTGAGCGAGAAGTCCTTGCGCGCCCGGCCGGCCCGATCCAGCCCCGCCTTCATATGAGCGGCCACTTCCCGCTCAATCCAGCCATCGTTCCACAGGGGATGCCCAAGCAGCCCGTCGGCAATTTCCGCCGCCTGCGCGCAGGCCTTCTGGAACACCGCCGGCAGCACGATGGGAATGTCGCCGCGCACCGGCTTGTGCAGCAAGCGGAAGTGCGAAAGGTCGAGACGGTGATAGTCTCCCGCCAGTTCGGTCAGCTCGCCTGTATGCCCGCGGGCCACGACAGCGCGGATCATGCCCACGATCTCGCGCATATGGGCGAGCGGCTTGCCATAGGCGCTGCCGAATGATCCCTCGATCTGGCTCTGCGCGCTCGACCCCAGTCCCAGCACCATCCGGCCGTTGCTGATGAGGTCCAGGTCGATGGCGCTGCACGCGGTTTCCAGCGGACTGCGCACGAACGCCAGCGCGATGCCGGTCCCCAGCTTGATACGCTGCGTGGCGGGCGCGACGGCGGCCAGCGTCGTGAAGGGCGCGCCGAACATTTGCGGCGCCCAGACCCCTTCCACCCCCGCCGCTTCATAACTCTGTGCCAGCGCCGCCAGATTGGCCCCCGGCATCGGGACGATCTGCGCCCAGACAGCCTTGCGATCGGTCATAGCATCCCCCTTCAAAAGCCGCTTGTGTCGAAATAGTCGCGCCAGGCGACGATATGGGGGCCGTCCATTTCCAGGGCGCCCATCAGCCGCAGCGACAGCATTTCCTGCCCGTCTGGCCCATAGAAAATATCGCTGCGCTCCGTCAGGACGACATGGCCCGCGGCCGCCGCATGATGGACCACGACCGCGCAGCGTTCGAACGGAATCCGGCCAAGAAAGCCGTCGATGAACTGCCTCGCCTGATCGACCCCGACGATCGTCGCCACGCCGACATTTTCCCAGCGTGTATCCGCCGTAAACCGGCGCTCCATGGCGGACAGCATGTCTTCGCGCGAGCCGCTGCTTTCCCGAAAAAACGCCAATACTTCGTCCAGTGGACCGGGCATGTCACCCCCTGCTCCTGTGTTGCGCCGGCATCATGGCCCGGGGTGCCCGCCTTCTGCCCTGCCGAAAGATAGCAGCCTTGTTTTGGCAGGGGATCGGCACGCCATCGGGCGGAAAGGTCATGCTGAGAATAGTATGTCCTCCCCATAACAGTGAATCGAGCGGCTAAATATCGGGCATCGCCTATACTTCCCGGCAAAGCTGAGAGGAGTTTTCACTGATGAGCGCCGTTGACGAATTGATCGCCCTTGCCCGGTCGCCCGATCCGTTCCGGAACGCCCCGGACAATCTGGCCGAACTGCAACTGGAAGCGGCGCGCGAACGCTTTGCGGAGCGGCGCCAGCAGATCCGGGTGCTCGACAAGCGGGCGAAAGAAGCCGGTATCGACAGCATCGACAGCCTGGCCGACCTCGTCCCGCTCCTGTTCGCCCACACCAATTATAAAAGCTATCCGGAGGCGTTCGTCGACAATGGCCAGTGGAAGCATATGAACATGTGGCTCGGCACGCTGAGCAGCTATCCGACGGACAATATCGAGGTTGCGGATGTGCGCGACATTGACGAATGGCTGGACCGCGCCAAGGCGGCGGGCCACCATGTCTTCGCGTCGAGCGGGACCTCGGGCAAATCCTCCTTCCTCAACCAGTCGACGCAGGACCGCGACCTGTCGCTCGCCGCCTGTCTGGCGGCGGCCGACCTGTCGACACCGGCCTATGTGCCCGATCACGGCCGCTCGGTCTTCACCATGATGCCGCCGCGCGGCACCCACAAGATGATTGAATTCTGCAATGTCCATTTCCCGCGCTGGGCCGCGCCCGGCGAATTTCATCGCCTGAGCGACTATCCGATGCGCGCCTTTGATGCCATGCGCCCCGCGCAGCTGCGCCGCCTGCTGGCTGCCGGCAAAGTCGGTCCCGGCGAGATCGCCGTCTATGAGGCGGAGGTCGAGGCCCGCCAGCAGACGCGGGCAGGCGAGTTCGACGCATGGATGGACCTGCTTGTCAGCCGCCGGGATCGCCCGCTCTATATCGGCGTCATGTATGGTGTCGCCTGGCAGATCGTGCAGGCCCTGCGCGCGCGCGGGATCAAGGATGGCGATTTCCATCCCGACACGCTGATGAGCTTTGGCGGCGGCACCAAGGGGGCGGCTGTCCCGGCCGACTATAGGGAACAGATTATGAGCTTTTTCGGCGTCACGCCGGACCGCATCACCAGTTCCTATGCCATGGTCGAAATGAGCGGCTTCTGCGCCAAGATCCAGCCGACCGAATCCTATGCGGTGCCGCCATGGATCATCCCCCTCATCCTCGACAAGCCGGGCGAAAAGCTGCTGGGCACGACGAAGGATGTTGGCCGGATCGAAGGCCGAATGGCGTTTTTCGATATATTGGCGGACGGCCGCTGGGGCGGCATCATCTCTGGCGACAAGGTGCAGGTGGAGTTCGGCTCCGGCCTGGAGGGCGTGAAGACGCCGGTCGTTCACGCGATCGCCCGTTACGCCGATCTGGAAGAAGGTGAGGACAAGCTCAGCTGCGCCGGATCGATCGATTCCTATGTGCGCGGATCGATTACCGCACCCCAGCCGGTCGCGGCCTGAACGACAGGAGGCAGACATGCTGCATGAAATCATCGCCGATAATGACCGGCTGCTCGTTCCCCATGTGATCAAGGGCGTGGTCCAGCTCGACGCCGCCGTCGAGCACCGGTCGCGGGCCAGCGGCACGACGGTCATGACCCCTTCGATCGATCTGGACTCGCTGATCTGGCCGCGAAGCCAGCCCGGTCCCGCCTTCGACACGCCGCTTGCGGAGATCGTGGATTTTCTCGTCGAAGTCGGCAAGGCGCTCGATTTCGACCGGAACATCTATCTCCAGGAGGCTGCGGCCTATAATCTGCGCTGCAACACTCTTGGCGCGCGCATCCTGGAGAATTGCTACCGCGATATCGCCTGGTTCTTCACCCGCGAGGCGGTCGAGGCGGAAGCCGAACAGTCGCTGGGATCGCTCGACGTGCTGGATGGGTGGGCGCGGCGCGACATTCAGGGCACGGCCTTCGACATCCGCGCCTTCCCGCCCCGCATGGTGCATGTTCTGGCCGGCAACGCCCCGATCGTGCCGCCGGTCACGATTGTCCGAGGAGCGATCAGCAAGGGCGTCCATCTGCTGAAAATGCCGTCCAACGACATGTTCACGGCGACCGCCCTGCTGCGGACGATGGCGGATGTCGGCCCCAACCATCCGGTGACGCGCTCCTTCTCCGCCGCTTACTGGCGCGGCGGCGATGCCAGCATCGAAAACCACATCCTGCGCTCGCAATATTTCGACAAGCTCGCCGTCTGGGGTGGCGAGGCGGCGGTACGCCATGCCATGCAATATGCCGCGCCGGGCTTCGAGATCATGTCCTTCGATCCCAAGGTCTCGATTTCGCTGATCGGCCGCGAAGCCTTTGACGACGTCCCCCTCGCGACCATTGCCGAACGGAGCGCGGCCGACATCATCGCCTTCAATCAGGATGCGTGCAGCTGCGCCCGCTTCCAGTTCATCGAAGGATCGGACGAACAGGTCGATCGCTATTGCGAAGCGCTGGTGGAGGCGATGGGCAAGGATATCCGCTATGGCGCCGGCCCCGACGGCCCGCTGCCGCCCGCCATGCTGATCGACGAACTGGACATGCTGGGCAATCTGGAACCGGTCTACCGCCTGTTCGGACGTCCCGACGGCCGGGGCATAGTCATCCGCTCCAGCGAACCTGTGTCGTTCAATCCCGGCGGCAAGCTCGTCAATGTCGTCGCGGTCGACCGGCTTGCCGATGCGATCCAGCATGTCACCGTCGCGACCCAGTCGGTCGGCGTCTATCCCCCCTCCCGCATTGCCGAGGTGCGCGATGGGCTTTCCTCGGCGGGCACCCAGCGCATCGTCGGTCTCGGCAATATCAACACCGGAAAATTCGGCGGCCTGCCGCACGATGGGGGATGGCCGGTGCACAAGATGATGCACTGGGTCGTCACCGAAGCAGCGAAAGATTGAAAACGACCATGACACAGACAAACATTCAGACGCTGTCGCTCGACAGCTATCGCCTGCTCGGCCGCTCGGGCCTGCGGGTTTCCCCGCTGGCGCTCGGGACCATGACCTTTGGCGAGGAATGGGGCGCGGACGAGCAGGAATCCCGCCGGATTTTCGACAGCTATGTCGACCAGGGCGGCAATTTCATCGACACGGCGGGCTATTATGCCGACGGCGTGTCGGAAACGCTGACCGGCAAGTTCGCGGAAGCCAAGCGCGAACGGCTGGTCCTGTCGACCAAATATTCGCTGACCCGATCGGTCGGCGATCCCAATGCTGCCGGCAACAGCCGCCGGAACATGATGCAGACGGTCGAAACCAGCCTCAAGCGCCTGCGCACGGACCGGATCGATCTGCTCTTCCTGCACGCCTGGGACGATACGACGCCTGCGGATGAGATCATGCGCGCGTTCGACGACCTCGTGACGCAGGGCAAGATCCTGTATCTGGGCCTGTCGGATACACCTGCCTGGCAGATGGCCCGGCTGCAAACCGTGGCGGAATTGCGGGGATGGTCCCAGTTGGCGGCCTTGCAGGTCGAATATAATCTGGTCGAGCGCACGGCCGAACGCGAACTCATCCCCGCCGCCAAGGCGCTGGGTATCGGCGTCATGCCCTGGTCGCCGCTGGCGAGCGGCATGCTGTCGGGCAAATATGCGACCGGCGGCAGCGCCCATGCCGGCGAATCTGGCGGTCGCGGTGCCCTGCTCGAAGCGGCAGGCCGTGTCGACGCGCGCGTGGTCGCCATCGCCGATGCGGTGAAGGGCATCGCCGACGAGATGGGCGTCACCTCGGCGCAGGTGGCGATCGCCTGGACCCTTACCAATCCGGCGGTCGTCTCGCCGCTAGTGGGCGCGCGGACGATGCGGCAATATGCGGATAATGTCGCCGCGCTTGGCGTCACGCTGGAGGCAAGCCAACTGGAACGTCTGGATGCGTTGAGCCGCACGCCGCTCGGCTTTCCGCATGATTTCCTCGCCTCGCCCTTTATCCGCCATGGACTGACGGGCGGCACGACCATCCAGCCGCGCGCCTGATCAGGCGGCGCGGATCAGCCTTCCGGGACGCGCGCCAGTGTCGGCGCCGTCCCGCCGGGTGATCACGCCGCTGACCATCGTGGCGCGATAACCGGTCGCCTGCTGCGCCAGACGGCGCCCACCGCCGGGCAGGTCATGGACGACATGAGGGGCATGCAGCCTGAGCGCGCCATGATCGATCAGGTTGATGTCGGCCTTCATCCCCGGTTTCAGCCGCCCCCTGTCCCGCAGCCCCAGGAAATCGGCGTTGTCCGCGCTCAGCGCCTTGACTGCCGCAGGGATCGTCAGTTGCTCGCCGACCCGATCGCGGGTCCAGTAGGACAGCATCGTCGTCGGATAGCTGGCATCGCAGATGATGCCATAATGCGCGCCGCCGTCGCCCAGTCCCACGATGCTGTAGGGATCGCGCATCATTGCAAGCGCAGGGTCCAGCGACTTTTCCGCATAGTTGGAAAAGGGCATCAGGATCAGCGCATGGCCCTCCTGCTCCAGCATCAGATCATAGACCAGTTCGACAGGACCGACGCCGCGCTTTGCGGCCAGCGCGGCGATGCTCCGGTCCGGTGAAGGTTCATAGTCCGGCTCGGCTCCGAGCGGATAGATATTGTCCCATGTGCGTAGCAAGCGATGCAGCGGCGTCGGCGTCTCATCCGGCTCCTCCGCGATCAGTCGCGCGCGGAAGGCGGGATCGCGCATGATGGCGACCTTTTCAGCCAGCGGTCGGTCCGCAATCGCACGATAGCTTGCACAATGGCTGAACGCGTTGGCCGACGTCGACAGGCCGCACATCGCGCCCATCGGCCGGGGAAAAACCTGCGCCAGCACCGGCGCCGCGCTGGTGCGATTATGCTCGGCCAGCGCATCCATGGTGCGCCGCCAGCCCTGCGGATCGGTCGACCATTGGGCGAGCGAATAGGTCAGCGGACGCCCCGAGGCGCTGGTCATGCGCTTCATCAGGTCGAGATCGCTGGCCCAGTCGGCGGTATCGAGATTCGGGATCATCTGAAGCACGCCGCGCCCCGCATCACCCACCGATCGGGCGATCGCCACCAGTTCATCGCTTTCCGCCTGAAAGGACGGGATGAAAGCGCCATCGCCGCGCCGATGCACCAGCGAACGCGATGTCGCGAAACCAAGCGCGCCGGCCGCCATCCCCTCCGCCACGAGCTGCGCCATTCGCGCGACATCCGCCGCGGTCGCCGGCTCGCGGTCCAACCCGCGCTGGCCCATCGCATAGACCCGCAGGGGCGAATGCGGAATATAGGCTCCCACATCCGCGTCCCAGGCACGCGCTTCGAGCGATCGCAGATAATCCGGGAAGCTCTCCCAGTTCCAGGGCAGACCCTTCGCCATCACCGCTTCGGGAATGTCCTCCACGCCCTCCATGACATTGACCAGCGCCTCGCGGTCCTCCGGCCGGCACGGCGCGAAACCGACGCCGCAATTGCCGATGACGACGGTGGTGACGCCATGTTCGGCGGAAGGCACCAGACTGTCCGACCAGGTGACCTGCCCGTCATAATGGGTATGAACATCGACGAAGCCGGGCGTGACGAGGAGGCCACGGGCATCGATCTCCTCGCGGCCTTGACCGACATCAGCACCGATCGCCGCGATACGGCCGTCGGCAATGGCGATGTCCGCCTCGAACGGATCACCGCCTTGCCCGTCGACCACCGTTCCGCCCCGGATCACCAGATCAGCGTCCACCATGTCCTTGGCTCCCCTCAGCCTGCCAGCGCGGCCAGCATCTCGCCGGATGCCTGTTCTTCGGTCACCCATTTCAGCATGCGGCGTACTGGCTCGATCGCATCCTGCCTTTCCATATTATGCTGCATCGTCGCGGCCCCGCCCAGCGACACGATCCGCTGCGCGCCCTGAAAGGCGAGACGGTCGCGCAGCTCATCCTTGAGGCTTTCGGGAAAGATGCCGATCGTCTGGGTATAGGCGTTGACCGCGCTGACGGCCGTTTCCCTGCTGTCGATGGGCACGATATTGCCCACCCGGCAGGCGAGCGTGCGGGAAAAGTCGACCGGATAATCCTCCTGGCTGACGATCACCGCGCCCTCGTTGGTCCGACCGCCGAAGATGCGATAATCCTCGTCATTGAGGCGGATGCCGTCGATCTCGGCCTTGAGCGCGCCGTCGAACGCCTTGTGCGGCGTGCTCAGGTGATCGGGCAGACGCTGGAGTGCATCGAAGGTCATCTGCCCCAGCCGATTGGCGCGCTCCAGCCCGGCTTCGTCCGTGCCGCATTCGACATAGATGACGCGCGCGGACACGCAGCCTTCCTGATTCTGGGCGCCGATGTCGAGCGCCAGACGGCGTGCCACCTGACCCAGCGTCGCTTCATCGGCGAAGGCTTCGCGACCGATGATCGTTCCCGACAGCTTGGGGTCCTGGGTGATGAGGTCGATGCCCGGTTGCAGATAGCGGGTGATGTGCTTGACCGAATCGAACCCGCCCCAGGCGACGATCTTTTCGACCCCGCGCGGATCGTAAATCGCGGATTCCACCTGATCGTCGCCGCCCTTCCAATAGGCGACGGAGACATGTTTCGACAGCGGATGGTCGGGGTCCATCTCGACCATGGTTCGCACCAGCGCGGCGGCCGTCAGCGGATCGTTGGACGGCAGCTTGATGATCGCGTCGGACCGGGTCAGCGCATTGCGGATCACCGTCAGGATCGACACGATCGGCGCATTGCCGGCAATGACATGCACGGTCCGCGCGCCGAAAGCGCGCGTGCGGGCGGTCAGGCCCGGAAATCTGCCAGCCCCCTGATCCACCCAGCCTTCCAGATAGTCGACGCCGCAGGAGCGCTCCATCATCCGCCGCATTTCGGTGCGATCGAAGGCGGCGCCGATATGCTGGAAATGGACGCGCAATATGCTCTCCGACAGGCCGGAGGTCAGACAGGACAGACGAAACGCTTCCTGCAAATGCCGGTTCTGCCCGAAATCCAGCCGCTCCCCCAGGGCGACGAGGAAATCCAGTATCTCGTCGAAGCTCAGCGAATAAAGGTCGGCCATGGCCGAGGGCGTCCGCAGGGGCAGGCGCGCGACATGCTTGGCGATGTCGGGCGCCGAGAAGCTGACGCCGCCCCGGCGGCCGCCATAGTCGACTTCAGCATCATCGATGATCTGGCCTCGGATGATGAGGGGAACGCGGAATTGATCAGTCATGGCTCTACTCACATCGACAGTTCGGCAAGAAATTCGAGGGCGCGATCATGCGCTTCGGGGGCGCCGGCGCAGACGATGCGGTCATCGCCGCCTTCCTTCTCGCTGTAGCGGCGTACCGGCGGAATGACGTGCGGCCCGGTGCGGCCACAGGCGCAGGGCTTTTCCCAGCCCGCCAGCGTGATCTCATCCCCCGTCACCAGCCCGGCCCAATAGGTGTTGGGCATCAGGTCGAACGAGGCGAAGCGGCCGGTCAGGCCGTCCTTGCGCGGCAAGGGCTTGCCGGTCGCCGGATCGAGCAGGAACGGAATCTGGATCGGCGGGATGTGATAATGGCCATGCTCGCACATCATCGACAGACCCATCTGTTCGGACGTGGCGTACATTTCATAGATGGTATCGAAACCCAGAAACTCGAGTACGCGCTCGCGCCAGTCGTCGGGCAGTTCCTTGCCCTTCTTGCCGCCGCCGGTCAGCAGCACGCTGCCCTTGCCGAAGACGTTCTTGAGGCCACGCTTCAGCCCCTCCTCCGCCCAATCGTAGAGGATCGCCCACATCGCCGTCACATAGACGTCGCGCCCGCCGAAGCGCCGCTGCGCCTCGCTGAAGAAATGCTTGAGGTCGTCGGGCCGGCGGCGCTCCAGTTCCAGCAGGGCCTCCCGCCGTTCCAGCAGGACCGGCGGAATGTCGATCATGCCGGCCTCACCCCGTGCCTCCGCCGCACGCAGGCGGCCGCCCAGCGAGGCGATGTCCGCGCTGAAGCGGGCGTCGGGGTAGAGGAACAGGGTGTTTTCCTCGCCCTTGGCATAAAGATCGACCTGGATGCCGTTACCGCGCTGCATCGCGGCGGCGCCATAGCGATAGCCCGGAATGATGATCGGCATCCCGTCCTTCAATATGTCCGGGCCGCGACCCGGCCACCAGTCGCGGATAATGACCGCCGAATGGACGATGGTTTCGCGCCACTGTTTCTTGGTGCGGGGGACAAAGCTCAGCTTGCCGGTCGTGCCCGACGTATGCTGGATAGTAAGATCGGTTTCCGCGTCGAGCAGGTCGATCCAGTCGTCGATCGTCTCGATCCCGCTGGCATCGACATGGGAAATGTCGCTGGTCGTCAGGCCCGCGAGCCATTTGGTCAGCTTGTCGAAGCGGCTGCGCTCCAGATAGCTGATCGGATAGGATTTGTAGACGGTGTGCGGAAACAGCAGCGGCGCCAGATCGTTGATCGTCTCGATCGTCTCGATGCCCTGCTCGCGCGCCAGCTTGTCCAGCACCGACAGGCCAGGACGAAGTTCGGCAAAGCGTTTGCGCGCGCCTTCCAGATGCAGCCTGTCGATCTCGTCGCGGCTGAGCGTGAAGGCCTGCGCATAGGGCGCGTCGTGGAAACTGGTGGGATCGGCGATCAGTCGATCGAGATAGCTGGTCATGGAGAGAATCCGCCTTTCTGTCGGAGACGGATTGTGGCGGCGACAGCGCGATCCCCGCAATGCCGATGCCTACAGCCGGAACGCCCAAACATCGTCAGGCGGACATGAAGCGCATGGGTTCGGGCCGGCACGGCCGCCGCGGCATTGCACTGCCATCGCGGCCGCAGCATGGTGCAGGGGACGTGGACGCTCGGCTCCGGCGAAAGGCGGGGCCTGCGGCCAATGCCATCTCTATGCAGACAAGGAGGATGAACCGATGGGACTGAGCGTAAAGGACCGGCTGAACATTTACGATCTGTTCGCGCGCTATTGCCAATATGTGGATAGCGGCAGGGCGGCCGAATGGGTGAACCTCTTCGCGGAGGATGGCTGCTTCGAGATTGTCGGCCAGATGACCCTCCGGGGTGCGGGACAACTGGGCGGAATGCCGGCGATGCTCGCGGAAAGGAGCGGCGGCAAATGGCGTCACCAGATCACCGACATCATGATCGACGCAGGCCCATCCGATGACGCCGCCCATGTCGGCGCCTCCGGCCTCGTGACGGACTGGAACGATGGCGGCCGGGTCATCATGTTCGCCAATTATCAGGGCGCACTGGGCAGAGGCGACGGACGCTGGAGGATCGCCAGATTGACCGCAACCATGTTGACGGGCTGAACGGCGAAAGCAGCCTATCGACCGGCGCCGCGTTCTTCCCGAAATTCGCGCGGCGTCATGCCGGTGGCCTTGCGGAAAGCGGCGGAAAAGGCTGCGGCGCTCTGGAAGCCGCAATTGCCGGCAATCACCTTGATCAGCACACCGTCCCGCGCAAGCTGTTGCTGCGCATGGGCGATCCTGCGGCCAGCGATATAGTCGGACAGGGTAGTGCCGGTGGTCGCTTTGAACGTCCGGATCAGGTGCCGGGGGCTGGTGCGAATTTCCGCCGCCAGATCCGCGACCGACAGATCGCCTGACAGTTCGGCTTCGATCCTGTCCTTGATCCGGCGCAACCGCCAGCCCGGCATTTGTCCATGGCCGCTACGGTCGTCCTCCGGAGCCTGCCGGAAATGCCGGCACAGTTCGACGACCAGCAACAAAGCCATGCTCTCCAGCACTATATTCTGTCCGAAACTGGGGTTGCGCAACTCTTCCAGCAGGCGCGCAAGCCCCTGACGCACCCGACCGATCTGCACATCGTGGCAGGGCGTCAGATCAGCCAGACTGTCATCCTCGAACAGCTGCATCGCCCGTTCATTTTCAAATGTCAGGCACAGCAGGCTGTGTTCGCCCGGTTCGCTCAACGCCGAAAATGCGCCGCCCTTGGGCAGGAAAACAATATCGCCCGGCGGGTCGGCGAGCCGGCGGTCGGCGCTGAAAAAGCGCGAATTGGTACAGCGCGGGCCGATGGAAAAGTCCAGATAATAGGAATCGGGCTGGTAAACCGCGCGGCTGCTCTGGGTCCAGCCGAAGTGCCGGATATCCGCAAAAATTCCGTTGGCGTGAACCTGTCGTTCGACATGGAAATGCGATGCCGTACGCGGCGCGCACAGGGGCAGATCAGTGCCGATTGCGTTCTGCATCCTCAACCTCCTTGCCATCAGTCGAGTCTGTTCCCGACCTGGAAGGGCCGGGCTATTATTTGCCAATTGGCCGCGGATGGCAAGTCAGGGTTGATCATGATCGTTCACATCGGCGATCATCCATCGGCTCGCCAGCGCGAACAGGCCGGCGGCAAGGATGAAGAAGCAGGATCCGAAGCTGAGCGACAAGCGCAATCCCTGCGCGCTGGCGGCCTCACAGGCCTCGACCGGCCGCTTCACGCAGTCGGCGAGGCTGAGGCCCGCGGACACCCGTGCGGCTTCCCCCAATATGTCGCTGACAAGGCCGATCAGCGGCGGCCCCAGACCATAGCCCAACAGCGAACTTGTGGCGATGATGATGGCCGACGCCATGGCCCGCATATGCGGGGGCGCGACGTCCTGCCCGTGCGCATACATGGCGGGCATGTAGAAATGCTGCCCCATCGAGGCGAACACCATCAGCGCGACGGCAAGACCGACCGTCGGCAGCTGAAAGGCGACGGCATAGAGCGACCCGCACCAGAGCAAGCCGACGGACGGCAGCCACGCCTTGATCCGTGGATAGCGCCGCCCTCCGAAATCCATCAACGGTCCGCCGATAAGCGTGAAGACAATGCCCACGCCCCCGATCACCAGCCCCATCAGCAGCGACGCGGTTGCCAGGGACAGGCCATGTCCGCGCATGAGGAAGGACACCATATATTGCTGGTTGGCATAGCTGCCGATCCCGGCAATGCCGCCCGCGACCGCCACGAGGGCAAAGCTGCGCCGGACGAGCAACTGGCGGACCGTATCGATGAAAGACGCCGAGTGAGAGGGCCCGGGCTGGCTCCGCTGGGGTTCCGGCACAGTGGCACGGAACAGCAGAGCGAGGACTATGCCGGCCATTCCGCAGAGGAGGAAGGCCGTGCGCCAGCCAAAGGCAGCGATAAGGGCACCCCCTGCCACTGCGGCGACAATGGCTCCGACCGGGCCGGCCACCCCGAAAATGGCAATGACAGTCGTCCGGCGCCGTGCGGGAAATGCATCGGAAATCAGGGAATGGGACGCTGGTGTGCATCCCGCTTCCCCGATGCTGACCGCTGCTCTCCCGACAAGCATCTGGAGGAAATTGGCCGCTATCCCGCAAAAGGCCGTCATGACGCTCCACAGCATCAGCGAAAAGGCAATGATTCCGACCCGTCGGCCACGGTCGGCCGCCCGCGCGATCGGGAAGCTGAAAAGCGTATAGAGTATGGCGAAAGCCGGTCCGCCGATCAGGCCCAGTTGAAAATCGCTGAGGTGAAGGTCGACCTTGATCATTTCCTGCGCGACCGAAAACAGCAGGCGATCAATATAATTGAGACAATTCAGGAGAAACAGCGCGACAATTGTCCACGACAATACCGATCGCCTGCTCGCCGGAAACGACATTTCATAGGGCGTCGCCCGCTGCGTAGCATCCATGGATGAAGGATTGTGCATCACTCGTCCAAATCCGTTATAACGACCTTCCTGAGGACTATGTCAATGCCGCGTCGCATTCCCTCGTCACGGCTATCGCCGGCAAGACAAATATCGCGTAATGGACATATTCGTCCGGAAAATGCCTACTGCCCGGATCTTCCGCAAGGTTGCAGAAAAGCCATCGGCGAAATATCGAAATTCTCCGAGTATCGCCAACACTTGCCAACAACTTCGACCTTTCATCCACGCTCTGTGCGACACGGCCGGATCAAGAGTTTGTCGAGCTAGCCCTCATAGGCAGCGACGCCGCTTCCCGCCATATCGTTTTCCGCAATATTCATTCAGATCGCGCATTTCCTTCGCGGCCGCCACCGCCTGTCCTCGATCACAGGGGAATTCCTTTTCGATAAAGGAACGAGATTCCACTCGCTCGCACAATTCCTCAATATCACACCGCGAAAGAATGTTTTTTTCCCGCAAATAGAAGATAAGACTTTGCAATATAATCAAAGCCTTGTCTCCATTATCGACCGATTGATTGACATCCATTCCACGATCCTGGATTGTTAAAATGACGGAACAATTATGCTTTCATGAATTGATTCAGCAGTTACGCAGAAGAGGAGCCGTTAGGCCCCCGACGAAAGATAGGGTTCGCCCTCGCGTGTAAATCGGGATGACCGGATCATAGCGATCAGGTGAAGCGGACATCGCCGCCGCACCTGATCGACGCACTTATGTCAAAAGCGGTAAGAGACCGTTGCCCCCCAAGTGCGCGGCGCCGCAGTAAACCCGATCGCGGTGCCGAACGTGCCATAACCGTTGAAGATGGCGTTGTAATATTTCTCCTGAGTCAAATTCCGTCCCCACAAGGTGAACTCCATGCCGCCGTCGAGCTTGAAGCTGATACTGCCGTTCAGCACGCCATAGGCCTTGAGCCGGCTGAAGCTGTTCTGCGTGTTGATAAAGCTGACAGCCGCCGCGCGCTCTGCGGCGTCGTTGACACCGTCGTTAAGCGCCGGAGCCGTCAGATCAGCGGTGGCATAATCCTGATAGACGGCTGAGGTATAGGCATAGTCGGCATGCAAGGCGATTTCGCCGCCTCTGACTGGAATGCGCTGTGTGGCGCCGACGTTCCAGGTCCATCTGGGCGCGCGCGGAACAATTTCACCGCTTCGATCAACCGTGCCCCCCAGCCCCGCCGCGGTGAATGATCCCGCAGCATATTTCGCCTTCAGCCAGGATATGGCGCCACTGACTTCCATACCCTGCCACGGAATGAGCGTGCCTTCGAACTCGACGCCATAAGCTCTCACATCGCCCGCATTCTGAACAAACTGCGTCAGATTGCCGCCGACCAGAGCATTGACGATATTCTGCGCACCGTTCCGCCAGATATAGAAGCCTGCCAGGTTGGTCCGCAAATGCCTGTCGAGAAAGTCGCCCTTGAACCCGATTTCGGCATCCTTGACCTTTTCCGGCGCAAAGGAACTGGCGTCGGGCGGAGTCGGCCGTGAATTAAGCCCGCCAGCCAATGCGGCACCGCCCGTCTTCGCATAGACGAATTTGCCATTCCCCAGTTCATAGTCGATGCTGACCAGCCATGCGGGATAATCAAATTTGGCGGTCACGGGGTCCGTACAATTGGGGCCGGGCGGGACGAGATTGGCGTTGGTGCCCACGGCGCACAGACCCGTCGGCGGAAGCGTGATCAACCTGCCGTTCGACACGAACGAACCGGAAAAGCCTGGTATCCCGCCAATATAGCCCATGCGGTTGATAGAGCGTTTGTCCCACGTATAGCGAAATCCGCCCGTCACCCGCAACCGTTCGGTCAGATTGTAATTGGCCTGAGCGAACAATGCCTTGGACTCTGATTTATAAGTAGCAAGATTGGTGTTGGCGGGCGCAAGGTTGAAACCGAAATCGGTGTCCTGGAAGACGAGGGACTGCGATTGTTCGTCGCCCGTTTCCTTGAAATAGAATGCACCAAGAATGAATTCCAATTTCCCCAACGTACCCGAGAATTGAAGTTCCTCACTGCGCTGTTTCTGGGAATAGTCGCTGGCATAGGACGCGATCTTGGCGGGCGTACCGTCCAGATCGGTGCCGTCCCCGGTTTCCGCCTCTCGATAGGCCGTTATCGATTTTACCTTAAAATCCCCCAGATCATATTCTATCGTCGCACGAAGGCCCCATGTCTTGTTGTAATTGAAGGGCGTATCGATGTTGGGATTACCCGTGTTGGGGTCATTATAGGTTGTGTAGAAACGACTTTGGGTTTGCAGGAAGCTGGCGAGGTCAAATTGATGGGAATAAAGAGCGAGGCCCGGACCTGTCGGATTGATACCACGCAGAGCGACATTATTGTAAGTATCCTTGATGTCAGCCCAGTCGGCCGACAGGGAGACCGTCAGCGGGACCGCCGAAGGTTCCCAGTTCAGCGTGGCGCGGGCCGCGATGTCATGATCGATACGCGCCGCATCGACCCCCCTGATGGGGTTCGGGCCAAAGCCTCTGCCCCGCTCACCATAGCGCCCCGCCAGACGTAACGACAATTCGTCGCCGGCGATCGGCAAAGTCAGCGCGGATTCGATCGACCAGCTTTCATAATTGCCGACACGACCGGTAATATAGCCGCCGAAATGGCCGTCCGGCTGAACGGTCGTCATGTTCAGGGCGCCGCCTGTCGTATTGCGTCCGAACAATGTTCCCTGGGTACCGCGCAGGACTTCGACGGACGCCAGGTCGAGAAGACCCAGATTGCCGGCAATGGGTCGTCCATAATAAACGCCGTCGACATAGATGCCGACCGCAGGATCGGAAAATGAATTGGGACTGTTCTGAGCGTTACCCCGGATGGCGAGATATATGAGGGACGCGTTCCCGGTGCCGCCCGACTGAACAGACAAACCCGGCGCGGCCCGGCCTACATCCGCCACTTCGACAATCTGGCGTTCAAGCAGGGCGGTCGGATCAAGCGCCGTGACGGCCACGGGAACTGTTTGAAGATTCTCCGAAGTCCGGCGCGCCGTCACGATGATATCGCGCACCGCGTTATTGTCGCCGCCACTGGAGCTTTGCTCGACCGCTTCTGCCGCCTGGCTTATAGCAACACCGCACGCGCTCCACGCGGCGCCGGTCATAAGGATTACCCGGAATATCTTACCCATTTCATCCCCTCCTGTGGTGACTATATTTAATTTATGACGACCTGTTTCTATTTATTGACCGAAATGATATATTTTTATCTTATTATATTTTCAGATAATATTTTATCTTGGCACGATCCGTAGATACTGATTGGGCAAGCATATACTGATTGCCCAGACCAGCTACTCCCTGATCGCTCAATCTGCGGGACGAAGCACATATCGTCGGATAGGTACCATCCCTCGGGCTGGCCAGACGCCCATGCGGGCATATTCAATACCCACACGCCTAATCCCGCCGCAGCGGCTCCATGGGCACCAGAACCAGATGATCGGCGGGCGCGCCAGGCCCCGCGATGACCAGACAATGCCGCAGCGTCCTTCGGTGGAAGAAACGCGTCAGGGCGATATCATCGGCTGGCTTGCTCTTTTCGATGAAGCGCATCAATGCGGCCTCACCCTCGACCGGATCGGCATAGGCTGTACCGAGCAGCGCCTCGATATCCTTGCCATCCTCGTCCCGCAGCCAGTCCCGATAGCGCAGCTGATCCCGGAGATAGTGCGGTATGGATGCGAGAATGTTACGTTGCCAACCCTGTAACGATCCGCTTTCCGGCAGGCGCTCGATTTCCGCCTGCAATTTCTGGAGCGCCAGATCGTTCTGGTCGATGGCGGCGGGCGGCGGGAGCGCGATGTCATCGAGCGTCATGCCCAATATCTCGGCCAAAGCCTCCATGCAGCGCCGTCCGATCATCGGAACCTGCACCGCCGCCTCGACCCAGTCGCCGCCGCGTCCCGTTTCATGAAGCCCGAACAGGGGACCATAAATGGCTTCGGCCAGGAAAGAGACGGTGTGATAAGCGATTGCGTCATAATCGAGCGGCACGCCGATCGCGCGTTCATAGTGATGGAACAATGCGGCGACGTCGCCCATATTCTCGATCGGATGGCGTCCCCGGAAGCAGGCGAGATCGCGCATGGGATCGCCCAGATGACCGATTTCCACATCCAATATGCCGGTGACCTGGGCGCCGTCCGAAAGGAACTGGCCGCAATCGCCCGTGACGAAGGAAATGGATTCCCGATGCCGGGGATAATTACGGCGCAGCCAGCCTGCGCAAAATTCCAGCAGCGGATCGGTGATGCCCTGCTCTGCCGTCATGGCATGAAAGCGCTCGAAATTGTGCAGGGCAATCTCGCGCGGCCCCTGCGGCAAATGGGCTCCCCCTTCGACGAAGGGGCGACTTGGAAGACGATGTATGTCCGCCAATATCTCCATATAGCGCAGGGATGCGGCCCACCGATCGTCGGTCATGACCGATGCGCTTTCGATCGCCTGCTGAACCAGGCCGGGGTCCCGCCCACCTTCTATCCATTCCATCACGATGGTGTTGGGCTGGTCGCACATGCCCAATATGGCGGGAATGGGGACGCCATTTTCATGCAGCGCCCGCTGCATGCGCATTTCATAATCGAGCGGATAGGGATGGGTCGGCCAGGTACGGTCGCCCTTGAGCAGAAAGTCGCGCTTCACACCATTCTGCTGCACGCTGGCGCGCCAGACCGGACGCCAGCGCCGTTGCTTTTCCAGCATGACCTCAGAACAGCCCAGCACATCCTCAAGCCATCGGCTGAGCTGTTCGCGGCTTTCGGCCTGATCCTGATCGGCTTCGGTCTGCGCCATCGACGGTCCTCCCCATAATCCTGCCCTGTCCATTATGGCCGGTGCGTCATCCGCCTTCGTTGGGCCGCGCTGGCCTTTGCGGACAGGACGAGACTGACGCACCGTCCTCAACTCTTGCGGTCAGTCGCCGAACCGATAGCGAACCTCCACGCCATAGGTGCGCGGGGCTCCATAAAACCCGCTGAATATGCCAAGCGCCGCTGATCCGACATTGCTCGAAGCCAGATATTTCTTGTCGAACAGGTTGCGCACGAAAAAGCTGATGTCGGCATTGCTGCCGCCCACGCCGTTCAGGTCCAGCCGTCCGTTGACCAGATCATAGGCGGGCAGAACCTGATCGGAGGAGCGGACTTTACTCGAATGGTAATAGTCCATGCTGACCACCGTTTCCGCAAGCGAGCGCGGTACGGGCAGCGTCCAGCGCAGCCCGGCGGTCACCGTCGTCTTCGCGACCAGATTGAACGGCACCTTGAGCGCTGCGAGATAGGATTGCAGTGCGGCAGGCACCGTCAGCGACCGCGACTTGAGGTCGAGGAAGGTCGCCCCCGCGTCGAATGACAATGTCGACGTCGGCTGAATCCGGGTCGAAAGGTCAATGCCCGCGACACGGGTTTTGCCGGCATTGACGAGCAGCGTCCCGCCGCTCGGATCGTTGCTGGCGTCGCAATCGCCGTCCGGTGATTTTGGCGGGTTCGTGCCACCGGCGGCCGTCGTGCTGCAACTTGCCTGCGTATTGAGGCCGGAAATCGGCACCTGCACATTATTATACCAGCCGACAAAAGGCGACGCGTTGAACTGGAGCTTGACGTCGCCCATGGTGAAGTCGGAGCGGATACCGACCTCCACATCCGTCACCTTTTCCGGTGCGAAGGACTGGAACGGCGCCAGCCTGCCGGCCAGCGTGGGACTGTTGATTCCGCCCGCGCGATAGCCCCGGCGGGTGACCGCATAGAGGAAGATCGCATCCGACGCCTTCCAGTCGACGCCCAGCTGCCAGGTCAGCGCCTTGGACGAGGTTTTGTTGACGCTCGAATTGCGGATAGTTGCCGCCCCGTCCGCGCATTCTTCGGGCGAAACGACGGGCTGGTTATTAAGGCCGCCGCCGACGCAGGCCTCGATCTTGTCCCAGGTGTGGCGCACGCCCAGATTGACGTGCAGCCCGTCCGCGATCTCATAATTGACATTGCCGAACAGCGCCCGGCTCTTTTCGCTGTAGAAACTGTAGTTGAAGCGCGCATCGGTAATACCGGGCAGGATGAAGACGGGAATATAGGTGCCCGACGGCCCGAGCGGCTTGCTGTCAAGGTAGAAGGCGCCGACCAGCCAGTCGAGGCGATTGCCGAGTGCCGATCCCTTCACCTGCACTTCGTCGCTGAGCTGCCGAACATCGGATGTCTGACGGCCGCCGACGATTGTCACCGGAAGCCCGGCGGGGATCGCGCCGCTGCCGTCGGCGATCAATGTCGGCAATCCGTCGACACTGGAATAATAGTCGATCTTGGTGCGCCGATAGCCGAAGATATTGAGGAAAGTGATGTCGTCGGACAGATCGAATTCAGTCCGATTGGTAATACCAAAACGCTTGACCCTTTCGAACGCATCGACGTCCGAATTGATCACGCGCGGACCGCGTGCGCGCTGCAACGCCAACTGGACCAGCGCTGCATTGGCCGTGCCCGTCGCCGTCAGCCCGTTGGGACCGGGCAGCACATCGGTCAGCACGGACGCGCCGCCGACCGCTTCATTGTGATAATAGTCGACAATGACCGTGTTGCGGAACGCGGCGCTCGGCTCGAACAGGATCGATCCGCGGATCGCACGCGAGTTGAGATCGTCGGGGTCGCCGCCGATACCGATATTCCTGGTCCAGCCGTCGCGTTTCTGGATCTGACCGGCGATGCGGATGGCCAGCGTATCCGATGTCAGGGGTATATTGAGTGCGGCTTCCAGCAGCCGGGCGTCGTAATTGCCGTAGGACGCCTTGGCATATCCCCCCAGCTTATAGTCCGGCGCGGTCGGATAATAGAGGATCGCGCCGCCGGTCGTGTTGCGGCCAAACAATGTCCCCTGCGGCCCCTTGAGCACCTGAACCGAGGACAGGTCGTAGGTCGGGATGCTGGAACCTGTGGTGGGGGAAGGCACTTCGGCGAAATAGCTGATGACGCCCGGCGCGCTGTTGCCGGCCAGCGCCTTGGACTGACCCCGGATGGAGAAATTGGTGTTTTCGCGCCCGCCCGACCCGGCCAGGAAAACGCCCGGCGTCTTGATCAGCAGATCCTGCGTATCGCGGATATTGGCCTGCCGCAGCGAATCCGCCCCGAAAGCCACGACGGAAACCGGCGTCTCCTGAATATTCTCGGCGGTGCGGCGCGCGGTCACCACGATGTCGCTGGTAGCGCCCTCCTGCGGCGCAGCGGTGGACGACTGCGCCAATGCCGTCTGCGACGTCGTCAGCAACAGGCCCAATGGCAGTATGAAACCCCGTATTCCCTTCATTCTTCTTCTCCCTGATGGTCAAAGGATGACCGTTCTGATTGAGAGCCGGTCTGTTGCCGGCCTTCCGCCTCTATAGGTTGGCAGCATGGTCGTTGCCGCCTGCCGCCGGTCAGTTCCCGTCGCCGACCGCACTTTCCGGATTGTCGCCTATGCAAATCTGCCTGCGAGCCACGTCGCTATCCTCTCGGCATTTTCCCCATGGATCGGGTGTGCGGCGGATATGACGCCAATTCGCGCCTTCAATTACCTGTCGAAAGGTGGGTCCGATGTCCGATCATGCCGATATCCACCAGATTTGAGGGCGGCGCACGGTCCGCAGATGCCGTCGGCCCCTAATGGGAAAGGACGAGATGACCTGTTTTGCAAGCGGACTGCTGATGCCAGAGGGACCGATCGCGCAGCCCGATGGTAGCCTCATATTGGTGGAGGTGCTCGGCGGCCGCCTGTCCCGCCTTGGCCCGGACGGCGCGCGCACCACTATGGCCGATCTGGGCGGCGGTCCCAATGGCGCGGCGATCGGTCCTGACGGGCGCATCTATGTCTGCAACAATGGTGGCTTCGGCAAAATGACCCTGCCAGATGGCGGGCTTCTGCCGATCGAGGCGCCTCTCGATACGCCGCCCGGCATGATCCAGGTCGTCGATCCGGCCAGCGGCGCCTTCGAAACCTTATACGCATCCACCGAAGCAACGCCCTTCTGGGGACCGAATGATCTTGTCTTCGATGCAGAGGGGGGCTTCTGGTTCACCGATTTCGGTAGGGATCGCGGCGCGGCGCGAATGCGGGGCGGGCTTTATTATGCCAGGGCGGACGGGTCGGAGATTCGGCTGGCCGCCGGACCATTGGACGGGGCGAATGGCGTCGGCCTCTCGCCCGATGGACGCACTCTCTACGTCGCCCTCACCTATGAGGCGCATCTGCTGCGCTATCGGTTGTCGGCGCCCGGCGTGATCGATAAATCGGCGTCGCCCTCCCCGGACGGGCACAGCATCGTCGGCCGGGCCGGCCCCGGTCAATATCTCGACAGTCTGGCCGTGGACAGCGCCGGACGCATCTGCTGCGCCTCGCCCGGCGAGGGCGCGATACTGATCTTCCCGCCGGAAGGCGGAACGCCCGAGCAGATCGAAACGGGCGACTTTCTGACGACCAATATCTGCTTTGGCGGCGCGGACGGGCGCGTGGCCTTCGTCACGCTGGGCAGTTCCGGCAAGGTCATATGTTTCGACTGGGACGTGCCCGGCCTGCCCCTGGCATTCGGCTGACCTGCTCAGGTCGAACAGCGCCGCCCTGCCGTCTGGCAGGTCAGCCAGGGCCCGCATTGCTGTTTCATCGCGACATGCCTGAGAAAAGAGCGAACATGCCGGCTGATTGCTATGACTATATCATCGTGGGAGCGGGTTCTTCCGGCTGCGTGCTGGCCAATCGTCTGTCGGCCGACCCGACCGTCAGGGTTCTGCTGGTGGAGGCGGGACCGGACGACAGCAGCCCGTTGATCGCCATGCCCCGCGGCATCGGCAAGCTGCTGGCGCCGGGCAATCCCCATGTCTGGGATTACGCCGTTTCGCCCGGCGGGAACGCACCCCAGGAAATATGGCTGAAGGGCCGCGCGGTGGGCGGGTCCAGTTCGATTAACGGCATGGTCTATGTGCGGGGCGCTCCGGCCGATTACGACGGCTGGGAAGCGGCAGGCTGCACCGGCTGGGGCTGGCAGAGGATGGGCCAGCATTTCGTGACGCTGGAGGACCATGTGCTGGGCGCCAAGGCGTGGCGCGGCGCCGGCGGCCCGCTCAAGATCAGCGTCCACCCTTCCGGCGACCCGCTTTGCGAAGCGTTCCTGACCGCCGCCGAGCAGGCCGGGACGCAACGGGTGGATGACATGAACGACATGCCGGCCGTGTCCGAGGGCGGCATGGCCTATCAGCCGACATCTACCTATCGCGGCAAGCGCTTCTCCGCTTCCCGCGCCTTTCTCAAGCCCGTGCGAGGCCGGCCGAATCTGGACGTCGTGCCGCGTACCGACGTCCTGCGCATCCTGTTCGACGGGCAGCGGGCGAGCGGCATCCTGCTGCGCAACAAGGATGGCGTGCATGAGGTCGCGGCACGGCAGGAGATCATCCTCTCCGCAGGCGCGGTGCAGAGCCCCAAGCTGCTGCAATTGTCGGGCATCGGTCCCCGCGCCCTGCTTGAATCGCTCGGCATCCCGATCGTCGTCGATGCGCCCGGCGTCGGCGCCAACCTTCGCGAACATCGCTATCTGGGCTTTACCTACAGGGTTCGGAGGAACAGCCTGAACCAGAAACTGTCCGGCCTGGGCCTCATCATGTCGGCTTTGCGCTATGCTTTCGGATCGAAAGGTCCGCTGACCCATGCGGCGCATGAGGTGGGCGGCTTCGTCAAGACCGATGCCACGCTCGACCGGCCCGACGCGCAGGTCGGCCTGGGCCTCTATTCCTTTCACACGGACGACAAGGGGGCGGTGGCGCTCGACCCCTATCCCGGCATGACCGTCATCGCCTATTATATGCGGCCCGACAGCCAGGGCCATGTCAGGATAAGCTCGGCCGATCCGGATGTCCCGCCGGTCATCGACGCCAATCATCTGGCCACCGATGCCGACCGGAGCCATTTCGTCGCCCTGTTTCGCTGGCTCCGCTGCCTTGCGCAACAACCCGCGCTGAAAGACTGGATCGTCGAGGAAACAGGAAAGACCGTCGGTATAGAGGCGGACGAGAACATTCTTGCCAACGCCATGGCGCTTGGCGGCACATCCTTCCACATTTGCGGGACGTGCCGCATGGGCGCGGATGAAGCCTCCGTCGTCGACCCGCAACTTCGCGTGCGCGGCGTCACCGGCCTGCGCGTGGTCGATACCTCCATCATGCCGACCATCGTGTCGGGCAATACCAATGCGCCGGCCATGGCCATCGCGCTCAACGCCGCGGACATGATCCTGCGGCCCAGTCAGGACCCTGCCCTATGACCGTGCCTTTCACCGCATTCGACAAGCTGTATATCGATGGCGCCTGGGTCGATAGCGGGAGCGAACGCGACGCTATCATCAACCCCGCCACCGAAGCGGTCATCGGTCGCGCGCCGGTGGGCAATGCCGCCGCCGTGCAGGCCGCGATCGCGGCCGCGCGCGATGCGTTCGACACGGGCATCTGGCCGCGCATGGCCATGTCCGAGCGCGCCACGTACCTGCGCCGGATGCATGCCGCCCTGGATGCCCGCAGGCAGCAGATCGCGGCGCTGATCGTCGCGGAAGTCGGCTGTTCGCAGGGCATCACCCAGGGCATGCAGGTCGCCAATCCGCTCGACCATTTGCTGGCCGCCGTCGAACATTCGACGCGCGACGACAGCGTCCGCCTGCCCATCGACATCACCCCCGATCCCTTCAACCCCGACGGGCCGAAGAAAATAGGCGGGACCACCGTGGTGCGCGAGCCGGTGGGCGTCGTCGCAGCCATCACCGGCTATAATTTCCCTTTCCTCATCAATCTGGCGAAGATCGTGCCCGCGTTGCTCGCCGGCAATACGATGGTGCTGAAGCCGTCGCCCTTCACACCCTTTTCCGCGCTGCTGTTCGGGGAGATTGCCGAAGAGATCGGCCTGCCCAAAGGCGTGCTGAACATCGTGACCGGTGGACCGGAGGTCGGCACGACCCTGACCAGCGATCCGTGCGTCGACCTTGTTACCTTCACGGGTTCCGAAGGGGTGGGCGCCGCGATCATGGCGCAAGCCGCACCGACATTGAAGCGCGTGCACCTCGAACTGGGCGGCAAGTCCGCGCTGATCGTCCGTCAGGATGCCGACGTCGCCCGCGCCGCGGGCATGGCGGTCGCGGTACTCTCGGTCAATGCGGGCCAGGGTTGCGCCCTGCTCACGCGCCTCGTCGTCCATAACAGCATCAGGAAGGCGTTCGTCGAAACCGCCTGCGCCATCGCCAGCCAGTTCAGGATCGGCGATCCTGCCGATCCCGGCGTGGCGATGGGGCCGCTGATCCGCGAATCCCAGCGGGAAAAGGTCGAAAGGCTGATCGCCATCGGCCGCGACGAAGGGGCGCGGATCGTGCATGGCGGCGGGCGTCCGGCGGGCCTCGACAAGGGTTTCTTCACGGACATCACGATCTTCGACGATGTCGACAACAGCATGACGATTGCCCAGGAAGAGGTGTTCGGTCCGGTCGGCTGCATCATCGGTTTCGATAGCGACGAAGAGGCGATCCGCATCGCCAACGATTCCCGCTATGGCCTGAATGGCGGCATCGAAACCGCCGACGCCGCCAAGGGCTATGAGATGGCGATGCAGATCCGCGCGGGCAGCGTCATGCTCAATGGCGGGACCGGGCGGATGACCTATGCGCCAATCGGCGGCTACAAGCGCTCCGGCATCGGACGGGAATATGGTCCGGACTGGCTGCACGAATATCAAAATCAGAAGTCGGTCTTCTATCCCATCGGAGGATAGAGAAGCTGCCTAGAGCAGATTCCGATCCGATTGCATCGGCTCGATTGCTCTAGTCTTTTGATTTGACGCGTTTTCCGAGCCAGCAGGTGATTGGCTTGGCCGAACTGGCGTTTCCACCCGCTTCGAAAACGCTCTAGCCGGCGGTAATGCCGCCGTCGACCGCCCAGCAGGCGCCATGCACATGACGCGCGCGATCGGACGCAAGGAACAGAAGCGGTTCGGCCACATCCTCGGGCGGACAGGGCGGGCGCATGCCCGTGTAGCGCGCGAGCAGCCGGGGATCGGCGAAATCGGGGAAGGACATGCCCTGCGTCATTTCCGTCCGCATCGGGCCGGGCGAGAGGACGTTGATCCGCACGGGACTGTCCATCATCTCCATCGCGAGCGACAGCGTCAGACCGACCAGTCCGAATTTGGAGGCGGTATAAGGCGCCAGATAGGCCTGCCCCATGAAACCGGCGGTCGAGGCCACACAGACGATATTGCCCTTGCTCTCGATCAGGTGCGGCATGGCCGCCTGCATGAGAAAGAAGGGACCGGACAGGTTCGAGGCGATGGTCCGGTGCCATTCCTCTTCCTTGATGTCCAACAAGCGGTGAAACATGACATCGGCGGCGATATTGCACAGCACGTCCAGCCGGCCGAACGCCGTCATCGCCGCTTCGATCGCCTCCCTACAGCCACGCGGCTCGCCAAGATCGCAAGCCAGTTCGACACATCGGCCACCCGCGTCGCGGATCAACCGCCCGGTCTCTTCCAGCTTGGCCCGGCTGCGCCCGACAAGGCACAGTGCCGCGCCTTCCCGAGCAAAGGCGAGACTCGCCGCCCGGCCCAGGCCCGACCCGGCGCCGGTGACCAGTACGACCTTGCCTGCAAAGTCCATCCGCATAGTCTTTCCCAAACGGGGCGGCGGCGGGATCAAAAGATGCCGCGCTGAACGCCTGTCATATCGGTGATTACGACGCGGCCAACCTTTCGCCGGATGGGGTCGATCCCGTCACCAGCGCCGTCGCCATTGCGCGCCACGCCGACGGTTACGGATCATCTCGTCCCTCTGCTCCGGCGTGACCAGCGGCGTGTCGCCGGGAAGATGCGACCGAAGCTCTGCCGCGGGCACGAGTCTGAGCGTCGGCTCCGGCCCGGAACTCGCGCCGGTCCAGCGCAGCATCAGCGACCCTTCGTTGCGGCCTGCCGGATCGAGCCAGTTGGGCACGCCCGGATCGTCCAGTGCGATGACGGCGCGGAAGCGGCCGTCGCCGTCGAGCCGCGCCTGCGCTGCGTTGAGGCTGCTCTGATGGTTGATCCAGTCGATCGTGTTCCACAGTGGATCGTTGAGCTGCACGTTCCAATAGCGCACCTGATCGGGCACCGCCGTATCGATGATCATCGCTTCCCCCGGTTCCAGCCGGAAGATGCCTTGATAATAATGCTGCCCGGCAACGCCGCCGCGACCGGCCCAGTCGTCATATTCCAGCCTGTTGACGAAGCCCTGCGCCCGCTGTCGCTGACCATAGCCCAAGGCGAATGCGGCATAGCGTTCGACGAAGGCCGACAGGCGATCGAGCCGATGGGCGATCTCGGCCGCGGGCACGGGACCGCCGCCCACGCGCCGGTCGACCCGTTCGATCGCGATGCGCAGATCGCGCCCCGCGCCCCAGTCATAATAGGCATGGCGCAGACCAATGGTGACCGCGCGCGGGTCGAGCGGGAACCAGTCGCCCGCATGACCCTCCGGCCGCTCGCCGCCCAACAGGATGTCGAATGCGCCGTCCGGTCCCAATGTGCAGGCATCCAGATCGATCATGCCCACCGAAGCCCCCATATCCTCCATCGGTCCCAGACCGCCCGCGACCAGATCGAGAAACACGAAAACCCCATCCCCGCGCGTGCCGGACAACCTGTAAACGCCGCTGCCGTCGATCCGCGCCGCGCCATAGATGAAGTCGGGATTGACCCCGACCGTGTTCAGCACGCTGCTGACCGACGGCACGAAATCGGGATGATCGGGATCGGCGAAGGCCGTCTGATAGCCGGTGGCGAGGATGGCGAAGAACAGGCGGTGCGCCTCGGCCCGGGCCTGTGGATCATCGGGATCGGCCAGCCTGTCCAGCACGCTTTCCGCCCCCGCCATCTGCTCCAGCCAGGCGCGCCACTGGGACGTATTAGAGATAGGCATGGTAGGTCTCAATATATTCGGCGAACCTGTCGCTCACCTGTTCGGCGGTCAGGCCATAATCGGCCAGCGTATAGCTGCGCGGCCCATGCTTGCCCGCCGGATTCTCCCGCAGCCAGCCCAGAATGCCTTTTTCCGAGTCCGGCGTGAAATCCCAGCCGAAATGGTGATAGGCGGCCCGGATGGTCGAAACCGGGTCGGCAACGAGATCCTTGTAGCGCATGTCGTAAATCGGCAGGTCCGGATGCGCCTTGCGGTAATCCATGCAGCACTTCACCCCGTCCCACCAGAGTTGCAGAAATTCGGCGCCCAGCGCATGCAGGTCGAGCCGGTCGTAGGAGGGCCCACGGATGACGCTGATCAGTTGGGAGATGGAGGCGATGACGGTGGTCGGGTCGCGATGCGGCTGGATGAAGATCGCATCGGGATAGACGTGGCGCAGCGCCGGGAGCTTATACATATGCTCCTGAATCTTGAGCACCCAATGCCTGCCGGGATGCCGCCAGCCCAGATGCTGAAGCCACATCTTATGGACCTCGTAACGAAAGGTCGCGTCGATGCCCTTGAACCAGTCGTAGAAGCGGGGAAGATGCTGGAACATGCACGGATTGCTGCTCTGAAACGACGTCGTCATGAACGATCCGCATTCTTGCGGGATCTTGGCGCCGAGCGGATGGGCTTTGAGCAATTCGTCGGCATCACCGCCCAGTTGCGCGCGCAGATGTTCGTCGAAACGGGCGATGCGCGGGTCCGTATCGGCGGTTGCGGCTTCGGGCGGGGGCGATGGCTCGGCCACTTCCCACATCAGCGGCGTGCGGATCTGCGGGTCGCCTTCCATCAGGGCGTGCAGGAAACTGGTGCCGCACCGGGGCAGGCCGAGGATGAAAAGCGGCTGCCTGATTTCGACATTGGCAATGTTGGGATAGCGCGCCCGATCGTCGGCGATCGCCTTCAGCCGGGACAAGTCATCGGCGATGATATGCAGCGCCCGGGCATGGCCATTGGCGTTGAGTGCCCGGTCTTCCTCCATCGAGGCGAGCAGTTGTTCGAGCCCCGGCCGCACATTGTCCCGTAAATAATCAGGCAGCGGATATTGCGCCAGCAGCGCGTCCGCGTCCGGAAATCCAAATGTCATTGCCATCCTCTCTCAAACCGGTCTGACGACCATTTTGGGCAGGATGACCGGTCCGGGCACCGATGAAAAGCGCAGGCGGCCTCGATGTCGCCTATCGGAAACAGATGTCGAAAATTGCGGCTACACCAATGGGCGTCAGTGGATCAAAAGCCGGTCGCGGAACTGCTGCGGCGAACAGCCCTCCATCTGGCGGAAGGCCACACTGAAACTTGCCGTATTGGCAAAACCGCAGCGATAGGCGATCTCCTTGACCAGAAGCGATCGGTCCATCAGCAAGTCCTTTGCCAGAGCCAGCATATGACGGCGACAAAAGGCTGCGGGACTTTCGCCCGTCGCGGCGCGGAACAGGCGTTCATAATGACGGACGCTGATGCCGCGTTCCGCCGCCAACTGCCCGATCTCGACCCTGCCGGGCTGCTCCCGGATATGTGCGACAAGGCCGGCCAGATAGCGCTGGTCGAACGTCCGGCGACTGGTGAATTCGGCTTGCGTTTCCGGGCCGAATTGCTGCACCATTTCGGCTGCAAGCCCGACGCTGATCGAATCCAGAACGAGTTGCGAACACAGCCCCGGCGCCACCAGTTCCTGCTGCGCCCTTAGAAGCAGCGCCCTGACGTGGGGATTGCGCATGTCTATGGTGTCGCGCAGTTGTTGATCGGAAAGTTCCATCGGCAATCCGGTAATCGCGGGAATATCTATTCTGCAAAATAGCGATCTTTGCTCGCGTTCCTGCCAATGCATTTGGAACGGACGCGCGGCCGGATAAAAGCGCACTTCGCCCTGCTCGCAAAAGTCGCAGGCAGAAGCGAGATAACGACCCACGGACGGGAAGTGGGTCAATTCGAAATAGCTGCACGGCGGCGTGAAGACGATCTCGTTCCGTTCCCGCCAGAAAAACCGCCGGACTTCAAAGCGGGCACCAACTGTAGCCTTGGCCGCTTCGAGAGACGTTTCGAATTCCTGCGGGAATATGAAGTCCAGTCTTGTGCCCTCAGCATGACGGGCAGCGTCATAAGGTCTTATCGACATATCGGCCCTTACCTGCGCTCTCTTCTCTCCGGATTATCGTGATGATAGGCGATCGACCTTATCAGGAGAAGCTGATTTATCGGACGATCTCTTCTGGTTCCAAAAATATAATCGGATGATTTCCCTGATACGCGGTTACGGGAAATATTCATATTTTTGACGATAGATACCCAAGATGTTACTGTTATCATCATTCGGATCGGCTACGATCGTACTAGCCTATCCTTGACGGAATCGCTATTCATTTGGCACTTTGAATGCTGATCGATAGCTCGGAATCGACACCTTATATTGCTACCGAGCAGATAGTGTCCATTTGCTATCGGCAGGAATTTCATGATCAAAGAGCCACGGATAGGGCTGACGCATCTCCAGCGCCTGGAGGCGGAGAGCATCCATATATTGCGGGAGGTCGTTGCGGAGGCCGAAAAGCCCGTCATGCTGTATTCCGTGGGCAAGGATTCGGCGGTGATGCTGCATCTGGCGCGCAAGGCCTTCTACCCCTCGCCGCCGCCCTTTCCGCTGCTGCATGTCGACACGACGTGGAAGTTCCAGGCGATGTACGATCTGCGCGACCGGATGGCGCGGGAATCGGGGATGGAACTGCTGGTCTATCACAACCCCGAAGCGCAGGAGCGCGGGATCAACCCGTTCGATCATGGCGCGCTGCACACGGACATGTGGAAGACGGAAGGCCTGAAGCAGGCGCTCGACCTCTATGGCTTCGACGCGGCGTTCGGCGGCGCGCGGCGCGACGAGGAGAAGAGCCGGGCGAAGGAGCGCATCTTCTCCTTCCGCACCGCCAGCCACGGCTGGGACCCCAAGAACCAGCGGCCGGAGCTGTGGAACCTCTACAACGCCAAGAAGAACAAGGGCGAGAGCATCCGCATCTTCCCGATCAGCAACTGGACCGAGCTGGACATCTGGCAATATATCCATCTGAACGACGTGCCCATCGTGCCGCTCTATTTCGCGCAGGAGCGCCCGACCGTGGAGCGCGACGGCATGCTGCTGATGGTCGATGACGAACGCTTCCCGCTGAAGGCTGGAGAGGAGCCGGTGATGCGCTCCATCCGGTTCCGGACATTGGGCTGCTATCCGCTGACCGGCGCGGTCGAGAGCAAGGCGAAGACGTTGCCGGAAGTCATCCAGGAAACGCTGCTCACCACCACATCGGAACGGCAGGGCCGCGCCATCGACAAGGATGCCGGCGGCGCCGGCATGGAGAAGAAGAAGCAGGAAGGGTATTTCTGACGCACTACGGAATGCGAAGCGTTCCCAAGCGTCAACCCCAGCGCAGGCTGGGGTCTTTCGCCTCCTGATACGAACCAGACCAATGCGACCCCGGCCTTTGCCGGGATGACGGGACAGATGACATGACCGACACGCTCGACGAACCTATCTACAAGACCGATGCCCTCATTGCCGAGGACATCGACCAGTATCTGCAGGTGCATGAGCACAAGACGATGCTGCGCTTCATCACCTGCGGATCGGTGGACGACGGCAAGTCGACGCTGATCGGCCGCCTGCTCTACGACAGCAAGATGATCTTCGAGGATCAGCTCGCCGCGCTGGAGGCGGACTCCAAGCGCGTCGGCACCCAGGGGCAGGAAATCGACTTCGCTCTGCTGGTCGACGGCCTTGCCGCCGAGCGCGAACAGGGCATCACCATCGACGTCGCCTATCGCTTCTTCGCCACCGAAAAGCGCAAGTTCATCGTCGCCGACACGCCGGGGCATGAACAATATACGCGCAACATGGTGACCGGCGCGTCCACCGCCGACCTTGCCGTCATCCTGATCGACGCGCGCAAGGGCGTGCTGACGCAAACCCGCCGCCACAGCTATCTGGCGCATCTGATCGGCATCAGGAATATCGTCCTCGCCATCAACAAGATGGACCTGGTCGACTATGACCAGGCGGTCTATGACGGCATCGTCAAGGATTATACCGAGTTCGCCCACTCGATCGGCATCAAGGCCTTCACGGCCATGCCCATTTCCGGCTTCAAGGGCGACAATATCACCGGCCCGTCGGCCAACACCCCCTGGTACAAGGGGCCCGCGCTGATCGAGCATCTGGAGACCGTCGAGGTCGATCAGGTCTCCGATCAGGCAAAGCCCTTCCGCATGGCGGTGCAGTGGGTCAATCGCCCGAACCTCGACTTCCGCGGCTTTTCCGGCCAGATCGCGACCGGCACGGTGCGCAAGGGCGATGCGATCCGCGTCCTGCCCTCCGGCAAGACCAGCACGATCAGCCGCATCGTCACGCTGGGTGGCGATCTGGACGAAGCGATCGCCGGTCAGTCGGTGACATTGTGCTTCGCCGATGAGATCGACTGTTCGCGCGGCGACGTGATCGCGGCGTCGGACAATCCGCCCCAGGCCGCCGACCAGTTCGAAGCGACCATCGTCTGGATGGCGGACGAAGAAATGCTGCCCGGCCGCCCCTATTGGCTGAAGATCGGCACCCAGACCGTCACCGCCACGGTCCAGCACCCCAAATATCAGGTCAACGTCAACACGATGGAGCATCTGGCGGCGAAAACGCTGGAGCTGAACGCCATCGGCGTCGCCAACCTGTCGACCGACAAGCAGATCGTGTTCGAACCCTATGAGACGAACCGCACGCTGGGCGGCTTCATTCTGATCGACAAGATCACCAACGCCACGGTGGCGGCGGGGATGCTACACTTCTCGCTGCGGCGGGCGCAGAATGTCCATTGGCAGGCGACCGATGTCAGCCGCGATTTCCATGCGGGCCTCAAGAACCAGAAGCCGGCCGTGCTGTGGTTCACCGGGCTTTCGGGCGCGGGCAAGTCGACCATCGCCAACCTTGTCGAGAAGAAGCTGGCGCGGATGAACCGCCATACCTTCCTGCTCGACGGCGACAATGTGCGTCATGGGCTGAACAAGGATCTGGGCTTTACCGATGCCGACCGGGTGGAGAATATCCGCCGCGTGGGCGAAGTCGCCAAGCTGATGACCGATGCGGGGCTGATCGTCATCACCGCCTTCATCTCGCCCTTCCGCGCCGAGCGCGAGATGGTGCGGCAGATGATGCAGCCGGGCGAGTTTGTCGAAGTGCATATCGACACGCCGCTGGCCGAGGCCGAAGCACGTGACGTCAAGGGCCTTTACAAGAAGGCGCGCACGGGTCAGCTCAAGAACTTCACCGGCATCGACAGCCCCTATGAAGCGCCGGAAGATCCGGAGATCCGCGTCGACACCACCGCCATGACGGCGGAAGAAGCGGCCGATGCCATCGTTGCGAGGCTGATCCCATGAGCGCGGCGGTGGAAAACATGACCGACGCCGATCTCGCCGCCCATCTGGCGGAGATTGCCGGGCGCATCCTGATCGATGTGCGGGAAAGCGGCCTGTTCAGCCCCAAGGCGCTGGGCAAGGCGGGGGACCAGACGGCGAACCAGTTCCTGTGCCACGCCCTGCGCGAGGTCAGGCCGCAGGACGGCCTGCTCTCCGAGGAGGAGAAGGACAATGCCGACCGGCTCGCCATGAGCCGGGTGTGGATCGTCGATCCGGTGGACGGCACCCGCGAATATGGCGAGGAGCGGAGCGATTGGGCGGTGCATGTGGGTCTGGCCCTCGACGGGCAGCCTGCCATAGGCGCAGTCGCACTGCCGGGTCTGGATGGCGGCACGCTATTGCGCTCCGACCAGCCGGTCACCGTGCCGCCTGCCCCGGACAGGCTGCGCATGGTGATCAGCCGCACCCGCCCCGCCGCCGAGGCGGTCGCGGTCGCGGAACGGCTGGGGGCGGAGCTGGTCCCCATGGGCAGCGCCGGCGCCAAGGCGATGGCGGTCATCCTGGGCCAGGCCGATATCTATCTGCACTCGGGCGGGCAATATGAATGGGACAGCATGGCCCCGGTCGCGGTCGCGGTCGCCCATGGCCTCCACTGCTCGCGGATCGACGGCTCGCCGCTCGTCTACAATAGACAAGACGTCTACCTCCCCGACCTTCTCATCTGCCGCAAGGAGCATGCGGGGCAGATTCTCGAACTGATCGCGGAGGTCACGCAGGTCGCCGACTGAAACGGCCGATCCCGCCAGAGCGGGTCATATGCCCGGTAAGCGTTCACCGATTGTTCGCCCTTAGCGTTGTCTGACGTGCTTTCCACGCTATGTCCTCTATATGGCTTCCTTCAACATCAGATGCCTGACCGAAATCTGCTGGGCCCCGCTTCCAAGCCGATCCACGCCGATGATCGCCGTTTTCACCCTGATTTTTGAACGTCGAGCGATTTTGTCAAAAATTGGCTAACGGGAGCAACCGACCGGTTTCCCCCGTACAATCAAAATCTCAATGGTCGCAGTTACGGCGTCGAAGGCAACGGGAATCGCATTACGTCAACGCTCTACGGCTCCAAGACTGACCTGGGTGGCGGCGGCGCCCGAACAGCCGGCGGTCAACTGATTTGCTGCACCATATGTTGCCGGAATGGCGGAATTCAGCCGCTTTGCGGGTGTGGGAACAAGTCCACTGGCGTTATACATATTGGGGAAGACGACGGTGCCTCACCTACGCCTGCATCCGCTTGAGCAGGAATAGGCATCAGGGCATATTTGCTCCTTTTCCGAAAGCATCAAGTCCAAAACGTGCAACAAGCCGCCTCCATACATTCTGAATATAGCTAGTTTTCCTCCATGTAACCCGACTATGATAGTGGCCGATCGCTGCCCAGTAATCTCGGGCGTCCTGCAAGTCGGTCAGAAATATCCAGCGGGCAGCGTACACATTGAAGCAGGTGTCATGTTGAAGCCGATGCCATATCTCAGATTCCGATTGATGAACCAAGGCCGAGATTTTCGGTACCCACCAACTGTTGATTTGCAATGGGCCCAAATCGTAGCTGCCGTCTGTGTTCCTGATCTTGGCGCCAACCCATCCCGCTTCCTGATCTCGTAGGCCCCAAAGCGTCTTTTCCAGCCAGCCCTTTCCATTTGATGCGAGCCGAATGCACCGCGCCACCTCGACATCCCCGGCAAACTGCTTTGCGTTAGCTGGGGCTGCATACAGGATTGTCAGGCTCATGACGATCAGCCCTGCCAATACCAGGCCTTTCGGCCCACTCATCGATCCAACCCTTTTGACCGATCATGCCCATGTTCCTGATCTTGAGTCGGTTCCGGCCTGGACCGGTCGCGTCCAATCAACGAGCGCAGAAAGGAATCAAGCTGTTCGGCAACGGACCGTGCCCGGCCTGCAAGCTTTTCGGGCAGCGTCAATTCCTCCGCTTGCGATCGGGAGCTTGCCGAACCCAAACGTTCTCTTCTCTCCTGCCGCTGGATTTCCTGATCCATGCGCTGACGACGCAATTTCTCCCCATGACGCGCCGTGAAACTGCGTCGACTGTCTCGATCAAGACGACCAAGACCTTCAAGAGATGATGTCTTTTGACCTGAGTTTTGCTCCAATTTCTTGGCCAGCTTATCCCTGTCTTCCGTCCATAGCTTCACGCCAAGGCGCGCGCGGGTGATCGCCGTGTAGAAATTCTGACCATTGACGAGACTTGATCCGATGGGAGCCAAAACATAAGCCCGTGCATAGGTCTTAGACTGAGACGAATACACGGTTTCGGCGTAGCCATGGTCCCAAGTCTTGTGTATCGACAAATCTACGGTCTGGACTCTATCATCCCGATCCCATCTGATTGTTGCCAGCAATCCATCGAGCTGTTCGACCGTGCCTCGCTCAGCATTCTTCAGATCGAGCTCCTTGTTGGCCAATCGCCATTGAACGCGATCCCCGGACGCCAAGTCCCGCTCACCTTGGTCGAAGACATTGACCTGACGGGGGCGCGTCGATCGGGGGTCCCACCGGATAATCCGTCCCTGTTCATCGGCTAACCGAACGATTTGCCGGCCGTTCTCATTGCGGCCAAGTCCTACCACGCGATATTCCACGTCCCGGGCGATACCGACCTCGGCAATGTCGCGCCCAAATTTCACGACCTGCCCACGCGAATAAAAGCGCGCGAACCGCTTCTCTTCGTCGGTCATCCCCGCCGGCGACACAATCTGGAGACGACTCTCCTCGATGGCGATGCCCCCCTCCTTCTGGAGCGCTTCCCGTATCTGGGCGTTCACAGCCAGACGAGTGGCATTTTCAAGCACGAGAATGTTCGTGCCAACGCGATGCTCCGTTTTGAGCCGGGTCCACTCCCTCACCATGTCCTTGGCAAGTATGTCCACGCTCTCCCCGCTTACGACCTTATCGAGCGCGGCGATCGAAGCGGGATAGTCACCCTCGCGCGCATACGTAACCGCAGCTCTCATCGACTTGGTTTCCTGCCGTACCGACTCCTTGAGTTCCGCGGTCGGCAAACCCAGTCGTTGCAGCAACCAGAAGGCTTTGCCCTGCTCGATGGCGCCGGTCTGGTGATCGTCACCCAAGAGGAGAAGGCGGGCACCCGTTTTGCGACTGATCTCCAGCACACGGGCAGCTTGCCGATTGCCGAGCTGCCCAGCTTCATCCAGCACCAGCACATGGCGATCGCTGATCCCATGACCGCCCCCGGCAAGCAGACTGGCAACGGTCCGGGACTCGATGCCGGCATCCTGCCCAAGCTTCAATGTCGCAGACGAAGTCGGGGCGGTCGCAATGAGGATGGTGCCTGGCTCCGCAGCCTCTTTGAGCGTCTTGACCAGCGTTGATTTCCCCGAGCCGGCCACCCCATGGATGCCATTCACCCGATCGCGCGAGATCGCGACATTCACCAGCGCCTGTTCCTGGGCCGGCGTCAAACCAGCCTTTTCGAGCGCGACCAGCAGCCGGTCCGCAGACGCGAGGGGCCGAGCATCGCTCAACGCAAGCGCAAGATGCTGCGTCAATTCCAACTCAAGACGCGCGGTTTTTCTCGTCGTGCGGCCCCGGGTCAATATCTGATGGCCCGTTTGTTCGCGCGTTGCCAGAAGCTTGCGCCGTGCCTCATGGGCTTCGATCATCGGGCGGACGTCAGACAAGCGCACTTCCCCAACATGGGAAGCGAGGCCAAGACGGAATATGCGTCCCAGATTGTTCACCGCTTCGCGCGTTTCCGCCTGTCGCATGCCGAACAGAGCGGCCCGGCCAACGTCGGCCGCGCGCGGAACGATCTCCCTGCTGTCCTTGCCGCTCAATAGATCGAGATCTTCGCGGTATCGTTCCGATCGGTGCTGCCATTGCTCCCGCAGCGCCTCGATACCGACCTTCTGCTTGGGAGGGCGGGTCGCATAGAAGGAGGCCTGGCGTCCGGCCTGCCCGGTCAGCCCCTCTTCCCGCGCATGGGCATCGATCTGTTCGGCACGCCTGGAAAATGCCTTCACCAGATCCTGCGGAACACCCCTGATTTCGAAGAGGCCGTTGCGAGGATCATGGTCGATCTCATAACCCAGCTCCCGAAGGCCATGGGCTAGGTCGTTGCGATACACCTGTCCCGCGGTCATTTGCTCCGCAAACATGGCGCGAGTTTCCAGACTTGCCATGTGCGCCTCGCCCTCCCTGCCAGTGATGTTCATGACAACCACATGGGTGTGGAGATGGGGGTCGAGTTCCCGGCTGGCATGTTCGGTGAAGCGAGCAAAAATCAGCCGGCCGGTCGTCTCATAGACAATCTCGCCGGCGACGCGGCGCCGCAGGGCGGCATGTTCTTCCAGATAGTCCAACGCTGTCCCGACCGCCTTTTCATGTGCAGCCAGTATCCGCTCGTCTCCCGCGACCAGCGCCATGATGGAAACCGACTTGGGCGCGTTGACCGCGAAATCCCAACCGGGATGATGCTCGATCTCCCCATCCTTGTGGTGCCTTCCAAGCTGCTGCTCCCTAACCCAGCCGGAGAGCAGTTGCTCGAATATCTCGGGATCGACCTTTCCTTCGAGGCCAAGGTCACGCGCAATTTCCCCTCCCCATTCGGAATGCTCATCGGGACCCTTCTTGTAATAATCGCCGAGCGCATAATAGCGGACGACATTGCCGGGTTTGCCATATAGGCGGACGGGATTGATCATGCCGGCCTTGCCTGTTCGCGGGGGCCATCGGCGCGGCCATGCTGGACGAGGTTCGACTGAATGCTGCCCTGGCGCGCAGCCAGCAAGGTCCAGGCATCGCGCGGCGGGATCGGCAATTTACCCTGCTCCGCGCCGAGAATGGCATCGACCTGCGCCGCCTCACTCTCGACCGCAGGCGACCCATCCACGCTCGGCGCACCGGTGGCAGAAGCACTGGAGCCCTGCCCCTCCTTAGCGGGAGGACGCAGATCATCACCCTGCCCCCTTTCACGCTCGAGCGCCTCTCGCACCCGTGCCTCGGCCTTGGCCAGTTTGACCAATTCGTCCGCCTTACTGAGCCGCTCCGGCGGACCCACACGTTCGACAAATGCAGGTTCGTCCGAGGAGACGACATTGTACCGGTCCGCGAACTTGACGACCGGAAGGTTACGCCCGAACCGGAGGAAACCGGAAAGATTGGGAAGGTTCGTGACCTCGGTGTGCATGACAAGCGGCCGGGTCACCTGTATCCGGGAGAGATTGACGCCGTCCCGCATGTCGTTGACGCCATAGCTCATGCCTTCATTGGCTTCGACCTGTTCGACCTGACCCAGATTTTCGGAAACATGCTTGGCGGTCGGGGTGTCATTGGCGCGCAGCGCCACCCAGGTCGAGCAATAGCCGGTGATGGCGGCAGCATCCTGAATGCCATAGGTGGCCTCAAGCTGCGGGTAACTCTGATAACCCAATATGCCGCAGCCACCATATTTGCGCGCCCGCGCGAGGAAGTCGCTCAGGGAGGGCAGCTTCTGGAGCGTTGGAAGTTCATCGATGACGCAATAGAGGCGCCGGTCCCGATCCGGCATGAGACTCATGATGGCGCTGATGGCGATGTCGAGCCAGACCGTGATCAGGGGACGCAGCGAGGGAAGCTGGTCCGCCTTCACGGTGATGAACAGCCAGCTTCCCGGTTCCCCTTTTTCCACCCAGTCGCGGATCGAGAAACCATCCTCCGTGTCATCGAGATAGGAAAAGCTGCGCATGACCGAGGCCAGTTCCGCCTGGATGCCGGCCGAGGTCCGGTCCCCTTCCATGCTGAGAAAAGCGGCAGCATCGGTGCCGGCGGCGAACGCCACGAGATCCTTGAGCTTGGACCGGAGCAACCGGTCAAGGAGCAGAGAGACATAGGTATGCTTCTGCCGGGCGAGCTTTCGCAGGACTGCCACCAGAGTCCCTCTCGCCGCCTTCGCCCAGAAGGGATCACCCCCCTTATCCGGGATCGTGGACTCAGCGATCTGGTCATAATGATAGTCGCGCGGGACATCGACCCAAGGGGACCATCGCGCGGTCCGCTGGTCGAGGGGATTGAGCAGCGTATCATATTTGGGGCGGTAGAATTTCTCGACGAAGGTGCCTGCGGTATCATAGACGATCGCCCGTCGACCCGATGTGCGAATGCCCTCCAGCATCTTGACGATGAGATTGGTCTTGCCGGTGCCGGGCGCTCCGCAGAGGAGGATATGCTCGGGCTCGAAAGCCTCCGGCACCGGGACTCCCCCGATCGTGAGCGGCCCCTTCTTCTGCCAGAGAAGCGCCCGCTTCAACTGTCTGACGGTGCCGAAGCGGGCGCCGCGCAGGAATTGATTGGAGCCAAGGCCGCGTCCCGTGCGGGTGAAATAGAACCAGGCCCAAAGCAGCATGGCGAGGGCGAAGACACCCGACAGAGCAGCCCCGTGCAGGAGGTAGCTTTCGAAGGCCGCGAGGGTCTTGTGGGCCAGCCGGGAGTCGAGCAGCGCCTTGGGCGTGGTCCAATATTGCTGGCCCGTTGGTGTCCTGAACAGGATCGGCGTGACATTGCCGGGAACCGCGTCTCTCATGAAGGTCGCCTGGCCGATCTTCACCAGCACGAAACGCTCATAGTCGGAGGATTTTTCGAGCGCATACCAGACGATACCGCCGATCCAGATCACGAGACCGGCAAGGCAAGTCTGGTAGAAGACCTGGGTGGTCATGCGGACATTGTGAACGATGGCCTGTCCACCCCTCGTCCAACTGCCCAGCGTGTCGTTGCGGAAGATGCTCATGAACGTCCCTCCTCAGACAGAAGGCCCCGCTCATCGAGCAATTGGCGGGCATAGCCTTGCCCCTTTTCCAAGGCCTGCGGCGCTCGTTCGCCGACCGCGGTCACGAGGATCGCGAACGTCTGGATTACCACCGCGAGGATCTCGTCTTTCGACGAGTAAATATAGGCGCGATCAGGATCGGCGGCCCTGGTCAGGACTGACCGGATGAATGCGGAAAGACTGAGATCGGCCCCATTGGCGCGCCGAAGGAGGCGCCGATGGAGGGCGTCGTCGAGACGAAAAGTAACTGTGACCATGCAGAAGCTCCGATGATACGGAGCCCCTACCGGGGAGGTGAAGCACAGCTTTTATAGTTGAAATGAAGGGATTTTTCAACACCCCGAGGACGGCGCGTTCAAAATGTCAGGATACGGAAAAATAATACGGATCATACCGCATCATTTCAGTATCTTATCAAGAAAATGCGATGGCCCGGTCATACCGGTATGACGATCTGCGGTGCATCGGTAATACCCGTATGACGCCCGCAAAGCCGCAGAAATGCTGGGCAAACGCCACGCAGCACCCGTGCGTGGGGTGCATTACAATTTACGCCTTTCAGGCGTGCGTCCGGCCTTTCGCATGAGCTTGCGAATGCGCCAGATGATAACTCGAAGTGGTGGGTAACATGCTGATCCTGAACGGTAATTCAAATCCGGGCGACGATCGGTAACAGCCCTTCCCTGAGAGCGATGCCCGTCACGTATCGATGCCGCCGATAAGTTCCCCGCGTGTCCTGGGGAACATACCCCGGACGCGCTTCCACCGGCCCGCAAGGTGCCGGAATTTTTGGAGCCAAATTGCCATGCCCAGCGGCACGAAGATCGACTTTGAAGCCATCGATATTCTTTCCATTGCCCTTCCCGCGCGGGGAGAGAAGCTACTCTACGATGCGCGGGCGAAGGGCCTCGCCCTGCGCCTGCGCGCTTCGGGCGCCCGCACCTGGATCGCCGTCGAGCGGACGGCGGCCCGCACCGTCCGCACCACGCTTGGCGATGCAAGGCACCTGCCCCTTGAGGCCGCCCACCGCCTGCTGGCCGCCGGGCCGCAGAACCGATCCGACGTCGCAAACGATGCCCTCTTTGGTCCCGATGCAACGATTGCGGAAGTCTTGACCCGCTTCCTCGCTTCGGGCGAGGCGGGGCGTTGGAAGCCCGGCACAATCCGCAACATGAAGGCGGTCACGAAAATGCATATCCTCCCCCATTTCGGGGGACATGAGGTTCGCGCGTTGACCCCGGAAGAGGTGAACCGCTGGCATCTGGACATCACCGCGAAGAGCAGCGCCGTGCGTATGGCGCTGTCCACTTTATCGGGACTGATGCTCTATGCGGAGGACCATGGATTGCGTGAACCGGGATCGAACCCCTGCCGTGGCCTGCGCAGGAAACAGCACGGCAAGCGCGGCCAAATGATGTCTCCCGATGCCGTCCGGAGGCTTTGGGCCGCGCTCGACAGATTGCAAGACCGGATACCCGACGCCTGCGATGCGGTGCGCCTCCTGTTCCTAACCGGTGCCCGGCGTAGTGAAATCCTCTCTCTCGAATGGGACCGGATTGTCGGTGCCCGCGCCGTTCTGGAGGACTCCAAGGCTGGCCCCCGCACGATCTGGTTGAACGCCCCTGCCCGCGAGTTGCTCGCCATCCGCAAGGGCACGGCAAAGGGCCAGTTCGTATTCCCGGCCCCGAGGAGCAAAGGGCCGATGAAAGTGCTTGATCGGGCATGGACATTGATCCGGCAGGAAGGAGGCTTGGGGAACATCCGCGTCCATGATCTGCGGCATCATTTCGCATCGGTCGGGGTATCGAACGGCATCGACCTGCGGCTGATCGGTCAGCTTCTCGGGCATAACGACATCGACAGCACCATTGGCTACGCGCATCTCGCGACGGACGCATTGGCGCGCTCGGCGTCGAAGGTGTCCCGACGCATTGAACGCTCCCTTCGGGGCGACGGGCATGGGCGGCCCGTCCGCAAGCGAAAGGCCGATCCGGTCCGGATTCTCTCCGTGAAGGAGGCCACACATGCTTAACCTGCGCCTCTCCCTGACCGACGCCCTCTGCGCCCGCGCGGAACCCGGAAACCGGGAATATGCCATGCGCGACACGCGCCTGCCGGGCCTCGCCCTGCGCGTCCAACCCTGCGGGTCGCGAAGCTGGGTGATCCGCGCCCGCATTGACGGAAAGGCAGTCCGTCGATCGCTGGGTTCCTTCCCGGAAACAGGCGTCAAGGCGGCCAGAGCGACGGCCCGCGCCGTTCTCGCGGGCGAGACTTTGACTCCGGCCACGCCCCTCACCGTTCCGCACTTCGCGACATTCCAGATTGAACATGAACAGCGCTGCGGGGTCTTCTATAAATCGCAAGGCCTGCGCACCTACCGCGCCTATATCCGATGTGAATTGCTACCTGCCTTCGGCCATCAGAGGCTCGATGCCATCTCGCGTCAGGATGTGATCCGGTGGTTCGAAGGGTACAGCCTGCGAAGGCCGGGCGGTGCGAACCGCGCCCTCGGAATTTTGGCGCAGATGCTCGGGCGGGCGAAAGCCTGGGGCTATATGCCCGACGGCTGGCGCAATCCCGCGAGGGGAATCAGGATGAACCGCCGCAAAGTCGTCGGCACCTTTCTCAGCGACGATGAAATGGCGAGGCTGGGCAGCGTGCTGGACAAACGGATCAGGACAGGATGCACGGCATCCGCCCTGCTCCGCTTCCTTACCCTGACGGGATGCCGGGTCAGTGAGGCCATCCATCTCGAATGGGCGGACTTATTGCCCGACCGGCTCCGATTGCGCGACAGCAAAACCGGACCGCGAGACGTTCCCCTCGGATCGCCGGTCCGACGCTTCCTGCAGTCGCACCGCGCAAATATCCGCAGAAACGGTGGGTGCGCATCTGGCCATGTGTTCCCACTCGCCGGTCGCCAACACTATGAAGGGGTGCGCTCGATCTGGTTCATTGTCCGCCGCGAAGCCGGTCTGCCGCTGAAATTGCGCATCCACGATCTGCGACACAGCTTCGCGAGCCATGCGGTGATGTCAGGGGAAACGCTGTTCACAACCTCCCGGCTCCTCGGGCACAGCAGGGTTCAAATGACCGCGCGCTACGCCCATCTTGCGGATGATGTCCTCGCAGCCACCTGCGAAAAGCTCGGCGCTCTTCTCATCGCTCAGACCCGGTAGAGGAATAGGTTCGCGTCGCGGCGGGCGCGCGTCAGCGCGCCCGCCGATTCCAACAAGAGCAACATATAATCAGCATGACAGCTGATGTCAGGCGGCGTCGGGCCGTGCCTCCAGCTCGGCGATGCGTGCGATGCACAGTTCACGAACCAGCCCTTGCAGATGGGCGACCCTCTCGCCCAGCCATGCCAGCTCCTCATCGCTGATGCTGAATTCGCGGGAGTAGCGCGCCTTGATATAGGCCTCACGCAGCAGGTTGTAGGCGCGTTTGTGCAAACGGCTGTCCATTGGCCAGACAGCCCGGAGCTGGGGCTCAAGCTGCTCCGTCAGCGCTCGCAGCCGATTGAGGTTGTGGGTCTTGGGCGAATAGAGGGTCCGCACGAGGAAGACACAATGATAAAGGCGTTCGGTCGCTTGATGGAGTTCAAACGCCGCTTTCTTGAAGCGCCCCTTCCCGAAGTTCGACTGAAAATCTTCTACAAACTCGGTGGCGCTTTCAAACCATTCTTCAAAATAATCCCGCGTTTCCCGGAGGGCTTCCCCCGCTGATAGCTGCTTCGGCTCTGCAAAGGGATGGTTCGGCTCCTCGTGCAGGACGATGCCGTCCTTGAGGATGTCCATGAAGAAATAGCGACCGAGCCGCAGCTTCTCGTTCACCTGATCAAGACTGTGATAGATCAGGCTGACCTGTGTGCGCAGCGCCTTGCCCTCGGTCAGTTCCTCCAGCAGCCGTTCTTCGGTCTTCGCCCAGAATTCCGGAATGTCGGTAAGGTCCTCATGGTCGACCACCACGAGGATATCATAGTCCGAGAAATAGCGGCCAACGGGGTCTTCGACCCAATCGCCACGCGCATAGCTGCCGAACAGGACGATCTTGAGGATATGGCCGTCACGAAAGCGCGGCTGAGTCCGGTGGCGGATGGCGCGCGCAAAGCCCTCGCGGACGATGGCGACGACATGGGCAAGCTCCCGGCGCTTCGCGTCGGGCAATCGTACATCGGGATCGTCGAGCCTTCTCATAATGCCGCGTAGAATCGCGGCAAATCATCACCTTGCCAAGCCCCTTGAGGCTGGCAAGGCGATTTAACCCATTTTATCACAAATCGCGGGCGATAATCCGGATGGCCCGGAGCATGTGCCGTCGCACCTGCCAGCGGAACAGCCCCTCTCGCCGGGCAATTTCGGCGTAACTCAAACCTTCCACCCGATTGGCGAAAAAGATCATCCGGGTTCGGGCAGGCATGCGCTCCAGCGCTGCTTTCGCCCGGGCGACTGCGGCAGCATCAGGAGCCGACATCCTCGCCTCCCTCATCGCTGGAAAAGGCCAATATCAAATCCGCCGCCTTGCTTGCATGGCTGGCAGCACGAAAAATTGCCTTGCTGTCCTCACGCAAAACGGTCAGCCATGAACCGATATAGTCGGCATGACGGACGGTCGGCACGATCCCAAGCTCCGCGCAAAGGAAGGCACTGGCCATCTCGGCGATATATCCTGACAGTCCAGCGAAAAATGGCGGTTGAAAGGTGAAAACCATCGGTGCCTCCTGCACTGCCTAAAAACCCCATGGCTCCCCCGAGGCGGGGGTGGGCGGCGAGAACGACCGGAGAGGCCCGCGCAAGCGGGGGGCCGCACCCGGAGGGGCGAAATGCAATGGAGCAGCGCGGCGAAGCCGGGCTTGCGGCGCGCCGTGGCGGGCCTAGCAGGGAGCGCCGACCAGACCCGCATCGAGGGAGGCCCAGAAATCAGCGCCGCCGCGCCAGCGGCGTCCGCTGGTGAGCGGGCGAAGCCCGCGCATCGCCGTGCGCGACGAAGCGGCCGAGCCCGCGAGGGATCGGCCGCTCGGCTTTGGTCGCTGCTGGATCATGGCTGACGGGCGTGCATCCAGTCGGCCGCTGCCTGCGCCTTGCTCGCCGCGGTGAAGATCGCGCGGGGCTCGTCCTTGAGCAGTTGCAGCCAGGAGGCGATATAGGCCGCGTGATCGGGTCGCGGTTCGTGCGCGATCCCAAGATCGGCGAGCAGGAACGATGCGGTCAGTTCGGCGGTCGCTTCCTCCATGGCGAGCGCGTGCCTGGTCCACTTGGCGCTGAAATCCCGGTCGAGCCGGTGAGCTGCGCCACTGGCATGAGCCGCCTCGTGAATATGGGTGGCGTAGAAGCCGTGGGCATCGTGGAAGGCGCTGAAATCCGGCATGTGGATGCGGTCTTCGGCGATGTGATAATAGGCGCTGGCCGAGCCGTAGACGGTATCGATGCCGAGGGCGGCGATGAAGGCTTCGGCGGCGGCGAGGCGTTCGCTCTCGGGCAGGTCCGGCCCCGGTTCGGGCGCATAGCCATCGACCTGATCGGCGTTGAACAGGCTGAACGCCTTGGCGAAAAGCCGGCGGTGGTCGTCATCGTCGCCGGCGTCGTCATCCTTCGCGCGAAACTCCTTCCAGAGGACGCCGAGGCTGGCCTGCTCGCCCTTGCGGACCTGCGCGCCGAGCGTCTGCCACTGGCGATAGGTGCCCCAGACGCCGCTCGCATAGCCGCTGCCATAGGCGGCTGCCCAGAGCGAGACCGTATTTATGCCGCGATAGGGCTTGCCGCTGGCGACGTTCGTCGGGCGGGTGACGTCGGCGCCAGAATGATGCCATGGCATGCGCCGGTGCCGGTGCCGGCTTCGATGGCGTCGACGATCGCTTGCGTGACGCGAGCATAGACGTCGACACGTGGTGAGGCTGACATGATCTGTTCTCCGTTCTCGCGCCGGGGACCATCCCCGGCGGCGGAGGCCCGTTCGCGCCGGGCACAGGGGGCTCGCGCACCCGTCAGGGCCGCAGCGAAGCGAAGGACGGCGAAGCCGTTGCGCGGGCGCGCCGACCGGCGCAGGACTCCGCCAACAGCCGGGGTGGTCTACGGCGTGGGAGGATCGATCCCGGCAATCACCGCGGTCAGGCGATCAAGCTCGCGCTGGAGAGCCTGACGCTGAAGATCGGAGATGCGCCGTTCGCGTAGATGCGCCCTGGCATCGGCCGCCGCGCGTTCCCGGCCGGCCTGTGGCGGGCGGTGATGCAGGCGTTGGGACAGCGGGTCGGCTCGCACAGGGCGGTGAGCGGCTGCGCGGGATCAGGGGTCGTCACGCGCTTGAGGCAGAGCGCGGTCGCGGGATCAAAGAAGCAATCCGCGAGCGGGCCGACATGGAAGGTGCGCGCGACGCTGGCGAGCATGACGCGCAGGCGGGCGCGATCGGCGATCATGGCGGGCAAAGGCCCTTGTCTGACGGCGGCATCGTCGAGCGTCCGCGCGATGCGCGGTCCCGCTGGGCCGCCGAGCGATGCGCCGCCCTGACGGCGGTCGAAATAGTCCAGCAGATCGTCAATCTGACCGAGCCGGCGCTGCGCTTCGACCTCGGCGCGAAACCCCGATGCGCTGGTCCCGGCATAGCCCTCGAAAGCGGCGACCGAGGCGTGCTTGTACTGGATCATGCCGGCGATGGTGCCGAACGGGCGGTTGGCGATGTGCCACGCGATCGTGCGCCGGAACTGCCGTGTCGTGATGCGCCACGGCTTGCCGTCGGGACCGCGCGGGATGACCGGCATATCGGGGTTGCCGAAGGCGGTGTTGAGGTGGTCGCGGAAGGCGTTGAGCTGGCGGACCACCTCGCTCGACAGATGCGTCTTGGAGACGGCGCTCGCGCGCAGTACCGGCCAGAGCGTATCGCTGCCGCTGGCGCGCGCCGGTCCTGCCGACAGGCGTTCGAGCACCGTGATCGCATCGGCGACCGGCTCGATCGTCACCCAGCTCGCCACTTCGCCCACCGCCGCCCGGCGCTTGTAGATGGTCGATCGGATGCGATGCCGTTCGATCAGGCCGTCCTCGCTGCGCGCGATAGAGACACACCCGCGCCGCATCGCCTGCACCTCGCAGTCGCGCATGCCGGTCAGATAGGCGCACACGATATAAGCGGCGGCCTGGAGCATCCGTTCCTCGTGTGCGAGAGTCTTCGCGTCGAAGCGCTCGCGCCATGGCCGACCGCTATCGGGATCGATCGAGATCGGCGTGTCCATGCCGCCGACCTCCACCCCCAGCTCGGCCGCCACTGCATCGATCAGCCTCGCTTCGCCGCCGGTCAGCATGAGATGTGCGTGCGGTTCCGCCTGCACGTCGATCCCGACATGGAGATGTAAGAGATGGGCGTTGATCGGTGGGGTCACGCTGCCGGTGTTGGGGTCGACGCGCAGCTTGCCGTTATGAGCGGTGGCCCAGATCGGTGCGCCGCGCCCCTCGCGGCGTCGGCGATCGAAATAGGCCTTCAGGCGGGTGCGGCGACGTTGCCGGCGATCAGGGTCCGAGAGGCCGGCGTCGGCGGTGACAAGGCGATCCCGGCGCGCTTCGAGCCGATCAAGCTCGCGGCGGGCGGCGAGAATATCGTCAGCGAAGACGGTGACGTAGCGCAACGACCAGGCGAGCAGCGCGGCGATGACCTCTTCCGGGAACCGTGGGGTGCGGTTCTCCCGGACATGGCGGTAGCCCGCAACGCGGGCGGGCGCCTGTCCGGCCCAGGGCTCGAATACAAGGCCTCCGTCAGCGAGGTGGTCACGATAGTAATAGAGATCGGAGACCACTTCGAGGAGGTGACCGACGATGACGGGTCGTCGGGCAGGATCGTCACGGAGATGACGGGCATAGGCATCGACCAATGGCTGATCGATACGGGAAACGTCGAGCCGTCCGAGCCGCTCACGGGCGAAGGCGAAGAACCGGCGGGCACGGTTGAATGCCTGGCGGATGCAGGCGGGCGGTAACTTCGTCCGATAGCCGGGGAGATCGGCGTTGAGGCGGGCGTAGAGATAGGCGCGCATCGCCGCCTGGACATCGGCATGTTCGAGCACGTCGAAATGCACGGTGACGTGGCAGCGCCGGGCGTTCTCGCGGAATACGGCGGGACCGAGATCCCAGCTCGCGTCGCCGACGCGCGACAGATCTTCGCGGGCGTGACCGGCCTTGAGCGGCGCGCTCGCCAGCACGGCGCGATCGTCGAAGGCGGGCGCCTGGACATGGGCTGGCATGGTCATGTGCGTGCCTCCGGCGGCAGATAAAGCCGTTCGCCTTCCATCTGCCGGCGCGCATCGGCGATGACGGCATCGGAGAATGCCGGCAGGACCTGGGCGGTGATGCGGGCATGGACGCGGCCGAACTTGGCCGCCCAATCGTTCGCGGGCAGGCTCAGCCTCTGCTCTTCGACGAATGCGAGGAAAGCGAGGATCGCGGGGAGCTTGCGCGCGGTGATGACGGCGTTGGGACAATCGAGGCAACCCCAGAAGGGCTGCGCGCAGGGTGATCCGGCATCGGCGAAGGGACTGCTATGGAAGCCCGCGCAGGCGGCGAGCCAGACATCCTGTTCGCCGTCGAGCAACGGACCGACGGTATCGGGCGGCATCAGCGGCGCGGCCTGATCGGGCGATTGGCGCAACGCCTTCTCGGCGGTGGGCGGCAGCACGGTCGGCGTCGCGGTGGCGACCGCTTCGCGAAAGGCGTCAGCGAGGGTCTTCTCGTGCAGGGACCGAAGCGACGGCAGATCGGCATAGTGGCGCCCCGCAACCTCGCGCGAATGACCGACTGCGAAGCGGGCCATGTGCCCCTCAGTCTTCGTGTACCACAGCGCCTTGTGGGTCTTGCGGAGCCGGGAGAGCAGCAGGTGGAGCGGCTTGCCGTCGTCATCGACAATAGCATGCTGTGCTATCCAGGCAGCGATCCGCTCCTTCGGATGAGCGATACCCGCCCGCAGGCCGCCAACGTTGTGATAAACCCAAAGACGATCATCGGTCAGATGCTCGCGGGCTGGCGCGGTGACGTCGATCAGGCGACGGATGAGGCCGCCGGGCGTGCCACCACCGCCGTCGCGGACGCGCATGCTCTTGTGCTCGGCGCCGCGGGCGCGGCGCTTGAGATAGCGCAGTTCCACCGTGCCGGCATGGGGGTTGGTGAGACAATCCACGGTCAGCGCCTTCAGGCACTCGGGCTCGAGCCCGGTATCGAGCGTGAGCAGCACGAGCAGCGCCGGCAGATCGCGCGCAAGCAGGTGATGGCGGCCATGCAGATCGTCGATGAGCGTGCTGATCGGCAATCCGCGTCGCATGCGCATGAAATAGAGGCTCTTCAGCGCGGGCTGGTCTGCGACGATAAAGCCCTGCCGCGCGATGATCGCTTCGACCTCGGCGCGCACGCTGGCGATGACCGGGTCGCCCTCATCGGTGCGGTCGTCGGCACCGAGACGGCGGAACATCGCTTCGACGTCGGTCCTCGCGGCGTCGCGCAACGCGCGGGCAACGAAGGGGCTATAAGCATCGCGCGGGGTCGAGCGGCCCGCCGACGTGGCCAGTGTGTAGCGCAGCCGCTCATGCAGGTCAGGCGCGATCCGATCGGGCCGGTCTGCCTCGATCGCGCGCAATGTGTTGACGATCTTGCCGACCGTTATGTGCCGGTGGATCGCGCCCATCCCGCGGCGGTCGAGCGCGGAGGCGAACCCATCGATATGGGCTGCGCGCAGGTCGCCGACGCCAGCCACGTTCAGCGCTTCGTCGCCAAGCCAGGCGAAGAACAGGCGGTAGGCATTTACATACTGCTTGATGACGCTCGCCGCACCGATCGGTCCTCCGAGCGCGGCCGACCGTCGCAATGCGCCAGCAAAGGCGATGGCGAGCGGACGAGGATCGAGTGCGGCCATATCGATCAGGACCGTCCCGCCATGCCGCGCCTCGATGGTGAACTTGAGGCCGAGCACGGGATCAGGCTGCACGGGCTCCGGCGTGATCGGCACGAAGGCGACGGGCCGGCCCTTGCGGGGACGACCGCTCATGCGCCCTGCGGTCCCGGCAGCAGCGCAAGCAGCTCCTCGACCGCCGCATCCACCGTATCGGCGCGGGTCGCAATATGGTCGAGGTAGATATAGGTGGTGGTGAGGCTCGCGTGGCCGAGCAGGCGTTGCACCTGTTGCAGCGGGTCCCCGAGGATCAGCCGGTAGCTCTCCATCGGCCCCGCCGGCAATGCCGCTTCGCGCAGTCGCTGCTGGATCAGCAAGGCAAGCATATGGACTGCGAACGTGTGGCGAAGCTGGTGCGGGTTGATCGACAGCGGGAAGCCGTTCTCCGCGCACCGGTTGCCAGCACGGGTGAAGATCACCTCCCACGAGTTGGGCCGAACAGGCTGCCCGACCTCGGTCAGCCACAGCGCCGCCGGCTCGCGGGGCGGTCCATCCTCGTCGCAGAGGATCAGGCGGCATCGTTCCTCCGGGGTGCAGATATCGCGCATGCGGTCGAGACCGGCGCGGGTGACAGGGATCGGTCGTTCGAGCTTGGTCGCGCCGTCTCGCGCGGCGAACTTGGCGATGCCCGCGGCGCGCTCGACGGCGACGTAGGCGGCAATCTGACGAAGCAGCCGACGCGGGAGCAGGACGCTGCGTCCCCGGTCGCCCTTGGTCAGCGGTGGCGGGAGAGGCAGCCAAAGTTGTTGTGCATCGCTGTCCTCGCGGTCGATCGCCGCGAGCTCGGCGGCGAGTAGACCCGACGCCTCTTCGAGGCGCAGGCCGGTGGTGACGAGAAGATCGGCGAACAGCGCGTTGCGCAGCCCGTTCCGGTCGCGCGCGCCGGGGCGCTCGGTGCCGTCAGGGGTAAGGCCGCGCAGGCCGACCTCGCGGAAAATGCGGTAGTCGTCCATCGTGACGAACCGCACATCCGATCGCCTGGCAACACGTTCATAAGCGTCATTGCGCGCCGCGATCATGCCGCGACGGCCACCATGCGCCGGTCGCCACACGGCGCGGCGGCTGAACGGCGCGTCAGTGATCAGCCCGTGCTGCTCACCCCATCGGTAAAGGCGATCGAGACTGGCGACGGCACGGTTCCAGCTTGCGGCCGTTATCCGGTGATCGGCCTCGTCGCGGCGTCGCTCACGATGATAGGCGTCGACATCGTCGCGGGTCGCAGCCCACACGGTCTTGCCGCAGGCATCGAGAAAGCGAAGCCAGACTACGACATCATAGGCATAGGCGCGCAGCGAATGGCGCGAGCGGACGCCCGACAACGGCAGGTCGAGAAAGAAGCGATCCAGATCGGGATCATAGAGCGCGTCGCCGCGCAGGATCAGCGGCACATGCGCATCGAGGCCCCTGGCCTCGCGGCGCTCGCAAACAGTAATGATCGACACCGGCGCGAAGCCCTCCCCCCGGACCCCCCACCCGGAAGCTGACCTTCACACCGTTGCGCACTATGGCCTGGCAGCAATCAGGCTGGCCTCCGCCAGCTCTTGGGTCAGCGCTACGGCCAGCCTGATTACTGCCTACCGTGGGCGTCCATCGCCGACCTTACTGCAAAGTTGCGAGCGGCGCAGACTGTCCAGATAACGCGCAAAGCTCTTCCCTTGCATAATCCTCGCTGCCGAAATCTGCGCCGGTCAGCCGGTCCAACCGGCTCTGATGCCCTGTCCAGTGACCCAGCTCATGGAAAACGGTCCGATACCAGTTTATGCGATCATGATAGGCACTTTGCGGTGGCACCCGGACATAGTCAGGTCCGGGGGCATAGAACGCGCGTTCTCCGCCGACACGCACATCTGCGCCACTTGCCTTGATGAGGCGATGCGCCAGCGGCACAATCTCCTCGACATCCAGCGCGACGGGCGCGGCAATCAATTCCTCTGGCAGCCCCTCGCACTGCTCGACGTTGAAAACCGTGAAACGCTTGAGAAACGCGACCTGACGCGCCTCGCGCGCCTCATCGCGCGCCCTCCCCTCCTCGTCCTTCGGCACAAAGCGATCAGCATAGCAGACCGTCGCACCCTCTTCGCCGCGCCGCACATGGCCACCCAGCGCCTGTGCCTGCCTGTAGGTCAGCCAGCGCTGGGCGCCATATCCCCTCTCGAAAAGACGCAACCACAGAATCAGCACATTGATCCCCGAATAGCAGCGTCCCGTTCCCGCATTGCGCGGGAGACCGATCGCCGCCTTGCCGCTGTCCCACGGCTGCACCCAGGGCAAGCGCCCCTGCTCCAGTTCCGCGATGATACGATCCGTCACCTCTGCGTAGAGCGACCCATGATCCTTGCGCATACTCACTTCTCCCTGCCGTCACAGCACCGGCCGCCGGAAAGGCGGGGTGGGCGGCAGGAGGCGCACGGAGGGGACGGGCTATGAGCCGGGCCGCATCCGAAGGACCGAAACGCAGAGAAGGAGCCGGAACGGCTTGCGGCACGGCGGCACGGCCCCAGAGAAAGCCGACGCCCACCCCGCCATTCTGGTGGCCACAAACCGATCAAACGTCAGCGCGCCCGAAGGCGCGATGGCTATCCGCGCTGCAAAGCGGCGCCCAGCGTCAGCGATCGTCGCCCGAAAGGGGGTGCGCCGTTGTGGCGCGAAGAAGAAAGGAGTGTTCGAATGAACTGAGCTTATTGGCATAGCTCATGCCTGACCGACTTACCGGGGCCGGTGATGAATCGGCTGAGACCCCGAAAGGGGGACGGGACCATAGCATGTCGGGGTAGGGATCGAAGTTGGGCGCCGCAGCCTGACAGCTGACCAGCAGGCAAGATGCGCATGGTGAAGACTGGATTGTCTGAATCCCAGTTTCCAACGACCACTAGGTAGGTGACGGTGAACGCGGCTGACACATCGTCTCGAGCGGAGCGAGGAGCACGTCCCAGTGAATCGCTGCCAATCCGTTCGGCGTGGCCCTGTCAGGGGACTAAGGAAACGAACGGGGCACCTAACCGCATCGCGACCTCACTCGCGCAACTGCGGGATCGCCTAAACAGGACGGCTCGCCGGACCTGCATGGCGACGGAGCCGTCATAGTAGTCAAACGCCCGGTGTAATGGCCGGGACAGCCGCCGCGAGGCGGACGGGGTAGCGGTATAAGCGGGAGCGATCCTTGTCGAAATCCGCTGCGTCCGGGCGAAGGACGGCAGTTCTGTAACTCGATGGATCAATGGAAAGGGACTGCTGATGCAGACCGCTACTATCCTGAGACGGATCGAGAAGCTTCCGGCCCTGTCGCGGGCGGGCAAGCGGATCAATGGTCTCAACCGCCTCATGCGGTCCCGCTGCTTATATGAGCGGGCCTATGACAGAGTATCCCGGAATCGGGGTGCGATGACGCCGGGTGGACGGACAGACCTTCGACGGCATGACGCTGGCGAGGCTCGACCGTCTGGTTCAAAGCGTGGCGGAAGGCCGTTACCGCCCTCGTCCAGTGCGACGGGTCTATATCCCCAAGGGCAATGGTAAGATGCGCCCATTGGGTATCCCAACGGCGGATGATCGCATCGTTCAGGAGGCGGCGAGGATGGTCCTCGCGGCGATCTATGAACCTGTGTTCTCGAAACACAGCCATGGGTTCCGCGCGGGTCACTCCTGTCACACGGCTCTCGAAGAGATCCGTAAAACCTGGACGGGCGTAAAATGGCTGATCGAGGTGGATGTCCGCGGGTTCTTCGACAACATCGACCATGACATCCTGCTCGGCCTCTTGGCCCGGCGGATCGATGATCCAGTGTTCATCGATCTGATCGGGACAATGCTTAAAGCCGGGTGCATGGACGACTGGAAGTTCGAACGGACTTATAGCGGCACCCCACAGGGCGGGGTTATCTCGCCCCTGCTCGCCAATATCTATCTCCATGAACTTGACGAGTTCATGGAGTCGATGCGGCGGGGCTTCGACAAAGGCGACAGACGGCGGGCGAACCCCGCGTATGTTGCCTGCTCTCAGCAAATCGCCGCTCTCCGCAAGGAGATCGATGCAGTCCGTGCCGATGGTGCGGGCGATGGCGAGGTTCGCGTCCGATTGGCGCTAATCGAAGCTGTCAAACAGGATCGGCGGAAACTCTCTTCCGTCGATGACATGGACCCCAACTTCCGCCGCCTGCGGTATTGTCGCTATGCTGACGACTTCCTCGTTGGCGTGATCGGCAGCAAGGCGGACGCTGTCCGGATCATGGCCGATATACAGCGCTTTCTCGCTGATCGGCTCAATCTGGCGGTGTCACCGGAGAAAACCGGGGTTCGCGATGCATCGAAGGGATCGCCGTTCCTTGGCTTCCATGTATGCGCCTTCACGTTGCGCTCCGCCGGAACAATGGCGGGGCGGCAAAAGACCGGCGGTGGAACGCGTAGCGTTCTTCGTCGGCCGACGCGAGGGAATATCAAGCTGTGGGTGCCACGGGATCGGGTCTATGCGTTCTGCAGGCGCAAAAGCTCGGCAACCTCGACATGAGGAATGGTCGGGTGCGCCCGCAGCTCATGGAATCCAGTGTGCCGGAGATCATCGTAGCCTACAACTCGGAGTTCCGAGGCTTCGCGAACTACTACGCGATCGCCGATGGCGTGAAAGCGTCACTCGACAAGTTGGAACTGGTCATGCTCAGGAGCCTCTTCGCGACTGTGGCATGCCGGCGACGCTCGACGAGGCGGCAGGCCGAGGAATATCTGAAGATGGGGTCGGACCACGGGATTACGACCGTGGTCCGGGGCGAGCCGCGCGTTCATAAGGTGTGGAAACTGAAGCATCTGATCGTGAAGACGTGGGATAACCCCATCGTCGACACCATCACGGTAGGCTCTCGCCTTGCGCAGAGTCCGAACGATCTGGTCACGCGTCTTAGTGCCGAGCAATGCGAGGCATGTGGCGATACCGATGGTCCGTTCGAGATGCATCATCCCAATCGCTTGAAGGACAAGCGGCGCGACCAACTGACGCCTTGGGTGCAATCGGCACGACGGCGCAGGACAATCGTCCTGTGCCGAAAGTGTCACGTTGCCCATCATGGCGGCCGGATGCCCAGCGGAATGGAGAGCCGTGTGCATTGAAAGGTGCAAGCACGGTTCGGGGGGAGGCGCTGGGGCGTCCTCGAAAGAGGCGTCTCGCGTCTACCCTACCGAGACAGCATAGCTGGCTCGATGCAGCGCAGCGGAACAGAGCGCGCTGCTCCGTCAGGAGGAGACGCCAAGCCTGAGGTCCGTCCAACATCTAAAACTTTACACGTTCAGACGACGTAGAAAGAAAATGGAGAAATCTTTACACATCGGACCCTCGGCGCCCCAACGCGACGCCCAGCGTCAGCGACCGTCGCCTGGAGGAGTCGAGACAATCGGCACGCGAAGGCGCGACGGAGCGAAGCAAGGCAGGGCACGGTCTTTCCTCCGGCAAGAGGCACCCTCAAACTTTGTGTACAGTTGATTGTCCGGATCTGACGGCTCTTCATTGTATGAATGGATATGGCGTGGCATCAGTCCCGCATGAAGAAGGATGCCGATGAACTCGAATTGGTTATGGCCAGGCTGAGAGCAGAACATGATGTGCTGCCTTTTATGCAGCAAGTTTTTGCGTCCGGCGAAATGAGCCTCCGTCTCTTACCCGCAGAAATGGAGGCGGTCCTTCTGCGATCAGGCGATTTTCAAACACCGGCCCCCGGAAGTGGGCCGGTCTGGCTTCAGGTCAGCACCAACGACGATGAAGCCGATCTGGTTGTCTATCGAACGCTATCCGGCACGCTGTACGTTGCGGCTCCATTATCCTCATCATAAGGGGAGCCGCATAAATTCGCGATATAGGAACAAATTAAGAACTTTTTTCATCGCAGGGCTTGCCTTCCGGGACGGATATGGACACTGTGTCAAAAATCGTCCCCGAGGGTCTATGCTCAACGAATTTGCTGCACTTCGTATCTCCGCTGGTCTGTCAGTAGAAGACCTTGCACTGATGACCGGTTATAGCACCCGGCAGATTCAACGCTGGGAAACCGGTGAAGGTAAACCGAGGGAAGCGGCCCTCACCGTCCTGCGGAATATGGCCGCGGACGGTGGAACACAATCAGTCAGCCGTTTCAATTTCATCGACCTGTTTGCAGGGATAGGCGGTATCCGCAAGGGCTTTGATGCCATCGGCGGCCATTGCGTCTTTACGTCCGAGTGGAACAAGTATGCGCAGCAAACCTATGCCGCGAACTTCCGCGACAATCATCCGCCGTATGGGGATATCACGACTATCCCAACCGACGAAATTCCCGATCATGACGTTCTGTTGGCGGGTTTCCCTTGCCAGCCATTCTCGATCGCAGGCGTTTCCAAAAAGAACTCACTAGGCCGAAAGCATGGTTTTCTGGATGAGACACAAGGCACATTATTCTTCGATGTAGCCCGAATTCTCAAGGATAAACGCCCCTCCGCATTTCTGCTTGAGAATGTCAAAAATCTCACAAGTCATGACAAAGGCCGAACATTTGAAGTGATCCTTAAAACTCTGACTGATGAACTAGGCTATAATGTGTGGCATAAGGTAATCGATGCTCAGCATTTCGTTCCGCAGCATCGGGAGCGAATAGTGATTGTCGGCTTCCGCGACGATGTTCCATTTAGCTGGGACGACCTTAAACTCGCACCGAAAGGCAGTGTGCGCCTGAAGACAATTCTTCACCCCGAAGATGCGTCTGAAGAGGTCGAAGCGCCTTACACGCTTGGTCCGAAGGCTGCTGTTAATGGTAAATATACGCTGACAGACAAACTGTGGCAGTATTTGCAAGGTTATGCTGACAAGCATAAGGCCGCTGGCAACGGCTTCGGTTTCGGCCTCGTGACGCCGAAGGACGTTGCCCGCACCCTTTCCGCCCGTTATTATAAAGATGGCTCAGAAATCCTCGTCAGTCAGGGTAAAAACAAGAATCCACGCCGCCTGACGCCGCGCGAATGCGCGCGCCTGATGGGCTATGGCGATGATTTCCGCATACCCGTATCGGATACACAGGCTTACAAGCAATTTGGCAATTCCGTTGCTGTGCCGGTCTTCGAGGCTGTTGCCCGGATAATGCAGCCCCACATTCAAACGCTGATGGAAGCAGCCGAGCAGCGTAAAGCAGCCTGACCTTTGGCGGATGTCCACGATATTGCGACGCGCAGCCGGAATATGGCAGCCATCAAAGGCAGCCATACCAAGCCCGAGCTTCTGATCCGCAAGGCCTTGCATGCAGCCGGATTCCGTTACCGCCTGCATGCAAAGGACTTGCCCGGCAAGCCTGACCTCGTTTTGCCGCGCTGGCAGGCTGTGATCTTTGTACATGGCTGTTTTTGGCACCAGCATGACTGTCATCTTTTCAAATGGCCGGCGACCCGAGAAGATTTTTGGCGGGCAAAAATTGGCCGCAATGCCATCAACGATGACAAGGCCGTCCGGGCACTACATGAGGCTGGCTGGCGTGTCGGAGTCGTCTGGGAATGCGCCTTAAAAGGCAGAACCAGACTGGACTTTACTGAAGCTATGCAGAGACTTATAGCTTGGATACTGTCCGATGAACGGGCGATTACGATCAGGGGCTTGTAGTTGATATCTTCATTCGGGCAGTTGCAGGGATTGATGCGCCAGCACGGCGCAACTCGCATTTACGCAAAAAGGCTTGCTCCGAATGACAACTCGAAGAATCAGGTCTATTTGGGCGGAGATTTCTCGGCGCTCAATATCATTCCCCATGGGCTTATTTATACTGACGATGCCGAAACTGCGGGCGCTGTCCGTGATCGGGCAAAAGCGGCAGTTGACTTCTACTGGATCGACGAAAACGGACGCCATCGCGCTCCAAATACTGGCCTGATCCTCTACCCGAAATATCCGGAAGTTCGCATGTCGGGCTTTCTGTCAGGATGCCGCGAGGCACCCTCTGATATTATGCGCGTGCGGGACGAAGGACGTGTCTTATTTTTGGGCATGACACAGCAAGGCGAAGTGCTTGGCTACGCAACCGCTCTCGACAATCCAATCACAGCAGAGATCACTAATCGCGTCTGGCCAGCGGTCGGCGTCTTCATAGAGCTTCCGCTTACTCCCCATCAGGTGGACAGCCCGAAAACTCTGTTGCTGAACGAGCTTCGTCGGATCTTTCACTTGCAATGGATCACATCCCAGAAGTTGGCCTCCGATGGTCAAAAGGCGCACTATTCCGCCAGGAACGGAGGGGGCTACACGCTGGAAGCGGAACTCGGTATCACACCCAATGGCTATGCTGAACCAGACTATATGGGCTGGGAAGTGAAGCAATATGGCGTTGTCGATTTTGTGAATTTTAAACCGAAGTCACCGGTTACGCTAATGACACCGGAACCGACAGGAGGCATTTATCGAACCGAGGGCGTAGCTGAATTTGTGAAGCGGTTTGGCTATCCGGATCAGGCAGGCAAGCCTGACAGATTCAATTTCGGCGGGCGGTACGACTGCCAACGCACGGCGAACCATCTGACTGGCTTGCGCATGATTTTGAACGGTTACGACGTCGATGCTGGTAAAATGACCGACCTTGATGGGGGCATGGCGCTGATCAATGCTGGTGACGAAGTGGCTGCTTCTTGGACGTTCAAAGGCATGATGGCGCATTGGAACCGGAAACACGCGCAAGCGGTATACGTGCCTTCAATGTTTCGCGCTCCGCCGCCCGAGTACCGATATGGCGCGCATGTACTGCTTTGCGAGCAGACAGATTTTCTCCTGTTTCTGCGGGCGTTCGCATCAGGAACGGTTTATTATGATCCAGCAGTCAAGGTTGAGAATGCCTCAACCTTGAAACCGGTTGTGAAGCGACGCAGCCAGTTCAGGGTCGCACACGATGATTTGGTCCAATTATACCAAAAATCTGAAAAGATATTACTTTAAACCATGGCAATATCTCGCAAAAATGCGAAATATTATATCACAAATTAAAATTATTTATTTATTGTTTATGATCAGCGTAATGGGGCAACGCTTTGTTAGATACAACCATTCATGAAAAGACGATTTCGCGGCAATTCCGTCGGAGCGATTTCCATGATAGTTCTTGGGGAATCAGCGTAGACGATAAAGATGAGATTGTTTCTGATGCGCTACGTACGGCAACAACTGGATTTACAACGATTTCGCTTAGACGAAACTCGATCGGCGGCAAACCCATCTACCGACATGCAGTTCTGCACGAAGCATTACTCATTAGGCATATTTCTGAAGGGCTACGGCGGATCACCGGCGTCCAACAATCGGACAGAAAATCGATCGTTAAATCGCTTATAGCTCTAACCAGCGAGGGCGTTCCGTTCACCATTCTCAAATTCGACATTAAGTCTTTCTATGAGACCGTGGATACTGACGCACTCGTTGAGAAGCTACGCCGAGATCCGGCTTTCTCTCGCCAGTCCATCCGATTGGTTGAGTCCTTTTTCAGCGCCCTCCAGAGCCAAGGAATAAGTGGACTACCTCGTGGCATCGGCCTTAGCGCGACACTTTCCGAGTATCTTCTGCGCGGATTTGATCATGCAATCTCTAATTTCCCGGGCGTCAGATTCTACAGCAGATATGTAGACGATGGCATTATCGTCGCGTCAGATAAGGTGGATGCCGACGACCTACTGAGTTTTGTAAAGAACCTCCTTCCTACAGGATTACAACTAAATCGAACCAAAACGAAGTCATATGCGTTTGGTCCATATGTAAAAGGCACACCTGACACGGTAGAACATAATATTAAATTTCTCGGATATAATTTAGATATAAACTATATCGTGCGGGCTACTGATAAGCGCTTTAGCAGAAAGGTTCACGTAGATATTTCCGATTCGAAAGTATTAAAAATAAAAAGGCGAATATGTTTATCTATATTGAATTTCAACAATGGTGGTAATTTCAACGACCTTCATAATCGGATTAAATTGCTAACTAGCAATTATGGTTTCGTTGACGACTCCACAGGGCAGCAGAGATTTTCAGGCATAAAGTATAACTATGGCTTGATTGATCCAACTAATTCCCCACAATTGGCAGGTCTCGATCGTTTTCTTGTCAATATTATTACGTCTAAACATCCGAATAATCGGATACGGCCAAATCTTACCACGATTGAGCGGTCTAGAATTCTGGGATTTGGCTTTAGCTCGGGTTTTTTGGCTAATCGCTTTTTCACATTTGACGAAGATACACTAAAAAATTTAATTGGGTGCTGGGCGCATGCGTAAAAAGGTTGTTTCTAAGGGCAATGTAAGGCGAGCCGACTATCTTCGGGCAGTCGTCACCGACACGTTACCAGAAGAAGTTCCGATCATATTCTCTAACGACGGCTTTTACAGTAACCTGACCAACCGCGTTCCGCACTCAGCTGAGGCCGCTCTGTTCGTTGAAACGCTGCTCTCCCCCGAACGCTCTTATACCAAACCGTATCGGTATAGCGTATTAAGAGACGCCTGGTCTGCTCGCGGCCTCAGCCTTATCCATCCCTCTGCCCAGCAAGCCACGGCTGAGTTTTACCAAAAATTTGACTCGCTGATATGTTACTATGGCAACAGGTCAGAGGCCTCCCTACGTGCGCCCGTGAAAGTAGGCAGCACTTTTTTCGTCAAAGGCCCTGCAAGCGGTCGGAATAGGCACCGCCGCAGTGGCGTCGACACTGTCACGATCGAAAATTCGGTATCAAATCCCGCATCTTACTTTGCTTATAATAAGATTAGTCGCGCTCACGAGTTTTTCGACTCTAATGATTATCTACATTTGGAAAAGAAATATAAATTTTTCCGATCTTTAGATGTAAGTAAGTGTTTCGGTAGCATCTACACTCACACGTTATACTGGGCCGTTTCTGACGTGCAAACCGCGAAGGACAATACAAACTCGTCTGGATTTGCCAACGAGTTTGACCGCCTTATGCAGTCAATGAATTATAACGAGACAAATGGCATTTGTGTCGGACCGGAGATCAGTCGCATATTCGCCGAGATTATATTCTCTGAGATTGATAGAAGAGCGATCCAATCTCTTTCGTCACGCGGGCTATCATTTAAAACAGACTATGAATTTCGTCGATATGTAGATGATTATTATGTATTCTCCCAAGATGAACATACAACAGACCGCGCAACCGCAGCCATTCAAACATGCTTAAAAGAATTCAATCTACATTTAAACGAGGCGAAAACAATTACCATTTCTAGACCATTTTCGACAAAGAAATCTAGAATTATAGCCGAGACAAATGCAGCGGTTACTAAATTCTTCAACCGCTTTCTTGAAGAACGATCAGACGGCGACGACACGGCCCTCGTCCCCAAAATTATTATTCGAGCCGACGCATTGCTACGCTCACTCGTGAACGCAGTTAAGGCCATATGTACAATCCATGATACCGGATACGATACGGTTTCTGACTACATTGTATCGGCCGCGAGCAGGAGGATGACAGAGCTTTCCGATGGCTATGCTCTGCTTGAAAACTATGAATATGATAAGGAAAAATATGTAGCATCTTCAATGATGCTTATAGAGGTTATATATTTCTTTTATACTGTCAATCCCACGGTAAGATCATCACTAAATGTTGCACGCGCAACGATAACAGCAACTCGACTATACAGCGAACATTTTCCTGATAGACTAGCCCATCTGTCAGAAAGCATAGTGCGCTGGACCCTTGACTTAGCGAAGTCAATTCGACGAAATTCGCGCCATGAGGATTTGACCGCTGTTCCAGTTGAAGTTCTCAACATCTTAATTCCTATGCGAGAAATTGCAGCTTCAGAACCACTGGTGAATGAACTCATAGAGACAATGTGTTCCACGGTAGACGGATTCGATTATTTTGAAATCGTCTCGTTCCTATTTCTGTCTGGAGGGAGCGTGCAACATCGCGCACTCATAAGACAGCTTTTTGACCGAGCGAAAGCTATTGTCGCGGCGGGCCTCGGTCCCCGCGTTGATTCACAATCGGCCCATCTCGCTCTCGATATTTTGGCTTGCCCCTATATCCCACTCCCAAAACGCGCCAGTTGGTTTAACGTCCTGCGTTCGCAATGCCAACTCCCGCGCATTTCGGCGGCAGATGCCCGCAACGTAGTTTCAGAAATCGAAGCCCATCCATGGTTTGTTCGGTGGGCGACGATCGATCTACTTAGCATTTTGCGAAAAAAGGAGTTGAGCGCTGTCTATTAATGAGCCAAAAGCATGTCGGGTTCTGTCCTTCCACTTGAGAGCAGTCCGCTGCTCTATTCTCCCGTTCAAAGGCAATCTCGTTGCTAGATTTTGCCGGGCGACGATGATGAGCCTCCGTGCACACACCAAATGTGGCTGGACAGGGCCCACCCTTAACGGCTAATGAGATATCGCCAAAGGCAACGCTCAAATTGCTTGCAGAATTTCGTGTGGAGACACAAAGTGTGTCTTGAGACATTCTGATAAGTCTCGCAACGTTTTGATTTTAAGTCACTTTTGGCAGCACAGGTGCGTGGGGTGAATGACCGCGCGGGACGACCCACTTCAGTTCTGGCCAAGGATCGGGAGCTGCGTTGCCTCAATGGGTTCCGGGCAACTCATCGCCAACAAGCGGCACCCGATCCGGCGTCCGCGTGAGAATCTCCAGTGCCGCAGCCGGATTGGCACGCTCAGCACGGACCCGAATGTCCGCTATCGCCCTCAATTCACCAACCCGCTCCGCAATCAGCGACGACAGAAATTGGTTGAGCGAGGTGCCGTTCAGTTCCGCAAGATGCTTGGCTTCGGCCATAACGTGGTCAGGCAGTCGCAACGGATAATTACTCATTTCGTCTCTCCTCGCTCGAGGCGCAAAAACAATTCACCGGGCTTAATCACATCCACGCGGTACAATTCTCACGCAGGGACAAAGTCCCGTACATTCATCGTGACGATCGCATCTGCGCCAGCTTGGACCGCGCACTCCAATACCATATCATCGGCCGGATCGTTGAGCGTCGGACGCAGCTTAGTTCTGATCGGCATAATCCTCCGTGCCTGTCCGACCAACGCATCGAGCACCGTATCCAACTCCGCCTTCGATGCCCAACTCGCCTCGCGCATCGCTGCACGATTGAGCACTGCTTCGTATTCCAGCACCAGCGCAACAGAAACTGCATAAGCGAGCTCGCCCCTAAGCGCGCGCTCGATGATACGATACGATGCTCCCGATCGCGACCAGAGCGCGGCGACGAGTATATTCGTATCCAGCACGTACATGACGTCATATATAACGTCACTCCCCTTGATTCGCAATAGCCGCGAAATGGGCAAATTTATGACCGCATTCGGTTCGGCTCAATCGCGTCGAACAACCGTCTGCCCGCCATTTCGCAAGGATGAGGCATCATCCCAAAGAATAGGCAAACCCCCGGATCATTGTGCCGATTGCTCCAAGGACGCGTTCGATATTATAGTCCGAAATTCAGCGCTAATTTCAGGGTGGCGCCGTTCGAGGTAGGCGGTGATGCGCTCATTCGCCAATAATTTGCCCAGATAACGAGAGGCGACAACGAGATGCAAAACGTCGTCGCCTAGACCGTCTTCCACCGCCTTCATATCGCGGCTGAGGTTCTCCATCTCTCTTTCCATCCGTGCCATTTGGTCGGGGGTAAGGCCCCCAACCCGTCGTTTGCGATTTGGCTTGGTCAGATCCTCCTCGTTCGTTGCCGCCAGTAACGCTTTCGCGTACGAGTGAGAGAAATTATTCAACGACACCATTAGCTCGGCGGCCTCAAATTGTCGGGGCGCCTTCATTTTTTTCAACACTTCGAAGGTCTGGATACTGATGTGTCGATCGGCAAGAAGGTTGGCGACTTCTGCCGTGATACCCGTCAGGAGGTTTCGCCGCCGTCGCACAACATTGACTTCTACGCCAAACGCTCGCGCAATCTTCTCCTCCGAAGCCCCACGCCTGACGGCACGGTCAATCATGTAATGTTCCTGCACGGTCGCGAGCCGATTTACCCGTTTATTGTAAGTGAAGGCCTCGTCGTCGTCAGAGACGATGCACCGAACCTTTGTATCTCCTCGCTTCAGGAGCGCATAATAACGAAGGTGACCGTCTACCAGCAAGTACGGCTCGCCCTCTTTTTGCCTGGCGACAACGAGGGGTTCGGCCAGGCCGACTGTGTCAATGGAAGCCACGATCCGGCCGAAGCGTTTCGAGATCTCTATCGCCGCCGTAAGCTGACGAAGTGGCAGGATGTCCGCCAATTGCAGTTCGATCACCACGCGGTCAAACGCGACCTTAACCTTCTTTGGCATCCTCAAGCCTCCGATATGCCAATACGCTCCGCCAGAGGAAGCGGAAGCGTGCCCATAGATTCTGCGCGAAGAAGGGTGACGAAATGTTCTTCTGAGAGTAGTTTCTTCATTGCATTCACAACGAACAATAACCGGCTCTGCGCGAGGCTCGCCTTCTTCACAAGCAGCTTCTGACGCTGAACCTCTTTTTGATAGACGCGGACAAGAGAAGTGGCCGTCGGCTTGAGCCCTTTTTGGGAAGAACCTCTTGCGGACCGCATCGTTTTGCCAATCTGGGAGCGTTCATCAAGAATCCGCCGGATTTTCACGATCTGCGAGATCGTAACAAGGCCCTTTTCGTAGGCTTCTGCGAGGGCACTCTGAGTATCCGTATCTCCCGCCATTACAATCTCATAAGCAACCGAATGGGGTATCATTCCACGTTCAACCGCGTTGAGAAGACGTTCTTCTCCACGGTCAAGCATTGTACAGATCATCGACACATATTCGTTGCTGAAACCGATCTTATCAGCCACCTGCTGGTTGTTGTATCCTCGATTTCTTAGCGCACCAACTTCTCGGATTAGTTCCAGCGGGCTGTGGTTCCGCCTAGCCATGTTCTCCACGAGGCTAAGAATGTAACTATCCTCTCGTGACACTTCGATCACAATGGCGGGAATGCGTTCTTGCTTCAACTCAATGAATGCTTCGAGTCGGCCTTGGCCGCAGACGAGCGAAAATCCGCCCTTGGATGCTGGAGTCACAGTAATCGGCTTCTTCAAGCCAAGCTTGGAAATGCTATCTACAAGCTCCTCAAAGATGCGCTTATTGCGCTTCCGGGGATTGAGAACCTGAATCGCGTCGATGGGGATCATAACGATCTCTTCGTGCGCTTCGCTCATGCGACATCTCGAATCTGAAATCGCCGGGACAGGTGGTAGAGTGGTGAAAGATCATCCGCCCGGTAGGCGTCCAAGCCAATTCCATTGTGCTCAGCGAGCCTCAGTGCGTCGCCGCCACCTACATCGATCCACGGAAGCAGATAAAAATCCTTTGGTCGCTGATTACCGGGTGCCATCCTCACAGCCACCGTGATGTCTGGCTCAAGCCCAGCGTCGAGACGGATTTTCCACCTATGAGAGCCGGTGGCGGTTTCAAAACATCGAGACAGAACTAGAGATAGCGTGAATTCGTCGTTCACACGTAGCAGGTCGGTCGTCGAGTCGATCGTGACCGCGCCGCCCACCCTTTCGATCTCGGACACGGTGTCGGCAACGATCTGAGGATGCATGATCCGCAGGGCGCGATTAGTCTCAAGATAACGATAATCGCGGCCGGAATCATATCCAATCAGAGAATAGGCATTCACCAGGCTACCAAATCGGTGCCGGTACGCGGATGACGATGGCATGTCCTCTTCCTCGTCGATAACGAAGCCGGACAATGCGCCTTTCCGAACACGGAAATCTTGAAGCATCGAAAGCAGTTGCTCATCCGTGAAGCGACGGGTGCGCTCGGTGATAATGTGCCGGGCGGCTTCAAAAAAGTCGGCCTCGACAATCGGTTGGAACACCCCGTCTGCGCGCACCCACATGTCCGGTGAATTGACCACGCGCACCTTCTTTAACTTGAATGAGACACGGTTATAGACGTTGTTTCCGATATACTTCTCGTTTGTCAGTATCTGATGAATGATGCCGCGCGTCCAGCCGTGGTCGAGGCCGGTCGATACCCGCTCTTCGTTTAGTATTAACGAGATTTCGCGTTCGGACCTCCTTTGCAACACGAACATTCGATAAATACGGCGGACGATCTCTACCTCATCCGGCGGTCCCGGCACCAAGATCACGCGATCCGTTTGCAGGCTCTTATGCTGGCCTTTCTCAAGCGGCGCCTTGAGCGTTCCATGTTCGTCAACAAGGTGCCTTCTCAATCCATATCCAGCGGGTCCGCCTTGACGATAGCCGAGTGTGATGAGGCGGCACTGCCCAGCAAAAACCTTGGTCGATAACTCGCGGCTGTATTCGCCCGCCATGACGCGCTTCACGCTCTTGATAAGCGTCGCGCTGAGGCTTCCGTCGTTCTCAAATTGCTCCGCGCAATAATGAACGGTTATCCCTGCCTGACGGCAGATGAACTCGTAATAGGCGCTTTCATCCGCATCCTGAAATCGGCCCCATCGACTAATGTCGTAGACAAGAATGACGTCAAAGTCAGCAGCTCCCGATCGAACGTCTTCGATCATTCCTCGGAGGGAGTCCCTTCCCGCGATGTTCAGACCACTTCGCCCTTCATCGGCATAGGTTCGCACTATATCCATATCCCGCTTCTCGGCGTACGCGGCAATCACGTCAGCTTGGTTTTCCGTCGAGTATTTTTGTAAATCGGTGGACATACGCACATATTGCGCGGCCCGAGTTCGTTTCTTTGGAATCTTCCCTGACTTCATTGCGCTGACCCCAATCTGCAATCAATTCAAGCTATTGCGCGCTTCTTACGATGGAGGACCGTGACATGTCGCTGTCAGGAATGGACCGAAAAATTCCACACCCGCCCTCGCCATCCGAGCGTGATCTGGCATCAGAAATTGCCGCTGCGCTGCGCCGAGAATATGGCGACCTTCCGGCAACAGTGAAATCGATCGCGCGCTTGGCAAACGCCAAAGAGCGAACGGTCAAAAACTGGCTGGCCGCAAACAACGGCCCAAGCGGTGACAAACTCGTGGCACTTATGCGCCACTCTGATCAGGTGCTAGAGGTTGTGCTTCGAATGAGTGGTCGCCATGACCTGCTTCGGTCATCAGCGGTTGGCGACGTTTTCGCAAAGATGCAAGCTTCGCTACGGACCATGGAAGAACTTTTCGGTCAGAATACCACCTGACGCCGAGAGCGTTGCCCCTCTGCGCGAGCGAGAGCGGGATACCGGGCTTCCGATCACGTTACCGTGCGTGATCGCGCATGATCACGAAGCCTGTCGAAATACGCATTGTAGACGGCATCTGTCGGCGCGATCAATGCGCCTTCGACAAGAGCCTTTACAGTGCTGACAATCTTGATCTCTCTTGATCGTCTCGCACAGCGTGCCCATCACCTACTGCTCGACATCAGATTGGCAGGGTTCCGGTAATGAGACATTCATCGTGCTCATGACTGATGATATAAGTTTCAATGGCAAAAATTGCCAAGAATGCCTTGACCAAAAGTTCGCCAAGGAACAAAGTGTGTCCTGAGAGGTGTTTGAAATTCCCAATAACCTCTTGATTTAAAGCCATTTATTGGCAGCATTCATGCGTGGGGTGCATTACAAACGGCCAGCGGTCGTGCGTCCTTTCTTCGCAGCGCGCTTGCCCGCTGCGTTGCCTCGTGCCGGAAGGCGCGGGGCTCCCCCGCAGGGGGTCTTGTTCTTCCCGGCGGCACGCCGGGCAGCAACTCTTTCCTCGCCTGTGCGCGAGACCTGGATTGCAATCATGATGTTCTCCATCGATAATGAGGGTTGGCGGGCAGACCATCCGATGAGGAAGATGATCATGCCCAAATTGACTGACCGGGAACGCCTTGCGGGCCTTGAGGCGCAACAGAAGAAGATCGCGCAGGATATCCTGGACACCCGCCGCACCCTGCGCGGCAAATATGCCGCCATGCTTGCCGATATGGAGATCGAGCGACTGTCGGAACGGGAGTGCCGCGAAATCCTTGTCCATGCGATCCGGGCGGGTGGCACGGCCTCGATCGCTGCTCTTAAAAGCCTCTCTGCGACACATCGCGCCGAACCCGACAAGCGCCCGTAGGGCGTCCCTGCGACGAGCACGGCGGAGCCGCGCGCAGGAGGCCCGCGCCGCATGGCGCGGCCTCGTCGACCGACGGGACCGGCGCTATCGCGGCGGTCCTTGAGGGCGACGAAAGGGTGGTGGAAAGGAAAAGAGCGGGACCGATCCGGGAGAAACCCGAACCGGTCCCGCTGTCCTTGGCGGGTTCAGTCGACCCAATGCGCAGGCCCTCCATAAAGGGTGAGCAGGATGGGATCGACGCCTATCGAGCGCATCACTCGTACAAGTTGCGCCTGGACCCCGCTACCCTCCGCAATGACGGCCTCGACCGGTCGCAGCCGGGCGATCTGGTCGTTGCGCACGAACCCCGCCCGATTGCCCCAGCGCCCCTTGTCGATGCCCAGCCTCACCACCGGTGTCCCGGTCCGGGCGGCCCAGGCTTCGGCGATGGCGTCCCCTCCGCATTTCTGCGCCGTGGTCAACAACACCATCGTCGGGCGCACCGCCTTGATCCGATCGAGGGCTTTCCAGATCGGCGTATAATCGGACCATTGGCTGCCACCGGAAAAGGCCACCAACGGGCCGTCGGGGTGATGCTGCCCAATCCGGCGTTGACGGCGCGCGGCGAGATAATCGGTGCCGTTGATGACGCTCGCGGTGCGCTTGGAGGATACGCCCCGCTCCCGGCAAGGTGTAGGCGACAAGCGGAACCTGGCGGTCCCCCGCCCATGCCGCGACGATGGCATCGAACCCCTTCCGTTGGGCGGTCGTCACCAGCATCATATGCGGTATGCGTTCGAGAATGAGGTCGAGACGCTCCCAGATTGGTTGCCAGTCATGCCAGACGGCATGGCCCGAGGCGATCACGATCGGTCCCGTTGGCAGATAGCGCTCGCGGGCGGCGAGATCGCGAGCGCGCAGATAGTCCTGCACGGCGACCTGGGTTGCGCTCGATGCTTGCAGCGCGCGAGCCGAACGGGTCTTGCTACCCTTTGAAGGGGACCAGGGCCAGCCGGACTGGGCGCGATACATTTCGGCCGCATAGTCGCGCATACACTCGACCGCCTCGCGCTGTTCGGTGGTGGACTGGCAGAGGAGCTGCTTATCCTCCAGTTGCTGATTATAGACCTCGGAAAGGTCGGGCCTGTTCGCCATGTCGCGCAGTTCATCGGCAAGCGCATCCTCACGCCGTTCCAGCTTGTTAGCCACGAAGTGGAAGGAGTTGACGAAGCCCCAAGCGATCTCCGCGGCGAGCGGTTCAAGCCGCGTATCGGCGAGGAGGTCGAAGATGGTGGCGATCACCGCCCCGCACTCAGCCTGCGCCGCGAGCGGCTCGGGCATATCATGATCACCCGGTTCTTCGCCCGGCTCAACGATGGTGAGGGGTATGGGATCACCGAAGGCGCGCTGGAAATCGGAGCTGGCGGTGATCGCGGCATAGAGGCTCTTCAGGTCAGCGAGGCTGTCCACGCTGCGGGGATGAATGTCCGTCATGGGATATCTCCTCATGGGATGGGCAAAGAAAAAGGGCTGGAGAAGCAGCGCTTCCCCAGCCCGATTGCTGCGATGATCGAACCCTCAGTTGCGGAAATCGTCATCGAAATCGGCACCGGCGCCGGCTAGCTGGCCGCCCAGTTCCGCAGTGCTTGCGCCGAAGCCACCTTCGCCGCCCGGTTGATAGTCGGAACCGCCGCCGCCCATGCTGTCGTAATTGGCGGTGCCAAAGCCCGAACCGCCGAAGTCGGACCGGAGCGTGTCGCGCCGCCAGGCGATGGAGTAGCCTCCATTCTCGATCGGGAACAGCGCAATCGCCAGCGGTTCGGGGAGGCTCGGATCATCGATATTGCCGGCGAGGAAGACTTCTCCGGACCTTTTCGCGGTTGCCTCCCACAGCGCGCCCACCTGCACCCACCGCCGCGCGACGTTGAGGGCGATGACTTCATAGACGGGCGCCCTGGGGTTCATGCTATCGACCTTGCGCAGGCCGATCCGGGGGAGATCGATCGTGCGGGTGGCGAGACGGCCTTCGAGACGACCATTGACGAGATGAACTTCACCGATATTCATTGACTTGACCTTTCATTCTATCGCTCGAAACCCATTCCCGGCGACAAAAATCTCAGATCCCTCTCTTCTCTGGTCCCCGACCGTAGGGCCTGACGCATCCCTCTCGGCTCTGGCGTACGCCACCAAGCAACCGCTTCCCCCTTTTCGCGCATGTGCTGAACGCCCGACAATCTCGCGACCGCGATACCCTCTGGCCCAGCGCGGCAGGGATGACCGCCCGCCAGGGCCGAGACCCGCGCAGCGGGGCTCGGGGCGAAGCCCGTCAGCCCGGCGTCCGCGGAACGCGGGCGGCCGCCCATCCCCCTTACAAGCTACAAGACCAACTCCTGCACGGCTCCACGCAACGCGGACATAAGCCGCCGGCCATGCGCAAAGGAGAATGAGGGGCCATTTCTTCGCGATCGGCGCATAAAGTCGATTTCGAAATCATCCGGGTTTCGATCTCCATCGCGGCATGAGAGCATCGATATTCGCTGCCAAGCACTCGGACATCCCGTCAGCTGTGGTCATAGGTTGGCCAAGCCGATGATGGCGGTTCGTCGCGGTCAAATAGAACCCAGGACGCGTCGCCCTGAAAGGCGGCCTCAAGGATCGTCCAGAGTTCGCGTGACACACCAAGCGGCGGTTCGACTTCACCCAAAACCACGCAAGTGTGAACGAAAAAGCCGTAGAGATGAGGCTCGATCACCAGCGCGCCGTGGTCGACCACGACCCGGCCGCCTTCATTGCGGGGGGCATTCAAGATGAGTTGATCGATGGCGTTCCGCTCGGCCTTGGGCAGGTGGGCGGTAGAAACGACATAAAGTGCCGACAGACGCATAAGTACCCCTTCGAAACAGATTTCAGGCGGGCTTGTCGAGCGTGACGGAGAGGCTGTCGCGCGTCGCAGTCAGCGCGAGAGTTCGCCCCTTCGGATGCAACCACTGGACCTTGCGTTCAACCGCATCGCGAATTTGCTCTATCAGTGCGGCTTCCTCGCCAAGCAGAAGCGCATTGGCGAGATCGCGTGCGTCGCGCTCAAAAAATTGGCTCTGGGTTTTCCAACTATCGCTGTTGGCATCGTCGGACGCGCAGAAAATGCAGCTCTTCATCCACCAGGCAAGCAGGGACGGCGCTATCTTTGCCTTGGCATCGAATAAGATGATGGCTTCATCCAGTTCAGTTCCACCATTGCCGCAGACGAGCATCTCCAGTGGATAGCTGAGATGGTTTCTTCGTGCTTCCGGCAAAGTAGATTCGGCAATAACAAGGTCGAGGTGGATTGAATCGACGGGTCCGGAAGCGAACGCAGCATCGAGGGGATCGTCTCCATAGACCGCCTTCTCGCCATTCCGTTCGATCGAGAATGTAATCTTGTCCAGTCGGGGGAGCCGGTCATACCAGCTATAGCCAGCAAATTGTTCCTCGGCGCATACCACTTCACCGCCCATTCGCGCGGCATCTTGCAGTATCGGGGCTGCGCCTTGCTCTATATCCACATCGAACCGGGGCACGATGATCATCGTTGCTGAACGCACAGGGCCACCGCATTCTCGACCCTGGCTGTCAGCAGTGATGGGCATCCACGCTTCGAGCCATGGAGCCGCCTCAGCCAGGGTCACGCCCAATTGCTCAGCACGTTTCCAGCGCTTGAAGGAAAGACGATGGTTGGACTGCTGCGCAATGACACGATAGATGCCGGTTTCCGCCTCGAGCCGAAGCGTGGCAAGGGCGTCATTCTCTACCATCTCCTTTCGGGCCGGCAAAACGAGTTGCAGGTCCGGCGCATCGACGATGTCGATCTTGACGTGCCAACGGTCGAAGGTTCCGATCTCCAACACGGACGGCATTAGGCATGGCGCGGTGACACCATGAAAATTGAACCGGGGTGCGTCATTGGGATCATAACCGGCGGCCGAAAATATCCCGATCCTGCATCCCCGGCATTCTTCGATCCGAATAGCGCCGGCCAGAAAATCTTCTCTGGGCAACTCAGTTCCGTTAAAGATGACAGGGAGCGGGAAATAGCGCGATGCTTCGCGAACGGAATCCGGTAAGCGCTCGATCCACTGTTCAGGGAGCGTGATCTCAAGCTGAGTGCCGGCAGTTCGGGAAGAACACTCCACGGCAAGAGCCATGTCGCCCTCCCAGGCGTTTTCGGGAATTTCGACCTCCCAGCCCTGCCCCGCAGCGCGCGACCAGGATCTGATGATGACGTGGTGACCGGCAAGACCGAAAACACCCATGCCAGCGGGATCCTCGCGTCGCGCGATGTCCTTGTCCCAGCCGGAATAGCCCAATGTCACAAGGGCTGACGGATCATCGATGCCGGAACCGTCATCGGAGAAGATCAGTTTCTGGACCCCATCGATGTCGGTCACATCGATGTCGATCCGGCTCGCGCCTGCGCGGCGGGAATTCTGTAACAGTTCATGAAGGACGTCATGAATTGTGCCGTTGAACAGGCGCGAGACGCGGGTGATCAGCGACTGACCGACGGACGGCTGAATGCTGGCTGGAAGCGACATATCGTTATGCTCCGTGGGATGGAGGTCCATTCCTCCGATCCATCCTTCAGTCCCCCTCCTTCCTCCCTATTGCGGGCCTGCGGGTTCCGGTGGCACGCATGGCGTGAGCAGCTCTATTGGGTCCGACTCTTTCGATATTCGATGTGGATTTTCAGCATCCGACCAGTCGATATTGTCGATCACCCAGCCCGGCACAAAATCCCAATCAAAGCAGAGCGGATAGGTCGCGCTGACTTCCTGCCAGGCTTTCTCGACAGCGCTCGTCCAACCCACGACAATCAGGCGCAATGCAGCGGTCCCGACGGTCTCGAAACTGCGCGCAATAGCCGCAGCCAAAAGCTTTGCGGCCTGATCGCCACTGGTCTGGTCCCGCAAAGCGAGCACGGCTTCCCAGAGGCACGCCGCAGTTTCGAGACTGAACTCTTCACTCTGGTTCATATGCTGATCCTTTCATGTGAAGCTCAGGCCGCGTTTTGGGCGCAGCCCTGGTAAAGTCCGAGATCGCATGCCATCAGCGCATCGACAGCCGACTCGAGCCGATCGAATGCATTGGCGAGGTCAATAATCGGAACGCAATGGCAGGCATCGCCTGTCCCATGATCGCCGCGATAATGGATCGGCAGCATATCGGCAGTCATTTCGGGAAAAACCGCTCGAACAACCAGCGTTTCGACCCGGCGGGCCACGAGACCGACGCGACGAGCCAGATAGGACCGTTCAGGTTCCCGCATGGGAAAATAGCGATCGGGCGCGATCAGCGGTGCTAGGCGTACACATTGAAGCCGGCCCCCAATATGGGGACCAAGGATCGAGGGAAGCATGGCCTGTCGGCCCGCTGCAAGTGCCGTCCAGGGTACCAACGCGCGATATTCGAACAGCAGCGCCGCGCCCGGAAGCCGGACGCGCGTAACGATAATGTCCATGTTAGACCTCCGATGAAAGGGGGGCACGCCACGAATGACTGAAAAGAACGGATCGATCAGATTATCGTCGATCGCCGGCAAAGGTCGCCGTTGCCGTCAGGCGCATCAGATATTATTCTCGGCGCATGCCGGACTCGGCGTCGATGGCGATCGTGCCCGACCCGGCCATGCTCCAGGATTTCAACCACCCTCTGGATCGACACGGATCGGGGAGGATTTATGCGCGAACTCGACGAAGAAGAACGTGAGATACTCCGCATGTTGGACAGCGGAATTTCCACCCCGGACCTGATCACGATTGTCCGTGATCTTGGCGATGTGCTGCGGCAGCAAGGCTATGTGATCCAGGCCAATGTGGCCGAACTTGCCGCCGACCGCCTGATCTATCTCCAGGCACGCCTGAAGGCACTGACGGCAGGACCACTCCCCTACCAGTCATGAACGGGCAGTTCCGGGAGGACCGGACCGTCGCAGTCGAAATGCAGCAGACCAATGCCCCGGCTGCGTGCCAGGCGGATGGCAGCCATAAGATCCTCGGGAAGCGAAAATTCCCGCGCAGGATCGAACTGCCGCGTCGCGACGAACCAGCCACGCGCGTTGCGCGCAACGGTGATCGGCGCCTCATGCGCATGGCCATTGGTCCAGCTATCGAGCATCGCCGCTGTGGCCATAGAGAGATGAGTGGTGGCAAGGACGCAGTAACGCCCGATTTCCGCCCCTGGCAGCGCTGGGAATTCGCCGTTCGAACTTCGCAGCTCTGGATGGGTTCCGGTTGAGGATGGAGAAGCTGACAATAAGGATGCCAGCCCGCGTGAGGAACGGGACATGGGAATTGCTCCGGATTTGAAGGGTCCGACACAGAGGTAGACGGCGGGACCGATCGCGGGAGATCGATCCATACTTCTCAGACCTGCCTGGCAACAGCGCGTCGCCGCAAATCAGGGATCAGCGCGTTATCATAGACGCTCTCGCCCGAGCGTTCGAGCGCATGCTGTTCGGCACGATACCAGTTCGGCGCGTCGATCGTGTAGAGCTCCATCCCATATTGCTCGTCGCCGCTCAGGAACTGGACTTCGACAATGAAGGTCTGGATTTGAGGGGAAGCGCCCATGGCGGTATCCTTTCGCAAGAGAAATTGCGGCCCCGGCGGGCGCCGGAGCCGAAGCGGATCGAAAAAGCGGATTTACGTCGGGCGCTCAGTGCGCCTTTTCGAGGAGCTTGCGCCCCTTGGCCTCGAGGTCGAGGCGATTGTCCTGATTGGATTTCGTCCGCGCGTGGGCGGTGATGCCCTGGACGAAATCGAAGAGACTGGCGGGCGGATGGCCTTCCTCGGCCAGCACCGTGGAAATGATCTTGCCGGTTTCGGCCTTCGAAAAACCCTGCTTACGCAGGAACGTTTCGCGATCCTCGTCGGTGCGCGCCACGATCCGCTCGCGCGCGGTGCGAATGCCATCGATAAAGCTTCGAGGGGAGGAATCCGCGAAATTTTCAAGCGCCGGCGCAGTTTCATGGGCGAAGCGATTGGCCGCGAATTTGGAGTGCCGGATCGAGATTTCCTCGAAATTCTCCGCGCCCCAAATGTTCCTGTTCATGCATACCGCGCGGAGGTAAAACGTCGCCATGCCAAGGGTTTTGGAGCCGACCTCCGAATTCCAGCAATAAAATCCCCGGAAAAAGAGATCTGGATCGCCATTGGCAAGACGGCCCGCCTCAATCGGATGGGTGTCGTCAACCAGGAACAGGAAGACATCGCGATCGGACGCATAGAGGGTCGTCGTGTCGCGGGTCACATCGACATAGGGGTTATAGTGCATGCTGCCCCAATCAAGTACGCCTGGAACTTTCCAACGCGTATCACCGACACCATTACCCGCGATCTTCATCACCGCGGAGACCAATTCATAATCCCAGATACGGCCGTAATCCGGCCCGGTAACGGCCCGAAGTTCCGTGCGCCCCTCTTCGGTCTGGAGCAGCTTCACCTGTTCACCGCGATGAGCGAGCAGGCCGTGCTGGAGATTGATGCCCGCTAGGGCCGCCGGCAGTGAGCGGAGATAGGAAGCCGGCGCGCCGACCAGGCTCGAAAGCTGGCCAAAAGACCAGTTGGTGGGCGCAACAGGGCGATCGTCACCGGGAACGAAAAGGCTGAGGCGCTCGGCATCTTCGGACCGCGCCTCGACCCGAACCGCCCTGCTTTCGACGATCCGGGTCGTGGCGCGATCGGCGCGGGCGCGGACGCTGTCATAAAGGTCGGTCAACGAGAGGAACTTCTCGTCATCGGGTCGCGAATACCATTCGGAGGAAACCCGGCCGATATTGCGGCCCCGTGAGATATCGACGCGATAGGCACCGCCAACTGGCGATGCATCACTGTGCTGGACGAGATTGGACATGGGATGATCTCCTCATTCGAGTTGGACCTCGGGCGCATCCACACCCGGTCCGCATCCATCCCACCCTCTTCCCTCCCGTTCCTGTCTCGCTGCCCGGCCTGCCCGGCCTTACAGTCCGCCCGGTTGCTCGGGCATGCTGATCGCATCGGCTTGACACTGATCGGTCGGGAGCCATTCATACAGGAGATGGGCATCAGGTTCATGTTCAGAGCCAATTGCGATGCGGATAAGCCTGCCATCGCAGGCAAAGGCGCCGGCGCGAGGGAAGTCCATGAAAGTGCGGCCTTCGAACACGAAATCTCGCGATCTGATGGCTGTGACGGTCCGCGTCGTGCCGAGCGCCCGATGCCCCTTTGGGCCGTACAGAAGCGTCATGCGATCACCGACCTTGAGTTGCTTGCGAAAGGCGGCAAGCGAGATGCGGCTGACAACGGGATTGGCAGCACCACGCCGGGCAGACAGGGCCGCCCAATAGGCCCTGCCGATCCTGATATCGGTATAGAAGGCGCAACTCATAAAGTCCTGAAGGAGGTTGGAACGGGTGAAGCCGAAGCGCTCGACCTGATCACGGATCATCACGATGAAAGCATGACGCGCTGGTGGGTCGGTGAGGTCCGCCGGCGCATCGAGCAACTCAACGATGATCTTGCGACCGCCGGTGAAGACCTGGCTGCTCACCGAGAAGCGGGCGCCTGCAATCAGCCCCAACAGATGCTGCTCGATACGATGACACAGCGCCGGCAGCGCTTCACCCTGCCGGTAGAGATCGCCCTCATAATGGAAATTGCCCCGGCTGTCGGGTTCTGTCTGACTGTAGGAAAGGATCGGCGCAGGGAGGATGTTTGGCGCTACGGACATGGACGCTTCCTTTTGCGGATTGAGGGGACGGACAGGCGGATGCGCAAACCCTTGCGACACGCGCGCCGCACAATGTCGCCACACCCACTTCCCTCCTCAGGCGAGGTTCCCCGATGCTGACTCGTGAGATTGCCAGAGGAGGCACGTCGGGTCGGTGCCAATATTCAGGCGAGGAGCGCAGGATCGATAGCTTCATCCTCCGCGAAGTCGGTCGTCCAGATTATGGCATCGACAAAAGCCATCCCACACTCGATGACTTCGACTTCAGAAAGAAGGATGATTTCGCCCTCGGCATTCTCAATGAGACAGAAGGGTTCACCATTTCCACGGGAGCGAACCATCGCCCGCTGCTGCATATGGGGAATGATCATGATCAGATTTTCCTTAGTAGCATCCAGATAGGATGCTCTTCCTTCTGGGCTGTTGCACCGTTCGACTTAGGATGATCAATTGCGACGGATATTACCTCACCCTATCGCCTTTCCTTTGACTCATTGAACTTAACGCGGCATGGTTTTACCGTTTCGCAACTGATCCGACTCCAGGGTCAATCCATTCTCAATATTCCAGGAAATGTCCTCATGGCCGACACCCAACAGCCCGACTACACGACTTTGACGGTTCAACTGCTGAGCGCTTTTGTTTCGAAGAACAGCGTCTCCAGCGATGAACTTGCTGGTCTCATCCATGCGACCCGGACGGCCTTGATGACTGATACAGCGCCTGTCGTCGAGGACGCGCCCCAATATGTTCCGGCTGTCAGCATTCGCAAAAGCCTTGCATCCCGCGAGCATATCATCAGCCTGATCGACGGACGTCCATACAAGACCCTCAAGCGGCATCTCGCGAGCCATGGTCTGACGCCGGACGAATATCGTGCCCGCTATGGTCTGCCCCAAAGCTATCCGCTCGTTGCACCGAGCTATTCCGATCAGCGCCGTGAAGTCGCGAACAAGCTGGGCCTGGGCCGGCTCCCCGCCACTGCCAAGGTGGCGGAGGCCGCACCGGCTGCAAAGGCAGCGGCGCCAGCTTCCAAGCCCGCCACCAGCAAGAAGGCAGACACCAAGGCCGCCGCCGCGCCCGCGAAGAATAATGCCACTGCCGAACCCGCCAAGACACCGGCAGTTGTGACAGTCAGCGATAAGGTTCCGGCCAAGGCAGCGCCGAAGGTGGTAGCGCCTTCGACTTCCAGCAAGGCTCCCGCCAAGACATCGAAGCCCAAGGCGCAAGCGAAGCCCGCAAAGGCGGCTCCTGAAAAGGCGGCAAAACCAGAGGTGAAGGCGAAGGCGAGCCCGGCCGCCGCGAAGACTGGCAAGAAGCTGGTTGCCGCCAAAGCAGTCCCTGATGCCAAGGCGACGACGCCTGCGGCGGACACAACCAAGTCGGCACCCAAAGCTGCGCGCAAAAAGCTTGGCATCAAGATTCCCTCGGACGAGCCGACATCATCGGCGAGCGGCGAACCGGCGGCAGCAGTAACCGAAACCGCATGAGGCTGAATGCCGCCTTCGGCTGTTTCAACGGGTCGAAGGCGGCATGATCGGGATGAAATCCGAGCGGCGGCTGTCAGGATCGTTCAACGATAATAGCGTTGAGGATTGTTTCCGCCTTCTCGGGTGGCAGAAATAATCTCGTCTTATACTGGATGATTTCACTGAACGCGCCGCGCGCCTTCAGCCATTCCCTGTCATGAGGCTGGAAGTCCCGTATCTCTATTCTGCGACTGCCGTTGACGATCGACGATATCAGTCTCGCCCCGCCAAGGCCGGGGACAAAAGCCCCCTCTCCATTTTGCGCCGCGGCAATCAATTCTTCAGCGCTCAGCTTCATGGCCCGTTCAAGCCCAAACGCCGATTGCAACTTGTCGAGGGCCGATGGCCTGATGATACGGCCCAGCACCGATAATCCCGTGCCATCGTCGATCCGCCAGACACGAACGTCGTCTTGCGGCAATTTGTGCCATACAGGTAACAGCAGACCGGTAGCGACGCTGATGGTTTCCACGTCGAGCCGTGCCTCGGTCTCAGCGACTTCAGCATCCCAGAGGTCCTTGAACGTCGGGCGGCTGATCACGGTCCAGTGGCTATGCCCAAGCGCTGCGATTTCCATGCGTGATGTACCGGTCGGCCGGACCAGCTGGCACATGGCAATGGGCCGCCCGTCCTCGTCCGTGATCGACCAGGATGGCACGCGCAAGGCGACGCGACCGGACCGACCGTTGCGCAGAAAGGCGATGTCGCGGGTCTCTTCCCAGAGATGCATGAGGCGGTTCCAACTGGTCGCGTGCGGACGCAAATGGAGTTCCAGGCGCATGAGCTTTGTTTCCGCGCCCGTCACCGGATCGGTCCGAAGGACCTGATCCGACAAGGTGACGATCTTCTCCGCACGGATCGTTTCGACGCCAAGATCCAAGGTGCCCGCCTCACGCGCAGCGTCCACGCGGGCCTGGATGAGGCCCATATATTCTTCGAAGATGGCGTTCTGGGTCGCGATCCGCAGAGCCAGGATGCGATTAAGCCAGCGCTGGATCGGCGGGAGCCGTTCGAGCAATGCGCCGCCATCGTCGACAAGCTTGAGACCGGTCATGTCCATGAAGTCGTTGAGGGTGACACTGGCGAGCTTTCCCGCGCCCAGCTGATGATACCATTGCGTCAGCGCTTCGCGCGCATAATCGCTTTCGAGATTGTCGGCCGGATCGAAGAGATTTTGTCCACCGGTCTGACGCTGGCCGCGCGTCAAAGCGCCCAGGCTGTCGAGGCGCCGGGCAATCGTGCTGATAAAACGCCGCTCGCCTTTGCAGTCGGTCGTCACCGGCCGGAACACCGGTGGAAACGCCTGGTTGGTACGGTGCGTGCGCCCCAGGCCCTGGATCGCAACGTCCGCGCGCCAGCCCGGTTCGAGCAGGAAATGAATGCGGCGCTTGTGCGCGCTCTTGCAGGCAAGATCGGCATGATAGGATCGGCCGGTCGACCCGGCGTCGCTGAAGACCAGGATCGACTTGATCCCATCCATGAAAGCCCGCGTTTCCGCAATATTGGCGCGGGCACTGCGGCGCTCGACCTTCTGGCGGCCATGGCTGTCGATGACTATGCGTCGTGAGCGGCCTGTTACCTCGGCGACCATATTGGTCCCGAAATGCGCGATCATGGCATCGAGCGCGGCGGGCACAGCCGGCAGGGAGCATAGTTCCTCGATCAGGGCTTCACGCGCCGCGATCGCCTCCTGGCAGTGAACCGGCCGCCCCTCGGAATCGGCCATAGGCTCCGATCGCATGCTGTCGTCGCTCGCGCGGAAGACCCGCATCTGGCGCGTGGGGAAGGCGGATGTGAGATAGTCGATAAGGATCTGAAGCGGTGACAAATCCAGATCCAGCGTAGCGCGTTCTTCCGCCGACAGGCCCGCAAGACGACGATCCAATATAGCTTCCGCAGTGGTGACGAGTTGGACGACGACCGCGTGCCCTGCGGCGATCTCGGCCTCGAACGCCTTGATCGCCGTGGGCATCTTCATGGAGATCAGCAGCTGCGAAAAGAAGCGTTGCTTGGCGCTCTCAAACCGGCTGAGCGCCGCCCCCTTGGCCTGGGCGTTGAGGGTCGCACCCGACATGCGGTCGACGATGTTGGAGGCTTCCAGGACTTTCTGGAGTCCGCGATGGACGATCGCCCAGCTATCCGCGTAAGCGTCGTAGATCGCAATCTGATCTGCGGTCAGCTTATGTTCGAGCGGCTCATATTCGACGCCGGCGAAACTCAATGCCCGGGCGGTATAATGCCCCATGGCTTTCAAGTCGCGGGCCACGATTTCCATGGCGGCAATGCCGCCGTCGTCCATGGCAGCCATGAAGGCATTGCGATCGGTAAAGGCGGTGCCCGGTCCCCACAGACCAAGCCGCGAGGCATAGCTCAGATTTTCAGGCTTGGTGGCGCCGGTCGCCGAGACATAGGCGATGCGTGCGCGGGGGAGCGCATTTTGGAGCCGGACGCCAGCCAGGCCCTGGTCCGAGCCCTTTGCGGTCCCGAAATCATTTTCGGTCCCGGCGGCATTGCCCATGGCGTGGGACTCATCGAACAGGATGACCCCCTCGAAATCCGATCCGGTCCATTGAAGGATCTGTTGCAGGCGGGTGGCGGTCTCATGGCGCGCGGAGCGCAACGTTGCATAGGTGAGGAAGAGAATGCCCGAAGCCATGCTGATCGGCTGCCCGATGGGGAAAGCGTCCAGGGGCTGGATATCGATGGGAAGGCCGCCAAGGGCGCTCCAGTCCCGGCGCGCATCCTCGAGCAGGGCTGCGCTCCGCGATATCCAGATGGCGCGGCGATTGCCCCTGTTCCACTGGTCGAGGATGCAGCCGGCACCCTCCCGGCCCTTGCCGACGCCCGTACCGTCGCCGATGAAATAGCCGGAGCGGTAGAACCGCCCCTGCGCATCCTCATGAAGCTGGTCGCCGGCGCTATTTGGGGTGAATGTGCCAGGCAGGTCCCTCGCAAAAGCTTCACCGGCGTGGATGATTGTTTCGAGCTGCGCCTCGGACAGCTGCGTCCGGGCGCTGCGCTGAAGCATCGGCCGCCAGTTCGGCGCGGGCGGCAGGACCGACGCCATGGCCATGGATTCGACAAGCTGGTCGGGATGCCGCGTTGCCCCCTCAATTGTCATCCGGGCAAGCCGCCAGGGCGTATAGAGCCCAACCGGCTCACCGGGCGGCACGGGCTCGTCCAGGATCTGATAATCTAAGGGTTCCGGATCATCCTTCTCGTCAGGCCATCGCGCCGGTGGAGCAAGGCGCGGCGATGCAAGCGCACTGAAAAGCGGCGACGGGGCAGCGCCGCGTGGCGGCCGAGGCCGGAATCTTGCCACGGGCGCGGATGGTTCAGGTAGTGAAGAGCCGTCCAGCCTTGGCGGCAGTGCCAGGACAGGGGCCAGCGCCGCGCGGATATCGGGCGCGCAATGACAGGTTGCAGACCCCGTCCAACCCTTGTCGAACAGGAGCAGGCGGACGGCGATGCTCGTCCCGTGTTTGGCATAGGGCGATCCCAATATCGTGATCTCGGCGCGGGGCGGCACTACCTCTGCCACCGAAGCATAAGCCGCCGCGCCGCTGCCATCGGCGGCAAAGGTTGAAGGCATGATCGCAACGCAGCGTCCACCTGGCGCCAGGCGCAATAGTGCCGAACGCAGATGGCGGGCGCCGCCATGTCGGTCCCGGCCCCTGCCCTCGCTGCGGCTGAAAGGCGGATTGATGAGGATGACGGAGGGACTGATGTCCACCGGCAAATGGTCATGGATGAATTCAGCGTCATGGGTGGTGACTGCCTGCCCCATGACAAGCGCGAGCAGCGCGGCGCGGGCCGGATCGCGTTCGTTGAGCGTGATTTGCGCTGGTGCCGCCCCGCAATGGGCCAGCAGCATGCCTGTGCCGGCCGAAGGCTCCAGGAGGCGATCATCGGTGCCGATCCGGGCCGCCTGGTTGACGAGCCAGGAGAGGGCAAGCGGCGTGCTGAACTGCTGCATCGCCACCTGATGTTCGGACCGATAGCTGTGGGTCGGAAGCCGGTCCTGGAGGAACAGCAGATCGTCAAATCGCGCTTCAGCCGTCCGGCTTTCCGCTTCGCTGGCCCCGCTCTCGCGAAGGAAAAGGACCTGAGCGGCTTCGAGTGCGTCATAGGCGTCACGCATCGACCAGTCGCCCCATGCATCGCTGGTTCCAAAGCTTTGCGTCATCAGCCGCTTGAGCGTCTGACGGCTGGGCGGCCGGGAGGCCGCCAGCAATGCGGACACGGCTTGGGCAACGTCGAATAGCTGCCGGACCTTTTGAGGCACATCTGCATCGGGCGCCTCGACGGGCGCGAAGAGTGGAAGGGTCATGAAATTTTCCTGGCTGGGGACCGGTTCGGTCGGTCGGCATCCACCTGCGCCGGACATGCGACCGGACAGGGCGGATGCAAAAAGGGGCCGCAGCGCAAGGCGACAGCCCCAAGGATGATCAATGCAGGCTGTCAGGCTGCCTGGGCGATGTCGTCGTTCTCAGCCGGGGGCAGCACTTGCGCATCCGCGGCAATATCTTCACCGCTTGCGCCCGGTTCGATGTCGTCTTCATCCGGCTCAACCGGCGGGCTGAAGCGCATTGCGTCGGGCAGCCAGGCCAACGCCTTTTCCTTGAGGTCAGCCTCGATGATCAGCGCGCCGGAGAAAAGCTTTTCGGCCGACAAGGCGAGATCATGCTTTTTCGAGGCGCTGTAACGGCTGCTGAGTTCAATCCCGCCAATCCCCTCGAACTCCGACAGGATCGACGCCTTGCTGATCCGGTCGAAATAGTTGTTCGCGGTGGGCCGCCACCATGAAGCGACGTCGATTTCCAGTTTCTGACCCAGGTGATCGATAAAGTGACTCCCGGATTGACCAGCAGGAACGGCCTGCATCGTACGGGCAATCAACCAGCCGAACCAGGCGGCTCGGGCTTCCTCAGCAAGCGCGCAAAAGGCGTCATAGCGTTCCCGCTCATCGGTAGGTTCGGTCCAGCTGCGATCAAGGCTGGCGTCGCACTTCATCCACTCCTCGGCTGCCGATGTCCCACTCTTATAGTCGGTGAGCCGGGAAAAAGGCGCATTGGCACGCAACTCGGTGGCAAGATCACTGGTCCGATATTTCCGGGTCGCAGCGTCAGCCATATAGAAGGTGGCGAGATCGAGCGCGAAGCGGGGATCGCTGGCGACATGGATACGGAGCAGCTCGGCCTTCATCTCAGCCAGTTCCTCGGCCAGACGCTGGCTGATGCGAGGCTTGGCCGAAACCTCTTCATCCGATGCGGCCTCTTCCTCCGCATCCTCGCCGGATGGCTCTTCCTCCTCATCGACAGGCTCGGCCGACGGGGCGATGTAGAGCTGCTCATGGATGCGCGGCTGCCCGTCCTGCCCGATCACAACATAGGCCAGAGCGGAGGCCTTCTGTTCTTCGGTCAGAATCGGCGCGCGTTGCTGGATCGCCTCATATTCCGCATTCAGCCGATCATAACGTGCCTCGGCCTCTTCCTCGCTTTCGTCGGTGTCGGCGGGATTTTCGAAGCCTTCAAGTTCCGTTTCGATGTCGGCCAGACGCTGTTCCTGCTCCTGCGTCAGCGGCGGTTGCTCACCATCGACAGGCTTCAGACCCCAGGTGGCGCTATAAGCGATATGGGTGGTCGGCACGACGCGGATTTCTCCAAAGCCTTCCCGTTCCTGGATCGCCTCGGCGGCCTGCGCCAACTTGTCACTCGCAATTTGGCTGAGCAGATCGCCATCGATCCACATCTCGGTGGCGTTGTCGGTGAAGAGATCGCTGTCGATCCGGCCACCAGCGGCGAGATAGGCCTCGCGTCCGACGAGTAGGGCTTTGGGATCGCTGCCCCGATAGCTGCCCTGTGCCAGCTGACGCCGAATCTCGCTCACATTGGCGCGGTAATAGCCCTGGCCCAGCTCTTCGAAGACGTTCGCTTGGCGCGCGGGATCGGGGCTACTGCCATAAGCCATGGCCACCTCGATGCTGATTTCACCATCGCGCAGTGCGTCAAACACGCAGGGCGCCAGATCAGCGAGGCGAAGCCGGCCAAGCACGAAACGCTCGGTCAACCCGAACCGTTTGGCGATCTCGGCCGGCGTCTTGCCCTCGGTCTGGACGATATCCTGAAAGGCCTGGCAGGTGTCCGCAGGCGACATGCTTAACTTGAAGAAATTCTCTTCAAGGCTGGTCGCGATCGCATCCTTGGCTTCGCGAAGGACGAGGACGGGAACCTGATAATCCGCCGCGAAGATTCCCTTTTCGATCAGGCGATGGACTGCGTCGAGGCGTCGGCCGCCCGCAGCGATGCGGTAATGGCCCTTCTTGCGGGAGACGGGCAGGCCGATGAGATTCTGCCTTATGCCCTTGGCAGCGATATTGGCTTCGAGCTGAGCATCGGCGACGGGGTCGCTGGCCTTGCGGACGTTAGACGGCGATTTGGTAAGGTTCGCTGCGGGAACGAGTATAGGAAGCTGGTTCATGGAATAGTTCTCCTGGCGAGGGAACCTGACCATCAGGCCCCCTCTCGCCACCAGTACCTCCCCCACTTCCCTTCCATCTTGTGGACATCGTTCCAGTCGTTCATGCCCATGGGCGGCCAGATCGTCTGTACCATTCGGCCAGGGTCTTGATAGGCGATAAGGGCTTTGGCCGCGCTCAATTGCCCGGCCCGATCATTGTCGGGAAGCAGGATGAGGCGCGTCACCCGAGAGGGCAGCGCGATATTATGGAGACGTTCGCTGCCCAGCGTTGCCCAGACGGGGATGTCGAGCAGGGCCATGGCCGAGATTGCAGTCTCGATGCCCTCTGCCAAGCCGAGCGTATCCGTCGCTGGAGCCAACATGACCGCCCCCTGTCGCGGTCCTCCTAGCATCTGCCGCGGATTGATCAGATCAGGTGCGAGACAGCCAGAATGCGGGTCGAGGAAAGTCCGGTGGACGGCAACGAAGCGGCTGCGGTCGTGCAGGGCTGTGATGATAGCCGGCCTGAATGTGCATGATTGTTCCCTGCCGAGGGGTGTTCGGGGATGGAACCGCAGGGAGCAGGGAGCCGCCTGGATTGCGCGGCTGCGGAGATAATTTTCCCCGATCGTTCCAGCGAGGGGCATGCTGGACTGCCAGAGATCATGCGCGCGCTGCAGATTCCAGGATGAGGGCCGCGACCGGGTCGGCGAAGGGATGGCTATCGATTGTAGGGTGCCGCGATCAATAGCCCGGACGATCCGCAGCACGTCTCTCGTGTCGCAGCCAGCGAAACATTTGAACAGAAGCGCTCTCTCGCCGACCCGCACGGATAGGCTGGGCGTATGGTCATCATGTGCGGGGCAGCGGCACATTCCACCTTGTGGTGTCCATATTCCACCCAGCTTCTCGACGATCCTGCGCCCTTGCGCGTCCAGCAGCGAAACCATCACAGGTCAGCCGGGAAAATCCATGCCCTCATGCGCAGACGACTGCGCAACGGTGCGGATCGCACGCCGCAGGTGCATGCGTATTTTCCAGCGAGGGATCGCAAATCGCTCGGTGATTGCATCGACTCCCATGCCATGATGCACCCGAAGAGCGAGTATCGCCGCAGTCAGCGGAGGCATGGCATCAACCGCCGACTTCAGCACTGGGTCCAAAGGCCGTTCTAATCCGGTTTCTTCCTTCACCCTCCGACACATTGGGTCGCTCCTAACGAATGGAAGGTCTTCGGGATCGTGGGCGCAGACTCGGTCACAGGGATCCGTCAGCACCGATCGCGGCCCATTTTGATCATGCCGATTGTGACTTGCGGCGGTTGCAAGATAGACCCTGATCGCCCGCGCTACCGCAGCGTCGCTACCAGAGCCGCGACGCCAGGGACGGACCGACATCAGACCACGCAATGCCTGAAAACCCAGCCACCATCTCATGGGAATCTCCGAGTTGAAGGAACGAGTGCAACCCAATGGCCGCATCACTCCCCCTCCCCCTTTCCTTCCCATGGCTGGGCGGTATCCAGATTCCTAGATCATGTCGGCCATCGGCCTCGCGTATCCCACACCATGGCGGAAGAATTTGGCAGGCCCGTTCTGCGCCCATTCTCCGTTGCTTTTGTGTTTCAGTTTCATGACACTGCAGCCATGCGACACCGACCGCGCATGGATGTCCGGGGCGAATTCGAGACGGTCAGGATGTGGAGGTAGTGACGAACATGCCGCTCGACCCTGACGCGATCGACTGGGAGCCTCATCGAGAGCAACTCGAACGCCTTAACAACCTTGAGCGCGAAGTGCTTAAAAGGTCCGGGCATGGATTTAGCGCGAAGCAAATCGCCAAGCAGGTCGGCACTAGGGCGTAGTGACATTTTAGGGATTCACGTCGTCGCCGATTTGTGATTCACCACTGGCTTTTGGAGGCTGGTGTGGAAGGCGAAGTGCTTCGGGACGATCAATGGGAGCGGCTGCGTGAGTTCGTTCCGGGGGGACGCAAGGGCAAGCGCGGCCCGCGCAGTAACGGGCGTTTGTTTCTCGATGCGTTGCTTTGGCTGGCCCGGTCAGGCGGACGCTGGCGTGATCTGCCGGAGAAGTTCGGCCCCTATCAGACGGCCAAGCGGCGTTATTATCGCTGGGTCCAGCAGGGCGTGATCGACCGGATCTTCGAGGCCGTGTCGGATGATCCCGACATTGAGTGGCTGGCGATCGATGCGACTGTGATCCGCGCTCAGGCCCAGGCGGCTGGGGCACGGGTTAAAAGGGGGGCGCTCAAGCCCAGGCTCTCGGCCGCTCGCGAGGAGGGTTCGGCACCAAAGTACACGCCGTAGTCGATGCACTTGGCTTGCCGATCCGCTTCATCCTCGGCCCCGGTCAGCAGAACGACATGGCACCCGCCCATGATCTGATCCGCGGCATCCCGGCCGGCAAGGTTCTGGCTGACCGCGCCTACGATGCCGACAGCCTGCACGACCTCATCTACGAGCAAGGCGGCGAACCGGTCATCCCGCCTCGCCGCCATCGCAAATATCAGCATCCCTACGACCGCATCGCCTACAAACACCGCTGGGGCATTGAGGGCTTCTTCGCCAAGCTCAAACAATGGCGACGCATCGCCACCCGCTATGACAAGCTCGCCGCAAACTTTCTCGGCTTCGTCAAACTCGCCAGCATCATGCTATGGCTCAAATGATTAAATCGTCACTACAACCTAGCCAAAACATGGTCACCAAGGCGATCTTCACAGGACGCACGCGCCTGGGCGGCCAATATTCAAAAGCTGAAGCGGGACGCATTGTGATTGCCTGGGAAGCTGCCATGGAGGCGGCCAAGAAAGCGGCCGAAGAAGGGGTACATTCTTTATACCCCCAAAAATTATACCTTCCGCAGCGCGATGATTTCGGACCAGATGAACCCGCTGATGTCCAAGCGGATGCACAGATTCCACATGCAGAGCCACCGGCGTTGGAACAGGATGCTTTGTCCAGCTTCCTCCGCCGTCTGGCCCGTCGGAACATTTTGATGCTCCGCACAAGCGGGAGGCAAGATAATGACCTGAAGCTATTATTGACCCTGGCCGTCATTGCGGCCGTTGCCGTCCTCGCTCTTGTCATGGCAGGGTCGGCCGCTTCGCTGCTTACAGCGCTCAATAGCGCATATACTTAAGGCAGCCTTTTCCACATCGTCAAATGCAACGACCCGCTCCGTCCGGACGCGGGAAGGAGAAATCATGCGCTCACAACGTCAAACCATCGCCAAATCCGTGGCCGGAAAACTCTTTGCCGCCGAAGAGGCCATCGACATCGCGGCAGCCAGGATTGCAGAGCTCAACGCCGCCCTGCCGATTGCCAGGCTGGATGCCCGCTTTGCAGCAGCCATCGGCCAGAATGCGCTCGTCAGTTCGGCATCGGCTGTCATGCTGATCGCCCAGACGCGGCAGGAGATCATCACGACCCACGCCAATCTCAAACAGACCAACGACGATGTCGGGCTAGCAGAGGTGGGCTATGGCGACCTGTTCAAGGCCGAGCACAAGCAGCAGCCCCCAGAGGGTCGCCATCTGCGGGCGGCATGATCCCAGCGGGCGGCAGCGGTTGACGGGTGGAAGCAGTTATGTGCTTTTCATACTGTTATGACACGACAATCTGGATTTCTACTGCTGCTGATCCTGAGCTGCCTCTATGCAATGATGAGGGGCGGCCGACCCGAAAGGATCGGGGCGGCCACCCTCTTCGGCGGCGCCTGCCTATCCGTGATCGTCGTTGATCCGTTTGGCGGGCGGTTTCGTCACATTGAGCCGGGTCTGCTTTTGACGGACTTTGCAATGCTGGGCATTTTTCTATGGCTTTCAGTCCGAAGCACGAGATTCTGGCCGCTCGGAATCGCGGGATTGCTGCTGGCGGAAGTGATTGTTCATGCCGTGCGGGGAGCGATGCCGAACATCGTTCCCAAGGCCTATATCGATGCGGTCGGCTTCTGGAGCTGGTTCGCGCAATTATTTTTGGTGGTGGGGACATGGCGGCACGGAAAACGCATGAGACAGCGGAATGTCGACAAACCCTGGAAGAGCTGATCAGGCTTACCTGCCCGGGTCGCGCGAATGAACTGTCCAATCGGCTGGTGGATCGCTTCGGTTCGCTGGGCGACGCAGTAGCAGCGCGCACGGCAGACAGAACCGCAATCCTGGATGGCGTGCCCGAGGTGGAACGGACCATTCAATGCCTGCGAAAGGCCATGAACCAAATCCTGCACGGTCGAATCCAACAAAGGCGCGTCATGTCGAATGAGAGGGCGCTGCTCGATTATCTCCGCATGGCCATGGCGTTCGAACCGATCGAACAGTTTCGGGTCATATTTCTGAACGCAGCCAATGAGTTGCTGGCGGATGAGATACTGGGAATTGGAACCGTGTCCCGAGTCCATCTCTATCCGCGAGAGGTGATGAAGCGCTGCCTCGAAATTGGCGCCACGGCCATCATCCTGGTGCACAATCACCCAGCCGGAACCGCTGAGCCGTCACGGGCCGACCGGAATTTAACGCAACAGATGATGGCCGCGGCGCAACCGCTCGCCGTCACGGTTCATGACCATCTGGTGATCTGCCGAGATGGATATGTGAGCTTTCGTAAAGCTGGTCTGATGTAGGTTCCGGCGCCCTGGCTGGGTATCGCCCCAGCCCCACGCGGCACCATCAGCACGCACCAACAATTCGTCATGAAATGGGAATTCAGCTTCCACGGGAAGGGAGTGCGCAAATGACGCAGATGATGCCAATAAACCGCAGAACGGCGATGTGCCGCAGGCTTATCGATATGCGGAATGCCGTTGGCGACGCGCTCGGCTATGAATTTTGTCCCAGCCCGATCTGGGACATGCTCCTCGATCTGTATCTCGCGCGGCACGAAAATCGAGGCGTCTATCTTTGGTCCCTGTATATGGTCGCGCATGTTTCGCCGTCGACGGCGCAGCGCAGGGTTGTGGAAATGGAGCGGCAGGGCCTGCTCATGCGGGAGTTGTCCGACCGCGATCGCCGCTGCATCGGCGTCGAGATGACGGAAGGTGGCGTTGATAAGATGAACAGCCTGCTCGACCGGCTGATCGGCATCTGTCACACCTCGCCCTTATGACATGGCGGAGCGGCCCGGTCCGGTCAGCCCGTCCGACCAAAAGCGCCATGAACGCGGTGAAGGATTTTGTTGGCCGCAATAGTGAGTTGCGGCATGCACGTTTTCGCCATGGCTCAGTCGTCGAGCGTGCGGGCGAAACGAACCACGCGGTCGATTTCCTCGGGCTTGCCTCTGATCAGGTCGATCCGGCGCCTGCCGTCGAATGCCGGTTCTCCCCCAACCAGAAACTGGAGGATCGCCCATCCACTTGATCGGGGCGCTGCAGCAAGAAGCTGTGGGATGGCGGGCCGAACGCTGTTGCCGTCGAATTGAAAGCTCGAGAACAGCTTCACACCCCCGTCGTCCAGCATGAGCAGGCGGCGCTCGCGCGCAGCCTTGTAAACCGCCTGGACGGTCTTGTGGCCGAGCAGCTTGCGGACCGACTCCGCGCTGAGGGCCTGTCCAGCCGCCTCCATCATCTGCCGCTTGAAAGTGATTGTCCGGCCGAGTTCCTCGACAATGTCCGGGTTATCGACCTGGGTGGCGGGAATGCCTCGCGCCAGGTTGAGGATGAATTCGGGCAGATCGACGCTTTCGATGGCGATCTTCTTGGCGGCGACCGGCATAACCTTCAGCAAACGTTCGGCGCTCGCCATGATGCGCGCGCGAAGCGCTTCATTCAGGTCGATAGAATTGCCGGTTGTCGGCCATACCATAGGATCACCTCGTTTAATGGAGATGATATTGCATGGAAAGGGGACGAATTCAACGAACGGCCAGAGACAGTCAACTCGGGATTACATCAGGATCGGCTCTTGCCCCTCCCGGTTTCCCGAAGCATAGCGGTGGCGATGAACGAAGAGCTGGCAAAAATTGTGCTGACAGTGCTGCAGCGGGCGCCCGAATGGATTCGGCACGATCTTGGCGCAAAGGACAACAGCCTGCGCGCGCGAGCCGAAGAGGTTTTGGCAGCGATGGTGGAAGCCGCGGTCCGGGAGCACGACTTAGCCTCGTAATCCACCGAGTTGCTCACCATGGAGTAGCAATTCTCCAACCGCTTCACATGGTCGGGTATCATCGACGCTCGTTGCGGCCGCCCCGGGATGACAGGCACATGGGAGCGGGTGTGTAATCGCAGTTTGATATATCCATATTTTGCTAAGTTAAACTTTCTAAAATGAATGATTTTCAAACTAGACTTCGGTTTAAAAATATTCCAAAATACCAAGTATGGCTTATTCTTCCGAAAGAAAGCTAAACCGTCTACAGCAGCTTCCCGAAAGCGTGCTGGTTGATGCCGCGTGGCTTGAACGCCATGGCTATTCGTCATCGCTGCGTAGCCAATACGTCAAACGGGGCTGGCTGCATCAACCCGCGCCGCGCGTTTATCGCCGAGCTTCCGGCCAGCCCACCTGGCAACAGGTCGTCACATCCCTCCAATCGTTCATGGATTACCCTCTGACTGTGGGCGGCCGCACCGCGCTCGAGGAGCAGGGCTATGCCCACTATCTGGGTGAACGGCGCGAAGTGCATCTCTATGGTCCGCGAAAGGCTCCGGGCTGGCTTGAGGCACTGCCGCTCGACATCCTGTTTCGCTGGCATAACAGCCGCCGCCTTTTCCCGGATAGTCCCGAACTGGCGCCGGCTTCGGCGCCCCCTGAAAACACGGATTCGCTGCTGCCCGGCGGCTTCATGGCAACCGCTGGCACAATGCAATGGCCGCTGCGCCTGTCCTCGCGGGAGCGCGCCATACTCGAATTGCTCGACGAGTTACCCACCCACGAAAGCTTCCATCAGGTCGATATGCTGATGGAGGGGCTCACCAACCTTAGCCCTCGCCACCTGCAGCCGCTTCTCGAAAGCTGCCGGAGCGTCAAGGTAAAGCGCCTGTTCTTTTTCTTTGCCGACCGTCACCGCCATGCATGGCTGGATGGCCTCGACAAGAAGGCCGTCGATTTGGGTTCCGGCAAACGCTTGCTGGTCAAGGGCGGCAAGCTTGATCCGACCTATCTCATCACCGTTCCGGGAGACCTTGATGGCCTATCTTGACCAATATCGCGATCAGGTCGCCCTGCTCGTGCGCGCGATCCCGTTCGTTGCGACTAAAAATGATTTTGCGCTCAAGGGCGGCACGGCGATCAACCTGTTCGTAAAAGACTTGCCTCGCCTCTCAGTGGATATCGACCTTGCATATCTGCCGATAGCCGACCGGGCCACGTCGCTCGCGGAGATCGACACGGCCATGGCACGTATCGCCGATCGCATCGAAAAGGGCATCCGGGGCGCTCACGTGACACCGAGCCGACTGCGCGCAGAAAATGTGATCACCAAACTGGTCGTCCGGCTGGACAACGCACAGATCAAGATCGAGGTGACACCCGTCCTGCGCGGTACGGTCTATGACCCCACCGAAACCTCCGTCACCTCTCCCGTCGAGGATGCCTTCGGCTTTGCGCGCATGCAAGTCGTCTCCCTCGCCGATCTCTATGCAGGAAAACTCGTCGCGGCGCTGGACCGCCAACACCCCCGCGACCTGTTCGATGTCCGCGAACTACTCGCGGGCAGCGGCGTCGACGATGCGCTACGCCGCGCATTCATCGTCTACACCATCAGCCATGATCGCCCCCTGTCGGAGATCCTCGCCCCTACACGGAAACCGCTCGAAGAGGAATTCGCGCGCGGCTTCGATGGTATGACGCGCGAACCGATAGCCCTCGACGCCCTCATCGAGGCGCGCGAGGCGATGATCGGCACGATGATCGCGGCCATGCCAGATGCGCACCGGCATTTCCTGATCGGCTTCAAACAGGGGGAACCGGATTGGTCGTTACTGGACGTGCCCAACGCATCGACTCTGCCCGCAGTGAAGTGGAAAATGCACAATCTCGGCAAACTCTCCCCCGAACGGCGCCACGCCCTCGTAGAGAGGCTACGAAGCGTGCTGTTTCCCGAGTGAATGCCGTCCACGGCATGTCGAAGAACGGAGGAATTGGCGCCGGACGCAGTTCCATACAGCGCGCCCTTCAATCTTGTTTGAGCTCGTTTCGTTCGCCACGATGTGCCAACATTTCCCGAAGATAAAATGTTCTCGGTCTTTGATTGGCGAGTCGTGCACATGACACCGGAAAATCGTCAGACAGTGCCTATTCTGCTGAGCGATCTCATCGACGCGCTCGAATTTGTCAGCACTTCCCAATATGACGAACATCACGCCTATATTTGCAGGCAATCGGGCCGCATCCTTTTTCTGGCCGACAGCGTCGACATGGACGATGCGGCGGAGTTGCCTGACGATCCGGAGGCCGCAGGCTATATCCTGGTGCCCCATCGACGCGACCTCGACCTTGGGAAAAAGCTGGCGCTCGCATTCGCCGCCGAGGAACTGCCAGAAGCACAGATGGACGTACGGGACATTTTCAGCCGGAAAGGCGCCTACAGGCGTTTCAAAAATCTGCTCGAGGCGAAGGCCGTGCTTGAAAGATGGTATGCCTATGAAGAACGCGCGGTCGAAGCGGCCATGTGCCGATGGTGCGACGATGTTGGCTTGACCTGGACCCGCGATACCCATCCAGATGAGACAGGCAGGAGTTGAGCGGAGAATGATGCCGCGCATATCATGCGACGAATGCCATAGCGGCGTTCCAGACTTCGAAATAACGCATTTCGGGAGCCTCGAGGCCGGTTACCGGGATCTTTGCAGCCGCTGCACGAGGAGGTCGCCCGCCGGAACGGGCTGACCTTCACCCATATCGCCTTCCTGCCAATGGAATTGCTCGATGCGAACGGGGCCGGGCATCGGTTCCATTTTGTGCTGCGGCTCCTTGGCATGATGCTGTCGCTTGAGGCTGTCGAAGTCAAAGGCGGAAGACGGGAAGGCTACGAATTCCAGGTGCATGGCGCCGCAGACGCCGATCCGCTTGATCTCATGACGCGCCTGCTCGAACGGATGCGGCATGATCTTGCCACGACCTACCTGGTCGAAGGCGATCTGGGTTTGTCCATTTCGGGAACGACCGTCCGAGGCCAACTCACTTGCGACCCAGAATCCGCCGATTATATGCCGGTGCTGATCATCGATGGGCGGGAGGTGAGTTGGGAGCAATTTGGTCGCATGCTCATGACCTTTGAGGGATGGCGAATCCATCTCGAAATCCAGGACCCCAGCGAGGAAGTCTGAGAGTATCGGTCTTCAATGATCCAATTCCATGAACCGCAAATATCGTGCATGGTTGGGAACGATCAGGCAGCCGCTTTCAAATCGGAAAGCGGGATCATGAGCGTCATCTCGTTGGTGGGTGATTGCAGGAAACCGCACGCCAAGTAAAATTGCTTCGCGTCATCACTGATTGCATGGACGATCATGCCACGGACGCCGACAAGGTCAGCGGCGGCAATCACCCGGCGGCCGGCGTCGCGGATGAGAGCCCTTCCAAAACCTTTGCCGTGTATGGACTGGTCGATCGCCAAACGAGCCAGAGTTATAACCGGAATGGGATCTGGCATATTTCGGCGGAAGCGGCCTACGGCCTCCGCACAGGCGATCGAACTGGAGGCCAGCGAATAATAGGCGATGACGCGCGCGTCATCGCACAGGACGAAAGTTCTGCTGGCTCCGCTTTCATGATTGGCACGCGCGCGGCGCCTTAGCCAATCGTCAAGCGAAGCCGTGCCGGAGGTGAATTCGTCAAGCAGATGACCGTCATCGAGCGGCACCGGAGCGATGAGCGTCACTGGGACTCCCAGGGCGCGGGCGTCTGCATGGTTTTGCGAAGCTGCTCATTCGCTTGCGCGGGGCGGTCGAGCATGGCCAAAAACTCGCCATAGGCTTCGGACGATACAGAAATGACACGTTGGTCGAGGATGGCATCCTCGGCAGCCTTCCTGGACGCAGCAATCATGAAGTCGGAGCGCGTGCGGCCAAGCATGTTTGCCGCCCGATCGATCAGGGACTGCGTGTCCTTTCGAACACGCAGATTGACGGCCTGAAGTGGCGTTTCCGAGGAGGCGGTGGTACGTGGCATGCCCTTGATCCTTTAAACCTCTCCCTACCATGAAAGATACACGGTGTGTATCTATTATTTTGGAATGCGGGATCGCAGACGAATTTCCGGATCGGGAATGGTAAATTTCGGCATTTAACGGCGATGAACGGCGCGTTGCCGAGCGGCCGGACTGATCCCGTTTGGAATGACATCACTCATACTCACGGTACTGGCGAAAAACAGGCTTAGCGGCGCTGCGCTAGCCACCGTGAGCAGAAATGGTGTATTATACACCACCCGACAAATTCGAGCTTGCTTCAAGGCGTTAATCGCGCAAACTAGGCCCGCTTCCGGGAAAAGAACGGAAGTGGGGCGTGGAAACCCTTCTGGATTGCTCGGTCACAGATTTCTGGGGCCGGGTGGCATGCGCGCATGTCCAACCGGCAACGGTAAAGGCGCATGCGCCTGTTCCAGACAGGTTTCCAACATCCGGCTTAGGCCGTCGCCCCGAGTGGACATAGGTGCGACGAATGAGCCAGGGCCAATCACGACCGGCGCGGGACCGGTCTAATCCGGGAATATTTCCCTTTCACGACGACCGCTGCGGGAAGCCATTCCTGCGATGCGGTGCGCATATGATGAGAATGCCGTCATGAGCGTCTCTCCCCAACGACGCGCGTCCCTCGACGATGACGACGCAAATAGCGCAGCCCCTCCCACCCATGATTTTGCAGACGTGTACCGGCGGGAAAAGCCCCGTCTCCTTCGCTATTTCCTGCAAAAGCTGGGAAATCGCTCGGATGCTGACGATATGGCGCAGGAAGTAATGACTAGGTTCCTGGGCGCCACGCCTCCGGTCGCGGTGGTAACCCCGCGGGCCTATATCACCCGCATCGCCACGAACATGCTGCGGGATCGCGCCGAACGGGGATCGACGCGCCTGTCGCAGCTGTCGGTATCCCTCGACGAAGGATTGCACAAATCCAACGACATCGACCCGCATCGTGAAGTCGAGGCGCGGCAGGAGATCCAGCGCTGGCGAGCGATCTTGCGGCAACTGCCGCCGCGCACCCTGGAAATTTTCCTTCTCAATCGTGTCGAAGGCTATAGCTATCGGGAGATAGCGACTGATCTGAGGCTCCCCTTGTGGAGGGTGCAAAAGCATATGTTGAAGGCCATCCGGCATATCGCCGCCAATATGGGAGGCGATCATGAATAAACTCTCATGGTGGGATCGCCGTGCCGCTTCGCGATGGCTTATGAAAATGCAATGCGACCCTGACAGGCATCGCGCGGGTCTCCGCCGGTGGATGGCAGCCAAGGATGGCCGTCAACATTTCTATGAAAAATTGTCGGCCAGCGTCGGCGTCGCAGCCGGCGCCGCGGCCGTTGCGCCCATGCATGTCGAGAAGGGCGTCGCGCAAATGCCAGGATGGCGGCCTGCGCTTGCCGCGGCAACCGTCATGACCCTGATCACCGCCGCCCTGGTCATGATGTTCTTCTACGCCCCATTCGCGCGCACGGATGCTCTGGGCGGCGGCAAGCTCGCAACGAGGATCGGCGAAGTACGCGAAGTCCGGCTGGAGGATGGATCGACGCTCATCCTCGACACCGGAACGAGCATCAATGTCGATCTCTCGGCGGAGCAACGTGTTGTAAGCCTGGAACGCGGGCGGGCAAGGTTCAGGATCGCGCATGATGCCGCGCGACCGTTCATCGTGCGCTTCGGCCAGAATGAAATCCTGTCCCCCGGCACGATATTCGATGTGACCTATGGCCATCGTATCGCCATTCATCTCCTTGAAGGAAGCGCCGACGTGAAGGTGCATGGATGGCGTTCCAGTGCTCGCTCCGAGCGACTCTTTCGTCTCCATCCCGGGGAGCAATTAGCCTTCCTTGATGGACAAGCCATGTCGCCTTCTGTCATGTCCGCAAAACCTACCGACGAGCAATGGGTCAGCGGCGTGAAAGATCTAGATGATGTTCCGATCAGCGAGGTAATCGCCGAAGCCAACAGTTACAGCACGACGCAGATCGTGCTCGCTGATCCAGGGCTTGGCAGCCGGGAGATATTCGGCTCGGTTCACATCCGCGACATTGACGCCGTGGCGGAGGCAATTGCCGCATTCCTGGAGGCGAGGATCGATCGTTCCCATCCAGGAAAATTGATCATCACCAAATAAATTTTAGCCAAGCCAGCTTCAACTTTTCCTTCCCCCGTCTTTTCCCGTTTGCCCTGTCCAAGAAGGGCGCAGCGAAAATGATGGGGGAAGCATCATGGGTTTCGGCAAGACGGGATTTCTGATTGGCGCAGCGACCGCCCTGGTCGCGATAAGTCCGCATGTCCTGGCTCAGGACAGCGAAAAGCGATCCTATGATCTTCCGGCGCAGGATCTGAAATATGCGCTTCGTGCCGTTGCCCGCAAGGACGGCTATCAACTGATAGCGGATTCAAGAGCACTTCGGGGCAAGCAGGCAAAAGCCCTCAAGGGCGCCTATACAGTCAGCGAGGCTGTCAGCCTCCTTGTCGAGGGCAGCGACCTCATAGCGGAAGTCCGCAACGGTTCGATCTTCGTTCGGGGGCGAGGCGAACCATCGCGGGAGGCGATAAACGGCACGGCGGAAAATAATATCATCGTCACCGGGTCGCGCATTCGCGGTGGCGCAAGCGCGTCGCCCGTGATGACCAGGACACAGGATGATATTCGCACAGCCGGACTTTCCAATCTCGGCGATTTCGCCCGCAGCCTGCCTCAAAGCTTTGCCGGCGGGCAAAATCCCGGGGTCACGGTCGGCGTGGGAGGTATCAGTAACGAGAATGTAAGCTCCGCTTCCAGCCTCAATCTTCGCGGACTTGGTCCCGATGCCACGCTGACACTACTGAATGGCCGACGCATCGCCTATAATGGCGTGGCGCAGGCCATCGATATTTCCTCCATTCCCCTGGGCGCGGTCGATCGCGTGGAAATCATCACCGATGGTGCTTCTGCCGTTTACGGTTCGGACGCGGTCGCTGGCGTCGCCAATATCATCCTCAAGCGCAGCTATGATGGAATGGAGGCATCCGCCCGATTGGGCGCGGCAACCGATGGCGGCGACGAGCAGCAGCAATATAGCGTGGTGGCGGGAAAGACCGGACGCAATCTCGGCTTCATGTTCACCTATAGCTATGACCGCAGCACGGCCATAAAGGCCGGCGACCGTTCATTCACCAACAACGCCTTTCCCAACACGACCATTCTCCCGGCCATGAGACAGCATAGCATAGTGGCGACCGGATATTGGGAACCCACCGACCACCTCACCATCAGCACCGACGCGCTTTTCAGCAATCGTCATTCCATCACCATTCAGCCGCTTATCAGCAACGATTATCGGGATCGAGGATATCGCCGGACACCGCGGAACCAATCCTGGTCAATATCCCCAAAAATAGAATGGAAGCTGCCCGCCGACTGGCTCGCCACATTCATGGGTACCGCAGCACAGGACAAGCTTGAAATCAACTCGCGCCTCTACACAGCAGGTCTGCTGAATTTCGCCTCGGTCGGCAGCTATACCAACAAGTCCCGCATATTGGAGATGAACCTGGAGGGCGCACTCGTCGATCTGCCGGCTGGCGACTTGCGACTCGCCCTCGGTGGCGGCTACCGATCGAACAGGCTGATCGCCGATCTCCAGACGGAAAGAGCGACCGGGACAACGCCTACGGTACAATTTTCAAAAAATCGCAGCAGCTATTACCTCTTTGGCGAAGCCGCCATTCCGATCGTGGCGCCAGAGCAGGACATTGATTTCATTCATGCGCTGTCTCTCAGCGCCGCAGCGCGCTATGAAAGCTATTCGGGCGGAATGGGGCATGTCACGACGCCCAAATTGGGACTCGTCTACGCCCCGTCGAAAGATATCAATCTCAAATTTTCATGGGGCCGCTCGTTCAAGACACCGACGCTCTACCAACAGTTTCTCGATTATACGGCGCAGTTGGTGCCGATCAGTGATTTTGGCGGCAGTGCCTACCCCGCTTCAGCTACGGCGCTCTACATCTCTGGTGGCAATGCTGATCTCAGGCCCGAGCGGGCCACCACAATGGCCGCGACGTTTGAGATACATCCGGCCGCGCTGCCTGGGCTTAAGATGAGCACAAGCCTCTTCCACATCCGTTACAAGAACAGGATCGCCACGCCGATCGCCTCGACGACCGGTCTATTGTCCAACCCCGCCTATCAGTCCCTGGTCAACCTTAGTCCCACCGAGGCACTCATCGAAGCTTTCATATCGGGATCTCCCACAGGTCTTACGAACCTCACCGACGCGCCTTTCAATATCGACAATGTGGCGGCTATCGTCGACAGCCGATACGTCAATATCGCCCAGCAGACAGCGAAAGGGATCGATCTCGACATAAGCTATTCTGTCAGATTGGCCGCTGGGGATATGATCCATCTGACGGGAAATCTGACCTATCTCGAGAGCCGCCGGAAAGTCACTCCCGTATCCGCCGCGGTCGATGCGGCCGGCACCTTGTTTTTCCCGCCGCATTGGCGCGCGCGAGGGGGCGCGGACTGGTCTCATGGCGGTTTCAGCCTGGGGATATTCGGCAATTATATCGGCGGAATCAAGGATCAACGGCTGATGGCCGCCTCATCGATCGACGGCATGACCACCGTCGACATGTCCGCGCGATACCGCACCTCCGATGACAGCGGTATCCTCAACGGAATCGAAATCAGCGCTGCAGCACTCAATATCTTCAACGACAAGCCGGATCGGATCCAGACGACAGCTCGCTACTATCCGACCTTCGACTCCACCAACTATTCCGCAGTGGGGCGCTTCATCAGCCTAACGGTGACGAAGAGGTTTCAATGATCCGCGCGATCAAGGGTCTGACGCTTTCGACAGCAGCGCTGGCCTTTGCCGCCGGCACGCCCGCCCTTGCCGACGTGCCGGCGGATTGCAGCGATCTGAAACCGGATGCCGTCTCCCACGAAACAGACACCCAGCAGGCGATCACGCCAGAGAAGCTGCTTCGACTGCGGGATGTAGGACTGCCCGCCGCCGCGGCCGTCTCCAGGCACGGGGCGATAACCGTTTCGCCAAACGGGAAATTGGTCGCCTTTCAAATCCGTCGCGTCGATCGGACGGCGAGTGCCTATTGCCTCGGCATGTTCGTCACAGCCCTCAACGGCGCGCATAGACTGATCGCGATGGACAGAGGCGGCGAACTCATCCGGATGACGATCGAGCGGACCGGCATTACCCGTTTCCCCACTGGGGTACCCCAGCTCATCACGCCACATTGGTCGCCCGATAGTCGCTGGATTGCCTATCTCAAACGCATCAATGGCGTGACACAGATATGGCGCGCCCGGGCAGACGGCCAAGGCGCCGAGCAGCTTTCCTCTTCGCTGGACGACATAGAGGATCTGGGGTGGTCGCCCGATGGAACGACGATCATTTTCGCGAGCCGGCCGGATTATCGCAAGATCCAGCAGCAGATCGACGAAGAGGGCGAGGCCGGCTTTCATTATGATGCCCGGTTCGTTCCCAAGGCAAGCCCCCGGCCCTTTCCTTATGCCCCCATCGATCGCGCCTATCTTGCAATCGATGTCGTATCCAGGGCGGCCCGTCCCGCCACGCACGAGGAAATCAATCTGCTGCAACTGCAGAACGACAGAGCAAAACCGGTCGGCGCCAATCTCTTCGCGCACGGCCCAGGCGGCGCACGCGCCTGGACCGCCATTCGGCCATCGAGCGGCTACATGCCCCAATTTGATCTCCATGTCGTGCTTGCATCGGGAGAGCAGTTCAATTGCCGCTTTGACACTTGCGAGGGCATCGTAGGCCTATGGTGGCCAGTGGGCGGCTCGAGCCTCCTTTTCCTGCGCCGGGAAGGCTGGGGTAACAGCCAGCTCGGTCTGTACCGATGGAAACCAGGCCCTGCCAGGAGACCGGTTAGGCTGTTCGTGACAGACGATATGTTGGCAAGCTGCGAACTGGTGGGTGAGCAGCTGCTATGCCTTCATGAAGCCTCCAACCAGCCGAGCCGGCTTGTGTTCGCCGGTCTTGACGGGCATCTGGAGCCGGTGGTCGACCTCAATCCGGAGTTCAGGGCGTTGACGTTCGGACCCACCCGCCGCCTGAAATGGCGCAATGCCTTTGGCGTCCAAACCTTCGGCGATCTCGTCTTGCCGCCCGACTATGACGGGAAGCGACGGCTCCCCCTCATCATCGTCCAATATGACAGTCGCGGATTCCTGCGCGGCGGCACGGGCGACGAATATCCGATCCAGCCGCTCGCAGCGCGCGGTTTTGCGGTATTGAGTTTCGAACGACCGCGCTTCACCGGGTTCGCTCGCCCCGCGAAGGATGGTGATGAATTGTTCCGGCATAATCTGGAGGGATGGTCGGATTTGCGCAGTGTCCTCTCATCGCTCGAAACCATCACCGATCAGCTTGTCACGCAAGGGATTGCCGATCCCGCGAGAGTGGGCATTGCTGGCCTCAGCGACGGCACAAGGAACATCCAATATGCGTTGGTCAACAGCGACAGGTTCGCGGCAGCTTCCGTCAGCAGTTCCTTCGAGGAGCCGGGCACCTTCCTGCCTCTCGCCGGCCCGGCCGGTGCGAACAGCTATGTCGCGTCCGGCTATCCCCGGATGGAGGAGATGGCACCGGATTTCTGGAATTGCTATTCGCTGGTAAGGAATGCCGCGCGTCTTCGCACGCCGGTCCTCATGCAGCTTTCCGATGATGAATATCTGGGGGCACTGGAACCTCTCGCCGCCTTGCAAGACAAGGGCATTCCCAGCGCGCTCTACGTCTTTCCTGGCGAGCATCATGTCAAATGGCAACCGCGCCATCGTCTCGCCGTCTATTACAGGAATATCGCCTGGTTCGAACATTGGTTGATGCCGGATCATCCCTCTTCGCTTGCCGCCAAATGGCTACCAGCCGACATCGCGCCATCGACTGTGCTTTCTCGCGCGAGGGGAGACGTCGCCGCACCGGTCCAATGCCGGGCCCAGGCCTCCGCATCCGCGAGCGCCAGCAGGCGCAGATAGTCATCATCGCGCTGCGGCCCCTCATAGGCCAGATAGGCCGACACCGCTTCGCGATCGATCACATGATGCTCCGCCAGCAGACCATCCAGCAGCATGTCCCGATATTGGCTTCGGTAGGTATCGAGCAGTTCAATACAAAAAGCGGACGGACCGCCCTTCCGGACCCGGCGCATATTATCATCGCCAAGAATCTGGCGATAGGCCTGGCGGGCAACCGCTCGGTTGATCCCGCCCGAAATCCAGAGCCAGCTGGGAATGGAAAGGCAGAATTCGACAATGGGCTGAGACAATAGCGGACAGACCAGTTCCAGTTCATCGTCCCGCGCATAGCCCTCGGTGAACCGCTGCACCCGCGTCGCCCATATACCATGGATGATGCGGCCACGAGCAAGACCCGCCGGCGCATCAAACCAGGGATGCGCGTCGAACATTTCCCGGCTCGCATCGCGCGCGACCAGGAATCGGTCTTCTATCTTCATGGCGATGGCCGCCGGCGAACTACCCCTCTTGCGGCGGAGGGCGGACAGCACCTGCGGAATGCTGCTGTCGGTCATGCGGCAAACATCGGCGAGGGTTTGTAGCAGGCCGCCGCGAGCGCCCCGCGTTTCCCAACGGTCCAGAATTGGCGTCACATTCTGCATGAAGCAGAATACCGCATCACCGCCATTCCCACGAAACAGGGTCTTGCTTCCCACAGCGCGCGCAAGCTCAAGGAGGATATGGTCATAGCTCTGGAGAAAGGGTTCGCCCGTGGGCCGCGCCTGATGCGCGGCGCTGGGACGCGCCGGATCGACATGCCGGGCAGCATAGAGTGCGCTGTCGAAGGGCAAGCCAAGCCTCAGGCATACCCCGCGCGCATAGCTACGTTCATCGCCATCGGGGTGACTGGTCGCAATGCTGATACCATGGGCGCCAAATTCGACCTCGCGCAGTGCCGCGGCGATGATCGATGAATCGAGTCCCCCAGAGACACCGATCAAGATAGGGCTTGCCGTGGATCGGCCCAAAGCTTTGATGCATTTTTCGGTGATGTCCCGCAAGCGAAGCGCCGCCTGATCCAGGCCCCCTTCAAATCTGCGGGCGGCATGCTTCCATGGTGACCATAGCGATGTTTCCGTCGCCATCGCTCCCTGCCAATCCAGCACGAATCCCGGCAGCAATTCCCTTGCACCGACCAATGCCGTCGAGGGGGATCGCTGATTGGGATATCGGAACTGATGGAGAATATAGTCATAATTGACCGCGGCGCGCAACAAGCCTGCGGCAACGAGCAATCCGACATCCGATGCCGCCGCGTGGCAGCCGTCCCGGCTCACATGGTAGCAGGGCAAGCCGCCTGAAGGATCGCGCAGGATCTGTGCGCCTTCGTTTCCATGCTTCACCGCGACATATTGCCCCCATCCCTGCTCGAGCAGATCGGACAGAGGGGCCGTTCGCTCATTGCCATCGGTCCATTTCGCGAGGTCCATCGGCCGGAAGTCAGTTTGCGAAAAAATGCGCCCGATGCCGATGAGGTTCACCCCTTCGACAATCTGCACAGGCGTGTCGTTCGACAGGAAGAGCATGAGTTGGTCGGATTGCCAGGCAAGCTTCAGTCCCCGGCGACCGACAGACGCGGCAATGGTACGCCGCCGGTCCGAACAATCGATGCTGGCGATGAGATAGCGCGCCGCCATCACAGGCTCACTATCGGACTGAACGTCCGAATCCGCTCAACCCGATCGTTCAGAAGGAGATCCCCTCGCTGGACCCAGGCATGAGCGGAAAATGGGCTGGCCGTAACGCCAAGCACGAGCGAGGCAGCAATATTGCGACGGCGCAGCAGTCTTGCAAGGGCAAGAGACCGAACGAGGCATTGGTCCGCCCCGGTCATGATAAAAGCCGATTGCGCGAAAGCCCATCCCAGGCGGTTCGCGATTTCGCCAGCCCTCAGAGGTTCACAGGCCTTCACCGGCGATGCGGCGACCTCCTTTGCGAGGCAATGCATGCCATGATGCCGCAAGTCCCGGCAAGCCTGCCACTGCGACCAGGCCACGCGCGCGGTCAAATAGCTGCTTGCTCGTTGGGGTCGCTCGTCGAGAAGGGATCTGATCGGCATTATGGGTACTGCGCGAAGGGATTCCTCCGCGGCTTTCTCCGATGGCTCGATTAGCCGGGCATCTCGCAGCCGCTGCACCTCGCGCAGGTTGATGGAGCCGTTCTCTCCCCGAACGATAGTACGAAATGCCCGATTCCAGGTCGAAGGAATCGTGAAATACCGGCCAGACGACACATCCAGAAAGATGATATGCTGACCAAGATCAGAAAAATGCAAATTCTCTCGCAAAGCGTAAGTCATCGCCACCTCGGATCGTGATGGGAGGGCACGCATAGCCTATGTGTGCCCTCCCGGGTCGGATCACTCGTCCAATATACCCATGCCGGTCAGGGGCGACTGGTCCACATCGCGCGCCTTGCCCTCGATCCCCTTGGTCTGCTCGACAGCCGATCCGAGGTCGATCAGCGCTTCATTCCGTTCGAAGTCACGTTCCATGATTGCTTCCTTCAGATACCGCTTGATTGCGGCCTGATGATTTTAGGGCAGGATGAAGAAACGGCCGACCATATACGTTCCCAATTTGACAACATATATGCTGGACATTGCAGAGTGATTGTGATTCTCGCCACGATAATAGCTGAATGATACGGATTTCCGTTCTCATTCTATGAATCCATTCTTCATCATGGCCGAAAAAATCGTCTCTACGTTCAACAAACGTCGGCGATGATAATGCCAAAGGGCCGTTCTGATGGAATGTTTGTTCCTCGAACGCACGAGATTCCATAGGGATTCCAACTCGGAAAGACATCGCGGCAGCACATTTTCATGGATCCGAATCAAGTGCAGCCGCGCTTCCAGGGCAAGGACAGCGTGGAGATGTTCCGGATTATGCGAACATGCCGCCAATGACGCGAAGAGCTCATCAGCCAGGTTCGCCAGATGATGATGTTCATCGCTTGTCTTACCTTGATCATAGACCGGAAACTCGCCGATCTCGATGGGGTCATTGATAGCGCGAACAATGATACGAAGAAGATCGCCGTGCCAGGCATAAAAACAGCTTATGCGGTCATGCGTGAGAGGAGGAACGGCAAATCCCCCTCCGCCTTGCATCTCGAGAAGACGTTCGCCGACCATGCGCAATATTGCGTCGCGTACCGGAGAGACACTGGTTCCAGCGCTATCAGCAATCTGGCTCAGTATAAGAACTGCTCCTGGGCGCAATTCTCCTACCATGATTTGCCGCTTCAATTCGCGATAGACGCGATCGGCCGTAACAGCATCGGGCGACATGGCGCTCAGGCCTCCCTGTCGATGCCCTCATCCGTAAGTGGAATCGGGATTGAACGGAGGAATGGTTTCAGACGATAGCTCGCAATAAACTCGATGCATCCAGCCTCCAGTTCATGCATGTCCTCATCGAAAATCTGTCGTGGAAAGTGCATCTGATGCTCCAGAAACAACATTGGCAAGAGGAGATGCGATGCCGACAATCCAAGACCGTGCGCGCACCGCAAATGGTCGTCGAGCCGGGACTTGGGACTTCCCGATTCGACTTCCCGGAGCCAGCGTTCACCCATCCCAACCTGGGCTGCCAGCTGCTTCTGCGTCATGCGCTTGTCCCGCCGCCTTTCCTCGATGCGGCGGCCCGAGATCTGTTTGACCTCGGCTAGAATAGCGGCGCGGCTACCCGGCCGCCTGCTCTGAGTCGACATCATCAGGTTCTCCCTGAATGTTCCTCAAAGCTTCCATGCACATTCCGACTGTTTCAACTTGTTGTGTGAAACCCTCGGTGCGTCAAATATTATCGTTCTCATTTTGGGAGCAATTACCGTCAGGCTCTTCGATGACCAAAGCCTGATCCTGCTCACTTATCTGCCAGAAGATCGCTCATTCGGCTATACGCCGCTCGCAGGGTCTTGTCCTCGCTGGCGGCCATGAGCGCGATACAGGCTGCATAAAGGGCGTTCTTTGTTGGCCGATCGCCAAGATGATCCGATCTTTCCAGGCGATCGCTGATCTTGCCCGCGATTCGCTGCAATCGATCGGACGCCCCGACAAAATGCTCCCTTTTCCCGATCAGCCGTCGCAAATGGGGGAGTTCGAGTTCGGCAGCAATCTCCGATGCATCCGACGCTTCCGCGATCAATATGGCTACATACAGTGTCGAGCCATAGGAAATCAGGCTGTTCGCGAGTTTTGCCAGACGTGCATGGCAAACCAGGAAGAGATCGGTGCCCTCAGGCGAAAGGCATAGTTTGTACGTTCTCGATTGGCGTTCTGTCATGATGTCTCCCTCATCCGATTCGAGGTTGGTACTCATGATGATGACGACCCGAACGGAGAATAAAGCCGATTTTTGACAAGGAAAGCGGCATTTATATGCCGCTTCCGGAAGATGAATGCCGCAATCGGCACAACAGTGCCCTGCCCCTTGCGCGCCTTTTCAAGCTGTGAACAACTCGTCTCACGGTCGATGACTGGGAAGCATGTTCCGGCAATTTGTACAGAGCTTCCGCCCACCGATCCCGCCCTCAAAAAAAGGCGTCCGAGAGGATTTGCCGCTTGCCTGGAGTACCGTCATGGTCCAATCTCCGCCTGTCCTTGGCGCCTGCCTGAGCCTGGCGCTCGCCGCAAACCCGGCGAGCGCAAAACCACTCCGCTTGCCTTCGACGGATCTGCCCGACCGACTGCGCATCATTCAGGCGAGCGACGCATTCCAGATCGTTGCCCTCCCAGCTGCCGAACCGGCATTCACGCCGCCCGGCAGCGCAATGGCCGTCGGCAGCAGCATCCGCATCGATGCCGATATTGCTCGCGCGATCACGCAGAACAGCGGAGGCACGCAATGAGCCGCCGGATGAGTTTCTCACAGGCGGCCGGCGCGGCCCTGCTCCTAGGCGTCAGCATCGGCGGCGCCCAAGCCCAGGCAAAGCCCGACGATGTGCAGCTGCTGCAAAAAGCGGCGCAGGACGCCGAGCAGAAGCTCCGCCAGAGCTTCACCAACCTTCAGTTCGAGGGGTTCGAGCCAGCGCCGGTCAAGGGGCCGATCTACCAGGCAAGCGCGGGCAGCCGCATGCTCTATTATGCTCCGGAGAGCGAGCATATCCTTTTCGCGACGGTCTATGACCGCAACGGCGTCAATGTGACGGCGCTGGCCCAGGATGCGCGAGCGCAGCGGCAGCTTGCCGCGATCGATCCCAAACAGGCGCTGGAGATTGGCCCAAAGGACGCGCCTTCGGTGATCGAATTCACCGATCCCGATTGTCCCTATTGCCGCGCGCTCGATCGCTTCTGGACGGCCAAGGCAGCGGAAGGAAAGCCCGTGCGGCGCCTTGTCTATTTCGTCTCAGGCATCCACCCCGAGGCCGCGACCAAGGCGGAACATATCCTCTGCGCGCCCGACAGGGAGGCCAGCTTCAAGGCCCTCTATGCCGGCGCGAAGCCCCCTGCCCTGCTGACATGCCCGGAAGGTCGCGCCAAGGTGGAAGCCGACGCGGCACTGGTGAAAAAGGTGGGCGTCAGCGGTACGCCGACCCTCATCGTGGGCGGCAAGATCATCTCGGGTTTCGACCAGGCGGAGATCGAGGCGTTTCTCGGACAAGCCTATGCGGCGAAGGCGTCCACCCATGCGCAGCGCTAACCCTTCCCCTTATCTGGCGGCTGCCTGGACCGCGCGGCGTCCCGCGTGGACCATGCGGAACGGAATGCCGGCGATCGCGGCCCTCAGGAGCCGTCCGACACGATCATCGGCAGCCTACGAGGTCCCTCGCCGGCACATATCCCAAGCGGACGGCTCCTTCTTGCACATGGAGTATGACATGATCAAAGCCCTTGGACGACGCAGCCTTTCCGCTGCCGACTATTCGATCGCCGCTCTCCTGGCCATATTTGCGGCCACGGGGATCGCCCATGCTTTCACGGCGCCCGCCGCCGGCGACCTTGGCTACGACATTTACGACATCGTCGTGAACCAGGGCGTCAAGGGACCGCTGGGCTTTGTCGGCGGCGTCGCGGCCTTCCTGTTCGGCGTCTCGCGCCTCTTTTCCAACATCATGATCGGCATCCCGACGATCGTGGCGGCGGTCTGCCTCATCAAGGCGGATTCGATCCTCCAGACCTTCGGCATGACCATCTGAACTGATCGGCGCGGGTCGCCACACTCTCACGCAACCCACGCCCCCGAGCCTGGAAGCCAATGATGGCTCCCGGGAAACCCCGAGCTCATGCCGGGGAGATGAAGCAGGAGGAGAAGGGACAATGGACGAACGCCTGCCCCAGTATCTGCATCGGCCGGTCCAGATCCTATGGTTCGGATCGGACGAGTTCATCCTGGTGGTCTCGACCATCTTCGTCGCCGTCATCGTCGGCGGGCTGATCGGATGGGCGCTCATCCTTGCCCTTCTCCTTTTCATCCCCTGGAAGCGCAGCAAACCCCGCGGCTTTCTGCCGCATCTCGCCTGGCGCTGGGGCCTGCTTGGCTTTCGCCATTATCCGGGTCCGACCCAGACCCGCTTTTATGAGTGAGGCTTAAAGCCATGTCGCTCTTCCCAAACCGAACTGGCCGCGAGGTCGATCCACTCCTTGGCAAACCGCCAAGCTTCGGCATTCACCGCTATCTCCAGGGCTCCTCCAATCTCTTCGAGGAGAACCGCCTGCTCAAATTCGCGATTGTGGGCCTGTTCGGCATCACGGCGGTGCTGGGCGCGGTGGTCTATTCGACCGACCAGAACCGGCGCACCGTGGTCGTGCCCTTTGGCACGGGCGGCGATCTCTATGTGACGGGCTCGAAACCCTCGACGGACTATCTGCGCACCATGACGCGCAACATCGTCGCGCTCTCGGGCACCTATTCCGCCTATTCGGCAGATCCGCAGTTCCAGGAGCTGCTCTCGATCGTCCATCCGAACGCCTATAACAGTATGCGCGACAGCCTCAACGCAGTGCTGGACGAGCTTTCCAAAAACCCGACCCTGTCGATCGCCACCTATATCCGTCCCGACCAGCCGGTCAGCTGGACCGACAGGGACATCATCGTTCCGGTCGAGAAGGTCCGCATCATCGGCGGCGTGATCCGCAAATTCCGGGGCACGCTGCGCATCGGCTACGGCGTCGAGAACGGCCGCTTCTGGATCACCCGCCTTTCGGAGGAAAAATTCGATGCCGAGCTTCGGTAAACCCCTGCGCGCGTCCGCCGCCCTGCTGGCCATGATCGCGTCGGCGCCGGTCTTCGCCCAGTCCATCGTCGCGCTGCCCGATCAGACCAGCACGATCCGGCTGTCGAACCGCGACGTCAATCATGTGATCTGTACAGGCGGCGAGATCGAGGACGTCAAATTCTCGGCGGAAAAGGCGATCGCGGTCGAGAAGGGCGGCGCGGACGCCTGGATCAAATTCTTGGTGAAGGAAGTCGATGACGCCGGTGCCGTCACGCGCAGCTATGTGACCGCGCCGTCCGAATTCTTCATTTCCTGCAATGGCGCCATCTATCCGCTCTATACCGAGCCCTCGGACATTCCCGCCCAGACCGTCACCCTGGTGCCGGGCAGCGCGCAGCGCGCCAAGGCCAATGACGAATTGCTGGGGCCGCTGGTCGAGGAGGAGCGCGCCGTCTCGATCACGCTCGCTATGCTCCAGGACCGTATCCCGGCGAGCTTCACCGCCGTCGCGCCCAAGGCCGAGCGGGTCGTGCTGCCCTCCCTTCCCGCCGCGCGAATCATCGAACGCCGACGGGTCGAGATAGAGGGTTCCGGTCTTTCGGCATCGGAATATCGGGTCGAAGCGGACGCGGACCTCGGCCTTGATGAGCGGCTGTTCCTCGACCGCGCCTTTGGTGCCCGCGTCTTTGCGGTCAGCGCCGATCGTCTTTCGCTCAAAGCCGGAGAGACCGCCCGCCTCATCATCGTACGGCGGGGAGCAAACCAATGAACGAGAAGAAGCAAGGCGGGAAAGAAACCCCGCAGGATCTTGGCGCCCCGATCAAAGGCTTTTCTCGCCCCCCGAAAGATCAAAATGAGGCCAGGGACGGAAAGCAAGGGCAAGCAAAGGATCAGGGCGCCGTTCGCGGCCCGGCCCTGCTCGACCTGAAAACCCACTGGCGCGCCATGTCGGCAAGACAGAAACTGCGCGCCAAGCAGGTGGGCGTGGGAGCAGCGGTCGCGATCCTGGGCTATGGTCTCTACACAGCGTCCAGCGGTTCCTCCGACGACAAGCCCGATCTGCCCGCAGCCTCGAAGCTGGACATGGGCGCGGGCCTGCGCGGTGATAGTCTGGAAACCAAGCTGCGCGGTGACCTGCAAAAGGTGCTCGACGGCCAATCCCTGCTGGGCGATCGCATCACCGCGATCGAGGAGGGCAAGGTCATGCCCGGCAGCAAGGTCGGCGGCACGTCGACCGATGGTGGCGATCTGCCGTCGGCCATGACGGGCACATTGCCGGCCTTCCCGCCGCCACCCAGCGACGCGGAGCTGGACAGCGCGATGGGGTCGATCCCGCCGCCTGTACCGCCGGTCGCTCCGGCCGCGCCGCCCGCGCCCCCAGTCGAGAAGACCGTCGGTTCGATTGGCGCTGCCACCAGCGCCATCATCCCCGCCGCAAACAAGGAGGGCGCCGGGTCCGGCAACGGAAAAAAGTCGCGGACCATCTATTTACCGCCTGGTTTCATGAAGGCACGGCTCCTGACCGGGATCGACGCACTGGCCAGCCGGGACGCGACCTCGAACCCGGAACCGCTGATCGCCCGCGTGCAGGCCCCCGCCGTGCTGCCCAATGATGTGAAAGCCAATCTTGCCGGCTGCTTTGTCATCGGCAATGCCACCGGCAGCCTCGCCAAGGAACGGGTCGAGGTCCAGCTGGTGTCGCTCTCCTGCGTCGATTTCGACGAGCGGTCCGTCGTCGATCAGCCCATCAAGGGCTTCTTCGTCGACACCGATGGAAAGAAGGGGCTTTCGGGCAAGGTCGTGACCCGCGCCGGCGCGGCGCTGGCCCGATCCTTCATCGCCGGGACCGTGAGCGGCTTTACCAGTTCAGTCGAAAACAGCTTCGGGGACCTCTCCACCTCCGCCCTGGGTTCGGTCCGCACGCTCGATGCGACCGATGCCGCAAAGAGCGGCATTGCCGGCGGCCTTTCCAAATCCTCCGACAAGCTCACCGATTTCTATCTCGACCTTGCGCGCCAGGCTGGCCCCATCGTCGAGGTCGGCGCCGCCAAGGAGGTGGTGGTGGTCATCCAGGAGGGCGTGACCCTCGACATCAAACCCAGCGCAGGGAGCAAATTCTGATGGCATATCGTCTTTTGAGGGGCATTCGCCCCATGCCTGACACGCCCGTTGGTGCTGCGCGCCGGGCTGGATCGCCAGCGCTGCTCGGCATGGCTCTGCTGCTCGCGGGCTGTTCCACCATTGGCTCGGTCATGTCGCCCTACAGCGAGAAGTTCAGCTGCAAGAATAGCGACCATGGGCAGTGCATCCATCCCGACAAGGCCTATGCCGATGCGGTGGCTGGCGTGCCATCCCGCTCCGATCCCGCGGTCACCCATGACAAGGCTCTTCTCAGCCAGGGAGACGGTACCGGGACAAGCAGTGCCACCAAGCGGGGCAAGACAGGCCCATCCCCCTATCTTGGCTATCGCGACAGCGTCTATCGGGAGTTGCAGGGCCTGGTCGATGCGCCGGTCACGCCGATGCTGCGCCCCGGCCGCACGGTGCGCACGCTGATCCTGCCCTATGCCGACCGCGAGCGGCCCGACCGGCTCTACATGCCGCGCTATGTCTATTCGATCCTCGAGAGGCCCCAATGGGTGGTGGGCGATTATCTGGTGAGCCCGGTCCAGTCCGCGACGGGCGTGCCGGTGCTGGAACAGGTGAGGGACAAGGGCGCGTCCGACCGCGCCGTCGAGGGCGAGCCCGCCGATATCCCCGCTACGCCTGAGGAGGCACGGCCATGATCGCGCTCGGTACCCGCCATGGCGGCGGCCTCACCCGGTCGGACCTGCATCGCGCCGTCGCGCGCGACGCCTATTCCGATTTTCTGCCGCTCGTCGCCTGGAACGAAGAGGAGGAAGCCTTTCTCTGCATCGACGATGGCTGGGGCCATGCCTGGGAGCTGATCCCGTCGGCCTATATGTTCGCTCATGTCCATCAGGCCTTGCTGGGCCTCCTCAACATCCATTTTCCCGATGGGACGGTGTTGCAGCTCCACGGTTTTGCCGATCCGCTGATCGACCATGCGCTCGATGCCTTCCTGGATATGAAGACCCGGCCCGATCCTCTGATCCAGGCATCGGCGCGGCGCACCGCCGATTATCTGCGCGCCGGAACCGAGGGGCTCGACGCGCTTCATGGCATCCCGGTGCGCAATTTTCGGCTGTTCCTCTCGATCAAGACGCGGGTGGAACTTGGCCATGACCTGCGCCGCCAGATCGAGGAACAGCTCGCCAAGCTTGGTATCCGCCGTCTGCCGCCCGAGGAACTGGTCAGCTTCTATCGCCGGATCTTCAACGGTCTCTTCGATGCCGCGCCAGGCGTGTTCGCCGATGGCAGTGACGGCCAGCCCGCCCCGCCTGTTCGCAAGCAGATCATCGATGCAGGCCCCGACCTGCTGTTCGACGGCCCGGAAGTGCATCTGGGCAATCAGGTGGCGCGCTGCCTGACGCCAAGGGCGCCGGCACGGCGCATCACCGCCGAGCGCGCCAATCGCCTGCTGGGCGGGATGCGCGGGGCGGCCGAGGACAGCGACCAGATTGGCGGCCCTTTTCTCTTCACGCTCAACATCCTGTTCGATCACAGCCAGTTCGAGATTCACAAGCGCGCCCAGATCCTCTCCGCGCAGAAGGCGGCGGGAAGCTTCGCGGTCGAGGTCGGCAAGCAGATCGAGGAAATCGGTTGGGTGCTCGATGAGGCGGGCAACAGCCGCTTCCTTTCGGTGATCCCGATGGTCTGGGTCTTCGGCCGCACCAGCGCCGACGCGCGGGAAATGGCGGCGCGCGCCAAGCGCCTGTGGGAGAGCGAGCCGCTCCCCTGGATGATGCAGGAGGAGAGCTATCTCAATCCGGTCCTGTTGCCGATGAGCCTCCCCTTCGGGCTCTATCCCGAAAAACGCACGATGCGGATGCTGGAACGCGATTTCCGCATGCCGGTCAAAGCCGCCGTGCTGCTGGCGCCGGTGCAGACCGACTTTCGCGGCGGCGGTCGCCCGGCCCTTCTTTATACCGGCCGCAAGGGCCAGCTCATCACGCTCGATCTTTTCGATCCGCGCATCAACAATTATAATTTCATCGTCTCGGCCGAGAGCGGCGCGGGGAAGAGCTTCCTCCTCAACAATCTCTGTCAGCAATATTATGCGCAAGGGTCGCTTATCCGCATCATCGATATTGGCGGCAGCTATCGCAAACTCTGCACCCTGTGCTCGGGCCGCTATATCGATATTGGCGAAGAGAAGCTCGTGCTCAATCCGTTCGACATGGGCTTCGCGCTTGATGGCGATGATCGCCAGTCCGCGATCTCCATGGCGGTCGCGATCGTCGCGGAAATGGCCAATGCCGCAACGCGCAAGGGCGTCACGACGTCGGAATGGAATCTGCTCAAGTCCGCTGTGCAGTGGACGATCGACGAAGGTCATGCCGAGGAAGGGATAGACAGCGTCCGGGCCTGGCTCGGCGCCTATCCGCAATTTGCAGCGTCCGATCTCGACCGGGTCGACCATCTGGTGCCGGCCGCGCGGGAACTCGCCTTCAACCTGCGCGATTTCGGCAGTGACGGCGCCTATGGCCATTTCTTCAACGGTCCCTCGACCTTCGACATCAGCAACGACGAGTTTGTCGTGCTGGAGCTTGAGCGGCTCAAAGCCATGCCGGACCTGTTCAACGTCATCGTCATGGTCGTGGTGAACGCGGTCACCCAGGAACTCTATCTGTCCGCGCGCGACCGGCCGCGCTTTGTCCTGTGCGATGAAGCCGCGCAGTTCATGACCCGGAGCGAGGGCCAGGACTTGTCGCGGCTCGCCGAAGCTTTCGGCCAGGGCTATCGCCGCGCGCGCAAATATCAGGGCAGTTTCGGTGTTGTCCTCCAGAGCATGAACGACCTTCTGCTCTTCGGCGGCACCGGACAGGTGATCCTCGAAAATGCAGCGACGCGGTTCCTGCTTCAGGGTTCGACCTATGCCCAGGCGGTCGAGAACAAGATCCTCGACTATTCCGGATTTGTCCTCGATCTGTTGAAATCCGTCCGTAACGCCAAACCCCATTATAGCGAGATCTTCATCGACTCTCCCCTGGGACTGGGCGTGGCCCGGCTGGTGGTGGACCCCTTTTCCTATTGGATCAACACCAGCGCGCCGCAGGAGGTGGCGGCCTTCGAGGCGCTGATCCGCGCCGGGCGCAGTCCACTCGAAGCCGTGTGCGAGCTGGCCGGGGTCGATCCCGCCGAAATCCTGCCTGCAATGCAAGATGGAGGGGCAGCATGATGCGCAAGCCTTCCACCCATCCCGATCAATTGCCCCTGGGGTTCGGCAAGGATGCCGAGATCGAGCGGATCATCGAGGCCCGGGTCGCGATCCGCGCGGAGGCCGAAGCCATACGATGGCGCTTCCGGCTGATGGTGATCGAAACCATCCTGCTGACCAGCCTGGTGATTGTGACCGGCCTGATGCTGCACCAGCCACCGATGCTGATCGCGCGCGGCGCGCTGCTGATCGGCGCTACCTGCCTCAACACAGGCCTTCTGCTCATCCTGCTCACCGGCTTGACGGGGAAATGCCTCGCAGCGTTGCGCAGCTGGAAAGCCAGGCGCTCCAATCTTCTCGCTGCCTGGAAACGGCCATGACCGGCCTCTTTTCATCCCGTCCTGGACAGCCCGCCATACGCATGATTGTCGGCACGCATCTGCTGCTGACGATCCAGGCGGGGCTGGTGCTGTGGTCGGCGACGGAACTGGACATGGGATTGCGGTGCATCGTCGGTGCTGCTGGCCTACTGGGGCTCGCCGCCATCATCACGGCGATCCGCGGTGGAGATGAGGAGGAAGGCCGGGTCTGGCGGCCCTATCGGCTGCGCAATCATGCGTGGCGTGGAGGCGGGCGGTCATGATCCACCGCACCCTCATTGCAGGCATGGCGATAGGCTGTTGTGTGCTGGTTGTTCCTGCGGCCATCGCGGACACCGCGACGATCGGGCGGACTTGGCCCATAGCCGAGCCTGACGCGCTCGCGGAGATCGAAGCGCGGGCCGCGCGACAACCTACCAATATGGCGGCTCAATTTGGTCCGCGCGCGAACTGGTCAGCGCTACGCGCTGCGTCGCTCGGAAACGCCCGACAGGACCGGACCCGCTTCGTCGTGCCCTTCTACACCCTGCCCGACGAAATCCGCCTGCCTGACGGCAAGCTGCTTTATCCCAAGGGTTTCACCTTCAACCCGCTCGACTATGTCTCGTTGCCGCAGCGTCTCGTCATCGTCCATCCGCGAAACCTTGGCTGGGCGCTCGACCATGCCCGGCTCACCGATTTCATCCTGCTGACGGGGGGCGACGCGCTCGAACTTTCCGAGCGAACCGGGCGGGCGCTGTTCATTCTTGAGGAGCGCGTGAAGGAGCGGCTGGGCCTGACCGTGGCGCCCGTCATCGTCTCCCAGGTCGGCAAGAAGCTCGAACTCCACGAATTTGAGGCCGTCGACCAGCGAAAAGGGGAGCGGCAATGATTCGTTCCAACATGCCCACCGCGCAATTGGCCGAATGCCGTCCAGTCTGCACGCGGTGTAGCGAACGGCTCAAAGCGCGTCTCCCGCGCCGCAACCTATGGGATGTTCAGCAATGCGTGGATCTTTGCGACAGGAAGGTGGAGGCGCAGAGGCACGTCGGGCAAGGGCTGGAACCCATAACGCATATAGAGCTGCTTGCGCTTCTCGACCTTCGCCGGATCGCCACAGTCGAGAATGTCGAGGAGCACAAGGGCGATTCCGACATCCATCGCGGCGCGTCCGATCCTCTTGAGAGCGTCGGCAAGCAAGAGGCCTCCAAATCCCTTGCCCTGGAAACGGGCATCGACCCCGATCATCGATATGAACGCAGCGGGTATCTGACCATGCCCCGGCCGGTTACGCGTAAAAGAAGCGGGCAGGTGGGAATAATCGACACTGTGCGCGTTCAACGTGTAAAAGCCCAAAAGCTCCCCTTCGGGAGACAGAAGGACAAACGCCCGCACATTGTCCGCTCGGGCCAGCTTGCTTGCCGTCTTGCGCAAATAATTGTCGACTTGATCAATCCCGGACGAAAAAGCCGCCCGGTCGTGCCGCACCGGATCAAGCGGCTCGATGATCATCCCCTTATCAGTCACGAAACCTCGCTCTTATCGGCTTTCGATCATCTGGTCATGCCGGGCGAAGGCTTCGCGCAGAGCATCCGAGGGCGGACCCGGATTCTCGAAGGCATTGAGAATCGATTCATAATCCTTCCGGCTCAAAATCGTACGCTCGTGCGTCTGGATCGTCTCCAGTGCCGCCTTATACGCGGCGTTCATAACGAATACGGAATCATCGACACCACACCACGCCGCAGCCTGCTGAATCGCCTGCTTGATATGCGGCTTGGTACGAAAATTCATACGCACCGTGCTCCGCTCGTTGATTGCACCCGCTGCGTCATCAAACGCTTGCATCGCCAAAGCCTCATCTTCACTGTTCCGCATATCATGTACGCCTTGCGGGCGCACATTTCAAGATCGATCGACTTCATAGCGACTCGTCCGATGAAGCAGATGCTGTGCCTTGGCATGGGGGGTCTGGCTATGCTGGTATCGACGCCGGCCCATGCCTCCAAATGCGAGGCGGGAACGATCTTCAATCCCATCACCAAGGTGCGCTGGACCTGCATCTTCCCCATCACCATCGGGGGCGTCCGGGTCGGCAGCTTCGACAAGCTCGATAAGGAACTGGACGCCCAGTCCGCCTCCAAGCCGCTCTGCGCCTGTCGGAAGGGCACCACCTTCTGGTTCGGCGTGAAAGTGAGCTTCTGGTCGCCCAACCGGATGATCGACGTCGTTACAGAACCCGGTTGCATGATGGCGCTGGGCGCCGACCTCATGCCCACCGGCGGCAAGCTCCAGGGGAGCCAGAGCAGCATCGCCGACGGCACCAACACGCGCAAGATGTTCGCGCAGATGCATTATTATATTTCCCCGGTCTGGAAGATGCTGGACATGTTCACGGACCTCCCCTGCATCGAGGATGACGGCTTCGACGTCGCCATGATCACCGAGGTGCTGCCGACCTGGCAGTCGGGGACTTTGGGCGCGATCATCCAGCCCGAGGGCATCTTGTTCGGCAATCCCGCCGCAGGGCTGGCCTGCATGGCCGATAGCGCGGCGGCTGCCGCCGGCAAGGTCATCGATCCCCTTTTCTGGTGCATGGGAAGCTGGGGCGCGACCTATCCGGTCGCGGGCGACATCCATTTCGATGACTCGGTCGAAGCCTGGGCCGGCATCGCGGCGCGCGGCACCTTCATGATGGGGCGGCTCGGTGCGCTGACCATTTCTTCCGCCGATGGCTGCTCGTTCAAGCCCCAGCCGATCTGGACCAAGAGCCGCTACAAGCTCCAGATCATGGAGCCGGTCAAGGGCGGCAAATGCGTCAATATCGGCCGCCCCGGTGCGCTCTGGTCTTCGGGCAAACATGCGCCCGGCAAGGACAACGCCCAGTTCATGGCTTTTGAAAAGGTGATCTGCTGCGCGGGAGTTTCGACCCCGTGAGCCGGTCCCTTCCCCCATCCCTCGCACCGATGCGGGCTTTTGCCTGCTCTGCCCGCCACAGCCATGGTGGCTGTCCCGCGCGGCGCGAGGACGGAGCGATGCCGCGGTCCCCCTGCGGCATCGCTCCACCTATGGTCAGCACGGCCGCCGAACCCCTGTCGGCGGTGGGCAAAACCCCTCTCCGGCCCGCCGTCGTGGTGGCCGTGCTGACCACCATAGGAGGCCAGGCCGCCTTTCGCGTACTGGGTGACGTCGGGGCATCGGGCGTGTCCCACTGCTTCCGACTGCGCCGCATGTCGCGCGCCGCCCCGGATGCCGCGTCATGAAGTGTCACGCGCTCCTCCTCTCAGCGGGCATCGCCATCTGCCTTCCCGCCGTCACCCAGGCGCAGACGATGGAGGAGCGCGCACGCAGCGCGGCCACCGCATCGCGAACGAAGACCGGCGACAGCGATGCCCTGCAAAGCAATTATCTCACCCCCAGTCTTGCCGGCCAGCCGGTCAGCACCATCGACAACAGCAAGAGCTTCGCGCCGAATATCGCCTGCCAGAAGACCGCGACGCTGCTCGAACTGCTCGCCCAACCCGCCTCGACCGGCGATATCGGCACGCTGCGCATCTCGCGCGACAAGGATCTCGACGGCTCGTTCGACGAAACGCTGAACGTGCCCGTACCCGTATCGGGCATCTGCGCCAATGGCATCATCTCCTGTGCGCCGGGCAGTTGGAACCAATGCCGCCCGTTTCAATGGGAGGTCGGCAGCAGCGGCAATCTCAAGCTTGGCGAGGTCGATCTCACGGCCCTTGCCGGCTGCTATTGCGTCAACAACAGCTGCGGCGCCAATCTCTCCTGGGGCAATATGGCCTCGATCCTCAAGGATCTGGGTGGCGGCGTTGTCGGGGCGCTCACCACCGCCGATCCCCGTATCGGCGTAGCCCAGGCTTCCATCGATGGTCCACTGATCCGCTATACTGGAGCGCAGACCACGGCCTGCACGGCTCAGCCCCAGCTTTCGGCGACCAGTTATCGGAGCAACCCCACCGCGATCCAGGGCGACGCCTATTCCGTCTCGCAGGCAAGCAGCGTCTTCCAGACCCTGGCCGGTTCCGCGGCCGGCAACGGTAAAGCGCAGCAGACCCGCAACTGCGCGATCGAGCGCGACATCACGGTCAAGGAATGGGGTTTCGACGATGTCCTGGCAGTGCGCGGCTCGATCGCTGCGGTCACGAGCTGCGGAACCGGCTGCCGGCGTTATGAAATTCGCGGCTCCGGCACATGTGGCAGCGTGCCCCCAATCTACAGCGCGACTTTCGATCCCCTGGCTCCGGCGCGGATACGCTCCGCGCGCATCGTTGAAATGGGCGCGGACGACTGGGTCCAGGCAAGGGTCAACGGCCAGATCGTGGGTTATGCGGGAAAGCGCCCCTGGCTGGGGGAGGCCTTGCCCTCGGGCGACTGCCGTATCAGCGACGATCCCTGGTACAACAGGTCCGCCATCGACATCACCTCCCAGCTGCGCAGCGGCGCGACAATAGTCGGCGCGCGGGTGCGGGGTGGCGGCGACGGCAATTGGGGCTATGTCACTCTCGAAGTGCAGGTCGACACGTCCTGCGAGGTCAGCGAGCGGCTGGTCGATCTATGCTCGGGCTATGCCGCCGATCCCGCCTGTCATCTTGTGAGCGAGACGGTCGATGGTGTCGTGACCTTCAGGAATGGCGTCAACACCGGCATCAAGCCCCTGCCCTCCACCCGTCTGTTCGGCACGGGGGCATGCAGTTTCCAATATACGCGCGACTTCTTCGAACGCGCACGCCAATATGCATGCGTCATCGACCAGGCAGACGCCGGCGCACCGGACCTCAGCCGCGGCGCGTATATCATCGACCACTCGACCGAAACGCTGCTGGCGGACCGGACGACCGATGCCAGCGGCATGGTTTCGGCCTCGACCCGTCCCTTCTCCATGCCCGAACGGGGTTCCGTTACCGCCTGCGAGCCCATCTGCAAGACCCGAGCGCCCAAGGCCAATAGCGATGTGGCGATAGACGGTGTCGTCGGCGTCAGGCAAAATGACCCGGCCGGCTGGGACATATTTTACCACAGCTGCTCAGCGGACAATGTCTGCCCACTTGGGCAGGGGGAAGAGCTGGTTTCGGCCTGCGGCTGTCTCGACGATTTTCCCGAAGCCGTCGTCATGATGCAGACCGTGCGCCTGGCCGGCGCTGACCTCGCCTGCACGGCGGAGACACGCTGATGCGGTGGCGCCTTTCCTTGTTGGCCACCTTGCTGCTGGCGTCCAGCCTTGCGCTCACGATGACGCCGGCCCAGGCGCAGCCACTCTGCGCCGCCGACCTCGATGGCAGCGGCGATGCCGAGACCCCGGGGGAAACCGCCCAATGTTCCGAGATGACCGACGGCAGCTATCTCTGTCCGATCCAGCAGGCCGCCTGTGTCGCCGATGCGGTCGGCGCCTATAGCTGTCCGCTGGGCAGCCAATATCCGTGCGCAACACCCATTGGCGGAGGAACGCCCAGTTGCTCGCCCCATGCCTGCACATCGGTGATCGGCGGCGGCATCGAGGAGGACGATCCGGTCGTCGACGATCCCGGCGCCCCCAATGACGGTCCCGTCGATGCCGATGGCAACTGCCTCGGGGCGATCGAGATCTTTGCCGGGCGCGCTGTTCGTTGCCGTCCGGCGGGCCTCAAGACCACATTCTCCAACTGCTGCAAGGATCGCGGCGAGATCGTGAAGGACGGGATGGGCTCATCCATTTCCTCGATCGGCACCAAGATCGCCATCGCCAAGGGCGTCTGGACCGGCATGAAAGCCGCCTACACCGCGTTCAAGGCGGGGGCGACTGCCTCCCAAGCGGCGAGCGCCGGTGCCAATGCGATCATCGTCGGCATCGATCCGACGTCGATCGCGATCAGCCTCGCCATCAACTTCATGATGGATTTCCTGCTTTCGGGCTGTGACCAACAGGACATGGAAGTGGGCATGCTCCGTGGTTCGGGCATGTGCCATGAGGTCGGCACCTACTGCGCGTCGACTATTCTTGGCGTCTGCGTGCAGAAGGCCAAGGGCCATTGCTGCTTCAACACCAAACTCGGCCGGATCATCCAGGAACAGGGCCGACCCCAGCTTGCCAGCTTCAACGCCGTGGGGTGGGGCACGGCGAAGAAGCCCTATTGCCGCGGGTTCATCGCTGAAGAGTTCCAGGCGCTGGATTTCAGCAAAATGGATCTCTCCGAATATTATTCCGACATCGAGGCGCGGGTCCAGTCGGACATCCAAATCGATATGAAGGACAGGATCGATGCCTATATGGAGACGGTCAATCCCTAGCCGCGCGCTTCTTGCAGCGGCGATACTGGTCGCCTCACCCTGCCAGGCGCAGAGTGAGGGGGACGCGGGCAATGCCCGGCAACGCGCGCAGACGCAGGGCGACAACGCCTTGCAGCGCCTCAAGGGTGCGGTTGCGGACCAGAAGGATCGCGCTGATGCGGGCGGGCCGGATCGGCTTCCCGATCTTCCAGAGGCGACACGGCGCCGCGCGTTCGAGGGCCTGCGCAACCGCAAGCCGGACCCCGGCATGGATGCCCGCGCGCGATCGGCGCTGACCTCGGGGCAGGACAGCCTCGCAGCCCAGCAGGAGGCCATGGCGAAGCGCCTCGGCCAGGCCCTGGGGCTGGACGCGCCGGACATCACGGGCCTGGCGGGCGTCCCGCCGCCCTCGGCGCCTCATGGCTGGGTGCCGCTGCTCTTTGCCTCATCCTCCATGCCCATCCCGGTTTTGCGGACCTATGCGGCGCAGTTGGAGAAAGCCGGCGGCGTCATGGCCTTTCGCGGCGTGCCGGGCGGCATGACGAAGATCGGTCCGATGGCCAGGCTCTCGGCGCAAGTGCTGCGGCTCGATCCGGGCTGCGACGGCCCGGCGTGCGCCATGCGCAATGTCCAGCTGATCGTTGATCCGCTGGTCTTCCGCCAGCACGGGGTCGCGCGTGTACCGGCGCTTGGCCTGGTACCGGGCGATCCGACCCAGCCCTATTGTGAGCGGGACGATGATAGCCCGGCAAGCCGCCACATCGTCTATGGCGACGCTGCCCTGTCCGGTCTGCTCGAAGAATATGCCCGTCTCGGCGGCACGAAGGAGGTGGCCGATGCTCAGGCTCGCCTGGACCGCCGCTAGGGCGGCATGGCCCGAAATCAGGGCCACCCCGCGCAAAGCAGCCATGGCATTGGGAGCGGGCGGTCCCGACACGGCGCCACAACCGCGCCGTTTCTGGTACGCCTGCGCGATCATCCTGCCCATCAGCGCCGCCGCCTGTTGGACCTTGCCGCAGTTCACCTTGGTCATGTCGCCCTCGATCGACGCCTGGTTGGTCCACAAGGCGCCGGGCACCATCCGGCGCGGTGACCTTGTGTCGTTCAAGCTGCGGCATCCCCTTGCCGGCCCTGCCCCGGTCGATGTCACCAAATATGTGCTCTGCATGCCGGGAGACAGGATCGAGATGATTGAGAAACCCTCGATGACGCCGGGCGCGAGGGATGGCTGGTATCGGTGCAATGGTAAGCTCATCGGGATCAGCAAGCCTGTCGGGCGGAAGGGGCAGCGCCTTCTTCATTGGCGGCCCACCGAGCCGCATATCCCTGCTGGCATGGTCTATGTCGGCTCCTCCTATGTAGGCGGTTTCGACAGCCGCTATTTCGGCCCCGTGCCCCTGCATCGCCTCACGCGGATGGAGAAGCTGCTATGACTTGGCGCCTCCCAACCGCCCTTGAGGCAATTTTGCTGATCTCGTCACCGACAGCCGCGCAGATGGGTTCGCCGGCATCGGAACCGAAGCAAGGCTATTGGTGGTACGTGGCACCAAAGCCGAAACCCCGAGACGAAGCCGCTGACCCGGACAGGCTGGTGAAGCCGGTGATCCCGCCCATGACCGAGCTTGCGGCATGGACGCCGCCCAATATCCGCAAGCTGATCGAGCAGCAACGCGATTATGCCGCCACCGTGCTGACGGTAGATGCGGTGGCAGATTTCTGGCGGTTGCAGGATTTTGCGCGGCGCAAGGCGCGGGCCTTTGCCGGCGTGACGCAGCTCGCCATGCTCCAGCATCCCGAACTCAATTCCAGGTCGGCCAATCCGATGGTGGGCGACGCACGCGACCAACTGCTGGGCCAAAAGGATGCTGTGCGCCGCGCCTATCTGCGCGCGCACGCCGGCGAGTTCGCGCTCGTCATGTTCTCGCGGACGAGTTGCGGCTATTGCCGCGTGCAGTGGCCGATCGTCCAGCGCTTCCAGGACGAGATGGGCTGGCAGGTGTCCCAAATCGACCTCGACCGCCGGCCCGAGGTTGCGCAGCGTTTCGGTGTCGATGTGACGCCCACGACCATGGTGATCCGGCGGAACAGTCCGCAACGCATGGTGATCGCTACGGGGGTCGAGGCCTATCCCAACCTCACCCAGACCGCCTACCAGGCCGTCCGTCTGCTTTCCGGCGACATCCGGCCCGAGCAGTTCCTGACTGGCGCGGGTGAGGAAGACGGCTTCTTCGACGCGCTCGCCAATGGTCCCGTTGCTGCAGCTGATCCATCGGCGGACGGGCCGCAGGATGCCAACCCATGAGATTCTGGATGATCCTTCCATTCCTGGCGCCTTCGCTTGCCATGTCAGGCGCAATGGCCCGGCCGATCACGCGCGCCGACGCCATGCGCGCTGCGATCCATCCCGTCGCGACGAACGCGGATATGCAAAGTTGGCTGTCCCGCGTGCCCGCAACCAAGGATTTTCCGCCGGATTTCGCTGCGACATTGGGAGGTGAGGCCTCGCTCTTCATCATCGAGATGACGACGGCGCCCGGATGTCTGCCCTGCGCGGACCTCTGGGCAAAGTTGGCGCAATATTCCCGGCATTATCATTGGCAGGTCCGCACCATCGGCGGCGACGAGGCCTTGCTGCGTTCCGGCAGGCTGGGCCTCCCCTGGGTCGGGCATCCGGTAGCATGGATCCGTCCCGTCGCCGATGCTGATCGCATCATCCCGATCGCGATCGGCACCGACCACGGCGTCAACCTGGCGCGCAATGCCTATCTCGCGGCCAAGATGCTGACGGGCGTGCGTCCGGCGGTCGGGCTTCGCGCGATGGCCAAGTTCACCGGCATCGTTGGAGCAGTTGATCGCGTTGGCGCGACAGTGAGGCCTTCCAGATGATCGGCAGCACGCACGCATCAAACTCCAGACATTCCCAGGCGGAAGCAACCCGACCGCCTGTCAATCAACCTCGCAATTTCGGATCATTGATCCAAATTTGCAAGGTTATTTCCCACATCCGACCATCCTTGAAAATGCCGCGCATGGCGGGCCGGCATCTTCGCCTTCTCATTCCAAGAGGAAGCCCGCCATGCCTTCGCTCCGTCCTCGCTGTGCGCTGATCGCGCTCGGTCTGCTCGCCACCTGCGGCACGACCGCGCCAGCCTATGCCCAGGGATGGGCGGAAAGCTGGTTCGACAATGTGACCTATACCTCGCCCGGCTCCTTCGAGGACCAGACGCGCGGCTATGTGACGGCGGGCGGCATGTCCGGCCGGGTAGATGTCCATGACGATTATCTGATGTCGCTCACCCTCCCCAAGGTGAAAGCCGGATGCGGCGGTATCGATATGTTCCTTGGGGGCATGTCGTTCCTCGACCCGGACTATCTGGTCCAGAAGTTGGAGAGCATCCTTCAGGCCGCGCCTGCGGTCGCATTCCAATATCTGCTCGAAACCCTCGACGAGAAAATGGGCAATATCATCTCGAAGATGGAAGCGGCGACCAATTACCTGAACTCCATCCAGGTCAATGACTGCCGTCTTTCCAATCGAATGGTGCAGATCGCCAAGGGCGACGACAATATGTCGGGCATCATCGAGGAGATGACCGGCTACAAGTCGATTAGGCAAGGTTTCGCGAAAAGCTACCAGCAGAGCCGCGAGAAGATCCAGGCGAACCAGAATAATCCGACCGAGGATCTGAAGGACGCGCTGGCCAACTGCCCGGCCGAGGTGACCGACATCTTCCGCACCGGCTCCCTGCTCTCCCATGCCGCGACGCGCGTGGGTGCCGGCGACTGGGCCTCGGTGATGCGCGCCCGCGTGGGCGACGTCTATATGCGCTGGGACGCGACCGACAAGGTGCCGATCTTCTCGGCCATTCCCGCCTGCCCGCATCAGGACAGCGACAGTCCGCAGGATTTTCTCGTAGGCAAGGTCCAGAGCCGTTCGCTCAATATCCCGCCGTCCGCCGCGGACTGCGCCCCGGACAGCGGCAAAGGGGCTTTGGAGCTGGCCCGGACACGGATGCAGTCGATCGCCACCAAGATCCGCACGCGCGCGGCGCTGACGGCCGAAGAGCGGCAGTTTGTCGCCAATGTCCGCACGCTGCCGGTCTATCGCATGCTGGAATGGGGGGTGCGTGAGGGCGTGCCCGATTCCGTGATCGCCGATACCGATGAGTTGGTGGCGCTCACGCTCGCCTATCAGATGCTCAATGATCTCACCCGATCGATCGATTTTGCGGTTTCCAATGCCGAACGGGGCGCGAGCGCCGCAGGCGCGGCCGATGCCGGCAACGCCAATATCTGCCAGACCCGCATTCTTTCCAAGGGCATCGAGCAGCTGAGGGATTTGCGCGAGGAGGTGCTGCGTCAGCGCGCGCAGATGCGGCAGAGCTATATGGCCGCGCTCAATCAGGCGAACCTTTCCGCCAACTATGCCGGGCTGATGCGCACGCGGGATCGCGATGCCCGCGACAGCGCCGGCACCGCTTCGAACAACAATCGATGAACCTTTTGGAGGCACCGCCCATGCGCCGCCTGTTTCGCCTGCCTCGCCTGCTCATTGCCCTGCCGCTCGCTTTGGCGGCAACGCCCGCGTGGGCTCTGGAGTCCAGTTTCCATACCTATGACGGCTTTGCCGAAACGGTCGATGCGTTCCGCCTGGTCTCGATGATCTTCGGCGATCCGCGCTATGAAACGCTGGTGCTGATCTGCGCGGTCGTGGGGATCGCGCTCGGCGTTGTGATCGCCTCGTTCCGCGGCCAGGGGATGGGGCTGGTTGCGTTCGGGTTCCAGATGCTGATCGGCATTGGCCTCTTCGTCGGCCTGGTCGCGACCACAGGCACGGTCCATGTCTATGACCGGGTCCGCAATGCCTATCAGCCGGTCGGTGATGTCCCCAATCTCATCGTGCTGGTGGCGGGCGTCACCAACCTCATGGAGCGGGCGCTCGCCGAGACGATCGACGACAACACCACCGACCCCAACGCCAAGCTGGAATTTGGCGCGGGCGGCCACGCCTTCGACCTCTTTCTGAATGCCGTCTCGCCGCGCGGCCCCATGACCGACACCTTCCTCGACGCAACGATCAAGGACTATGTCCGGCAATGCTATCCGGTCGCCCGCGTCTCGCCGGCCTATGGCGTCGATGATGATCAGCTTTTCCGGGGCACGACGGACCTTCCCGCCTCCTTTGCGGCCATGGCCGGACCGGCGACGTTCAGCACCGTCTTCACCTCGGCCGACAAGGGCGGCACGACCATGAGCTGCCAGGAGGCCTGGGACCATATCCAGTCCCGCCTCAGCGATCCAACCCTGTTCGACAACTATGCCCACCAGGTCTGCCAGAGCAGCGGCTATGATGTCGCCGATGGTAACCAGCTGGCGCGGTGCCGCACGCGTCTTGGGCAGCTTGGCGACGGGATGATGGGTACGCCCCTTACCCTTCAGGCCTTCTTCTCCGATGTGCTGCTGGGCAGCAGCGTCGGCGATGTGCTGTTCGAGGATAGCCCGGCGACAGCGGCTCGGGTGATGGCGAACCGGGCGGTGGTGTCGAGTGGGCTCTCCACCATGTCGGTCGCCAATCAGTGGATGCCCACAATCCGCGCCACGGTGTTCGGGATCATGCTGTTCATGATGCCGATCGCGCTGCTGTTCATCCTGACGCCGATCAATCTGCGTGTCGCGAGCTTCGCGCTCGGCCTGTTCGTGTTCGTGGCGCTCTGGGGCGTCATCGATGCGGGCATCTATCAGCTGACCCTGGGCCGGGCGATGGCGGTCCTGGCCGAGATGCGATCCAATCATGTCGCCGCGAATGCGTGGATGCTGGCGCCGTCGGCAGCGCTGAAGGCCCTTGCGATCTTTGGGTCGTTCCGCACGGCCGCTGCGGGCCTAGCGGGGGCGTTCGTGTTCACCGTGTTCCGCTTCTCCGGCAATGTGTTCTCGTCCTTCACCGGCGGCGCGCTTCAGGCGCAGGGCCAGGGCACGGCGGCAGCGACGCCCCTGATGACGCGGGAAGGCTTTGCCTCGGCGCTCGAAGCCCAGGCATCGGCCTCCGGCACGATGGCCCGCAGGGGCACGGCGTCGAACTTTGGAGATTTTGGGGAGCGCACGACGTTCAGCAGCAATCGGGCTTTCGGCGCGGCCGGAACCGTGCTGGGCGAACATGGCGGTGGGCTCGCTGGCAGCAGCGCCTTTGCGCTGGGTGGCATCGACGCCGCGCGGGAACTGGGCGGCATCTCCCCTGCTCTTGCCGGGCGCGATCTCAGCAATCCGGCAACCGCTCAAGCGGTCCGGGCGAATGCGACCACGAGCGCCATTCATAATTTTGCCGAGAAGGACGCATTGCGGGCGCTTGGCACGACCTATTTTGGCGAGGGGCAGTCGGGGGAGCGGGCTTTTGCGGCATTCGCCCAGAATATGGTGCAATGGAAAGCCTTCGGGGACCAGCGCGCCTATGACATGATGCTGTCGGGCACGCAGCGGCATTTTGAGCGCAGCGGCTATGATGCCAGGGACGCGGCGCTCAAGGCCTCGACGCTCATCGGTCAGGCTTCGGCCGATCCGACTTTCGCCAAGATCACCGCCAACGCCTTCGATCAGGAGCAGATGCTGCGAAACGATCTGACGGGAGCACAGGTGCAGGTCGGGGCGATGGAGGGCCGACGTGATTATGCCGGCGACCATGTGGCAGCGACAGAACGGGGCAACGTCGCCACCGAGCAGGCCTGGCGCACAGGCAATAATGCCGGTCACCGCAGCGCCGCCTCGATACTCGGCCTGTCGCTCGATGAAACCAGCCGCCGTATCGCATTCATCAATGCCCTTTCGGGCGAAGCACGCTCCACGGCCATTACCCAGCTCTCCCGCGCGACTGGGCGTAATGAGGCGCAGGTGATGCGGGCGCTTGAAAGCTATAATGCCGCAACCCAGGTCGGCACCGCCGATGGCGCAACGGCGGAAGCCGCACGCGAGGGTACCAGCGTCTATGGTCGCACCCGCGAGGCCGCCGGCTATGATTTTGCCGAACGGTCGGGCAAGCTCGACGCGCAGCGCGAGGTCGGTCTGGATGGAACGCGATCGGCGGCCAGGATCGGTGAGCAGCGCCGGGAAGCTGAGAATTTCGGATTTGCCGAAGGGGCTGCGGCCGCCGGCGCGTCGGTCCGGGAAGCGGCGCGCCTCGACAGCTTCATTCAGGCCTTGAGCCGCACGGCGGGCAATCAGGTCGATATGAATGAAGGCGGCACTGAGGGTGTTGCCGATCGGGCGCGCAATGAGCGGATGACCCGGATCGTCGATAATGAACGCCTGACGCGCATGCAGGCCTTGCTCCGTGAGAATGGTATAGGCCTCTCGAGGCGCCAGATCGCGATGGACCAGAATGGTGACCTCAACCTCAATTTGACGCCCGACGCAGCCGCGCAAATGTGGAGATCCGGGCTGATCAATGAAAGCCAGCTGGGCGCGATTGCCGGTGGCGGGCGGGCGCGGTTCAGCTTTGCTCATAATGATCTGTTGGTGTCGAGCAGCACCGGGTTCAGCCGATCGGCGCGGTCCGACACCAGTACACGGTTCGAGGCGGGCAAGCAGGCGGGGCCGGATACGGTCGAGCATTTCCTGGGCGGCGGGGCAGAGGGGCATGCCATGATGGCCAATTGGCTCAAGGGCGGGTTCGAAATGGATCGGAAGGGCAACTGGCGTCTGAAACCTCAGGTCGCAGATACGCTCCAGCGGGACGTCCAGGCGATCATGGTGCAAACGGGATGGGCGCGTTCGCTTTCTCGGAGCGCCAGTCATCAGGTTTCCACCTCGACGTCTTTTGGAGCAACTCTTGGAGGATCGGTCGAAAGCGGCGGTCATGGTAAAGGTGACGGAAGACGATCGCAGGGGCATGGCGGCGGTCAGATTGGTTTTGAAACCTCTGACGCAGGAATGGGCTCAACGGACGCAACTGCAAGCATCGACATCGTAAATTTCGACGTCCGCAATGCAATCTCCGCTGCTGAAAGCTTTGCGTCGCGCACAAACACTCCCCACGCCGCATTTGTCTCCGAACTGAGCCACCAAATTCTCGGACAGGATGGAATTCGCAATCGCTATCTAAAGGAAGCAAAATCAGGGCGCGGGACGTGGGATCTCACAGCACCCCTGACCTCGATGGAGCAGAGCCAAATCTTGCAGAGCGGTCGCTTTACAGGCGATCGTCAGTCGGGCAGCGGAGATGGCAATCCTACTTTCAACGAGCGTTAGCGCTTTCCTCTCACATGTCGATCAAGCCATGCTTGGCTCCTTGGATTTCCTGGGTGCCAGAAATAGCGTGGATTCGCCGGGTTTGTAGGATCCATCCGTCGAAATGCGGCAATATGGCGTCGGAAATCATCATGCTGGCTCCAGGCGAGGCCCTCTCCATTCCCCGCCCCGAATTGAAAGCCGAACCATGCTCTAAAAAAGCCGAAACCCAGCACCGGCACGATCACAAACGGATGAAGCAGCACGCCGACCGGCACGACAATGGCGACTGGAAGCAGATAACCGGGCACCGCAAGGATTAAGGCCCAGAATATCACCGCTGATCCCCACCAAAGTTTGGCATACCAAGGGCGCCACAACCAATCCCCAGCGCGCGGCGGGAACCTCACGGAATCAGAATTTCGCGCGTCTGAATCTGGGATGCTTTGCTCTGCCATAGGACCTCGCTTCGCGGCTACGATAGCATGTCAACCCCTTCGAAACACATACAATCGTATCCAAATTGACGCCAAGCCACTCCCCTCCCCCTTTTTTTGGTTTCATCCCGGCACGGAGCCCCCGTTTGCCACGGCCGACGAGATGTCACGCGATAAATCAGTATTCTCCGTCGCGCCATTTTTGGTCAGTCTCAACCAGAAATAGATGCTGAAATGCAGACACGAATCCCATAGGTATTTGCGCAAAGTTGCAATCCTGCGGGGCCACTTTCTGGCCGGGCATGGGACTTTGCGGTCAGTCCGTTCTGGGAACCTTGTCGTTGGAAAGCGGCCATTCTTGGTCGCTCCAATGCGCTTTCGGAATAAGGCTAAGACATTCCCTGCCGCTGGCGTCCCGCGTTGGATTACGACAAGCTGCCGGTTCATGCCTTCGGTGAGATGGATGAATCCGATAAGATGACTGAGAACTCGCCCTGTCGCCGGCCCTCTCCTCTGCTTAACCAACGGAAAGTGTTTCCTCTTGATCAGTCGCGCCTGTCGGGTAAACCGAGCGCCAAAGGGGGATTCCATTGGGTAGAAAAAGGACAGGTAAGCGGTCAGGCTCTGCGAAGGATTTGATCACGGCTAAGAATGCGTTAAGGCCGTTCTATAACAGACAGAAGCCATTGCGCAGGTGGCCTCAGTTCCAGACTGTTCGTGTAAGTGCTCCGCTGAATGATCTTCCTTCAATTTACCGCATAACCGAGCATAATCCTGCCTTTCAGTTCGAAGGCTTAGGGAACACTTTCCCCCGGGACCCTGGCGTGGTCCCAGACGCAACATTGAAGCGATTAGAACCACTTAGCCTATCAAGAGAGTTGTCTCTTCAGATTGGCAGAATCAACCATCATGCGTCCCAGCTCACCGATGCGCTCACGAGCTTAGCGGAAGCCAACGCAGCCCTTGCATCTAATGATTGGGAAAGAGCTGAAAGCCTGCTGACTGAACACTTCACTGGATACGGCTATTCGCTGATCTGGGCGAAGAAAGCCCTACTTTGTGCATTTCAGCGTGGCGGACTGGCTAGCCTATCGCGGCAATATAAGTCCATAACTCGCGGGGCAGACCGGCGAGCATGGGGCATTCTATGCCATTTATACTATGATATGGCGGACTCGGCCTACCATCCTTTTAAGTCTCTTAAGAACTGGTTGCACGTCCTCTCAGACCGAACTGCAGATGCTAGATGGTATCGCGACCTTGCCTGCTGGAACCTTTATGGCCATGTCTGCTCGGAAGAAGAACTTAGTAGCACCCTATTAAGTAGCGGCGGTGCTTCGCTTATAGATTTGGTTTTGACGATCTGGTCGCGTCACGAAATTCATGATTCTGCAACAATCAAATCGGCGTTATCTTCAAAGCTCTGCCCGACGGTGCGTTCCGTATTAGATCAACGATTTAGCAGTATTTCCCTATCGATCCCAGATCGGTACATGAAATCGAATCGATCAGTATCAGATCTTGATCTCTATCGATTCAGCTTCTTTTTCGACGAGGTTAATTCCGTTGCGTCATGGCGAAATCAGCTCACTGGGTTGCTTCATCCCGACAGGATGTCTGCCTTTGCGTTTGGATCGCGCACTGATCACCTCCTGGCTGGCGCAGCCTTGGCAATGGAGAATGAGACTGATGGCTTGGCCGGCAGCGAGGCAATCGTAGAAAAATGGCTCCGCCAGATTGCGCCAGAAGCAGTTCGAATAGATCAAAGTTGGGTTATTGCGGTCGTAATCGCTCAGTTTCTCAAAAATGTCGATGTAAAAAATGATATAAGCAGCAAGTATATTGTATCGCTCATATCGAAAGCCGACGATTTGCACGATCACCTGAGTTATGATCATATTGCTCGACTTCACTACTTAAACCGAGATAATGAGCCAATAATTAGGTTTTTCGTCAGGGACTTTTTATTCAAGAAGGTGAGATCACCAGATAACGATCTCGAACGACGCGCCGCATTTATGGATATAATTCCTGACTACGACAGGCATAACATTCTGTCGTATTTAACATCGGTCTCCATGTGGTCAAAGCCCGCTGCGATATACTTGGCTAGAACGTGCACAAGGACGTTTCTCGAGAGATTGTATATGATAATGACGTCTGTTCAAGATGTCATAGAATCGCGTATCGAGATATGTTCGTGGATCTTGAAAAACGATTCGAACAATCTTGAGAGCATTACAGAGGAGCTTGAAGCTCTCCGGCGAGAACTAAGTAATTTGGACGCCCGATCGGACATCGACAGCACGCGAGTGCACGTCGACGAGGAGGCTCTAAAGGAATGGTATTTAGAAACGCAGTATCCACAAACAAGCAGATACATACAGACCGTAATAGCGGAAGGTAGGGAGGCGAAGCACGAGTCTTTTCTGAAGTATTATAATGAACTTTTGGCGATCGCTGATCGAGGAGACAAAGAGGATTTTATTCAAGATACTCAAATTGGCTCTGAATTTATCCTGCTTTCCTTGGTAGAGAAGACATTAGACGCCTTTGTTTCAGACAGGTCGTTCGGACTTAATGCCTATCTGAGCCGACGGATTCGACACGGCACCCTCGGCGGGTTTATGTTAACTCCGGTCGCCCGAATTGTTCGTAGGGCTCGAGATGCTGCGCCTGGATCGGAGAGGACCGCCGCAACTGAAGATCTTCAAGTTGTGCAAGCTGTGCTAGAGCAATGGCGCCTCAATTTGGCGTCAAAGCTTGATCACGCCCGAAAAAATATCATACAGATAAATTCGGACGCCTGCCCAGAAGGCAAAATTGCCGCAACCTGGCGGAACGCCTCTGGGGTGACGCATCTTGACGCCATGTTTTCACGTGTCCGACAACGCGTGCTGGATGCTGACGGCGCATATGATATTTTTCCGGACATCTACGCTGTCTGTTGGGATCTGATCGAGAGAGATTTAGCCCAGATTCGCCTTTACTTAGTTAAGGAGTTCCTGCGGGAAGCGAACGACATGCTTGCCCACGCATTTGCAAACCTGTCTACTGATCAGCAGGTAATCGCTTTTCGTTATGTAAGTGATCTTTGTGAAGCCATTGAGTCGCGGGTTCTGGAAGTATGTGGCTGGTTTATTCGACCGATGGTCCGCCGAGACAACTATGATCTTACCACCCTTGTCGATAGCATGCTCTCGATTGTCCGCGAACTAGACGAATCTTATAATTTTCGAAGTGAGGTTTTGATAGAACACAAATCGAATATAAGCCGCGGTACATTCGAAATTGTAAGCGACATCTTGTTTGTTCTTATTGGGAACGCCGCAAAACATGGCAAAAAGGGTGGTCTGATTAGGGTTACTTCTCGTGTTGGTGGGCTTTGGCGTCATCACCTGGAACTGTCGATAGTGTCAGAAGTGGAATCGTCACAAGACATGGATGTCGCTCTCGGCCGTATACACGATGCTATGGACGTAAACGGCGCCGGAGAGTTGGACACGGCAGCGGTAGCTGAGGGTTTCACCGGCATTCGCAAACTCTTAGGAGTACTTCAGAGGGTCAAATCTGACCGCAAAACCTTAGAGTGCCTCCCAAATCGGAAAACGAGGACAATCACGTTTCGGGTTGGCTTACCGATCGAGATCGCTGCAGGACGGGGGACGGTTCGTTGAAGATTCTGATTGTCGAAGATGATGAGTATAAAGGTTCTGACATTTCACGCGTGGTCGGTGATCACTTCAGCGAAGCCCAGATTGAGCGTGCCGGGTCTGTGACGTCGGCGCTACGTGCCGTCACTCAAGGTGGTTTTGCATTTATTGTCCTAGATATGTCCCTGCCCACCTTTGATCTAACTGGTCCTGGCGGAGGCGGCTCACCGCAAGGGCAAGGAGGGCTCGAAGTCTTGCGACTGGCGAAAAAGCTCCAAGCAACAGCCCCGTTTATAGTGGTAACTCAATATCCGGATATAGAGATTGACGGGGTAGAGCTTCCCCTTTCTCTCGCTGCAGAAAAGTTATCATCGCGCTTCGGAGTAATGGTGATCGGGTGTTTGCTGTACGAGTTCGACAGCGATGTTTGGAAGTTGCAGTTGAACAATCTTTTGCATAGTGGTGCGCAATAATGAAAGTGTTGATTATTGAAGATACTGAGTCCAAGGCACGATCTGTCCAGGACGTCATATCTCATGGCCGGAGCGGCGTGGACACTCATTTCGAGTTCGCCGATGATCTGAGTTCCGCTATCAGAGCATCTGTCTCCACAGCATTTGACCTCATTATTTTAGACATAATGCTTCCTTATATAAAGGGTGGTGAAGCTGTAACCGGAGCGGGATTGGAGCTCTTGCGGCAGTTCCGGTCCCTAGATGGAAAAAACAAGAATTCGGTGATCGTAGGCTTATCGGCTTATCCTGAGGAAATGACATCAGCAAAGGACAGCTTTGATAAGTTTGGCGTGATCTTGCTCGAGTACGATGAAGCCCACCGATGGAAGCAAACTGTTGCGCGAATAACTGATGATGTCATTTCACGAGATCGGCAAGATGACCCCCTAGACTTTCTCATTGTCGTTGCACTTCCGGAGGAAAAAAGTGGTTATGAACAAACATCGCTAAGCATAGGGAACCAGTCGATTCGAGAAGGTCTAAATGTTACGTTTGTAGACCTTCATCTCGATGTTCCACGCCGAGGTGCGATAGTTCTTCAACGGCAGATGGGTCTGATTCCTGCTACCTTCGACACCGCAACAGCGATCGCCGCCTTTAGGCCCAAGGTGGTGTGCATGTCTGGCATTTGCGCAGGCATGGCTGATAAATCAGAACTTGGCCAACTTATTCTTCCATCACCAACTTGGGAGTATCAAGCCGGCAAGTGGGCGCAGGATGATTTCCTTATCGCGCCTCATCAGGTTCAGATACGACCAGCGACGAAAGTTATTGCTGAGCAGGTCTTTGCTCGGACATGCTTTGAAGAGTTGGAGCGTGATCTCCCGCTGTCTGTGCCTCGTCCGAAGCTGCGCGAGATACCTGTGGTGGCTCCAGGAGCCACCGGATCGGCTGTTGTCGCGAGCAGTGAGAAGCTTGACCATATTGTGAAGCAGCATCGAAAATTGGCCGTGATTGATATGGAAGTTCATGGAGTTTATTCTGCGGTTCACGAAAACGCGGTTTATGTACCGCACTACTTTGCGATAAAGTGTGTAGTGGATCATGCTGATTCCGCCAAAGGAGATGATCTGCATGCGTATGGGAGTATAGTTTCGGCCAGAATGACTATACAACTACTCAGCGCACTTTTCTCGGCAGGCGCGTGAAATGCTCTTATCGCTAATATGTCATGCAGTCTACAGTATCGGCGTACTAAAGATATTGTAAGCCGAATACTTGAAGAGCGTACGTTGTTGGTCGTAACTCAGAAAATTATCTCAGGCGGACCAAGACTGTTCCCAAGATTCGGACTTGGTGAAGGGCCATAAGCCTCACTGCACGAAAGGCCGACGGTTTTACAGCGGACGGTCTGTTGCTGGGTAGGCATTCGGTGAAGGCCGCGGATCAGGCTGCTTCGCGTTGATCTTCGGCGGCTCGCCAGTTCCAGGGCAGCAGTTCATGGAGACGGTTCTGGGGGATGTCGGCAATGCGGCTGAGGACATCGCCGAGCCAGGCCTGCGGATCGATGTCGTTGAGCTTGGCCGTGCCGATGAGACTCAGCATGAAGGCGGTGCGCTGCCCGCCGCGGTCTGAACCCGCAAAGAGCCACGATTTTCTGCCTAGGGCTATACCTCTTAGAGCGATTTCCAGTCAGATGGCATCATCTGACGGTTAAGAAATCGCGGTAAAACAAAGAAATAGAGCGGCCGATCTGATTCAATCAGATCGGAAACCGCTCTAATGCCCGTTCCGCGGCGTTGTTCGAGAGACAGATGCGACCGTCGTCGAGGAACGCGGCGAAGGCGGGCCATGCCTTGAGCATGTAATCCATGGCCTCGGCCACATCGCTGTTCTTCGATAGCTTTGACCGGTTGTCCCGCATCCATTCTTCCAGATTGGCAACCAGCGGTGCGCTGAGTTCCTGCCGAAGGGCGTGTCGCTCCTGTGCCGGCCTGCCGTTGATGGCGCGCTCAATGTCGAAGATCGCGTCGATGCGGCGGACCGCCTCCACCGCCAGCGGTGAAATGACGGCCGCCTTCTTGCGGCGCTTCTTGAGCTGCGCGGCGACATCGGCCAGTTCGAAGAAATAGCGGCGCGCATGCGCCTTATGTCGAGATCGACATAAGTCCCATTATCCAGAGCATGGTTTTATCTGGGGCGACGCGATTCTGACGTCCGGGATCGGCGGGAAAGGTCAGTGTGGATCTCGTGATAAAATCATAGGGACCGCAGGTACGAAAGCAGATCCGGCTTTGGCTTCCAAGGCGTGGCCTTTGCGGGTTCGATACCGGCGTGCTTCCAAAAGTTCTGTAGCGCATCGCGCTTCATCTTCAGGTTCGTCGAGATATACCGGTTCGTGGTCGCGATGCTGGAATGACCGAGATAATCGCGGATCACGGTCACGTCGGTGCCCGACTGCAGGAGCGCGACGGCGCAGCTGTGGCGGAAAACGTGAGGAGTGATGCGGTCACGCGCCAGCCTGGGTCGATCCTGGACGACTGGCGAGGCATGCTTGGTAAGGATGTACGCGACTCCATCGCGGGTCAGCGGTTGGCCGTGGCGGTTCATGAAAACATGCTGCTGGCCCGCAGCGCCCGACAGGTTTTGCAGGCGCCGCAACGCGTCGGCCGTCTCGCGCCATAACGGAACGAGCCGCTCCTTGCGGCCCTTCCCACGCAATCGGGCCTGGTGCGGTGGCGTCAGTTGAAGGTCCTGCCACAGCAGGCCGGTTGCTTCGCTCACTCTGGCGCCGCAATTATAGAGGAAAAGCAGCAGCGTGTAATCGCGCCAGCCACTGCGGGTCCGCCGATCGGGATGGGCGATGATGGCCCGCACGTCGGTTGCTTCGAGGTAGGTTGCGGGCTTCTGCCTCGCCCGCTTCGACGGCAGCGCCAACACCTGCGTGTAACGGAGCGCATTGTCGAGATCGTTGCGCAAGAGGTGCTTGAAGAAGCTGCGAAGCGCGGCACGGCGGCAGTTGCGCGTCGCGGTGGAGTTGGATCTTCCGCCCTCGAGATGATCGAGGAACCCAGCGACGGTGTCGGCGTCGAGATCCTCCAGCACAAGCGCGGCGACCTCGCGGCCGCGCCGCTGGGCAACGAACTGAAACAGCAGCTTGAGCGTGTCGCGATAGGCGCGCGTCGTATGTGGGCTCGCGCCGCGCTGACGCGGCAGATAGTTGGAGAAGAACGACTCCACCAAAGCGAACAGCATCTGAGGTCCTGCCTTACTCATCGTGGCTGCCTGGCGTGTCGCATATGTTGTTCGAAGCGCGTGCTCGCGAGTTCCAGGAGTTGCGGCGTCGCCTTCAGATAGACCTCGGTGCCAATGACGTTCTGGTGCCCGAGATAGGCCGAAAGCCAGGGGAGCTTGGCGTGAATGTCAGCACCTTCCTCCGCCCATGCTGTCAGGCGGTGAACCGCGAACGCATGCCGAAACTCATATGGGCGCGCTCCGACGCGCCCCTGCGCAGGCTTAATATCGAGGCGGCGCAGGAGCTTGCGAATAGCGTCGGACGCCGCGTGGGTATGGAGTGGCGCGCCGTTGAGGCGAACGAACAGAGCTTCGCAATCCCCTTGACCACGATCGTGAAGCACCCGGCATCGATCATCGACATAGAGGCCAAGCTCTGCGACAAGATCGTCGCGCATGGGGACGATACGCGTACGCCGCTTGCTGTTGCGTATGAGCAAGGTCCCACGGTCGAGATCGACATCATCCATGGTCAGACGCACCGCCTCGCCGAGCCTGAGGCCGGTGCAGTAAAGCACGAGAATCAGCCTTCGCAGCATAGATGCCCATATGAAGCGGCCTTGGTGCGCTGACGCGGCGGCGAGAATGCAGCGGATCTCGTCGCGGCTGAAAATGTAAGGAAAGAACGTCGACTCCTTCACCGGCGCAAAGGCGTGCTCGGGCACATAGCTGGTGGGATCGCGACGACGGCGATGCAGGCAAAGTTGACGAATGACCCCGAACTCGTTGCCGAGCGTGACGGCCTTGCGGTCGGGCAAACGCCCACACCAGCGGCTAATCGCTTCGGCCAGCGAAATATCGACATCGTCGCCCCACTGGTCTTCGACGAAGCGAAGGAAGCGTTCGATCTCAAACTCGCCGCGTCGATAGGGATGGCCCATGGCGCGCTTGAACGCCAGGAAGCTCGCGGCGTCGTTCCTTAACTCTTCCAGGACGATGACGGTGGTCATGTCGGCACCGGCAATGCGATCTCGCGCAGGGACGCGGTGGCGATCCGCACATAGGCCGAGACCGACTCTGGATCCCGGTGACCAAGGAGATCCGATATCACTTGGGGCCGCGCACCCAGGTCTATCTGGCGCGCCGCGTGAGAATGTCGCAATACATGGCTGCCCAGAAATGGTGCATCGATCCCCGCGATCTTCGCATGCTTCATCACGATGTGGCGTATCGCGCTCGAAGCCGCGAATGGCTCCAGCGGCATCTTCATCTGCACGAAAAGATGGCGGGTGGGTGTATCAGCGGGCCGGCCGTGGCGTAGATACTCTGCCAGCGCCTTGGCGACGGGTGGCAACAGCGGCAGCGTGAATGCAACGCCCGTCTTTGGGCGAAGGACTGACAGTGTGCTATTATCCCAGTCGATATCCCGAAACTGCAAGCGGATGATCTCGCCGGCGCCAAAGCCATAGGTGCTCATCATCAGCAGGATCGCGTAGTCGCGAAGGCCCTGCGGACTTGATCTGTCCACGGCCATCAGGAGCCGCTTCACATTGTCCCAGGAAAGGGCGCGTCTCGGTCGCTCGTGCCGTCGTTGCACGGGCGCGATCACGGCCTCGCTGATATCGACCGGACTCTGTCCACTCCAGTGCAGGAAACGGGAAAAGCAGCGTACCGTGCAAGCAAGATCGCTCACATGCGATCGGGAATATCGCGCGGCGCGGCCAACCAGAAATGCATCGACATCGGTTATCTGCATCGAGTGCCAGTCCTTGCCGGCCTGAATCAAGTAATCCTGAAGCTTACCGATGTGGCCCAGCTTTTTGTGAACCGTCACCTCTGGATTACCGCGATGCTGGGTCAGATAGGCGGCATACTGCGCGAGCAACGGCGGCAGCAAAGCCTTCCCTGGACGAGGCGGTCGCCAGTCAGGTGGGGCAAGCCCCAAGCAATGATAGACACGGCTGAGCGACAGCAGGGCGCTGCTGGAAAGTCTGAGAGAAAGCGGGTCTAGCCCCCGTCGCTCCGCATACCAGTCTTTGAAGCGGCCAACGCGTTCAAGGGTCAACTCTTCTCGCTCGACCAGGCCGTGCAAGGCGCAATAGGTACGAAACTGCTGGATGCGGATCAGATAAACAATCGTTGTTCCTGCCCCAAGGCGCCGCTCGGCGCTCCAGATGCGGCGGATATCGTCGGGGGTGGGCGCGGCAGGGTCGGCTGCGGCGATATGATCGACATGTACGGGCATGGCTTTACCTCGATCGGCAAAGCGTAGCTGACGCTGAAAACGTGATCACGCCCCGCATCGTGTTGGCAAGAGCCATCGGCATCGCCGACACTGCCTATCCTCTGGATGGGTCGGAGTCCCAAGGGGGCCGGAATACAGTGCAACAGCTCCGGGGAAAGGGCTAGGCGGAGCGTCGCAAGGGCCGGAACGTCGCTCACCGGCAAGCCCGGCCTCGCCAGCCGGGGCGCCATCAATTTGACGGCGGCAACGGATCTGCGCACCGCGACAACGCGGCGGCGAAGCCAGCGCACCGCGCCTGGAAGGGAAATATCCGGGCCGCGCGCTGCGTCTGCGGCGGCTTCCATGCTTCGTTCCGACGCGGCTATCCCAACGATGCGATCGATCGCGGCAAGCGAACCGGGCAGGCGAGCGGCGAGAAAATCCGGGAGCAGGCTGAATGTTATGTGCCCCTGTGGGCAGTAGCAGCGAGCGATCCGTACACCCGGACTGGTCAGGCGCGCATAGCTACCGTGCCGCCGAAATGCACAGCCGCCGCTCGGATGGAGCGGGCAGCGCAACAGTCGCGCGCGCCGCCACTCCTGCGTGGCGACATAGTCCTCGATCGTCGACCTGGTACGCAATGGTATCTGCAACGTCGCCCCCCGCGCGGCGGCCCCCGACTGCGAGGTCGCTGCTTTTATCTGGAGCCCAGTGCGCCGAAATCTCCGGCAAGCCCGGATTATATCCCAAAACGCCCCAGATAAAACCATGCTCTGGATAATGGCTCCAGCATAGGGCGCGGGTCAGCGGCGCCGGCAATCTGTCGGCGTGGAACAGCGCATTGTATCCGGCATAGGCATCGGCCTGGAGAATGCCTCTCCAGTTGCCCAGATGGCCAACGGGATGCTCGCCCCGCCGGTCACGGGAATAATGGAAGATCGCCGCGGGCGGCGCTGGCCCGCCAAAAGGTCGATCATCCCGGACATAGGTCCAGATCCGGCCCGTATCGGTCTTGGTCTTGGCCAGCACTGGTACCGTGGTATCGTCGCCATGCAGCCGCTCGGCGGCCAGGACATGCGCCTCGATCAGCAAATAGAGCGGCATTAGCGCGGCGGTGCAGGCGCCAACTTGATCGGCCAGGGTCGAAAGGCTCAGGTCTACGCCCTCGCGGGCATAGCGGTCACGCTGGCGATTGAGCGGCTGATGCGCGCCGAACTTCTCGAACAGCAGCATCGCCAGGAAACTGGGGCCAAAGAGCCCACGGGGCGTCACATGGAACGGCGCTGGCGGTTGGGTGATCTTCTCACAATCCCGGCAGGAGAACTTCTCCCGCACGGTCTGGATCACCTTCCACTGGCGCGGCACGACCTCGAGCGTCTCGGTGATATCCTCACCCAGCTTGCATAGCCGTTCCGAGCCGCAGCAGGGGCAGGCCTCCGGCGCAGCAATGACGATGCGTTCACGCGGCAGATGCTCGGGCAAGGGCTTGCGTGCGGGCCGCTTACGCTCGAAGGGCGCGACGTTGGTCTTTCCGCCACGGTACGCGGCGCACCACGCACGCCGGTTACGATGATGGCGCTTGCGTCAGCGGCGGCTTCGGCTGCGGCACCGTCGGGCGTCGCAACAGTCTGCGCGAACAAGGGCGCGGACGTCAGAAGCGCTCCTGCAAGTGCGGTCGAGCACAGATAAAGGCGATCAAGGTTCATGGATTTATCCCCCGGTTTCCGGGGACCGTCTATTTTCTATTAAATCGATTGAGAAATGACTTCGCTATCCGAACTATGAGTAAATTTGAATTTTAGATCTGCTTGCCGGTGGCGAAGTTCAGCTTCACCCGCTTTTGCCGAAACTGCGGTCGAAGGCATCCGCGACAGGCCGCTTGCCTTCAGTCAGACCGGCTTTCTGGAAGCGATGGATGATGTCCTGCTCATGCGCGATGATCTTCCCGTCAATGGGCTGGGCCACGCGGTTGTTGCGATCGAAACTGGCGCGGGCGATGTCGATCGGCAGGCCGGTTTCCTTTGCCAGCACTTGCGCGAATTCGTCAGGATGCGCGCGCGCCCATTCGACGGCCCTTGCCTCCCGCTGGAGGAAATCAGCGAGCAAAGCGCGCTTGGGGCCGATGGAATCGCTATGCGCGATGTCGATATAGACGGGCAGGCCATAATCCTTCGCATCGACCACGGCTCGCGCGCCTTCCTTGATTGCCACATTGGTATAGGGCGTCCAGGTGGACCAGGCGTCGATCGCGCCGCTGTCGAAGGCGGCCTTGGCATCGCCGGGCGGCAGGAAGGTGACGCGCACCCTGTCCGCCGGGATATGCGCCCGCTCCAGCGCCTGAAGCAGCAGATGATGGCCGATCGACCCCCGCGTGGTGGCGACCGATTTGCCGATCAGATCCTGCACCGACCGCGCAGGCGAGCCGTTCTTCACCACTATGGCCAGCGCTTCCCCGGCTTGGGCAAATGGCGCCTGCACCCCTATGGCCTTGACCGGGCTGCCGCTCTGATAGGCGAAGATGAAGGGCGCGTCAGCGGCCAGGCCGAGATCCGCGGCGCCACCGCCCACCGCCTCCAGCAAGGGCTGAGCAGCCGGAAATTCCGACCATTCGACCTCATAAGGCGCATCCTTGAGCACGCCCGAGGCGATCATCATGGATTTGACCTGCCCCTTCTGATTGGCGACGCGCAGCACCGTGTCGCCGCTGCCGCCGAATTTCGCGGCGGCAAGGCCAAAGCCCGCCGCCGCCACCAGTGCCACCGCGATGATCGCGCCCCTGTTTTTCGCCATATCAGCCCGCCAGCGCCAGACCGGCCTTGGTCCGCTCAGAAACCTTGCGCCGCACAATGGGGAGAAGTTCCCGGCCATAGAGGATGGAGTCGCCCAGCGGATCAAAGCCGCGGATCAGGAAATGGTCGATGCCGATGTCATAATAATCGAGCATCGCATCGGCCACCTGCTCAGGCGTGCCGACCAGCCCCGTGCTGTTGCCCGCAGCCCCGGTCAGCGCCGCGACGCCGGTCCAGAGCCGCTTGTCCTGCCGGTTGGCGCTGGCGGTTTCAAGCAGGCGGAGCGACCCGGCATTGGCCGGACGATGGCCGGCAAGCGGCAGTCCGGCGGCGATGCGATTTTCGCGCACCTGCTCCTCGATCTCCGCCGCGCGCTTCCATGCCGCTTCCTCCGTGTCCGCGATCACCGGGCGCAGCGAGAGGGAGAAGCCCGGATCGCGGCCATAGCGCACCGCCGAGCGGCGCACCTGCCGCACGGTATCCTGCACCGCCTCCAGCGTTTCGCCCCACAGGGCGTAGACATCGGCATGACGCCCGGCGACATCGATCGCTTCGGGCGACGAACCGCCGAAGAAGACCGGCAGATTGTCGGGCTTGATGGCGCTGAACGCCTGTTTCACGTCATAGAATTTGCCCTGATGGTCGAAGGGCTGGGCCGCCGTCCATTCCTGACGCAGGATCGACAGATATTCGTCGGTGCGGGCGTAACGTTCCGCCTTCACGCTCTTCGTGTCGCCATCCCGCGCCATTTCTTCGTCAGCGCCGCCGGTGATGATGTGGACGGCAACGCGGCCGCCCGACAACTGGTCCAGCGTCGCCAATTGCCGGGCCGCGACCGTCGGCTGGGTGAAGCCGGGCCGGTGCGCGACCAGAAATCCCAGGGTCGAGGTAATGGCCGCGGCATGGGCGGCGACGATCTGGCTTTCGGGGGTGTTGGAGCCGAACGGGATCAGCACGCGGTCGAAACCGCCCTCCTCCTGCGCCTTGGCCGCCGCCTCGACATAATCCTTGTCGAGCGTGCGGCTGCGCACCGCCGACTGGGTTTCCGAGCCGTTGTTGAAGCCGATATAGCCGATAAACTTGACGCTCATACTCGCCTCTCAAAATCAGATTACGAAAAAGCCGTGGGTGCCGTCGCGCTCCAATTGGGCGACGAGGCCATATTCCCAGTCGAGATAGGCCTGCATGGCGGCGGCCTTGTTGTCCGTGCCTTCATAGGGGCGCTTGTAGCGGCCCTCCGGCCCGCGTGGGCTGGGCGCGCCATCGGACCCCTTTTCCAGCGTCACTGCGGACCAGTCGACCTCAAGCACGAAGACCTCCCACCCCAATTGCGCGAGCCAGGAGGCGGTCATGTCCGCGCGCGGGCCAAGATCGTCGGTGACGACGATGCGCGCCCCGCGCACCGGCGCATTATGGTCGGTCTCCTGCACGAGCTGGCCGCCCTGCGCGTTGCGAAATCCGGGCAGATGACCGCTTTCATATTCACGCGGCTGGCGGACGTCGTAGAGATAGAGTGTGCGGGCACTATCCGCCTTCAACTCTTCCAGCTCATCCCAGCCGATACGCTTCACCCCGGCGCGATAAGCGACTTCCCGAGCATGGGCGCGGGCATCTTCAGCCGAACGATTGTCGACCTCCGGCGCGACGCGGGTCTGGCCGGTTTCAAGCTCCTGCCCCGCCAGCGTCCAGCCGATCGTGCCGTTGCGCAGGGCGAAGATCGGGTTGGGCAAACCCGCATTGACCAGCGACTGCGTGCCGATGATCGACCGGGTCCGGCCCGCGCAATTGACGATGATCGTCGTGTCGGGATCGGGCGCGATGGACCGGGCGCGCAGCACCAGTTCGGCGCCGGGCACGCTGGTGCCGGTCGGGATGCTCATCGTGTGATATTCTTCGTAGCGGCGGGCGTCGAGGATCGCGATATCCGCCTTTTCCCGGATCAGCGCCTGCACCTCTTCGGCCGCCAGTGAAGGCGTATGGCGGCGATGCTCGACCAGTTCGCCAAAGGCCTTGGAATAGCTGTTCACATCCTCGAACAGCTCATAACCCGCCTCGCGCCAGCCATTGAGACCGCCTTCCAGTTCGCGGACGTCGGTATAGCCCAGACCCTCGAAACGGACGGCCGCCTTGCGCGCCAGTCCTTCGCCATCGTCATAGACGACGATCGGCGTATCGAGCCGGGGAATGCGCCAGCGCGCTTCCTCATCGATCCGGCGCAGCGGAATCTGGGCCGCAAAGAGCGGATGGCCCTGCGCGAATTCATGCTCCTCACGCACGTCAATCAGGGCAATCTCGCTGCCGACCAGCAGGGCGCGGCGAATGTCCTGCGGCGTGGCAGTTTGAATACGGTCCAGCGTGTCGGTGGTCATGCGTTTCTCGATCTGTCCCAGAGGTTGGGGATCACGCCGTTGGCGTAACCCGATATGAAGGTCTTGGGCGTGCCGTCGGGCGCATAGGTCGCCCGCTCGACCGCGCCGATATTGGCGCCATAGACATGGATGCTGATCGACGGCCGGTCAGCAAGGCCGTTGGTCACGCGATGAATGTCACCGATGCGGGGGGATACGGCGTCGACTTCGCCCTCGCGCAGATATTGCTCGCCATGCGGGATCAATCGGCCGTCGGGCGACTGGCGGAACCGCTCGACCTTCTCCACGCCGCGCAGCACGCCGACCAAGCCCCAGACGGTGTGGTCGTGGACCGGCGTCGACTGGCCCGGTCCCCAGACGAAGCTGACGACGCTGAAACGCTCGCGGCTGTCGCAATGGAGCAAATATTGCTGGTAGCGATCGGGATGCGGGCGGGTGAACTCTTCAGGCAACCAGTCGTCCTTCGCGATCAGGCGGCCCAGCAGGGCGCGACCGCTTTCCAGGATCGCTCCTTCGTCACGCGTCGCCGCCAGCAGATCGGCAAAGGCGGTGACGAAGCCGCGCAAGCGGCCAATGTCCGTGCGGCTATCGACAGGCCGCTCTATGGCCGAGACGGCGTTCATTCGGCCGCCTCAGCGATGGGCGCGAAGGGAACGACACCGTCGCCATGATCCTCGCCACCCAGATAGGAAAGCAGCTTTTCGCGCAGGCGACCGGAAATGCCGGATCGTTCGCCGCGGGGAGCCGTGATCCGCTCCTGCGCGACGATGCGTCCCTTGTCGAGCACCAGCACCCGGTCGGCCAGTGCGATCGCTTCCTCCACATCATGGGTCACGATCAGCACGGCTGGCCGATGTGCGCGCCACAGCGACAGGACAAGGTCGTGCATCCGGTAGCGGGTCAGCGCGTCCAACGCGGCGAAAGGTTCGTCGAGCAGCAACAGCGTGGGTTCGCGCACCAAAGCGCGGGCGAGCGCGACGCGCTGCGCCTCCCCGCCCGACAGCGTCAGCGGCCAGGCGTCGAGCCGATGGCCAAGGCCGACTTCCTTGAGCGCCGCCTCGCTTCGGTCGCGCACCCGGTCGCCTTTCAGGCCAAGGGCCACATTCTTCCACACCGGCTTCCAGGGGAGCAAACGGGCGTCCTGGAACACTACGGCGCGGGAATCAGGGACTTCCACATCCTGGCCCCGCACCTCGTCCAGCCCCGCGAGCGTCCGCAGCAACGTCGTCTTGCCTGAACCGGAGCGACCCAGCAGGGCAATGAACTCGCCCGGCGCGATGTCGAGGTCGAGGCCATCGATGATCGTGTTGGGGCCGAAGCGGCGAGTGAAATCGCGCAGCCTCACCACGGGTTCTGGATGCGGAAGGTGATCGGCGGCGCTTTGCAGAGCGGTAAATCCGAGACGGGCGTCCATGCTTATTGCTCCACTATGCTGGGGCGCCAGATCAGGGCGCGGGCTTCGATGCTGCGGACCAGCCAGTCGGCGCCTAGGCCGAGAATGGCGTAGACCATGAGGCAGACGACGATGATGTCGGTCCGCATGAAATCGCGGGCATTGTTGATGAGATAGCCGAGCCCCGCCGAAGCGTTGATCTGCTCTGCCACGACCAGAACCAGGATGGAAACGGACAAGGCATAGCGCAGCCCCACCAGCAGCGAGGGCAGCGCGGAGGGCAGCACCACATGCCAGATCTGCTCCCAGCGGCTGAGGCCGAAGCTCTTCGCCGCGTCCAGCAGGCGCAGGTCGACACTCCGAATGCCGCTATAGAGATTGAGGTAGACGGGGAAGATGGTCCCGAAAGCGATCAGGGCCACTTTGGGCGTCTCGCCAATGCCGAACCAGACAATGAAAAGCGGCGTCAGCGCGAGCGCGGGAATGGTCCGCTTGATCTGCATCAGCGGGTCGACGGCCAGCTCCCCGGTGCGGGACAGACCGGCGACGAGACCAAGCCCGAGGCCAAGGCCCACCCCTATCAGCAAGCCAGCGGCGACTCGGGCGAAGGACACCAGCAGGTTTGAAGGCAATTCGCCCGAGAGCAGCATTTCGATCAGCGTGCCGATCACGGCGGAGGGCGCGGCCAGGGTCCGTTCGGGGATCAGGCCGCTTCGCGACCCCAATTCCCAGAGCAGCAGCAGAATGACGGGCGAAAGCCAGCGTCCGCCGAAGCGCGCCAGAGAAAATCTCCGGACGTCGGAATATCCGGGACCGCCCCTGTTCACTGTCACAACCGTCATCAACTCGCCCTCTTATGGTGAGGGAAAGCCCAACATGAATTCTCTACCAATTCAATTAAGTTTTATTTGGCCGACCTATGAGGGATGTTAATATGGAGCGATTGACCGCAAATCGGGCGTCATTGGCCGCAGGAAATGGCGGGTTTGCGTGCTTCGACCGTTTGAGCCAAGATTTTCCTGGCCATATTAAATCTCTACTATTTTGATTGATATATTAGCCTTCGCGATAAGACAGCATCTCCGTTCCCGGCTTCGGATCGGCGGCTCCCCTTTCGATGAGGTTTTCATGCCGGTCAATCTGCCCACCAATTTGCTTCGCAGCTTCGTTGCCATCGTCGACACCGGATCGATGCTGAACGCGTCGGAGCAGGTGTTCGTGACCCAATCCGCGCTCAGCCTCCAGATCAAGCGGCTGGAGGAACTGGTGCAGCAGACGCTGTTTCTTCGGGAAGGGCGGCGGCTGAACCTGACCTCCGCCGGGGAAGTGCTGCTCGATTATGCACGGCGCGTGCTGCTGCTGCATGATGAAGCCGTCGCGGCGGTCAGCGCCGGCCGTTTCGCAGGGCCGGCGCGCATCGGCATGGTCCAGGATTTTGCCGACAGCCTGCTCAGCGGGCTGCTGTCGCGCTTTTCCGAACTGCACCCCGACGCGCAGATCTATGCGCGGGTCGCCGGCACCGCCGAGTTGCAGACTTTACTGGACCGCCGCGAACTGGACATTTTGCTGGGTTTCGCCGCGCCCAACGATCCGCATGCGGTGACGATCGCCCCGATGAGCTGGTATGGCGAGGCCGCGTTGGTCGAGCGCGAGGTGATCCCGCTGGCCGTGCTGGAGGAGCCCTGCCGGTTCCGCGAAGCCGCGATCCGGGCGCTAGAGGATAGCGGGCTGCAATGGCGGATCGCGGTGGAAACGCCCAATCTGGCGACGCTAAAGGCGGCGGTTGGTGCGGGGCTGGGCGTCACCTGCCGCACCCATTTGTTCCTTGGCGACAGCGAAGCGCTGGAACATGAAAAGCTGCCGCAATTGCCCCGCGTCGCCGCCATCCTGCGCGCAGGCGAAAAGCTGGACAAGGCAGCGCATCGTCTTGCCGAGTTAGCGCGGGAGACGGTTCAGACGCTCTGACTCGATTGCCGCCGGGTTCATTCTCATCCGTCATGCTGAACTTGTTTCAGCATGACGGATTTCCTGGCGGCTATCATTCACGATAATCGAACGTCAGCCGATCCTAATAACCCCGTGCCGGATCCACGATGTCGCTGGGCTTTTCGCCCCGGACGAAGCGGGACAGATCGTCATTGACCTTATCCAGCAACCGATGGCGGATCAGGGTGTAATTGCTGGAAATATGCGGTGTCAGCCGGACACGCGGATGGCTGTAGAGCGCATGACCTTCGGGCAGCGGCTCCGGATCGGTGACGTCCAGAGTGGCAAAGCCCAGCCGGTTCCGATCCAGCGCATCGATCAGCGCTTCCTGATCGATCACGGACCCCCGCGCCACGTTGATGATATGGGCGCCCGGCTTTATCCGCGCAAACAGGGCTTGGTTGAAGAGATGGCGGGTTTCCGGCGTTCCGGGCACGGCGATGACGATATGATCCGCCTCCGCCACCAGTGTTTCGAGATCGCGGACATGCTGCACGCCGCTGATTCCCGATTGCGCCCCGCTTCGCCGCAAGCCAACGACCTGAGCGCCCAGCGCCAGACCGCGCCGCGCCACCGCCGCGCCGATCGCGCCCAGGCCGACGATGCCGATGGTCGTTCCAGACACGCGGCCCAGCGGAAGCTGGGCCCACTGCTCGCGCGAGCGCACCGTCACCGCCTCCAGATTCTTGGCATGCGCATAGATGGCGGCGATCACATAATCAGCGATCTCTTCCGAAGCGACCCCGCGACCGCAGGTGACGAGCGGCGCATCCAGCAGCCAGCCGGGATAGAAATCCACTCCTGCCGAGGCGCTATAGACCCATTTGAGCCGCCCCGGCCATATTTTGGGCCGCTCCTGCGCCGATTGCCGCCAGGCCAAGGAGGGCCGCACCAGCAATATGTCCGCCTCGTCCGCGGCGGTCCACGGCTCGTCCTCCGCCACGTCGATCAGGGTCGGGGCGGACGGGTGCAGGCCAAGGCTACGATTGAAATCGGGTTCCAACTGGCTGGCGATGATCAAGGACATGTCAGTTCCCCAGCGCGGCGCGTCCCGCCGCGATCAATATGGTATCGGTCTGCGGCGAGTGGATGCGGCTGCACAGCACGTCGCGATAATGGCGCTCCAGCGGATTCTTGCGGCTGATGCCCGGATTGCCGGTCAGTTCGAGGCCGATTTCCACCGCGCGAATCGCATTGGCCATCGCGACATATTTGATGTTGTTCACCTCCACCGCGCCGGGCGGATCACCTGCGTCATGGCGCGCAGCGGCGTCGCGGATCAGCGTGCGGTTGACTTGCAACAGTGTCTCGATCTCCCCAAATTTCTCCTGCACCCGCGGCAGCGTCGCCAGCGAAGCGCCGAGGTTGCTGGGCACCCGATCGTTGAGATAGGCGCGCAGCCAGTCACGCGCAGCCCGCGCCACGCCATCATAGATGGTCGAAATCGACAGCGCGTTCCAGATCGCGATGCTGGGGTCACTCACTCCCGCCGCCCATTGCTCGGGCAGACGGATGTCGACCGCATGATCGAGCGGAACCGGCGTATCCGTGAAATGCACTGCATGGCTGACGGTCGCGCGCATGCCCAGATGGTCCCAGGCCGCTTCTATGCCGATGCCCGGACTGTCGGAACGGACCAGGAAATTGCCGACGCGGGGGCTTTCCTCATCCGTCTTCGCCCATACGGAAAACCAGTCGAGGCCCGTCGATCCGGTGGAGTAGATTTTCGTGCCGCTGATCGCCCAGCCATCGGCCGTGCGCCGGGCCACCGTCGCGGGCAGGCCGCCGCGCACCGGCGTCCCCAGCTCCGGCTCGACGCGCAGCCCGCCGATCAATCCGCGCCCCTGCACCGCCTGCCGCGCCAGTTGCTCGTAAATCCCCTGCGGCCAGTCCTGCGCCCGGGCAGGAGTCGCATGATAATGGTAAGTCATGAACAGGATCAGCGCTGTTGACGGCTCCCCCTTGGCCACCGCGCCAAGCACGCGCAACGCTTCGGAGAGGGCCGCGCCGCGCCCACCATATTCGACCGGGACAGTCAGCCCGATCAGCCCTTCCCGCCCCAGCAGATCGAAATTGGCGCGGGGAAATTCCGCGCTCCGGTCATAGGCTTCCGCCGTTTCCGCCAGTTGCCGGGTGATCCGGTCCAACAGTTCGGGGCCGATCGGTGCGAGAGACGGAGTTTCGGGAACAAGTGCCTGGCTGGCCATGATTTTTCAGCCTCTTTTCGGTATGGAATCGTTGAACCGCTTGTCCCAGAGGGGCCGCACGTCGACCGCCTTCGGCAACAGCTTCTGGGCAAAGAAAAGGTCCGCCACCTGCTGTTGAGAGGCGATGGCCGCATCGGTCACGGGGCGCAGTTCATAACTGGCGCTCTTGCGCCGGAACTGGTCCACCACATAATCGCGCGGCACGCCGATGTCCTGGGCGATGATGCCTGCCCACTCATCCTGGTGCGCTGCCGCCCAGCCAAAGGCCTGCTGCACCAGCGCCAGATATTCGCGGATGATCTGCGACATTGCCGGATCGGCCAGCGCATCGACATGGGCTGCCACCAGATAATTGCCCGACAATATGCCATAGGCCGTGCGCAATATCCGGGCGCCTTCGGTCGCGATCGCCCGCTGGATCGGGAAGCCGTAGATCGCCCAACCGTCCAGCGATCCCTGGGAAAAGGCCGCCGCGCCATCGGAGACGCCCATGGCGACGGGCGTGATGTCGTCCCATCCCAGGCCCACTTCTTCGAGCATCCGGATCAGGAAATATTGGGAGGTCGTGGCGCGCACATAGCCCACCCGCTTGCCCTTGAGATCGGCAATGGAGCGCGCTTTCGAGCCCTTGGGCACCAGCACCACCTGATTATTGACGTCGGCATGGGTGACGGCGATCTGCCGGAAGCTCTGGATCGTCGACGCGGCGGCGAAAATGGGCGGAATTTCGCTCATCCCGCCATAATCGAGCGAACCGCCGTTCAGCGCCTCCACCACCAGATGGCCGGACTGGAATTCGCTGTAGCGCAGATCGAAACCCTTGGGCGCGATTCCGGCCGCCTTGAACAGCAGCCGCGTATCGCCTTCCCCCTTGCCGGTGATCGAGACGCGCAGACGGGGCCGGGAATCGCGACCGGCGCCGCACCCCGACAGCAACAGCCCGGATGCCGCCCCAGCCGCCAGAAAACCGCGCCGCGACCAGCCTTCAGCGACCACCGAGGCTTTCCTGCTTCGGCGCAGCCCGATCGAACAGGATCACGTCGGGATCGCGCAGAAATTCGCGACGAGCGGCATCGCGCAAGCGACTCCAGGAGTCGATCAGGAAACGCAACGGGTTCATATTTGTCCTTCCGACAGCAATTGCTTATTTATCTATTTCATCGGTAGAGATAAGTCTCACAAGCAATGCTGTCGGAACTATAAGAATTCTTTGATTCAATGCCGTTCCGGCTTCAGAGGGCGGTTTGCATCACGGCGCAGCCGCTACCAGACCATGCCGGGTCGGATCATATCCGCGAAGCGTCGCCGGAATAACGACTGGCGCGCCCGGCTAGGGGTGCGTCTGCAATTTGCACCTCATGCCGTTGGCCGCGCAAATTGCGTTAAGCGCACTATCGAAAATGGCAGCGGCGCCGGACGCCGGACCGATAAGCTTGCGATGTTCCAAGCTCACCACTCCATGCGCCGCTGCCCACAATGCGTAGGTCACATGCTGGGCATCAAGCCTGCGGTCGGCTGGCAAATCGTCGCGCACGGCATCCCTTAGCGTTTCGAAACTGCGCCAGGCCTGCTTGCGACAGGCGGCGGGCGCTTCCCACGCCCGGCCCAGATCACCGAACATCACATTGTAGAGCGCCGGTTCGTCAAGAGCGAAAGACCGATAGGCTCCCAACATCAGGGCCAGCCGCCGGGCGCTGTCGGCTTCCCCGGCATGTGCTTGAAACGCAAGGACCAGCTCAGCAAAGCTGTGCAGGTAAAGAGCTTCGAGCAAACCGTCCTTGCCGCCGAAATGGGTATAAATCATCTTCGTCGAAGCGCCGACGGTTTCGGCCACGCGCCGGACCGTCAGCGCGCCCGGCCCCTCTTCGCTCAACAAGGCCGCGGCAGCCGACAGGAGGGTCGGACGAGTCTCCGCCTCCAATGCCGACCGGGCGGCCCGGATATTGCCTATGATGGGAGATGCGGTCATGCGGCGACAGTTTGATGATCCGCAGCGCCTTCGGCAAGGAAATTGGATAGCCGCCGCCGGATAATGCTTTCGGCATCGGCCATGATCCGGTCGATCAGATCCTTGACCGTTGGAATGTCCCGGATCAGGCCGACGACCATCCCACAGCTCCATGCGCCCGCGTCCATATCGCCATCGACCATGACCTTCGGATAGACGCCCGCAACCTGATCGTGGATGTCGTCGATCGTGAGGGCGCTGCCCTTTTCCCGCTCAATCTCCTGCAAACGGGTGACATTCTCGTTCTTCAATACGCGTTCGGTGTTTTTGAGAGACCGCATGATCAGCCGCGTATCGAGCTCGGTCGCATCGAGCAGAGCCTGCTTCACATTGGCATGGACCGGCGCTTCCTGGGTCGCAATGAACCGGGTTCCCATATTGACGCCGTCGGCGCCCAGTGCGAGGGCCGCGACAAGGCTGCGCGCGTCTCCTATGCCGCCGGACGCCAGAAACGGTATGCGCAATTCGTCCGCCGCGCGCGGCAGCAGGATCATGTTCGGAATATCGTCCTCTCCGGGATGGCCGCCGCATTCAAAGCCGTCGACGCTCACCGCATCGCAGCCGATCGCTTCCGCCTTTAACGCATGGCGCACCGAGGTGCATTTGTGGATGACCGTGATCCCCGCCGCCTTGAGCGCGGGCATATAGGCCTCCGGGCTCCGGCCTGCCGTCTCCACGATGGTAACGCCGCCCTCGGCGATGGCCTGGATATATTCAGGATAGGGCGGCTTCGCGAACGCCGGGAGAAAGGTCAGATTCACGCCGATCGGCTTGTCGGTCATTTCGCGGCAGCGGGCGATCTCGCGCGCGAGCGCTTCGGGGGTGCGTTGCGTCAGCCCTGTGATCACGCCCAGTCCCCCGGCGTTGGAAACGGCGGAGGCCAGTTCGGCCAGGCCCACGAAATGCATACCGCCCTGAACGATCGGATGCTGTATTCCGAGCAAATTGGTAATCCGGGTGCGCATAATGAAATCTCCTAAACCATGCTGGAAACGTTGTTACCATAAAAAACAACGTTTCTCAACTCCGTCGCGCGGGATTTTTTCCGGCCCCGCAGGAAGCTTGCGAAAGCGCTGTTCCGGCAGTCGAGACCGTGGGATATGATGCAGACATCGAACCGCGGCCGCTGAGCATTTTTTGGCGCAAAGCCGCGAACGGCGGCCGGCTTTATCGTTGCCATGCGCGATTTTCCTTGAACTGCCATCTCACGCAGGGCATCCGATAATGCCACGGAAATCCTTGGTTTCCGGCAGGAATATTGGCGCTGTCTGGGCGAATTCAGATTGGAAATGCTTGATCCATGCTGAAGGTCGATCATGCCGCCATCATCGGGGGCGGGTTCAGCGGCACGCTGCTGGCCATCAACCTGCTTCGGCATGGCACGCTGCGGGTGACGATGCTGGAGCGCCAGGGCGACCGCCTGGGCCGGGGTCTGGCCTATGGCGCCGCGCAGGCCGGCCATATCCTCAACGTGCGCGCCGCCAATATGAGCGCGCTGCCCGACAGCCCGGATCATTTCACCGACTGGCTGAAACAGGAAGGGCTGGGGCAGGAAGGCAGCTTTGCCACGCGGCGCGACTATGGCGCCTATCTCTGCGCGATGCTGGACAAGGTGCGGGGACAGGCCAGCGACAGGCTGACCATCGTGACGGATGAAGCGGTCGATCTGAGTCTGCGCGACGACGGCGTCCATATCGACCTGCGGTCAGGCGGTGGGGTGGATGCCGACATCGTCGCACTGGCGCCCGGCAATCTACCGCCCCATGACCTGCCCGCCTTTGCCGGCCTGTCCGGCCATAGCGCATCCTATGTCGACGATCCCTGGGCCGCATCCATTGCCGAAGGATTGGGACCGAGCGATCGGGTTCTGCTGCTCGGCAGCGGGCTGACCGCCGTAGACTGCGCGCTCAGCCTGGACAGCGCCGGCTTTCGGGGACGGATCGTCGCACTTTCCCGCCGTGGATTGGCCCCGCAAAGCCATGCTCCGGCAGCGCACTACACAGCCCGCAGCGACCGTCCGAGGGGCGCCGCCTCAACGCTGGTTCGCACGCTGCGCAGCCGCAGCGCGGAGATCGGCTGGCGCAACGCCGTCGATGAACTTCGCCGCTTCACCCAGGATATGTGGCGCGCCGCCAGCGCGGAAGAACGCAGTCGCTTCCTGCGCCATTTGCGTCCCTATTGGGATGTGCACCGCCACCGCCTCGCCCCGCAGGTCGCCGCAAGACTTGCGGCGATGCAGGCGGAAGGGCGGCTGGAAATCCATGCCGCCAAGGTGGTGGAGGCCGTTCCCCACGGCCGCACGCTTCACGTCCATCTGCGCAGGCGCGGACAGGACGAGAGGGAGACCCTGCCCTTCGCCCGGGTCGTCAATTGCACAGGCCCGCTGGGCGACCTGCGGCGCACCGACGATCCGCTGCTGCGTCAGTTGGCGATTCGCGGCGACATCCGGCCCGATCCGCTGGCGATCGGCATCGATGTCGACCGGCAATGCCACGCCATCGCCCGCAACGGATCGGCCCAACAGCGGCTGTTCGTGGTCGGACCGATGACGCGTGGCGCGCATTGGGAAATCGTCGCCGTTCCCGACATCCGCCGTCAGGTCTGGGAACTGGCGCGGGAAATCACCGGCGCTCATTGGGTCGAGGCCGAAGGATTGTGAAAGGGCATGACCTGTTTACGCCTGCCCGCGCAAGATGAGGTGCGGATTTGACCGGCATCTTCTAAAGCGATTCCATGACGACATCCCCCGACCTTGCCATTCGCCTGCGCCGCGCCGATTTCAACCGCGCTCTGGCCGAGGCGGACCTGAATGCCATCGGGCCGCTGCTTGCCCTCCATGCCGTTCTCGTCACCGGGACGGACAGCGCCGTCATCTCCGGCCGCAAGGCGCAGCTTCAGGCGTGGAAACGGGAATTCAGCGCGGCGGAGCGAACCCTCTATATCCGCACGCCCGACAGCATCGTCGCCTCGACGGTCGAGCCCATCGCGCTGGAACATGGCCGCTGGCAGGGCGTGGCCGCCGGGGCGGGTCGCCTTGTCGCATCGGGCAGCTATAGCGCCAAATGGCGGCAGGCCGGTGCGGATTGGGTCATCGAAGCGGAAATCTACCTGACCCTCGCCTGATTGGCGCAACGGCCGGAAACGCTTGAACAGCCGCTCGCCAGCGCCCAATTAGAGGATATGCTTCATCCGTCGAGACCCTGAAAGCTGCGAGAAATCATGACGACTGCCAATCCCCTCCTGGCCGATAGTGACCTGCCCGATTTCGCGGCCATACAGGCGGCCCATGTCGTTCCCGCCATGGAAGACGCCATCGCCGCGCATCGCGCTGCCGTCGAAAGGATCACCGCCAGCGGGAAGGATGATTTCGATGCGGTGGTCATGGCGGCCGAACGCGCCGATTTCCTGCTGTCACGGGTGTGGTCGCCGGTGGGGCATCTCGCATCGGTGGCCGACACGCCCGAATTGCGGGAGGCGCATGCCGCCGCCCAGGCGCTGATGACCGCCTATCTGATGGAGGCTGGCCAGAACCGTGCCCATCATGACACCGTGGCGCGCCTTGCCGCGCGTCCCGATTTCGCCAGCCTGCCGCCTGCCGCGCAGCGCGCGGTCGACCTTGCCCTGCGCGGCTTCCGCCTTGCCGGTGTCGCGCTGGAGGGTGAGGCGCGGCAGCGTTTCCTCGACATCGGCGTGGCGCTGAGCGACCTCAGCACCAAATTCGGCAATGCGGTGCTGGACGCGACCGAAGCCTGGAGCGAACATGTCACCGACGAAGCGGCCCTGGCGGGCGTTCCGGAGAGCGACAAGGCGATCCTGGCAGCCTATGCGCAGGAAAAGGGGCTGACCGGCTGGCTGATCACCTTGCGCCAACCGAGCGTCCTGGCGATCCTGCTTCATGCGAAGGACCGGGCCTTGCGCGAACGCGTCTATCGCGCCCACAACACCCGCGCCTCCGATCAGGCCGACGACAAGAGCCACGACAATAGCGAAAGGATCGACGCGATCATGGCCCTGCGCCATGAAGCGGCGCAGATATTGGGCTTTGCCGATTCCGCCGCCCATTCGCTGGAAACGAAAATGGCCGCCGATGCCGACGAAGCGCTGGCATTTCTGGCCGACCTCGCTGGCCGGGCACGGCCTGTCGGGGAGCGCGAACTGGGCGAAGCCCGCGCCTTCGCCGCCAAGCATCTGGGGCTGGACGATGTGCGGCCCTGGGATCTTTCCTATGTGGCGGAGGCAATGCGCCGCACGCTGCACGGCGTCGATCAGGAGGCGCTCAAGGCCTATTTCCCCCTGCCCCGCGTCCTGGCAGGCACCCGGGCGCTGATCGAGCGGCTGTTCAACGTCCGCCTCGTCACGCGGAAGGGGGTGTCGACATGGCACCCGGACGTGCTGTTCTACGACGTGCTCGATGGGGACGGCGCCGTGGTGGCGGGCGTCTATCTCGACCTGTTCGCGCGCGCGGGCAAGCGGGGCGGGGCATGGATGGACGTGTGCCGTTCCCGCTTCCGCGATGCCGACCGCCTGCATCTGCCCATCGCCTATCTCACCACCAATTTCGCGCCGCCCACGGGCGACCGCCCCTCATTGGTGACGCATAATGACGTGGTGACGCTGTTCCACGAATTCGGCCATGTGCTGCATCACCTGCTGACCGAGGTGGATCTGCCCTCGATCGGCGGCATCAGCGGGGTGGAATGGGATGCGGTGGAATTGCCCAGCCAGTTCATGGAGAATTTCGCCTGGGACCGGGACACGCTGATCGGCCTGTCCGGCCATGTCGACAGCGGCGAACCGCTGCCGCAGGCGATGTTCGACCGCCTGCTCGCCGCACGCCAGTTCCAGGCGGGCCTTGCCATATTGCGCCAGATCGAGTTTGCGACCTTCGACCTGCTGCTCCACCGCGACTATGATCCGGCCAAGGGCGCGCAGGTCAACGCCATGTTGGATCAGGTCCGCAAGGCCGTCGCCGTCGTTCATCCGCCGGAATGGAACCGCTTCGCCCATGCGTTCAGCCATATTTTCGCGGGCGGCTATGCGGCGGGCTATTATTCCTATCTTTGGGCGGAACTGCTGTCGGCCGACGCCTTCGAGATTTTCGCCCATGGCGCCATTCCAGGCGGCGGCGCGACCGCTTTCCGGCGCGAGATTCTCGCCGCGGGGGCCAGCCGTCCCGCCGCCGAGAATTTCCGGGCCTTTGCCGGACGCGCGCCGGAGGTCGACGCCTTGTTGCGGATGCGCGGCCTGGCCGCCTAGACTTTGTCCCGATAATAGTGCGCCTGCGAGGGCAGGAGCCCGGTTCAGACATTATATGGATGAGGCGAGGGTGGGACTGGGTTCCTGCCTTCGCAGGAACATGGTTCAACTTAACTCGATAGCCGAACCATATCCTGAAACGGATCAAAAGTGGGCGGTGTAGCCACCGTCCACCGCCAGCACCTGCCCGGTCACATAGGATGCCGCGTCCGACGCAAGGAACAGGACCGGGCCGACAATCTCCTCCGGGCCGCGCCATCTCCCCAGCGACGTGCGCCAGGCGACCTGTTCGATCCGCTTGGCGGCCTTATGCGCAGTGAAGTTACGGTCCCGGTTGTTCACCGCCTTGAACTTGCTGCCGTCCACCGCAACCATGGCCCCGCCGAACAAGCCCATGCTACGGCACAGCATCACGAATTGCGCGCATACCGAGCGGATCGCGGTCCCGTTGTCGCGCCGGAAGTTGGCGATGGTCTTGAAGTCAGGTGCCAGCCGACCCGTCAGCCACATCATCTCGATATTGCGACCTGCCTCACGCTCAAGCCGGCGGCTCGAATGGATCCGGTTGAGATAGCCCTATAGGTAAATCTTCAACATCGTCGATGGATGATAAGCGGGCCGCCCCGTCGCTCCAGGTTCCGCCCCGGCAAAACCAAGAGCCGTTAGATCCAGCTCATCGATGAAGGCCTCAACCACCCGCACCGGATTATCCTCGGGCGCGCCTCGTGGGGCTAGTTTCCCAATGAAGGCGATTTTCCGGCGAGCGCAGCGCATGTCGGCTCGACGGGCGGGCGGTCGAGAAAGAAGGCCGGCCAGAGCTTCCTCGAAGCCGCTTTCGCTTGGAGTGCGGCATAGGTGAAACCGGAATCCCCGGCGATGCATATCCGTTGGGTACGCGCACCCATCCTTATCCGTTCACAGCCGCCTCCTTTGAGCCCGGCCAACAGGGCATCACCTCCTGCAAGGATGCGCCCGCCGCGAATGATCGCCAGCATAGACGGCGCAGATGCCCGGACCACCTGCTCATAGGGCGTTCTGTTCCGCTGCTTTGCCTGTTCGACCAGGATCACGTCACCGACAGCGCCGGGCTGCAAAACACCGATCCTTCCTGCCAAATGGGCGGCATGGGCGCCATTGACCGTCATCATTCGCCAAAGCGTGCGAAACGGCACGGCACTTCCGGCGGCGTCGGAATAGGCGCGCGCGCAAGCCGCTTCCCGGCCGAGCGTGAACGACCCGGAAGGAAGCCAATCGGTCCCAAGGGACACTGTGAGGCCGAGCGCGAGCGCGGCGTTGATGTCCAACGTCCTGCCGTAAAGAGAAAGGTTGGAGCGAGGCGACCAGACAAGGTCGACCTTGCGCCGCGCCAGTTCGCCCAGCATGGCCCGGTCGAAGGCAACGCCATGCAGGACGGTCACATTGTCCAATAGAAGATTTTGGGAAACGCCTCCTCCCGCCGGGGGTGGCTGAACATCGTAATGCGGGTCCGTCGCGCAGCGAAATTCGTTGCGGGCGGCCTCGCTGATCCCCTCCCCCAGATGCATGAGCGTCACATGTCTGGCCGCCACGGCCTCCGTCTTGTCCGCCAACGGTCCATAATCGCAATCCCCGGTCCGTTCGATGCCCGCCGCATCGTCGAACGGGAAAACTTCGTAGGTCACGCGGGGGACCTGCAATCCTTCAAGGCCCGCATGGAAATCGAGGTTTCGGGCGAGGCCCGCTGCCATGCTTCCACCGACGATCGACGTCTCCCCGCCAAGCAGATGGCGCAGTTCCATCCAGGCGATCAGCGCGGGATCGGTCTCCGGCTGAAAATTCTCAAGCGCCACATAGCCGTTGAGGCCCTTGCGCCAGTCGTGCCGGTGCCGGTAGCGAAGGCCATTGTCCGGTGCAGGGGCGGTGTTTCCGAACGCCAGATGCTCGTGCAAGTTGATGAATCCCGGCGAGAGCAGGGCATCAGGGCAATCGATCCGCGTGGCGTTTGGCTGCTGCGTGCTGCAAGCGCGCCCCACACAGCGAATGGTGCCGGACGGATCGATCAAGACCGTCCCTTGCTTCGGCGCGATGTCGCCGGTCAGCAAAATTGCGCGGATCGATAACCAGCGATTTCCAGGATGCGCCACGCACCGCGCATAGGCATTGCTGGTTGCGCAAATGATGACGAGAAGGGTGAACATGACCATGATACGCATCGCTGCGCGCGTGCTGCTATCCGGCTTACCCATGGTTCAAATCCCGATCTGGCGGCTCTGGAGGGAGCCCACAAGCGGGGCAGGCGACCTTCGGCCGCCCGCCCCCGAAACGCATCAGAACTTCTTGCGCACTTTCATACCGAATTCGCTACGGTCGTTGTTCGTGAGGATTTCAAGATAGCCCGCTTTGAAGCTGTCGACACGATTGACGTCATAGACCTTGTTGAAGATATTATTTCCGTAGATCGACAACTGGATCTGCTTGTCCTTGATGGAATAGGACAAATCGAAATTCGCGAGAAACCTCGGCGCGATGCGGTTGTACACGGTGTTCAGCGGCTGGCTGAAGAAGGCGCTGCGATACGAGCCGTCGACACGCATGGCGACTTCATTGCCGTTCGCCAGTTCCGTCCGGAACGACGGCCCGAGGGAAGCGGTCCACTGCGGTGTATTGGGCGGGCGATTGCCCGCGGCCGTCGCCTGGGTTCCCGGCGTCACATAAGTCACCAGCGCGTTATTATATCCGACCGATCCGTCGAGATTGAAGCCTCGGCCGACGGCCAGATGCCCCTCGAACTCGGCGCCATAAGTGCGTGAGCGGCCTGCGTTCGCCTGAATACTGACGAAGCCGGTGGAGCCGCCGACGAACTGGTTAAAGGCGAGGACCAGATCCCTATACTGCGTATAGAAGACCGCAGTGGAGAAATTGAACGCCCGGCCTATCGATCCCTTCAGACCGCCCTCATAACTCGTCGCAATCGTGGGGTTATAGGGGACGAACGCCGCCACCGAAGACGGACGCGAGGGAAAACCGCCGCTCTGATATCCGCGCTGAACGGTGAGATAGCTGACGAGCCTTGGCGTAAAGCTGTAGTTGATCGCCGCATCCCACGTCAGCTTCTCCCAGGAGCTTTTGCCGTTGGCGCTGATCAGGGGGGATGCCGCGCCGATCTGGCGGAAGAAGCTCATCGCCTTTTCGTCCCGGGTATAGCGGGCGCCAGCGGAGATTTTCAGGCCATCGGCCAGCTCATATCCGCCGTGAAGATAGGCGGCATAGCTGTCCGAAATCTGGTGGACCCCCGAGAAGGTTCGGTTGGTCACGATCGTACCGCCCGACAGCGATCCGCTGGCGCCATATTGCACCCGCGCGCCGCCGCTTTCATGGAAGTAGAAGAGGCCGGACACGAAATCGAAGCGGCCATACTCGCCATTCAGCTGAAGTTCGCCGGTCCATTGCCGGGAATCTCCGGTCTCCGGCGATTCCGCGATCGACAGCGGCGAATTGTCGTCGTCGAGACCGCCCTTGTAGGAAAGATAGCGCTCGGCCCCGATCGCCTTGAGCGAGAGATGATCGTCGAGTTTGTAGATTCCCACCAGCGAGACGCCGAAGGTCCTGGCGTTGGTGTCGGGGATGGATGGATTGGCGGTGCCATTGTCATTCCGGTTCACCGGCAAGACCCCGGCGGTAAGCCCGGACGTGCCCGCCGGATTGATGATGACATTATACATCGGCGTGATGCCGTAGCTTCCGCGAAAACCGTCGACCGTCAGCAGGAGCGATACGCGATCGGTCGGCGTCCACTTTGCCGAGAAGCGACCGCTGCCCTGAAATATCTGGCCGACTTTGGTGCTGGTGCTCGGCACGTTGATGAAGGTGCCGATACCGTTGCGGTGCTCGATATCGCCCGAGAGCGACATGGCCAGCGTATCGGTGACAGGGAAATTGCCGTAGAAGTCGAAGTTGGCCCGGCCGCGCGTGCCGATCTGCGCTCCCATCTCATAATGTTCGTTCTGGTCCGGCTGTTTGGTCACGAGGTTGATCGCGCCGCCGATACTGTTGCGTCCCGAAAGGGTTCCCTGCGGTCCCCGCAAAATCTCGACATGGTCGAGGTTGGTGAGGTTGAAGTTGATGCCCATGTTGCGGGCGATGTAGACGCCGTCGACATAGATGCTGACGGCCGGATCGGTGGTGATCCGATGATCGTTCGTGACGATGCCCCGGATGGCGACTGCCGCCTGGCTGATATTGCCCGCACCGAAATTGGTGATCGTCACGCTGGGAACGACGCGGTCGAGGTCATGCAGACTGGGCGTTCCGCGTGCGGCGAGGGCATCGCCGCTGATCGCGGTGATCGAAACAGGTATATCGATGGTGCGCTCATCGCGCTTTCTGGCGGTCACGGTGATCTCGCCGCTCTCCTCCACGCCACCCGGGGCGGGCTGTTCGGCCGCTGCAAAACAGGGAGCGGCCATGGCGATGGCCACGCTGGAGGCCGCGAGCAACTGGATGGTACGAATGGAGATCATGATTGCCCTCTATATGTTGGCGTGAGAGCGAGCGCCGACAAACCGCAACGCAAAGCATTGCGATAGCGGCCTGTTGCCCCCACCACCGTGAAGCCCCACCCGATCGTGGCGGCCACCGCTGTTCACTCCCGAGATTTTTTTTGCGTCATGGATGACGGCGCGATCATTCTCATTATTGTCGTCGTCGCGAGGCGAATTGCTCGCACAGGGCCGGTTGACAGTAAAGCCCAAAGCGCGGCCCTAAACCATTGGCCTAATCCGGCCGCGTGGATGGTGGCCGATCGCGATTACGCCTAGGATTCGTCGGCAATCGAAACGAGGCAGTGGCATGGCAGGCACCGACAATGATCTCATCAACGCCGATCTGGCGCCGACCGATGCCGGTAGCCGGACCTGGCGCTGGTTCCATTACGGGGCGCTCTGGGTCGGCATGGTGATATCGATCCCGGCCTATATGCTTGCGGCCGGGCTCATCGATCAGGGCATGACGCCGCTACAGGCGATTTTCACGATCCTGCTCGGCAACAGCATCGTGCTGATACCCATGCTTCTGGTCGGACATGCTGGCGCCCGCTACGGCATCCCCTATGCGGTGCTGGTGCGCTGCGCCTTTGGGACGACGGGGGCCAAGGTGCCCGCAGTGGCGCGGGCGATCGTCGCCTGTGGATGGTTCGGCATCCAGACTTGGGTAGGCGGCAATACATTGCTGGCGCTGGCCACGGTCGTGACACACCGCCCGATTGGCGGCGCGCCCTTGCCGCTGGTCGGCATCGATGCCGCGCATCTGGCCTGTTTTACGCTCTTCTGGGTCATCCAGCTGTTCTTCGTCACCAAGGGTCTGGACATGGTCCGCAAGCTGGAAACATGGACCGCGCCCGTCAAGATCGCCATCTGCATAGCCCTGCTCTATTGGGCAATGCACCACACACACGGGCTGGCCCTTGGCACCGCGCCGCTTTTCACCAGTGGATTCTCGGCAATTTTCTGGCCGGGTCTGACCGCGATGATCGGCTACTGGGCCACGCTCGCCCTCAACATCCCGGACTTCACCCGGTTCGCGAAAACCCAGCGCGATCAGGTCGTCGGGCAGACGATCGGCCTGCCGGTTCCCATGGCGATGCTGGCCGTGGTCGCCGTCCTGACCACGGCCGCCACACGCATCGCGTTCGGAAGGGCGATCTGGGATCCCGTCGAACTTGCGACCCATTTGCCCAATGCGGGCGTATTGATCGGTCTGCTGATCATCTCGATCGATACCGTCTCCTGCAATATCGCCGCCAATCTCGTGGGCCCTGCCTATGACTTCGCGGCTCTGGCGCCATCGCGCATCTCCTATCGCGGCGGCGCGTTTCTGACGGCCGTTCTTGCCGCCGCGATCATGCCATGGAAGCTCATCGAGAGCAGCGGCGGTTATATCTTCACCTGGCTGATCGGCTATTCCGCGCTGCTCGGCCCGATCGCCGGCATCATGATTACGGACTATTGGATCGTCCGCCGAACACGGATCGAGGTCGGTGATCTCTACCGGTCCGATGGCCGCTATTCCTATGGCAACGGATGGAACACTGCGTCATTCGTGGCGCTGCTGGTCGGCGTGCTACCCAATGTGCCGGGCTTTCTGGCAGAGGCCTTTCCGGCCTCCTTCGGCGCTGTGCCATCCCTGTTCAGGGCGATCTATCCCTATGCCTGGTTCGTGGGCGGCGCACTCGGATCCATCACTTATTGCCTCGCCATGCGGGGAGAACGCATTCCTGTCGCCTCCTATGGACATGCGCAATGACCCGCTCTTCCTCCCAACTGACGGCGGAAGCCATCGACCGATTCTGGAACGACGCGAGCGCCCATGACAATACGATGCTGGAGCTTGTCGCGATCAGCGCGAACGACGGCATCTGGGGTTGGGAGGTCGATTCGGGTCGGTCCTATTACTCGCGGCGCTGGTGGGAGTTGATCGGCGAGGAGCCCGACCAGATGGAACCGCATATCGACAATTTTTTCGCCCTGCTGCATCCCGATGACCGGGAGCGGGTGCTGGACGCCCAGACCCGTTTCATATCCGGAGAGGCGCAGGAATATCGGGTCGAGTTCCGGTTGCGTCATCGTCAGGGCGGATGGCGCTGGATTTTGTCGCGCGGCTCCGCTGTCCGCGACCCGCATGGCAAAGCCATACGCCTCGCAGGCACGCACACGGACATCACCGATCGCGTCGACGCCTCGGAACGACTGGAGCGCCTGATTGCCGAACGCACCAAGGAACTGGTCGCCGCGCGCGATCGGGCCGAACTGGCGGCCGCGGCGACCAGCAAATTCCTGTCCGCCACAAGCCATGATGTCCGCCAGCCTCTTCAGGCGATGGCGCTGCTGCTGGGGAGCCTTCAGGACGAGCAACTGAGCGCAGCGGGCCAGAGAACGCTGGAGGGGGTTCACCGCTCTCTCATCGCCAGCATGGAGTTGCTGGACGACCTCCTCGAATTCAGCCGCCTTGAGGCAGGGGCGCTGCGTCCCTCCGTCGGCCCGGTCAATCTGGGCGATCTCATGCAGTCGGTCGTGGACAGCTTCGCGATTCAGGCACGGCAGAAGGGCGTGCACCTCATCGTTCGCCCGACCCGGCTCAAGGGACGGTCGGACGCCCAGCTGATCGGCCGCATCATCCGCAATCTCGCGTCGAACAGCCTCAAATTCACAGCCTCCGGCAAAATCCTCATTGCAGCGCGCTCGCGGGGGCCGAATATCCGGATCGAGGTCTGGGACAGCGGGGTCGGCATCCAGCCCGAACTGCAACGCCAGATATTCTGGGAATTCGTGCAGGACGGACGGACGTCCGACGTCAACAGCTCCGGCCTCGGCCTCGGCCTCGCGATCGTCGAGCGGCTGAGCCGCCTCCTCGGTCACCGGATCGGACTGCGTTCGGAGCCCGGCCGTGGCTCCGTCTTCTGGGTCGAGATACCCAAAATGGCATCGGAACCCGCCCATCAGGGGAGCCACGGCGGTTTGGGCCTGAAGATGCCGGGGCTACCGGCCGGGTGCCGCATTGCCCTGATCGAGAATGATGCGGAGATCGGCGAGGCATTTCTGAAACTGCTCCGCGGATGGGGCGCGCGGGTCGTCTGGGCGCGATCGGGCGAAAGCATGTTGTCCCAGCTCGCGAACGAAGCGCCTGACCTTGTCATCGCCGACTGGCACCTCGACGGAGAGATCGACGGGTTCGAGGCTTTCGACCGATTGGAAGATCGTTTTGGCTACCGCCTTCCGGGCGTGATCCTGACCGGAGATCATGATGTCGAACGGATCAAGAAAGCGAACCGCCAGATGCGGCGGGTTCTTCACAAACCCATCTTGCCGGATATCCTAAATGCCGTGCTGCAAACCGAATTGCGCGACGCGCCCTGAGAGGCGGTGCGCGTGTACGGGCGCCCCCTCAGCCGCCGCTTCGTTCGACACGCCGTAACAACTGGACGCGATTGTTGACGTCATAGGCCCGCATGATCGCCGCCAGATGGGTCTTTACCGTGCCCTCGCTGATGTCGAGGCGGTAGGCGATCTCCTTGTTCGCGTGGCCCTCCAGCACGAAGTCGAGGATCTGCGCCTGCCGTCCGGTCAGGCGGGGCCGCGCCGGGTCCAGCGGCGCATCGGCAAAGCCTATGCCGTCCCCCTGCCCCGCCACGACATCCAGCGGCACATAAATTCCCCCGGCGAGCACCATGCGTATCGCTTCGAACAGCACGGCGATGTCTGAACTCTTCGTGACATAGCCCGAAGCGCCAGCGCCCAGACACCCCACCATGTCCCCGGCGTCTGACGATGCCGTCAGCATGAGGATCGGCTTGTTGCCGAGACGCCGCCGCAGCGCCCCGATACCGTCGGGAATGGTGAGGCCCGGTATCTTGAGATCCAGGATCAGAATATCGGGGTGGTGCAGCGCATCGAGATTCATGACCTCGTCGACATTGCCCGCCTCGCGCACCTCGCGCACCTCGGCCCGCGCTTCCAGAGCGAGGCGCAAGCCAGCGCGAAAGATCGCATGATCGTCCGCGATCATGACCGTCATGCTGTTCTGGCCTGCCCTGCTATCCATCAGGTTCAGCATGTAGCATGATAGGCGAGCGGAACAAACATCCGGTCTATCCGCGCGACAGGGCGCGGAACAGGATCGCCTTGAATGCCTCGTTCGACGCTTCGATGCACAAATTGGCGTTGGCGGGCGGCGTCGGCTTCATGCTGTAGCGGTTTTCCCCATAGAGCAGCGTGCCCCGCGTATATTCGCCCTCCAGTTCGACGCGCGCGTAGATCGCCTTGAACTGCGTCGCCACGGCAGGGTCGATGATCATGGCCATGGCGATCGGGTCGCCGTTGACCGATCCCGGCGCGTTGCGGGCCGACATCTCGAAGGATAGCCGCAGTTCGTTCGACTTCATGAAGAACCGGCTGCGCGGAGTGTCGAAGGTCTTGATATGATCGAAATCGGCTGGACGCAGGGTCGACGAGAGCGGCGTGCCCAGTCCCAGCGTGAGCGGCACCCCGGAATTCAGCACGATATGCACGGCCTCCGGGTCCACCATGGCGTTGAAGCTCGGCACTGCGCTCTGTATGCCCGCGACCCATTGCACGCCCTTGATCAGGGACGCGATGCCGGGCTCCATGAGGAGCGCCATGGCGATGTTGGTCAGCCCGCCGAGAGCGACGATCACAACTTCGCCGGGATAGCGTTTGACGATACGCCGGATCGCATCGACAGCGTGTTCCGGATCGGGCTTCTGCCTGACCTCCGGTACGGCAAACTGCCCGAGCCCGTCGGGCCCATGGATGAAGGTCGATGTGGCATAGGGCTTGTTCAGCAAGGGTTGCGCCATGCCCCTGTGCACGGGAACCTGCCCGCTGCGCCCCGCTAGGTCGACGACATACAGGGCGTTCTTCACCTCCTGATCGTAGCGTATATTGCCGGGGCAGACGGTGATCGCCTCGACCTTCAGATTGGGCGCGTCCAGCGCCATCAGCAGGGCGACCGCATCATCGTTGCCCGGATCGGTATCGATGATGATGCGGCGATTGTTCAACAGGCGCGGGAGCGGAGTGTCGGACACGCCCGGTTCGGCGGCGCTCGCCCGGCTGGCCATCATCGCCGCAGCGCTGCCCGCAATGACGCTTCCCAACAGTCCGCGCCTATCGAGTTCCATGTCATTCTCCATCACTAAGCGACCCTATGCGCTCGACCATGGTAGCAATTAGGCGCAACTGCGACGGCGAAGGCAAGCGGCGCCTGTCCGCCTAAACCATTGGCATAACCCATCCTACCGACGCCGGACGCCATCGTCTCGGCTATCCCAATGGTGTTGACCGTTCGATCTGCCACCTGGGGGCCTCACGCCATGGACCGACATATTGCCATCTTCGAGCTGCCCGCCCGCCCGGAAAGCCTCACGCTGAGCGTGGAGGAGACCGCCGTCGTCGTGATCGACATGCAAAACGGCTATGCGAGCAAGGGCGGCTATGTCGACCTTGCGGGCTTCGACATCTCTGGCGCGGCCTCCGTCATCATGCGGATCGACGAGACGCTGACCGCAGCGCGCGCGGCTGGCATGCAGGTGGTCTTTCTCCAGAACGGCTGGGATCCCGACTATGTCGAGGCGGGCACGGAGAAGTCGCCGAACTTCCACAAGTCGAACGCCTTGAAGACGATGCGCGCCCGCCCGAAACTGCGCGGCACATTGCTCGCGCGCGGTGGCTGGGACTATGCCATCGTCGATGCGCTGACACCGAAGGCCGGGGACATTTGCGTCGCCAAGCCGCGCTACTCCGCTTTCTTCAATTCTCAGCTCGACACGATCCTGCGTTCGCGGGGTATACGCAATCTCATCTTCGTCGGGATCGCCACCAATGTGTGCGTCGAGTCCACGCTGCGGGACGGTTTCCACCTCGAATATTTCGGGATCATGCTTGAGGACGCCACACACCAGCTCGGCCCGGACTTCATCCAGAAGGCGTCCGTTTACAATGTCGAGACCTTCTTCGGCTGGGTCGCGTCCGTATCCGATTTCACCGCAGCGCTGGGCCAGATCACGGCCCCATCCAGAAAGGAGTTCTGACCCATGCCCATGACGCCGATCAACCCGCCCGGTTTCGCCAAACCCATGGCGCCCTATTCATCGGGCACGATGGCCGATGGCATCGTCTATGTCTCCGGCATGCTCGCGGTGAATGAGGACGGCTCGACGGCCTGTGTCGGCGACGTCACCGGCCAGACCCGCCATGTGCTGGAATCCGTCCGCAGGACGATCGAGGCGGCTGCCGGCACCATGGCCGACGTCACCTTCAACCATGTGTTCGTCAGCGACCTTGCCAATTACGCGGCCGTGAACGCCGTCTACGCCGAATATTTCCCGGGAGACAAACCGGCGCGCTTCTGCATTCGCTGCGACCTCGTGAAGCCTGAGTTTCTCGTCGAAATCGCGAGTGTGGCGCATGTCGGATCCCGTTGATCTGCCGTTCACCCAATCGGAGATCGACGGACTGGCTGTGCGATGTTTCGGCGCATCCGACGCGCCTGCGGTCCTCTTGTCCGCCGGATTGGGCGGCGCCGGCGCCTATTGGCATCCCCAGATCGAGGCACTGGCGCGCGACCATTGCGTGATCCTGTACGATCATCGCGGCACGGGGAACAGTTCGCGCGCACCGCTGCCCTCGCCCTATGATGCGACCTATCTGGCCACCGACATCCGCCTGATCCTCGACGGACTTGGCCTGTCGCAGGCTCATATCGTCGGCCATGCGGCGGGCGGCATCGCGGGACTGGAATTCATAAGGCTGTGGCCGGATCGTGCGGCCAGCCTCACGATCGTCAACGGCTGGGCGAAGGCGGATCCGCATTTCGAACGCTGCTTCGACATCCGCCTCGCAATCCATGCGGCCGGAGGCGCGGATGCCTATTCCAAGGCGCAGCCCCTGTTCCTCTACCCCGCCACCTGGATCAGCGAGCATCTGGCTGAACTCGATGAAGAGCGTATCGCTCACGCCCCCGGCTTTCAGGATGAAGCCACGCTGAAAGCGCGCATCGCTGCGCTCCGCGCCTTCGACGCACGCGCTATGCTGACCGACATCACCGTGCCGACGCTCATCATCACCAGCGAGGACGACATGCTCGTCCCATCCACCGCGTCGCGGACTTTGGCCGATGGCATCGCGTCGGCACAGGTCGCGCGCCTGCCATGGGGGGGACATGCCGTGAACGTCACCGATCCCGGCCGCTTCAATGCCATTCTCATCGGCTTTCTCGACGAACATCGCCACAACAAAGCACAAAGGGCTTCCTAAATGGAAATTGGTGTCTTCCTTCCCATCGGCAACAACGGCTGGCTGATTTCCGAAAACGCGCCCCAATACATGCCGTCGTTCGATCTGAACAAAGAGATCGCGCTCAAGGCCGAGCAATATGGCCTCGACTTCATCCTGACGATGATCAAGCTGCGAGGATTCGGCGGGAAGACCGAGTTCTGGGAGCATAATCTCGAAAGCTTCACGCTCATGGCGGGTCTGGCCGCCGTCACCAGCAAGATCAAAATCTATGCGACGGCAGCGACGCTGACCCTGCCCCCCGCAATGGTCGCGCGCATGGCCGCGACGATCGATTCCATCAGCCATGGCCGCTTCGGCGTCAATCTCGTCACGGGCTGGCAAAAGGCCGAATATGACCAGATGGGGCTCTGGCCGGGCGAGGAGCATTTCGTCAGGCGCTACGACATGCTGTCCGAATATGCTCAGATCCTGCGCGATCTGTGGGAGACCGGCGTATCGAACCTCAAGGGCGACTACTTCGAGATGAACGATTGCCGGGTCAGCCCACGCCCGCAAAGCGATATGAAGATCATCTGTGCCGGGTCATCGGACGAGGGTCTCGCCTTCTCGGCGCAATATGCCGACTATTCCTTCTGCTTCGGCAAGGGCGTGAACACGCCGACCGCCTTTCGATCCGTGAACGAACGTCTTGAGGCGGCCACCACAAAAACGGGTCGCAAAGTCGATACCTTCGTGTTGATGATGGTAATCGCGGACGAAACGGACGAAGCCGCGGAGGCCAAATGGCAAAGCTATCGCAATGGGGTGGACCAGGAGGCCATCGCCTGGCTTTCGAACCAGAGTGCAGCCAACAACATCTCAAGTACCACCAACACCCGCCAGATGAGCGAGGCAACGTCAGCAGTGAATATCAACATGGGCACGTTGGTCGGATCCTATGAGAAAATCGCGCGCATGCTCGACGAAATTGCCGAAGTGCCGGGAACGGGCGGCGTTCTGCTGACCTTCGACGATTTTGTGGCTGGGGTGGAAAATTTCGGGACGCGAATCCAACCCCTGATGATAAGCCGGAAGGCACTAAATCCGACAGGCTCAAGTTAAGGCGAGAAGGTTGTCTGACCCCTCAATCGAAATATCTGATTGATCACCTGTCGCCTTCGTCCTGATATTCAACTCCGCGCAATGATGGTGAGGAGATTATGATGTCGAGGACGACAGCCCGCCGGCTGGATTGTGGACGGCGGGAGACCAACAAGCTGACCGGGGCTCACCAGAAAATCGGTCCACCATTTTCGACAGCGGTGAAGATGCGTGCCATTTCTGGTTGAGAAAGACGCACGAAATTCCGGCATACGGTTTATAGGTTTTCTACCTGTCGCAGATGGTCGATCACTGCACGCATGCCCGGCGAGACCGTTCGACGACTGGGATAGTAGAGGTAGTCGGCCGAGATCTCGCAAGCCCAATCCTGAAGCACTTCGACAAATTCGCCTGCGGCGATTCGGTCTGCAACCGCGTCGCGATGCACATAGGCCAAACCCAACCCATACGCGGCCGCGCGCACCGCCATATCCATATCATTGAGGATAAGGTTGGGCTCGATCGCAACGGTGATCGTGTGGCCTTCGTTGCTGAGGCGCCATGGAGCAAGCACTCCGGTGGTCACAAGACGATATCCGATGCAGCTATGTCCATCCAAATCCTCCGGCTTTTGTGGCGGTGAATTGGTTTCGAGGTATGATCGCGCGGCTATAATCGCTGTGCGGTAGTCGTTGCTGATACGAACAGCAATCATGTCCTTTGCCAGCAATTTCCCGGTCCGGACCCCGATGTCACAACCCGTGGCGACGATATCGCTCAGGCCGTCGTCGACCACGATTTCCAGTTTGAGATCCGGATACCGCTCTTTGAGGCTCCTCAGCTTGGGCAAAATGAGCATGAGCAGCGCGTTGCGATGCGCGTTGATCCGTACCGTACCGACAATCCTGTCGCGTCGGCCGGCGAGTTCCTCCAGGCCGCTATCGATTTCCTCGAACGCCGGCCTGAGTCTGCGCAGGAGGTCTGCTCCGGCTTCTGTCAACGAAATGCTGCGCGTTGTTCGGCGTAGCAACGGCACCCCGATCTTCGACTCAAGCTTTCGCAAGGAATGGCTGAGCGCCGATGAGGAGATGTTGAGTTTCGCGGCCGCGCTGCGGAATCCGCCCTCCTCCACGATGACGGCAAAGGCCATCAGGTTCGGCAAATCCTCACGGTCCATTCCTGAATCTCACTCATCCATTTATCTCATATGAGTGATCGTACCACGTAATTTGAGCGTTATGTGGTCATTTCACAATGAGCGATAGAGCTAATCAGAACAACGCCTTGCAAGCAGTTTCGCGCCTGAGGCTTGGGAGACCTCTTACAGTCCGACCTGCCGTCGATCCGGTCGTCCGACCATGAATATGTCAGCCTTGATCCCCAATTCCTGAATTTTGTTCATCATCGTGTACCATAAAAGCTATCTTATCACGCAATTGGAGGCAGCGTATCTATGCGAGATCATCTTAAAAACGAGAAGGACTGAGCAATGAAGCGTTGGATCGTGAAGGCAGGCACTACCTCTCTAGAGGGACTGACCGAGCAGGAAGCTGCGCGTCCCGAACCCGGGCGGGGAGAGGTCAGGATCAAGGTCCATGCCGTATCCCTTAATGCAAGGGATCAGTTGCTCATCAGCGGCGCATATGGTGTGCCAAATGGCGACTTCATAGCAATTGCCGACGGAGCAGGCGAAATCGACGCTTTGGGTTCTGGGGTGGACGGCTGGTCGATTGGTGACAGAGTGACCGGCCTCTACTTTCGCGACTGGCACGACGGCCCTCCCGCGCAGGACCAAGGATGGGGTCTGGGCTCCGACGGTCAGGACGGGATGCTTGCCGAATATGTCATCCTCAAGGCGGATCGGATTGCCGCGATGCCCAAATCGCTCTCGTTCGAGGAGGCCGCCTGCCTTCCTTGCGCTGCGCTGACAGCCTGGACTGCGCTCAACGGCGATCGCCCCTACAGGCGGCCGATCGGTGCTGCCGACAAAGTGCTGGTAACCGGCACGGGCGCCGTCTCGCTATTCGCCCTGCTGTTCGCGAAAGCGAGGGGCGCTGCAGTCGTCGCCACCACCAGCCAGGAAGAAAAGGGTCGGCAGGTACTCGAGCTCGGCGCCTTGGATACGGTGAACTACAAGCAGATCCCAAATTGGGGCGAGATCGCAGCAGAGCGCACCGGCGGATTTGACCGCGTGGTGAACGCCGCCGGAAGTGCAGCAATAGACCAGTCGATCGCGGCCATCGCGCCCGGCGGAGACATTGCGCTCATGGGCCTCTACGACCATGCCGCCACACCGCCGAACTTCGTAGGGCTGATGATGAAAGGCGGCTCAATTCGGGGAACCGCCGTGGGCAGCGCGATGGCCTTTGCCGACATGGCCGCATTCATCGACGAGCATGGCATCAAACCGCCGATCGCGCGCATCTTCGAAATGGCCGAAACGAAGGCGGCATATCAATTCGCCGCGTCCGGCGAACCGTTTGGAAAGGTCGTAATCAGGGTAGCGGGATAGCCGGGACGGGTTCAGGCTTGCTGCGCGCATGCACGGCTCGAGGATCATTGCCCGCAACCGGGATCGGTTGGCCCAAGCATTGCCGCTCTTAAGGCTGCATCATGCGCGAGATCGGATGCGACGGAATACCGTTCATCCTGACGGAGTTTGCAAGTCGAAGATTCCCACGCCCGCCCCGCGCTCTGCGTCATAAATCTTCGTTGCAGAGCAGCAAAACCTTCTGAAAATCCCCCACGTCCAATTTACGATCAATAAAACCAATAAACCGCAGGCAGGGACGTATCCAAAATGGGGGATCGTTATGCATCAAAGCTCTAGAACCTCTTATCCGATCGGCAATATAAGCGATAGGGTCGATCGCCGCCGGACTGGCTTTTGCCCTTCGCGACCATTGGCGTTTGCCGCGTCAATGGTCGCGATCATTGCCGCGACCGTGCCGGTTGCGTCGATTGCGCAGGTCGCTCCAGATAGTGAAGCCAAACAAGCACAGGTGGCTAATGCGGGCGACATCGTCGTTACTGGCTCCCGCATCCGCCTCCCGAATCTTAAATCACTCGAGCCGACTGTCACGATCGGACAGCAATATATCCTGGAACGGAACACTACGAACATAGCCGATACAATCAATGAAAGCCCGGCTTTCCGGGCCAGTGTCGCGCCAACTGCGGCACAGAACTATTTCGGCTCCAACGTCAATTTCGTGAACGCACTTGGCCTTGGATCCAACCGGACCCTGACTTTGGTGAACGGGCGCCGTTTCGTAACGTCCAACGTGCCAGCCGTTGCCAATGGTGGTTCCCAGGGCGCGCAGGTTGACCTCAATGTCATCAATCCACTCCTGATCAGCAGCGTCGATGTCGTGTCGATCGGTGGGGCGCCGATCTATGGCTCGGATGCGATCGCCGGCACGGTCAACCTCATTTTGCGTGACCGCGTCGATGATTTGACCGTGTCGGCGACCACCGGCGCCACCCAATATGGCGATGGTTTCCGCTACGCGATCAGCGGGTTGGGTGGACACAGCTTCGCCGACGGTCGCGCAAATATCACAGTTGCTTTCTCGCACGATCAGCAGGATGGCGTTCTCTACAATGACCGGTCGTTTCTGGCGGCCAATGTGGCAGCCGTCACCAACCCGTCCGCCGCGCAAGCCAGCGCCCTTGGCCGCCCTGCTGGCATAACTGCAGCGAATGACGGCCGCATCAACACGGCGATTGGCTTCAACAATTCGGCCACTGATGGTTTTCCCGGCACCATCCTCATCGCCAACCGGACGCTGCCCTTCTTGACATCGGGGGGCGTGATCACGACCGCGAACGGCAACCCGGCGGCCGCCCGCAATTATCAATTCGATTCGAGCGGCAACCTTGTCCCGTTCAACCGCGGCATCGCCTTCCCTGGCACCGATGCGAGCGGCGGCGATGGTTTCAGGACATCCGACTATGCCCAACTGATGGGGAATGTGAAGCGCGACATCGCCAATGCCTTCTTTCATTTCGATGCCTCGGACGCGCTGAAGCTGTTTGCCGAAACCGAATATTACCACGCGGAATCGAACGTCCTCACCCGCCAGCCGACTTTCAACGGCAGCCTGTTCAGTGGCAAGGGTGCCGCGCTGGTCTTTCCCTCCACCAGCCCCTTCCTCACATCCCAGGCGAAAGCTCAGCTCGCCAGCCTCGGCGTCAGGAGCTTTGCGGTTTCACGCGCCAATTCAAACCTCGCTTCGCTGGCGCCCTCGTCGGAGACGAACTTGTATCGGATCGTGCTTGGTGCGCGGGGCGACTTCGAGGTCGGGGACCGCAAGTTCAACTATGAGATCACCGGCAACTATGGTCACAACAAGATTGTCGATTCCGGTCAGGACATCAACGTCCAGAGGCTCGTCAACGGCGTCAACGTGACCACCAACGCATCGGGTCAGATCGTCTGCAACAGCAACGTCACTGCTGCCAACAGCGCGCTGCCTGGCTTCGCGCCTGTGGCGGACCCGGCCTGCGTGCCTGTAAATCTGCTGGGTAGCGGTGTGCTAAGCCAGGCAGCGCGTGATTATGTCATCCAGGACGTCAGCACGACGACGATCCTGACCCAGAAGGTGTTCGACGCCAATATCGGCGGCAGCCCCTTTGCGCTATTCGGCAACGACGTCGGCTTCAACCTCGGCTACGAGCATCGCGAGGAGCATGCCTCCTTCATGCCCGACAGTTTCCTGCAGCAAGGCTTGGGCCAACGCGCGGCGGTCAAACCGCTTTCGGGCGGATACAAGATCAACGAGTTGTTTGGCGAAGTGCTGCTGCCGTTGGTGACCGAGGATAACAATATCCCATTCATTCATCGCTTCGAGCTGTTTGGCCGCGGCCGCTATGTTCACAACACCGTGAATGGCGGTTTTTTCGCCTGGTCCGCCGGTGGCACGTTCGCGCCGATCAAGGACGTCAGCTTCCGCGGCAACTACACCCGGTCGTTCCGTTCGCCGTCGATCCTCGAACTCTATTTGCCAACGTCGACCTCGTTCGCGACCGTCCCTGATCTCTGTTCGCCGGCCAACAGGAACGGGGGACCAGCGCCCGCAATCCGCGCAGCCAACTGCGCCGCTTTCCTGGCGGTGTTCCCGAACGCGACGCCTTTGGACGCCGCATCCACGACGGTATCACAGCTATCGGGCGGCAATCCGCGATTGGAAAATGAGGTGGCGCGTAGCTACACTTTTGGTGTCGTGGTCCAGCCGCGCTTCATCCGTGGCCTGTCGATCACCGCGGACTATCTGCACATCAACCTGTCGAGCCCGATTGCGAGCCTGACAGTCGCGCAGATCGCGTCGGCCTGCTTCGACAATGCGGATTTCGACACCGCCAATCCCGCAAACGGCAATGCCTTCTGCTCCCTCATTCGACGCTTTCCGACCGGCAGCGCCGGAACCTCTGCGAACGGCGGCAGCATCGCCGGACAGGTCGTCAACGATCCGAGCAACCCTGGCGTCACCAGCGGCTTCGTGAACGGCAACCGCATCCTCTTCTCGGGTATGCAAGGGTCGCTCAACTACACGACCGAGCTCGATGGGATCGGATTGCCGGGACGTTTCGACGTCAGCGTCGATGCGCTCTACGTTCGTCGTCGCCTGGTCGACATAACCGGTGTTGCGCCGCTGCGCACCGACGGCACTTATGGCGCCTATGCCGCATTCGGCAACAACGAACCCCAGGGAGACCCGAAGTTCAGCGGTCAGATGGTCCTGCGCTATGTCGGCAAGATGGTCGGATCGGCTACGACGATCAACTATGTCGGCCGACAGCGCGCTACCCGCGCGGTATCGTCTCCAGACCTGTTCCAGTTCGAGCACGCCAATGCCTACGCCACGGTCAACCAGTCAATCTGGTTCGACGTCCAGTCCCGCTTCCGCCTGACCTTTTCGGTGACCAATCTCTTCAACCGGATAGGCCAGAAATATAATGATTATTACATCCCTGCGCTATTGAGCGATCCGCTCGGGCGTCGTTTCGCAGCGAGCGCGCAGATGAAATTTTAAGCGGCGCCATCCGGTTTCGGGAACCTCTCGTGCCGGGAGACGCGAGACGCCGTGGTCCCCGCAAAGGATCACGGCGTCTTATTGCCTGCAGTTCCGGTCATTGCCAATCGGCACCGGCATCAACGGTTGTTTGACGTTAAAGGTCGAGCGTCGAATGGATATATTGTTCAAGCAGGCGAACGCCAAAGCCGGTGGCACCGGCTGGATATAGACCGCCAGCCTTTTCCGCCCATACCTGGCCTGTGACGTCGAGATGAGCCCAAGTCACACCCTCCTTGACGAACCTGGCGAGGAATTGTGCCGCCGTCACAGGACCAGCTTCAGGCGGGCCAAGATTCTTCATGTCGGCGATCTCGGAATCGATCATACGGTCATAGACCTCGCCCATCGGCAAGCGCAGCAGCTTCTCATCGACCGCCAGACCGGCACTGGCCAGCGCATGAGCGAGGTCATCGTCATTACTGAAAAGGCCTGCATATTCGCGGCCGACACAGGCTATGAGATCGCCGGTCAGAGTGGCCATATCAATGATGACTGCCGGTCCGAACTCGCGCTGCGCCCAGTGGAGCAAATCGGCGAGCACCAGCCGCCCTTCGGCATCAGTATTGATCACCTCGATCGTCCTGCCGGCCATACTGGTGACGACGTCACCTGGGCGCTGTGCATTGCCGTCCGGCATGTTCTCGACGAGGCCGCAGACACCCACGACGTTGCACGGCACACCTTCCAGGGCGAGCGCGCGCATGGTCCCCACAACGGCAGCGGCGCCAGCCATATCCCATTTCATCTGCTCCACATAAGGCGATTTCTTGAGCGTAATGCCGCCGGCATCGAAGGTTACGCCTTTGCCGACAAGGACGATCGGTGTCTCGTTGGCATCACCGGCACCGTTCCAGCGCATGGTGAGGATCTGCGCTTCGCGGGGTGAGCCCTGACTGACACCGAGCAAGGCGCCCATTCCCAGTTCACACATCTTGTCTTCTCCGAACGCCTCAACCACGAGACCTGTCGGCGCGTCCCGCCGGACCCGTTCGACGAAGGATTGGGGAAAGACGATGTTGGGCGGTTCCGACACGAGATCACGTGCATAGAACACGCCCTGGGCGACCGCATCCAGCCTAGCGAAAAGCGACGCTGCACCGTCAGCTCCGGAGAGGAGGACTTCCTCGAGCCGGAGCGACGCGGTGCCGGTCGGCTGCTTACGATAATGATCGAATGCATAGCTGCGCAGCACCGCGCCATGGGCGAGATGCGCAGCGGCTTGCTCGATCGACAGCAGCGAGGGAGACAAGCCCTCCATGTCGATGTGGGCGCGAATCGCGACCGCCCGCAAATGTGCCGCGATCGCGCCGCCCGCCTTCTCGAACACGCAAGCATCTGCCTTCTCAACCGGCCCGAGGCCGCACAGGACAAGCCGATCCTCTTTCAAGCCGTGGGGCACCAGAAGCTCGATGGTGGCTCCGACAGCGCCCTCGAATCGAGCAGCCGTGATGGCCCGTCGAATCAGACCGTCGAGATCGGAGTCGAGGGTGCCGCCGCTTCCGATCAGTTCACCGCCAGCCGCAGCGAAGACGATTCTAGTGTCCGTTGCGGATTCCGATGGTTTGCAAAAACGGATCTTCACAGCCATTGCATCGCGTCCAATAAGTGCCCTTGGTGAATTGCGGAGGTGCGCCTGCGATGGCAGTCCTGCACGCGCTGCCGATCAGTCTTCGTTCGAGCCTATGCGGGGTTGCCAGCCGCCCGGTCGGCGCGCAAGGACCAGATGGTACCAGGCGATAGCGACCAACATCACGATACCAAGTGCGATCAGGCTCGGCCGTCCCGCATCACGGTCGGAGAGGTTGGCGAAGGCAATCGCGCCTGCCAGCACGAGGCCAAGCACAGGCGCAACAGGATGCAACGGAATGCGCCAATAACCGTGACCGCCGGTCAGACCCTTGTAGCGGCCGACGAGCACCGAGATGCATACCAGGCTCCACCCGTAGACGAGAATGCCCGTCATAAAGATCAGCAGCGTGCGGGAGTCCAGGAAGCAAGCGAGCGCTGAATAGACGGCGATTGCGAGAGTGGCATTGCGCGGAACACCTGAGGGACCATCGACGCTAGCCAGCCAACGGTTGGTGCCCGTGTTGAACAGCTTGTCTCGGCCAAGGCTGAAATAGAGGCGGGAATAAGCCATAACCTGGACGATCAGTGCATTGAAGATGGCCAGCACCACACCGATGTTGAGCGCGGTACCGGCCCAGATGCCCAACTTCTCGATGGCGAACATCGCGATCGGCGCAGGACTGCCGAGCACTCCGGGTAGATCGTTCGCGCCGATCGAGATGGCGATCACGGGAAATGCCGTTGCGCAGGCTCCGATCAGCCCCGCCATGATAATGATTGGACCCATCCGGCGATGTGGCCGCTCGAGTTCCTCGCCGAAATAGATGGCCTGCTGTCCGCCGGCGGCCGCGTAGAAGGCGCTGACGGCGCCCAGCGCGAGCGCGGAGGCTGCCGGTGCGATCAATCCACCTGCCGTCATCGTCAGCGGGTGGGTGATCGTCTCTGTGAAATTCCGCGCCGGAGACAGAAAGCCGGCGCCGATCAGCACGACGATCACGGCCGCTTCCACGGCGAGTATTGTTCCGGTGACGATCGCACCCCAACGTACGGCAAGCAGCGCGATGGCGGTCGCCGACAATAGCGCCCCGCCCGTCAGGACGGACAACGGGATCATGGGCAGCAATTCGTGGGCGTAAGCCGCGAAGATCTTTGCCTCAAAGGCGTTACCTGGCCCCGCAAATACCGCCCAGAGCGCAAGCACCACCACGCCGGCCCAACTGCCTAGAATTGATCCGACACCCACATAATCGCCGCCCGCATAAGGAAAGGCCGCGCCAAATTCCGCATAGACAAGGACGAATAGTGCCGTCGCCGCGATACCGAGCAGGAACAGCGGCCCCGCTGCTGTGCCCGCCTGCCGGAGCACCTCAGACCCGGCGCCATATACCGACAGGACCGGCGACAGGCAGGATAAGGTAAGCATCAGCACGCCGAAGGAGGAAAGGTGCCGCTGCAGTCCCTCGCCCGATCGGGGCGGCGTTGCCGCAGCGCTCCCGGTTGCGTCTGCAGATATCGAGAGCGGGTTCGATTGGTCACTCAGCACTGGGCGGTATTTCTTTCTTCTGACACAAGAACTGTGGCGATGGGCAGCCGCGGCACCAACTCCCCGCCCCGTTTTGCCGGGACTGAATCAGAGCGTAATATGCAGGCAACCGATAAAATGATTGTTTTGGTGCGCGTACACGGAATATTTTCCAGACCCCATCTGGAAAAGCGATTAAATTCTCGATCGCTTGCCTGCAACATGGAAGGCCGACACGAGCCCCCGCGCGCTCGAAATGATATACAGGGACCATAGATGAAATTGATGGCTAATATCCGGATCGCCGTCACCACGTCCTTGCAGGTTATGCGGATACTGTCCGGATCGCTTCTTCTCGTGACGCCTGCCATGTCGCAGACGCCAAAGCCAGCCGACGCGATCGACACTCTTTTCGCGTCCGTGGCCGAGAGCCCAGGTTGCGTTGTGGGCGTCGAAGATGGCGACCGTTCACACCTGGTGCGAGCCTATGGATGGGCCGATCTCGAGCGGCGCGTGAAGATCGCTCCCGAGACGATATTTGAGGCAGGGTCAGTCAGCAAGCAGTTCACCGCCGCCGCGATCCTTCTGCTCGTTCAGGACGGCCGTATCGCGCTCACCGACGACATCCGGAAATATTTGCCGGAGCTGCCGGCTTATGGACGGCCGATAACGATCGACCATCTGCTGACCCATAGCAGTGGCCTTCGCGACTGGGGCGATGTGGCTGAAATGGCGGGTTGGCCACGGGGCGATCGGGTCTACAGTTCGGCGGAGGCACTTCGCATCGCGGGACTGCAGCGCGAGCTCAATCATCAACCGGGGGGCGACTGGTCCTACACCAATACCGGCTATACCCTTTTAACGATCGTCCTCCAGCGCGTCAGCGGACAAAGCATGCAGGCTTTCTCGCAACAACGGATATTCGGTCCGTTGGGAATGAAGGATACGCAATGGCGCGACGACTTCCGGCGGGTCGTTGTTCGACGCGCAGTTGCCTACCGCTCGCTTGGCGCCTCCTATGAGCTGCAGATGCCGGCCGAAAATGCCATCGGTCATGGAGGCCTGCTTACCACGATCGGTGATCTGCTGATCTGGGATAGAGCCTTGGCCAGCGGCGCTCTCGGCCGACAGGTTACCGATGCATTGCAACGGCCGGCGAAGCTGAACGATGGCCGCACCCTTGCCTATGCGCGCGGGCTGATGGTCAGCCGGTTTCACGGCTACAAGGAGGTCGCCCATTCGGGCGCCACCGCCGGTTATCGGGCATGGCTGGCGCGCTATCCCGATACGGGCCTTTCGGTGGCGCTGCTGTGCAACAATGGGGATGACGGCGTCGTCACCTTGGGGCGTGCCATTGCCGCGCTCTATCTGCCGGAAAAATCGTCCGAGCCGGTCGCGTCGCCACAGCCGCCCATTGAGCTGGCGGGCTGGTACAGGAACCTGGCTAACGCCGAGCCGCTGCACCTTTCTATCAAGAACGACGTGCTACGCGGCGACGGCGGAGAGACGCTCGAGCGCATGCCCGACGGCAGCCTGCGGTTCAACGGCGAGCCCGCGAAGGTCGGAGCCGGCGGCAGGCTCACCGTGCTGGGCTTAGGCGGACAGTTTGTTACTTTTATCCGTGCACCGATGCAGTGGTTTCCAGGAAAAATATTGGCGGCGGCGAAGGGTCACTTTCATTCGAACGAAGCCTCGGCAACCGTTGAAATCGCCGCAGTCGACGGAAAGCTGCGCGTGACAGCACAGGATCGCCCCGGCCTAGCTGTCGACTTCGCACCGGCTTATGAAAACGCCTTCGTAAACCGTCGCCGCGTCATCCGATTGCTGGTCGATAAGGCAGGACGTGTAACGGGACTGATCATGTCGGCCGATCGAGTATGGCGTCTCCCATTCCGACGCGTGCCTTGAGGATAAGCGGATGAGGAACGCTGCAGCTCTCGACAAAGCCGTTCGCGCTCTGACTGATGGAGCGGGTGGTCTTGGCGGCGCTGTCGCCGTTCTGGACCATGGCGAGACGATTGTCCGACACAGTTGGGGCTATGCCAACGCAGAACGGCGCATCCCATTCGCGCCAACGACGTTGTTCCGGATCTGCTCGATCACAAAGCAGTTCACCTGTGCGCTGCTCCTCGACACGATCGGCCATCCAACCGAGCTAGATGGCGATATTCCTTCGCTTCTGCCGAACCTGCGGCAAGCGCCGCCGCAGACGCTGCACCTTTGCCACAACCAGTCCGGATTGCGTGACTATTGGGCTGTCGCGATGCTGCAGGGTGCCTCCATAGACGGCGTGTTTGGCCCTGCGGAGGCGGAACGACAGTTTCGCGCGACGCGGACGCTCCAGTTCGAACCGGGCACCCGCTATTCCTATGCCAATCAGAATTTCACACTTCTTGGCCAGATGATTGAGCACCGCGCCAATCGCGATTTCGCATCACTATTGGCTGAAAGGATCTTTGAAAAGGTGGGCATGGCTACCGCCTTCGTCGCCGCGGACACGCGCGCTATGCCTGACGGAACTGAGGGCTATGAAGGTTCAGCCGTGACCGGCTATATTCCCGCGATCAACCGGATCAGATGGGTAGCCGATGCCGGGCTGGGCGCCAGTCTCGACGACATGATCGCCTGGGAACGGTTCATCGATGGGACAAACGACCAGCCCGACAGCCTGTACAAACGCCTTTCCGGCCCAGTCCAGTTCCGCAACGGCAGCAGAGCGGCCTATGGTTTCGGCCTTAGTCATGGCACTGCATTCGGCCGCACCTACACAGGGCATGGTGGCGCTTTGCGAGGCTGGCGCAGCTTCCGCATGTATGTGCCCTCTGAACGCATCTCCGTGGTCGTGCTGTTTAACCATATGGGCAATGCCCGCGCCGCCGCTCTCGATCTATTCGCAGCGCTGGTCGACGGGCGCGAAGCGGATTTCCGGACGGCGGCACCGGCATTGATCGGCGATTATATCGAGCCCGAGACCAAGCTTCTCACGCGTATTGCCGACAAGGGCAACGGCACAATCTCGATACAGTTCGATGAGGATGCCGACATGCTGTTCGGTGCTGCGGACGGCAGCGCCTCTGGCGGTGAAGTTGCGCTTCGACCGACGTCCGAGGGTCTTCGGATGGATCGCCCGCGCGAAGGCCAGAGCAGCATCATCTCGCCCCTGGGCGGTGTCGCGAAACGCGATATCGCGGGACGATATCGCTGCGAAGAATTTGATGCGACACTATTGGTTGCCGATGCGGGTGGCCGCTTTTATGGTGCATTCTCTGGCCCTTTCGGCGACGGCCGCATGGAGGCGATGACGGCCATCGGTTCAGACGTGTGGACGTTGGCCTGTCCGCGCGCCCTGGATCAGCCGCCTCCTGGTGATTGGACGATCATCTTCGATCGCGGCAGTGACGACCGGCCCAGGGGCATGACCCTCGGATGTCAGATCGCCCGGCAACTGTGGTTCGAGCGGCTCTCCTAGGCGGACCCATCCGCCTGCCGATCGATCAATCCGAGAGCCCTTACGGCTCGACAGCTCTGCAGGCTCTGCTTTACCGGCGACAACCGCTCGACAATTTTTGTCGCCATTACGAACAAAACTTCCGGCCCGCCGGGATTACTGGCCGGAAACAGCGGAGCGACGGCGTATCGGCAGAGGTTGCGAAGAATTATCCCGCTAGCCGCCTGGAAATTGGCCAAAAATGTAATTTATGCGGCATTTTCCTCTGGACTGGGGTCGTTGCGCAACTAAGCTTTGTTCCTCATTGCCGGAGTTTAGAGGGGGAAGATTGCATGCCGTCATCCGATGGTCGCCAAAAGCTGGACATGCTCGACAAGAAAATCCTTGGGGTGCTCTATCGTGAAGGCCGGATCACCAAACTCAAAATGAGCGAGGAAGTCGGTCTCTCCGCTACGCGCTGCTGGGAAAGAATGCAGCTACTAGAGAAGGCTGGCATCATCAGAGGATATCATGCAGACATAGATTTAAGGCGCCTTGCCAAGCTTTCGACGTTTCAGGTTCAGGTAAAGCTCTCGGATACGTCTCCTGCAAAGGCACGTCAGTTCGAGCAGCTTATCCGCGAGGTCGACCAGATCACTACATGCCAAGCGGTGCTGGGCGATGTCGATTATCTGATGACCGTGGTGGCACCCGACGTCGAAAGCTTCCAGGCGATCATGGATAGCATTTCGGAGGTGCATGGCGTCCGGTTCCAGTTTGTAACCTATCCCATCTCCAAGGTCATAAAGCTTCCCCATTCGGTATCGTTTCTTGATATGATCACGCAATCCGACGAAGGCTGAAGAATGCTATTGCTGAAAAGGTGCTGCGACAACCGCACCCTTGTTCCTTCCGCTCTTGGCGATGCAAATATTCCTATGGTCGGGGTTGCCGACATCGGTCGACGGCAGCACGAAGTTTGCTCCCGCCGCTTTTCATTTTGGCGTGAACGCCCAATCCATCTTTGTTGATTTCAGCCTCGCCGTACCCGGTCTTAATTTCCTGCCTTGGCACCGCGAACCGTCAAAAGTGCCTGTGGATGGTGTCGACCGAACGACGCCTCACGCACCGCTATGATTTCTTCGATCCGAGCCAGCAGGCTTTTGGCCTTGCCGCCGGGCAAGACATTGATCTCGATCGTCACATCCTGGCGATCCGCTCCAAGGTTGGCAGCGATCGATAGCGGTCTGATCCCTTGCCGAGCGAGAAGGTCGAGTATGCGCAACAGTACCTGCATACAAGGATCTGCTTTGACCCTCAACACAGCGATGCGGTCGCGCGGGATCTTGACAGGACGCTGGGCGGTAAAAGCGTCGGATGGCGTGCCAGTAGCATTCTTCGGCATCGATATCACTCATCATTCGGAGATCGAATGTCGATGCCGATGCGGTCACGGCAATACATGTCACTCGATCCGGTAACTCTTGAGAAGCATGAGGGCTCTCCGATCCCAGACGGCCGGAGCGCCGAAACTAAGTCGCGTTGCGGCAAAGGACGAAAGCAGCGTTTGCGAAATGCGCGCGGCATTCATGGAACACCTGCCATAAGGCTCGCGGTTTGGACATTTATCCGTTGCCCTTCTCACGACAAATTTGTGGCGGCATATTCCATCTTTGTCTGGCCGCTTTCCGGGCAATTGGGAAACGTCGGTTCACCGGCAGAAGCGAGTTGATCCCTTAGACCTTTGCCAGTGCGGAGTTCAGGTCGTCCATCAGATCGGCTGGATCTTCCACGCCGCAGGAATAGCGGATGAGTCCTTCAGGGATACCGAGTTCCGCTCGCTGCTCCGCCGTACATTCGACATGGCTTGTGGTCGCGGGCGGTCCAGCCAATGTATTGACCGATCCGAGGCTTGCGGCACGATGCACGAGCTTCAGGCCATCGAGGACACGCTTCACGGCATTGAAGTCGCCGTTGACCGCAAAGCTGAGCACGCCGCCGAAGCCGGCCATCTGCCGGGCCGCGACGGCATGACCGGGATGATCCTCAAGGCCAGGATAGAATACCTGCGTAACGGCGGGGTGCTCGCGCAGCATATGTGAGATGCTAAAGGCCGTCTGGTTTTGCCGTTTGACACGCAAGCTCAGCGTCTTCAGTCCACGTAGCAACATATAGGCCGGGAAGGCCGCCAGTGTGGCTCCTGTAATCTCCCGATACTCGAACACGCGCCGTACGAGGTCGGCGCGGCCGATCAGCGCACCGCCGAGCGCATCGTCATGCCCGCCGAGGAACTTGGTCGCGCTATGCACGACAAGATCGGCACCAAGGTGCAGCGGACGCTGATTGATCGGCGTAGAGAAGGTGTTGTCCACGATAGTGATCGCGCCAGCTTTCCGGGCTGTCGCTGTAGCCCGCGCGAGATCAAGGATCTTGAGGGTGGGGTTTGTCGGCGTTTCAAGATAAACGAGATCGCACCCCGCAGCGATTGCCGCATCCAGCGCGTCAGCGTCGCTCGTTTCCACCAGGGTGACATCGATTCCCATGCCCGGCAGAAAATCGAGGAACAACTTGCTCGTTCCGCCATAGCTATCCCGGATAGAAACCACGCGCTGGCCAGGCCGCAGTAGAGCGAACAGGCTGTTCGATATCGCCGCCATGCCGCTCGAAAAGCTGGTCGCGGCTTCCCCACCTTCCAGGAGACGCATCTTCTCCTCGAAGACATGCACCGTGGGGTTGGTGTTCCGGCTGTAAATATGGCCGTCCGATCGATGAAGCGCCGCATCCATCCAGCTATCTTCATCGGGATAGGCGAAAGGCGCGCTCTGCACAATCGGCACTTGCGCAGCGCCGAATGCCAGCGGCGTTTCCTCGCCGCCCCAGACCGCGATCGTCGCGGAATCCATATCCGAAAGGTGCATGTGCTCACAATCTCCTGTCCTGTCTTGACGGAGATCATAGTCGGCAAAATCGGAGGATTTTTCCGTTCTCTCTATATTTGACGAGAGCTAATCCAGCAGTTCGCCGTCAGTGCATCGGTATGTGCGATCTCGTTGAGAACGTTCATCTGCGCGGCCTTATGCTCGAACCTCGCCTCGCTCCCGAGCAAAGGCGACGACACGCTCTTTTAGGGAGGGCTTCGGACGCCCTGCCAAATCAATCCTCTCTGCGCGATCACGACCGCGCTTTCGAACTTCGAGTGTCGGCTCTCGCGGGGCTGCGAGGGGCCGTCGGACGCAAAGAAACAAACGCGTCTGTCAATCGGCGCCGAAACAGGGCTCCGACACGATTTTGATGACGGAGCTTATGTTTAGATCGGCACTCGACCAGGGTGATTAAAGAACGCCCCGGCACACGACCAAGCCATGGGTCGACTCAGCCTGCAATTCGATAACGGATCGGCAGTTCCTTCACGCCTCCGACGAAACGGGAGATTGTGCGCGTAGGCGACCCACGGAGCTCAAGGGAAGCGACGTGCTCGAAAAACTCTTCGAAGAAAATGCGCATTTCCATCTTCGCGAGATGCTGCCCTAAACATACGTGTGCGCCATAACCGAATGCCAGATGCGAATTAGGCTTGCGGTCAGGGCGAAACTCGAACGGAGCTTCGAAGATATCTTCGTCGCGATTGGCGGAGGGATAGGAAAGGAAGAGCCAGTCACCGGCCCGTATTTTTTGGCCACGCAGGATATAGTCCTGCGTGGCGGTGCGCATGAAGTGGATCACCGGACTGGTCCAGCGAATTGCCTCATCAACGAGACCAGGAATAAGTCGACGATCATTCTTCACGGCTGCAAAAACATCAGGTCGTTCGGCAAGCGCCCATACCGCGCCTGCGGTGGATGAAGAGGTCGTATCATGGCCAGCGGTGAGAATCGTGATGTAATAGCTCGCGGCATCCCAATGCGAGATCGGCTCGCCATTGATCGTGCTGTTGGCAATGATCGATGCAACGTCCCCTGTAGGATTGGCTCGCCGGCTTTCGGTCAGAGCATCGAAAAAGTCCTTCAAAGCGATCGCTGCATCATAGGACATGGCGCGGCCTGTCTTTTCAGCAGCGGAGTCGCTAAAATCTGGATCCTGGGGACTGAAGAATTCCTGGGTCATCCGCAGCATGCGATCTTCATCAGTACGCGGCAAGCCGAGCAACTCGAGGATCACGCGGAGCGGATACCGAAGCGCCACATCTTCGACGAACTCGCAGTTTTCGCCGTGAGCAATCATCTGCGCAATGCCCTCTCGGGCGATGGCGCGAATCTGATCATCGAGACCCTTGATCCCCTTAGGCGCAAAGTCCGCGAAGGTCAGACGCCGGAAGATTCCATGTTCTGGCGCATCCATCGACACGAGAGCATTGACGGCCGAGGGCGAGTCTTCGGGTCTCGGCGCGCTCAACATCCTGTCGGTTTCCTGGTTCAGCAACACCTTACGGACACGGGTATTGCGGAAAAGATCGGGCTGACGACCAATTTCCTGGATGTCGGCATGCTTCGTGACCACCCAAAAAGGATCATGATCTTCGACCTTGGCGACACCCAAGGGCATCTCCCTTCGAAGCCATGCCAAATCTTCATGGATCTGCGACCATTGACCATAGGCGACCGGACTCGCCACGTTCGCTGCGATGGACGCTGGTATCAGCGGCACGCCGACAATGTCTTGGGATTGCGTGGCCATTCTTAACTCCTTTAGCTGTCCCATGCCGTCATGCTGCGATTCGCCGGACAATTGTTTTGGTGTTGGTATATTCCAGCAATCCTTCGACGCCGCCCTCGACGCCAATGCCGGACTGCTTGTGGCCTCCAAAGGGCTGTCCGGGCCGTAGATACTGAATGTCGTTGATCCAGACCGTCCCACATTCCAGTCGCCCAGCGATGTTGTCCGCCAAATCGAGGTTCTTGGTCCAGATCGAGGCCGCAAGACCGAATTCACTGTCGTTCGCGCGCGCAATAACCTCTTCAATGTCGCTAAAGCGCTGCAGGGGAACAATGGGTCCAAAGGGTTCTTCACGCACGATACGACTACCGTCAGGCGGGTTATCGACGATGATCGGTGGAATGAAGAACCCGGGGCGGACCGGCCATGCAGGTGCTATCAGAACGTGTCCGTGCGACCGGCTGTCTGCGATCAACTGATTGACCCGTTCATACTGTAGGCGGTTTTGGATCGGACCCATCTGGACGCCGGCTTCCGCCCCATCACCTAAACGGATCGTGCTCGCAAACGCCGCCAATTCATCGCGAAACCGATCATAGATCGAATGATGGACAAGGATCCGCTTGGCCGCGATACAAATTTGTCCACTGTTGCGAAAAGCTGCCCAGAATATTTTAGGCACCGTTTCGGCGATATCGACATCGCCAAGGACGATGGCGGGGTCATTCCCACCAAGTTCTAGCGTCAGCCGTTTCAAGGTAGGTGCCGCACCAGCCATAACGCGGCGACCGGTGGCGGTCGAGCCCGTGAAACTGATCTTGTCGATATCGGGATGCGCACTAAGCCAAGGCCCGAGTTGATCGCCCCCCGTTACAATATTGAAGACGCCAGGCGGCAGAATGCCGCGGACGATCTCTCCAATGCGCAGCATGACCAGCGGGGTGAACGGTGAGGGCTTCAGGACGACGGTATTACCTGCCACGAGCGCTGGCGCAACCTTCCACAAAGCGAGGATGACAGGAAAATTCCAAGGCGCTATGGCCGCCACAACACCAAGCGGGACATGATGGACCTCAACGCGCCGCTCCGGCGTCTCCTCCAGAACCGTCACCGGCGGCGAGAAGCGCGCGATCGCCTTCATAAAGGTGACGGCATTCATGATCTCAGCCCGGGCGAGATCAAGCGGTCGGCCTTGTTCCGCCGTGAAAAGTGCCGCGAGACTTTCGACCTCGGCGGCGACCGCATCGGCGAAAGCAGTGACGAGAGCCTGCCGCTCCGGAATCGAGTGATCGCGCCATTCGGGAAAGGCCGCCTTTGCTGCCGCGACGGCTGCATTGAGGTCATTTCGAGTCGCGTTGGGGATTTCCGCAATGACAGCCTCGGTAGCGGGATTGATGACTGACAGAAGGCTACCGTCTTCAGCGGCTTTCGCCTCACCGTTGATGAGCATGCGATATGTGCTCATGGCTGGTCATCCATCAACAAGACGGGTTTCACCGCACGGCCTGTCGCCTGGTCCTCGACCGCACGAGTGATATCCTCAAACGCATAGGTCGTGATCAGTCGATTTATCGGGAATTGACCCTTCCGGAACAGCTCAACCATTTCTGGAATGAACGTTTGTGGGTCGCTGTCTCCTTCGCAAATCCCCCGCACCCCGATTCCGCGGCCGATCATGGTGAGCATATTGACCGAAACGGCTGCGGTAGGGTCCGTCGGAACACCCATGAGGCCCAGAATTCCGCGCCGCGCCAGACAGGCTAGTACATCGTCGACAACCGCACCGCGTGCGGTTGTGTCAAGTGCGAAGGCGACACCGCCAGGCGAAATCGCTTGAACCCGCTCCGCGAGTTTCTCGGACAGTGGATCCACGACATGCGTCGCGCCAAGTTCAAGTGCAAGTTGTCGCCGAGCCGCATGTGGCTCACTCAAGATGATGACACGACACTTGCGAACCGCCGCTGCCATGATCGCCGCAAGTGCATAGGTGGTCTGCGCGCCGTTCACGTCGATGGAAATTGTCTCGCGCAGAGCGGCCACTTTTCGTGCCACCTCGGTCGCGCTGGCTGTCAGCCGGTATCCGGTCGCTCCCGCGCCGTCGATCCACAGGGCGTAAAGCGCGTCGCCAAGCTGCGCGAGCTTATAATAGCCCTCGCCGGGTTTCAGCGTCGCCTGCATCTCGGCCAGCGTCAGCCCCTGGGGACTAACGGCCCGATATTGCGGATAGGCCGCCAGCGCCGCCAGCGTATTCGCCTGGTCGGCGGCGAGTTGGTCGATGTCCGCCTGCGCCTGCATGACGTCCGGCAGCAACGCCTTCTGCCCCTCCGCCGCCTGCCGCAACTGCGCCAGCGCGATCCGCCCACGCTCGATGTCGCGCGATAGGGAGACGGACTGGCGGAACAGCCGCGCAGCCTCGCCATTGCCGGCGGACAGTTCGCGGCTCAACTGTTCCAACGTGTCGGCCGCGCCAGGCCGCAGCAGCATCTGGGACGCCGCGAACAGATCGGCCGTCAGGTCCGGTCGATTGGGAATTTCCCGCGCCAATAGGTTGAAATAAGGCTGAAGCTGGTTTGCCATCCCGGTCAGCGTCGCGCGATTTTCCATGGTCGAGGCCATGATGCCGCGATAGATTTTCAGCGCGTCCTCATTGCGCCCGCGCCGGACGAGGAAAGCGCCCAGCCGCGCCCGCGCCCCGTTCAACGCCACCGTTTCGGGATATTGCACGCCCAGCAGCACCAGCGCCTGATTCAGATTGCTCTCGGCCTGCCCGAAATCCCCCTGCGCCTCATAGGTGAGGGCGATCTCGCCCAGCAATTGGGCGCGCAGACGGGTGATGGACGTGACCCGCCCGTCGCGGATCGCGACCGCGCTCGCCAGCGCCTGGGACAGTATGTCCCGCGCTGGTCCCGGCTGCCCCGACAGCCGCAGGATCGTTCCCCGCAACTGCTGCGCCTGCGCGTCGATGATCGCTGCCCGCTCGGCTGGGGCAAGTCTCGTATCCTGCCGCACGCCCAGAGCGCGGGCCGGTGACGCCGCGCTGCTCATTTCGGCGGCGACCTCAGGCGGCAGGAACAGCGCGCCGTCCCCGCCGGTCGCCGCGCCCGTGTCACCGCCCAAGGGACGATCCAGCATCTCCAGCGCCCCGCTCAGATCCTGCCGGTTGATATGATGCATCGCTTCGAAATTGCGGCGAAGGCGGAGCTGCACCGGATCGGCGGTCGCGATCCCTCGCGCCTGGGCGAAAGCCGCATCTGCCTGATCGAACAGCCCCAGATTGGAGAGCTGCAGGCCACGATTGACCAGATATTCATGCGCCCGCCCAGCCCGCTCCGCCGGCGTCAGCTTTGCAACGTCCGGATCGCGCGCCAGCCGGTCGGTCAGGCTGTCGAAAAATTCCGCCGCTTCGGCATAATTGCCCGAAGCATTGCGCCGATAGCCCTCGGCCAGCACGGTTTGCGGGTCCAGCGTCGCGGCCTGCAACCGCGCAAAGCCCGCCTCGTTAGTGCCGACCGTCGCGATGTCGACCTTGCCCGGCACCGTTCGCCCCAACATGACGGACCGCAATCCCAGGTCGAGCGCGCTCGCATAAGCCGCATAGCCCTGCGTAACGTAGATCGTCTTGCCGCGCTCGACGGTCAGGATGCGATAGGCGCCGATCGCGCCGGTACAGTTGCGCATGACCGCCGTGCCAATGTCGGGCAGGCTGACGCCCCCCGGCACGCCGCATTCGACCGCCGTCTTGCGCGAAGCCGCCAACCGTTCCAGCAAAGCCGCATCCCGATCGCCGGAACCGCGCCGCAACGCATAGATCTGCCCGACCGGACGCGCCGCATCCCGGCATACCAGCGTCCAGGCGCGATCGAACATGGTGCGCGCGGTGGGATCTCCGCTCGCGCTCTGCGCCTGACACAGGGCGCCGCCCTCGCTGCCGATGCGAAAACTGTCCCGGAGCAGCGGGCGGTCATCCACACCCTGCGCATGCGCCACGACGGACAGACTCAAGACGCCCCAACCGCCGAGCCCGAAAACCAACTTCCCCAAAGCGTTCAAAGGCTTATCCCCCAAAGCTTGCCGGATTTTTCCGTGCAAAGCTTCCCCTTAGCCATAACCCGGCGCAGTCATAACGCCGCCCGATGGTGCGCCGCAAGGCGAAAGGCGCGGATCACGGATTCCCGAAGCCTTCGCTCCCCAATCGAGTGAGGCAAGGAAGCTACAGTTGAGTAAGATTCAATCTCTTTCACGCAATTTTCATTGCATCGGGCCAAAGACATGATCTAGATTAGCCTTGAGTGAAATCGACCGATAAGACAAGATCAACGTCAACTTATCCAAATAAATATAATAGCGAAGTTCACTACAGGGAGGATGACATGAACCAATTTCCCCGCTACAATTCCATATTGCGCCTGTCCGCGTCATGCCTTGTTTTGGCATTATCGGGCCTCTCTACTGGTGTTTCGGCTCAAGTAACCAACAGCGCGGCGGATTGGTCTGGCAACGAAATCATCGTCACTGCGACCAAGCGCAATGAATCCATCCAGAACGTTCCCTTTTCCATCAATGCACAGACCGCCGAAGCGATGCAGCGCATGGGCGCCACCTCGATCGAGGACGTTTCGCGCAGCGTCGCCGGCCTGACCGTCCAGAATCTGGGGCCGGGCCAGAGCCAGGTGTCCGTACGCGGCGTGTCGGCGGGCCAGGTGGTTCGCGACCAGCCGGGCGTCAAGGAACAGGTCGGCGTCTATCTCGACGAATCCGTCATCTCCATGTCGCTGTTCACGCCGGATTTCGACCTGTTCGACCTCGACCGAGTGGAAACGTTGCGCGGGCCGCAGGGCACGCTGTTCGGCTCCGGCTCCGAAGGCGGCACCGTCCGCTACATCACCAAGCAGCCCAAGCTTGGCCAGACCGAAGGCACGGTGGAGGCGGGCGCCAATGTCCTGAAGGGCGGCGATGTCGGCTATTCCGGCAAGGGTGCGATCAACCTGCCCCTGGGCGAAACGGCGGCGATCCGCGCGGTCGGCTATGCCGAACATTATGCCGGGTTCATCGACGCCATCGGCCCTGCCGCCGGCAAGAACATCAATGACGGCCGCCGCTATGGCGGGCGTCTCAGCCTCCTCTGGGAACCCGCGCCGGGGATCAAGCTGACCCCGCGCATCATCTATCAGGATATCCGCACCAACGGCTTCAACCGGGAGGACAGCTATCATCTCTATTATAACGAGCTGATCAGCCCCTTCGACATCCTGCCCGAACGCACCCAATATCTGAAACTGCGCGAGGAGTTCCGCGACAAGACCACGCTGGCGGACTTCACGGCCAACATCGATATCGGGTCCGACGTCGCGCTGACCTCCATCACCACCTATATCCACCGCAACATTCTGGTCAGCCGCGACGCTTCGGCGCTGACCGGATCGGTTTCGGTGACGCCTTTTGTCATGACCTTCGGCGTCAACCCCGCCATCGCCAATCTGCCATCGAACTTGCGCGATACGACCAAGCTCAAGCAATGGACGCAGGAATTGCGCCTCGCCTCGACCGGCGCGGGGCCGTTCCAATGGGTGTTCGGTGGTTTCTACAGCCATGTCGACCGCAACTATGAGCAACGGCTGCCAACTCCTGGCTATGACGCCTTCATCGACGCGGCGCCGGCGCCATTCGGACCGGGCGCATCGGCAGGGGCGGCCAATGGCTTCCCGCTCAACTCGCCCTACAATGCCGACATTCCCTATATCATCAAGCAATATGCCGCCTTTGGCGAGGCGAGCTACAAGCTTGGCCAGTTCAAGCTGACAGCCGGCGGCCGCTATTACGACTTCAAGGAAGAGCGCGATTTCAAGACCGGCGGCGTCTTCCCCAATGGCGACAACCGCGTGGGCGACAAGACCGGATCGACCGGCTTCTCCCCCCGCTTCATCGCCAGCTATGAGGCCAATCGCGATCTGACCTTCAACGTTCAGGCGTCCAAGGGCTTCCGCCTGGGCGGCGTCAACGATCCGCTGAACCTGCCGCTCTGCAATGGCGGCGCGACCGGGCCGGACGCGGCGACCTATGGCAACCGTCCGACCTTCGAGGACGAAACGCTGTGGAACTATGAAGCCGGGGTGAAGGCGTCGGGCAGCGGCATCACCTTCAACGCGGCGGCCTTCTACAACGACATCAAGAATCTTCAGGTCACGGCGGATGCGGGAAGCTGTTCCTCGCGCATCCTCTTCAACGTGCCGAAGGCGCATACGGCGGGTCTGGAAGCGGAACTGAGCGCCCGCGTCTCCCCGAACCTCGATCTGTCATTGAGCGGCAGCTATATCGACTCGAAGATCGACAGCAACGTCACCGACGGAGGCGGCGCGATCATCGCGGGCATCCGCAAGGGCAACCGCCTGCCCACCGTGCCGAAGTTCCAGATGGCGGCGGCAGCGACCTATACGATGGAGATCGCGGCGGAGACCGACTGGTCCTTCACCGCCAGCTACCAGCATGTGGGCGACCGCTATACCCAACTGGACGATCAGGAGCCGGGCAAGGGCAGCTTCACCAATTCCATCTATTATGATCCGGCCACCGGCGCTTATGGGACCGGCGCGTTCAACTTCGGCTCCTACAAGCTTGGCGCCTATAATCTGGTCAATCTGTCCACGGGCGTGAGCTGGGACAGCGGTCTGTCGGTCACACTCTACGTCAACAATCTGTTCGACGAAAATGCGCTCTATTCGCTGGACCGCGAGCGCGGCGGCCGGGGCCGGCTCGGCTATAATATCGGCACCCCGCGCAAGATCGGCGTGACCGTCCGCAAGGACTTCTAAAGCCCAATCACACGGGACGCCGGAAGCCAAACCGCTTCCGGCGTCCTTATTTTTGGGCAATACACCGGGCCGATCCGTCGCTATGGTCGCCCGGTGATCGAGACCGAGAATGCCATCGCGCAAGAGATGCGCTTCGTCGAAGGCAGCGCCTTCACCATGGGCTCCGACCGCTTCTATCCAGAGGAAGCCCCGTTGCGGCAAGTCCGCGTGGACAGCTTCTGGATCGACGAAACGCCCGTCACCAACCGCCAGTTCGCGGAGTTTGTGGAGGCGACCGGCTACCGCACTTTTGCTGAGATTGCGCCCGACCCCAAAGATTATCCCGGCATGCCTCCAGAAATGGCGCGGGCCGGTTCGCTGCTGTTCCAGCGCACGGCGACGCCCGTCGACCTCAGCGATTTCAGCCAATGGTGGCATTTCAGCTTCGGCACGGACTGGCGCCATCCCCATGGCCCCGACAGCCATCTGGACGAGCTTTGGAACCATCCGGTGGTCCATGTCGTGTTTCAGGATGCGGAGGCCTATGCCAAATGGGCGGGCAAGGCGCTACCGACCGAAGCGGAGTGGGAGTTTGCGGCGCGCGGCGGGCTTGATGGCGCGGACTATGCCTGGGGCGATGAACTAGCGCCCAAGGGAGCCATGCTCGCCAATTATTGGCAGGGCATGTTCCCCTACAGCAATCTGCTGGAGGATGGTTATGAGCGAACCTCGCCGGTGCGAACCTATGCGCCCAATGGCTATGGCCTGTTCGACATGATCGGCAATGTCTGGGAATGGACGACCGATTGGTATGCCCAGCCCAGGGTCGAGCGCAAGGCGAAGGGAAGCTGCTGCGTCCCATCCAACCCACGCGGCGGCACGAGGCGGGAAAGCCTTGATCCCGTCAGTCCGCATGTGCCGATCCCAAGAAAAGTGCTGAAGGGCGGTTCCCATCTCTGCGCGCCAAGCTATTGCCAGCGCTACCGCCCCGCCGCCCGCCACCCGCAGGCGGTGGACAGTTCCACCAGCCATATCGGGTTTCGCTGCATCATCCGCGAACCGGGCCGCTGAATTTCAATAACGGGAAGACGTCATGCTCAATATCCCCTGGGACCAGCCCGCCACCATGATCGACCTTGACGGCAAGGCACCGCTCATCGGCACGATCCGCGATTGCGCCCAGCATTTCGCGATCTTCAAGCCCCATGCGAAGGAACAGGCGCGCATATTGCTGACCCAGCCCGTCCACCGCGAGGGTCGCAAGACGCGAACCTGGGTGCTGGAACCCTGGGAGATCGAAAAGCTGGTCGAACGGCTAAAGACAGAGATGCATTGAACCGATACTTATCGCACGGCGCGCCCAATTAGGCAGGCCCGCCCAGCGCCTTCACCAGCGCAAGCCGAACGCGCCGCCCCCTTCCAATTCTCCGCGCCAGCCTCTATGCAGTCCGGCGAAAGCCAGCCTCGGCCAGCTTTCACTGATCGCGCCGGTGCCCTCCCAAGGGGCTTAATAGGGAATGCGGTGATGAATCCGCGGCTGTCCCTGCAACTGTAAGCGGTGAGCGAGACGCATATCGATTCTTCGGACCGCCGGAGAATCAGCCACTGGGCCGGACGCTAAATCCTGCGAGGCCTGGGAAGGCCATGCGTCGAGCCAAGACCCGTGAGCCAGGAAACCTGCCTGCGTCTGGTCGCTCTTGCCTTGGCCCAGGGGATGGCCGCGGCACGGTACTCCGTCTGAGCGACGCTTTACGCAGCGGGAGCTGCTGTCCGCATGCCGGGCGCAAGCGCGTCCGTCCGGCATGAAGGCAGGTCCCGTCCGGTTTCGCTGACGCCGACGGGGGATCGCCCTGATGAGACCTGTTTTGAATGCCCTGGCCCGTTCCAGCCCAATGGAATCGGCCGGCCTGCTCCGCCGCCGTGCCACGGCCATGTTCGCCGCGCTGATCGCCGCCAATCTGGCCGCATGGGCCTGGGCCTTCACGATCTTCGCGGGCGATACGGTCATGCTGGGGACCGCGCTGCTGGCCTGGAGCCTGGGCCTGCGCCATGCCGTCGATGCCGACCATATCGCCGCCATCGACAATGTGACCCGTAAATTGATGCAGGACGGCCAGCGCCCGCTGACCGTCGGCTTCTGGTTCGCCATCGGCCATAGCGGCATCGTCCTGATCGCCGCCGTCACCATCGCCATCGCCGCCAATGCGCTGAGCCGCGTCGAAGCGGCGGGCGCGATCGGCGGCACCATTGCAACAATCGTCTCCGCGACATTCCTTTTCACCATCGCCGCAATGAACCTGATCATCCTGAGATCGGTTCTCAAAACCTTCAATCATGTTCGCAACGGTGGGCTCTATATCGATGAAGATATGGATATTCTGCTCGGTTCACGCGGTTTTCTGGCCCGCATCTTTCGCCCGCTTTTCCGGCTGATAACGCGGAGCTGGCATATGGCCCCGCTCGGCTTTCTCTTCGGACTCGGTTTCGACACTGCCACCGAAGTCGCGATCCTGGGCCTGTCGGCTGGCCAGGCGGCGAGCGGCCTTTCGATATCGACCGTCCTCATTTTCCCCCTGCTCTTCGCGGTGGGCATGGCGCTGATCGACACGGCGGACGGCGCGCTGATGATGGGCGCCTATCAATGGGCTTTCGTGAAGCCGATCCGCAAACTCTATTACAACATCACCATCACGCTGGTGTCCGCCCTGGTCGCGCTGCTCATCGGCGGGATCGAGGCTGCGGCGCTGCTGGGCGACAAGCTGGGCCTGACCGGCGGCATCTGGACCCTTGCCGCCGACCTTGGCGAACATTTCAACAGCCTGGGTTTCTTCATCATCGGCCTGTTCGCTGCCTGCTGGCTGGCGAGCTGGGCCATCTACCGCTGGAAACGCTTCGACGAGATCGAAGTCACTCTCGAACCGCAAGGAAATCCCGCATGAAAAAGGTTCCCGCCCCAAAAATTCCGGCCACTGTCATCACCGGCTTCCTCGGCGCGGGCAAGACGACGCTGATCCGCCACTTGATCGAAAATGCAGGTGGCCGCCGTCTTGCCCTCATCATCAACGAGTTCGGAGATGTCGGCGTCGACGGCGCGCTGGTTCAGGGCTGCGGCGACGAAGCCTGCCCGGACGAGGATATCATCGAACTGGCGAACGGTTGCATCTGCTGCACCGTCGCGGACGATTTCCTGCCGACCATGCAAAAGCTGCTCGACCGCCCGACGCCCCCCGATCACATCATCATCGAAACCTCCGGCCTTGCATTGCCCAAGCCGTTGGTGAAGGCCTTCCAATGGCCCGACATCCGCACCCGCGCCACAGTGGATGGGGTAATCACGCTGATCGACGCCGATGCATTGGCGGCAGGCCGCTTCGCCCATGACGAGGTCGCGCTTGCCGCCGCCCGCGCAGCCGATCCGACGCTTGATCATGACAGCCCGATCGAGGAATTGTTCGAGGATCAGCTTGCCTGCGCCGACCTCGTCCTGCTCAACAAGACCGACCTGGTCGATGCCGCCACACTGGCGGGTCTGGAACGGGATTTGGCCCGGGAAACCCGTCCCGGCGTCAGCATCATCCGCACGTCAAAGGGCGAAATCGATCCCGCTGTCCTGCTCGGCCTGGACTCAGGCGTGGAAGATCAGATCGATGCCCGCCCATCCCATCACGACAATGAGGAGGAGCATGATCATGATGATTTCGAGAGCTTCATCCTCGACCTTGGCGAACTGGGCACGCCCGAACCGTTGCTGGCGGCGCTCGCGGACGCCATCGCCACCCACGACCTGTTGCGGGTGAAGGGTTTCCTCGCCATCGCAGGCCGCCCCGCTCGCCTGGTCGTCCAGGCCGTCGGTCCACGCATCCAGCATCATTACGACCGCCAATGGCAGCCAAGCGAGCAACGCTCCTCCCGCCTTGTCGTGATCGGCCAGACGGGCCTGGATCGCACCGCTATCAAGGCCGCCCTCAAGGTGCAGACGGTCCCCGCCTGATGCACCTGCTGACCGCCACGCCCGGCACCGTCTCCAACGGCGACGAAGCGATCGACCTTGGCCAGTCGCCGGGCGACATCGTGCTGCTGACCGTGGCGGACAGCGAACTCGCTTGCTTCGCCAGCGCCGCCGCAGCCTTGGGTGAGGCAGGCCCAACAATCCGCCTCGCCAATCTCCTCCAGCTCAAACATCCTTATTCCGTCGATCTCTATGTCGAAAAGGTGATCGCCCACGCCAAATTCGTCTGCGTAATCCTGCTGGGCGGTAAGAGCTATTGGCCCTATGGTATTGATGAAATTACCAATATAGCCCGCGAAAAAGGCATAGCCTTTGCCGCCCTGGCCGATGGTCGGGAGGATGATCCGGACCTGCGCGCAGCCTCGACCCTGCCCGCGGAAACCTGCGACCATCTGCGCGACTATCTCCGGCAAGGCGGCATTCCCAATGCCATCGCCTTCCTCAAGACCGCCGCTCGTCTCGCGGGTTTCGATGCAGGGGCGCCCGATGCCCCGATTCCGGTGGCCGACGCCGGTCTCTACCTTCCCGGTACGGACCGTCCGACATTGGAACAGGTCAAGGCCCGCTGGACCGCAGGCCGACCGACAGCGCTGTTCGTCTTTTACCGCGCCCTGCTGATTGCGGGCACGCTCGAAGCCGTCGATGCGATGATCGCAGGGCTCGAAGCAGCAGGCCTTAATGTCCTCCCCGTCCATGTTCGCGCCCTGCGCGAACCCTTCGCCAAGGATTTCCTGCAAGGCCTGATGGAAGGGACCGCGCCTGACGTCATCCTCAACGCCACCGCCTTTGCCGCCAGCGCGCCGGGAGAACCACGCACGCGCTCGATCCTGGAGCAGGCGGACTGCCCGATCCTGCAAACCATCTTCGCCAGCGCCGAACAAGGCGCCTGGGAAGCGAGCGCCCGAGGCCTTGGCCCCCGCGATCTCGCCATGCATATCGCGCTTCCCGAAGTGGATGGCCGCCTCTTCACCCGCGCCGTCGCGTTCAAGGCCGCTGCCCGCTTCGACGAGCGCACGGAATGCAGCATCATCGTGCCCCGCATATTGGAAAATCGTGTTAGATTTGTTTCCCAACTCACTGCAAATTGGGCAAAACTCCGTCAGACCACCATTGCGGAGCGTCGCGTTGCGCTGGTACTCGCCAACTATCCCAACAAGGATGGCCGCATCGGCAATGGCGTCGGTCTCGACACGCCGGCCAGTGCCACCGCTATCCTGAAAGCGCTGGGGGAATCCGGCTACACCACCCATGACGCTCCCGCCGACGGGGCAACCCTGATGCGCCTCATGACGGGCGGCATCACCAACGCCTCCCCCGATCGTCCCGCCAAAGTCTCGCTCCTCCTCGATGCATATCAAGCCGCCTTCGCCGTCCTGCCCGAAGCCGCTCGCGAAGCGATTCACACCCGTTGGGGCATGCCCGAAGCCGACCCCTTCTTCCAGGAGGGCGCCTTCCGGCTCCCGGTCCACCGCTTCGGCAACATCGCCGTCGCGGTCCAGCCATCGCGCGGCTATCATATCGATCCCAAGGCCAGCTATCACGACCCGGCCCTGCCGCCGCCGCACGCCTATCTCGCCTTCCACATCTGGCTGACGCAGGAATTTAGCGCCCATGCCGTCGTTCATGTCGGCAAGCACGGCAATCTCGAATGGCTCCCCGGAAAGGCCATCGCGCTATCGGAAAACTGCTTCCCCGAAATCTGCGCCGGGCCGATCCCGCAAATCTACCCCTTCATCGTCAACGATCCCGGCGAAGGCACGCAGGCCAAGCGCCGCATCGGCGCCTGCATCATCGACCATCTGACGCCACCCCTTACCCGGGCCGAAACCTATGGTCCGCTCAAGGAACTGGAGGCGCTGGTCGACGAATATTATCTCGCCGCCGGCATGGACCCGCGCCGTTTGGAAACGCTGCGCAAGGACATACTCGCGCTCGCCGCTTCGCAGGGGTTGGATAAGGATGCAGACGCTCAAGGCAGCGGAGAAGATGCTTTAGCTGCGATCGACAACTATCTGTGCGACCTCAAGGAAATGCAGATCCGTGACGGCCTGCATATCTTTACCCAAAGCCCTGAAGGCCATCTCCGCCGTGATCTGCTCATAGCCCTTGCCCGCTGTCCCAGAGGCATGGATCATGAAGGCCAGCAATCCCTCCTGCGCGCGCTTGCCGATGACCTGGCGCTGAATTTCGACCCGCTCGATTGCGTCATGGGCAGCCCCTGGACGGGCCTCCGCCCGGAACCGCTCCAAGGCTTGACCCAAGCCCCATGGCGCACCACCGGCGACACAGTGGAGCGTCTAGAACTCTACGCCATCCATCTCCTTGATAGCGAGGAGCCTGCCCCCGGCCCGCTAAGCGCCGCTGTCCTGAACGCTATCGAAACCGACCTCGCCCCCCGCGTCAGCGCTTGCGGCGAAGCCGAAAGGACTGCGCTTCTATCGGCGCTCAACGGCAATTTCGTCCTTCCCGGTCCTTCCGGCGCGCCGACGAGAGGCCGCCCGGACGTCCTCCCCACGGGCCGCAATTTCTACTCGATCGACACCCGCGCCGTGCCCACGATCGCCGCCTGGAATCTCGGCCAGCGCTCCGCCGATCTCATCGTGCAGGACTATCTCCAGCGAGAGGGCGACTATCCCCGCGCCATCGCGCTTTCCGCCTGGGGCACGGCCAATATGCGCACCGGCGGCGATGACATCGCGCAGGCTCTCGCCCTGATGGGGGCGCGCCCTCGCTGGGACTGGGCTTCCGGCCGGGTCATCGGGTTCGAGGTGATGAAGATCGCGGAACTGAATCGGCCAAGAGTGGACGTCACCTTCCGCGTCTCCGGCTTTTTCCGCGATGCCTTCCCTGAGCAGATCGACCTGCTGGACAGCGCCGCCCGCGCCGTCATGGCGCTGGACGAACCGGAGGAGGACAATCCCGCCGCTGCCCGCCATCGTATCGAAACCGCCGCCCTGATCGCCCAAGGCACGCCGGAAAAAACCGCCCGGCGCCGGGCCGGAAGCCGCGTCTTCGGCTCGAAGCCCGGAGCCTATGGCGCGGGTCTACAGGCGATGATCGACGAGAAGATCTGGCACGACCGCGCCGACCTTGCGAACGTCTATCTCGACTGGGGCAGCTATGCCTATGGCGGCGGCGTGGAAGGCGAAGCCGAGCGCAACCTTTTTGCCGAGCGCCTGACCCAAGCCGACGCCCTGATCCAGAACCAGGACAATCGCGAACATGATCTGCTCGACAGCGACGATTATTACCAGTTCGAGGGCGGGATAGCCGCCGCCGTCGAACATCTCTCCGGCAAGAAACCGCTCAGCTATCATAACGATCACAGCCGCCCGGAACGCCCCGTCATCCGCACGCTGGAGGATGAGATCGGCCGCATCGTGAGAGCGCGGGTCACCAACCCCAAATGGATCGCGGGCATGATGCGCCATGGTTACAAGGGCGCGTTCGAGATCGCCGCCTCGGTCGATTATCTCTTCGCCTTCGCCGCCACCACCCATGCGGTGAAGGATCATCATTTCGACGCCGTCCACGCCGCCTTCATTGAGGACGAGACGGTTCGCGCCTTCATGGCGGAGGCCAATCCGGCAGCCCTGCGCGAAACCGCCGCCCGCTTGTCCGAAGCGCTCGATCGCGCGCTTTGGAAACCCAGGTCGAACAGCGCCGCCATGCTCCTAACCCAACTCAAGGACGCCTAGAAATGATCGAACGCACCCCCGAACAACATGCCGAAAAGATGAAGAAGAAACAGGCCGCCCATGACAAGATCATGGCGACCAAGACCCAGGAAAAGGGTCTTCTCATCGTCCATACCGGCAAGGGCAAGGGCAAGACGACGGCAGCTCTGGGCATGGTCGTCCGCGCCATCGGCCATGGCAGGAAAGTGGGCGTCGTCCAGTTCGTGAAGGGCGCCATGACCACCGGAGAAAAAACGGTGTTCGATGCGTTTCCCGACCATGTCGAGTTCAAGTCCATGGGCGAAGGCTTCACCTGGAACACGCAGGACCGTACGCGGGACATTGCCCTTGCCCGTGAAGCATGGGATGAAGTCAGACGCATGATTGCCGACCCGGCCTATGATATGGTCCTTGCCGATGAGCTCAATATCGTCCTGCGCTACGACTATCTGCCGGTCGAAGAGGTGCTGGAAGCCGTGACCGCCAGAAGCGAAATGAAGCACGTCCTCATCACCGGCCGCAACGCGCCCGAAGCGCTGATCGAGGCGGCCGATCTCGTCACCGAAATGACCCTTGTCAAACATCCCTTCCGCAGCGGCGTGAAGGCTCAGCCAGGAATCGAATTCTGACACATACTGCCTTCGACATCGCCGCTTTCGAGGAATTGGTGCACCTGCGTCGCGATGTGCGCCATTTCCTGACCGATCCGCTGGATGAACATGAGGTCGAACGCCTCCTCGCCCTCGCCCACAGCGCGCCCTCGGTGGGGCTGTCGCAACCCTGGCGCTTCGTCCGGATCGCCACGCCCGCCTTGCGCGAAGATCTCGCCGTCCATATCGATGCCCAGATCATCAAGGCGGGCAAGATTTATGAAGGCGATGAAGACAGGCTGTACCGTAGCCTGAAACTGCACGGCCTGCGGGAGGCGCCGGTGCTGTTCGCCGTCTATTGCGACGAAGGCACTGAAACCGGCCATAAGCTGGGCGCTATCACCATGCCGGAAGCACGCCGCTATAGCTGCGTGATGGCGATTCACACTATCTGGCTGGCCGCCCGCACGCGCGGCATCGGCATGGGATGGATATCGATTCTGGATCGTCCCACGGTCGATGCGATGCTGGAGGTTCCGGAAAATTGGCGCTGCCTCGGCCTGCTGTGCCTCGGCTATCCGGTGAGCGAGGAAGCGACGCCGGAACTGGAACGGCGCGGCTGGGAGCATCGCACCGATTGGCATTCCGCGATCGTGACTCGCTGACTCCCCTACTGCCTGCGCAGGGGAGCAAATTCTCCCCACTTCCCTTTCCCCCACTCTGCGCGTATGAACCGCCTCCGGAGCGGGCATCCGTTCGCTCCATCGATCGCGTCGGTGCCCCGCAAGGGGCTTAAATGGGAACGCGGTGCGGGAGGAAACTCCCTAATCCGTGGCTGTCCCTGCAACTGTGAGCGGCGAGCAAGGCAAGGATCGGCCAACCCCCATCAACCGGGGACGGCCAGCCACTGGAGCAATCCGGGAAGGCCCCCTGCCAAGGCTATGACCCGCAAGCCAGGAGACCTGCCGAACGCAAAGGTCGCTCTAGCCATGACCCAGGGGATGGTCGCGGCTCGGTTCTCCGCACGAGCGACGGATAAGCGGCTGGGGAAGCATCCTCCAGTCGTCGTTGCGACGTGGGAGGTGAAATCCGGTGCCAGACGCGCAGAGCGCATCATCCGCCGCCATTCGCGGCTGGTGTCCCACGGCCTGGCGCCCGATGATGGCGGGCGACGGCCTGCTGGTGCGCGTCCGCCCTCCGCTCGGCCGCATGACGGTGGCCCAGGCTATCGGCCTCAGCGATGCCGCCCGCCGCCACGGCAACGGCCAGATCGACCTCACCAACCGCGCCGCGCTTCAGGTCCGGGGCGTGACGGAGCAAAGCCATCCCGCGCTGCTCGGGCAGCTTGTCGCGCTCGGCCTCACCGATCCTGATCCGACCCGCGAAGCGCGCCGCAATTTCCTGCTCGCTCCCGATTGGTCCGCCGGAGACGACACGCAAAACATCGCCCAAAATCTGCTTGCCCGTCTCGACGACCTGCCCGATCTTCCTCCCAAGATCGGCATTGCCATCGACACCGGCCCTGCTCCCTGCCTCACCCGCGTCCCCGCCGATTTCCGCTTCGAACGCAGTTCCCCTGGCGCCCTGCTGCTCCGCGCCGAAGGACACGCCTTCGGCACGCCCACCTCTGCGGAAACGGCCGTTCAGGATCTGATCGCGCTCACCCGCTGGTTCCTGGCAACGGACGGAGCCACCTCCGGCCGTATGGCGCGGCACAAAGCACCGCTGCTAGTACATCCCAAGGTCGCTCCCGCTGCGGCACGCCCGATTCCGCAGCTTCTCACCCAGGCTCCCGGTCCCTTTCACGGCATCCCCTTCGGTCGGCTCGACGCTGACAGCCTCACCGCTCTGGCCGGACAGCAAGGCGTTGTCGCGCTGCGCCTTACCCCATGGCGCGGCCTGATTCTCGAAGGCGGCACGACCAGCCCCGATCACGCCTTCACCGACCCGTTGCTCCGCATCGACGCATGTCCCGGCGCACCGGCCTGCCCGCAGGCCAGCGTAGCGACCCGCGGCCTCGCCACCCGGCTTGCACCCCTTGTCGACGGCTCGCTGCATGTTTCCGGCTGCGCCAAGGGCTGCGCGCGTCCAAGGCCTGCCGACATCGTCCTCACCGGCAATCGGGGCCGCTTCGACCTTTCCCGCAAGGCCCGCGCCGGATCGCCGCCCGACCAGGCCAGCCTTGCCCCCGACCAGATTCTCGCCCTCTTCGGAAGCCACTAATGCCCCATATCTACGAAACCGATGGCGCCGCCATCTACCGGCAATCCTTCCGCACCATCCGTGCCGAGGCCGATCTCGCTCGCTTCTCGACGGAGGAAGAACGCATCGCGGTCCGCATGATCCACGCGGCGGGGCTGGTCGGCCTGGCTTCCCACATCCGCTTTTCCCCTACTTTCGCCCGGACCGCCATCGCTGCGCTGGAGGCAGGGGCGGCGATCCTATGCGATGCGCGCATGGTGTCCGAAGGCGTCACCACAAGACGCTTGCCTGCCCAAAACCCGATCCTTTGCACGCTGAACGATCCACAAGTTCCAACGCTGGCGGCGCAAATGTCGAACACCCGCTCGGCGGCCGCGCTCGAACTCTGGCGCCCGCATCTGGAGGGGGCGCTGGTCGCGATCGGCAATGCCCCCACAGCGCTTTTCCATCTGCTCAATATGCTGGAAGACCCCGCCTGTCCCCGCCCCGCCGCGATCATCGGTTGCCCGGTCGGCTTCGTCGGCGCGGCGGAGTCCAAGGAAGCGCTCTGGCAGAGTCAGCCCGTCCCCTGCTGCATCGTGGAGGGCCGTCTGGGCGGCAGCGCCATCACGGTCGCGGCGATCAATGCGATAGCGAGTCCGGCAGAATGACCAACGGCATCATCCATGGCGTAGGCCTGGGCCCCGGCGCGCAGGACCTGATGAGCGTCCGCGCCGACCGCCTGATCCGCGAAGCCAGCCATGTCTCCTATTTCCGCAAAAGGGGAAAATCCGGCCATGCCCGCCGGATCGTGGAGGGCATGTTGCGTCCTGACGCCATCGAATATCCGATGGAATATCCGGTGACGACGGAAATCCCGCTGTCCGACCCGCGCTATAATGAAGTCCTGTCCGGCTTCTACGCCGATTGCACCGCCCATCTGGACCGGCTTTCCGCCACTGGCGAGGATGTGGTGGTCCTCTGCGAAGGCGATCCCTTTTTCTACGGCAGCTTCATGCACCTGCACAGCCGTCTCTCGGCGCCCGTAAAGATCGTCCCCGGCATCACCGGCATGTCCGGCGCCTGGACCGCCAGTGGCACGCCGATCAGTTGGGGCGACGATGTGACGACGGTGCTGATGGCTACCTTGCCTGAAGAGGAACTGGCCCGCCGTATCCGTGACACAAACGCGCTGGTCGTCATGAAGATCGGCCGCAACCTCCCCAAGCTCCGCCGCGCTGTCGAAGCGGCCGGCAAGCAGGACTGCGCCTGGCTGGTGGAATATGCGACCATGGCCGATCAGCGGATCACGCCTTTGGCGGAGGCAATCGATGTCACCGCCTATTTCTCGATCCTGCTGATCCACGGGCAGGGCCGCCGTCCATGACGGGCTGGATCGCCATAGCAGGCCTCGGCCCAGGAGCGGACGCGCTCATCACGCCGGAGGTATCGGATGCGCTGGCGGAGGCGAGCGACGTCATCGGCTATATCCCCTATGTCGCCCGCATTGCGGAACGTCCCGGCCTGACGCTCCATGCCACGGACAACCGCGTCGAACTGGATCGCGCCACCCACGCATTGACCCTCGCCGCGCAAGGGAAGCGGGTGGCGGTCGTGTCCTCCGGCGATCCCGGCGTCTTCGCCATGGCCTCCGCCCTGTTCGAGGCGCTCGAAGCGGGTCCGAAGGAATGGCGCATGCTCGACATCCGCGTCCTCCCCGGCATCACCGCCATGCTCGCCGCCGCCGCGAAGGCGGGTGCGCCGCTCGGCCATGATTTCTGCGCCATCAACCTGTCCGACAATCTCAAGCCCTGGCCGCTGATCGAGCGCCGCCTGCGCCTCGCTGTACAGGCCGATTTCGCCATGGCCTTCTACAATCCGCGCTCCAGGTCTCGCCCTGAAGGCTTCGGACGCGCATTGGATGTCTTGCGCGAGGAATGCTGCGAGGATCGCCTCATCCTGTTCGCCCGCGCCGTCTCGACACCGGAAGAGAGCCTGCATATCGTCCCCTTGAGCGGGGCCACTCCGGACATGGCCGACATGCGCACCATCGTCATCGTCGGGTCCAGCCGCACCCGCCTGATCGAGCGGCCCGGCCAGCCCATCCTCTACACTCCCCGCTCTGCCGCATGACCCAGCCATTCCAGCACCCCGGAGACCTCATGCGTCACCTGCGCGGCGGGACAGGGGGGGCGGTCGATCATCACGACCGGCAGTCCCAGCGACCGAGCCGCGATCAGCTTCGCTTGCGCGCCGCTGCCCCCCGCATTTTTCGAGATGATGATGTCGATGCCATGATCGCGCATCAACCTTATGTCTCCATCACTGGTGAAAGGGCCCCGGTCGACCACCAGACTATGGCGCGGCAGTCCCGGCGCAACGACCGGCATGTCGACGAAGCGCAACAGATAATGATGCTGCGGCTGTACGGCGAAAGCGTCGACATGCATTCGTCCCAACGCCAGCATCACATTCCGGGCGGACCCGTTCAGCGTCGCCACGGCTCCGGCAATGTCCGGCACATGCGTCCAGCGATCCCCCTCCGCCGCGACCCAGGACGGCCTGGTCAGCATGATATGCTCCACTCCGGCCTCTCGCGCAGCCGCCACGGCATGCTCGCTCATCGTCGCGGCGAAGGGATGGGTCGCATCGACCAGATGGGTGACGCGCTCGTCCCGCAGATGGCGAACCAGCCCCGCGACGCCGCCGAAACCGCCGACGCGCACCGGGACGGGCTGCGCTCGTGGCCTGTCCGTCCGCCCGGCATAGCTCAACACAGCGGGCGCGTGTCGCTCGGCCAGTGCCGCAGCAAGCGCGCTGGCCTCGGTCGTCCCGCCCAATATGAGGATATTGGAAATGCCCGAAGCTCCTGAAGGTCACTGGCCTGACGGTCCCTGGCTGACGATCGTCGGGATCGGAGAAGACGGCCTGGATGGCCTGTCGTCCGCCGCCCGCGACGCGCTGGAGGACGCCGCGCTCATCATGGGAGCGCCGCGCCATCTCGCGCTGCTGCCTGCCTTTAAGGCGGAAACCCTGATCTGGCCAGTCCCGTTCGAAGAGGGCGTTCGGGCGTTGCTGGCCCGGCGTGGCAAACCCACCGTCATGCTGGCCTCGGGCGATCCCTTCTGGTTCGGCGCGGGCGCCAGCGTCACGCGACATCTGGAGCGGCAGGAATGGACGGCGCACCCCGCACCGTCCACCTTTGCTCTCGCCGCCGCCCGACTAGGCTGGCCGCTTCAGGATATGGAATGCCACGGTCTCCATGCCGCGCCGCTGACACGGCTGCGCCCAAGCCTCGTGCCGGGCCGCCGCGCCATCCTGCTGCTGCGCGACGGCCCGGCGGTGGGCGAACTGGCTGCCTGGCTGAAAGAGCAAGGATTCGGCACCTCGACCATCCATGTGCTGGAAGCGCTGGACGGCCCGCGCGAGCGCATCCGCCAAAGCACGGCGGAAACGCTGGACTTTGCCGACATCGCCCATCCCGTCGCGGTCGGCCTGTCGATGACGGGCGAAGGCCGGACACTTCCCCGCTCCAGCGGTATCCCCGACGACTGGTTCGACCATGACGGCCAGATCACCAAGCGCCCCGCCCGCGCCCTGACCCTGTCCGCGCTGGCGCCCCGCCCCAGTGAAACGCTTTGGGACATAGGGGCAGGGTCCGGCTCGATCGCCATAGAATGGCTTCTCGCCCATCCCTCGACGGATGCGGTCGCTTTCGAAGCCGATCCCGAACGCGCCGCCCGTACACGCGCCAACGCCTTCGCGTTGGGGGTGGACCGCCTGGCCGTCATCGAAGGCAGAGCCCCGGACATTCTGGGCGGCCGGTCCCGCCCCGACGCCGTCTTCATCGGTGGGGGTCTCAGCCAAGCTCTGCTTGAAACGCTGTTCGCCCTGCCCGGCGGACCCACGCGCCTCGTCGCCAACGCCGTTACACTGGAATCCGAAACGCTGCTTGCCCAATGGCATGCCGCCAAGGGCGGCGAGCTGCTCCGCATCGAACTATCGCAGGCAGCGCCCCTCGGCACCCGTCGCGGCTGGCGTTCCGCCTATCCGCTGGTGCAGTGGAGCGTCACGCTATGATCGTCGCCGGCTTCGGCTTCCGGACGAGCGCGTCCATTGCCTCGCTGGAATCTGCGCTGGAAGAGGCGACGGGCGCAAAGATTACCGTGGATGCGCTCGCCACGCTGGATCGCAAAGCCGACCAGCTCGCCCCATTGGCGCACAAGCTGTCCCTCCCCCTCATCGCCATCACAGCGGACCGTCTGGCCAATCAACCAACGATCACCCGATCTCCCGCCAGCATCGCAGCCTATGGCACCGGCAGCGTGGCCGAAGCTGCCGCCCTCGCCGCCCTCGCCCCCCATGCGCGCCTGCTCGCTCCCCGCGCCTTCTCACCCGATCGCCTTGCGAGTTGCGCCCTAGCCGAAAGCCGCCGCCCATGACCGTCCATTTCATTGGCGCAGGTCCCGGCGCGCCCGACCTCATCACCCTGCGCGGGCGCGACCTGATCGCAAGCTGCCCCGTCTGCCTCTATGCCGGTTCGCTCGTGCCCGCCGCCTTGCTCGATCACTGCCCGCCGGGTGCGCGAATCGTGAACAGCGCGCCGCTCACCCTGGACGAAATCATCGCCATCATGGCTGAGGCCGATGAAGCAGGGCAGGATATCGCCCGCCTCCATTCCGGCGACCCGTCTGTCTGGTCGGCCATGGGGGAGCAACTCCGGCGCCTGAAAGCACTCGGCATCCCCACCAGCATCACGCCCGGCGTCCCGTCCTTCGCCGCCGCCGCCGCCGCGATCGGCGCGGAACTGACCCTGCCCGAACTCGGCCAGTCGCTCGTCCTCACCCGCACCCCCGGTCGCGCCAGCGCCATGCCGCCCGGCGAAAGCCTGACCGCCTTCGGAGCGACGGGCGCCACGCTCGCCATCCATCTTTCGATCCATAATCTGGCTCAGGTAGTAGGCGACCTTACGCCGCTTTATGGCGCCGCATGCCCCGTGGCCGTGGTCTGGCGCGCAAGCTGGCCCGACCAGAGGATCGTCCGCGCCACGCTCGCCACCATCGCGCAAGCCGCAGCCGATGGCCCCGAACGCACCGCCATCATCCTGGTCGGCCCGGTGCTGGGCAATGAGGATTTCATGGAAAGCAGCCTTTATGCCCCCAGCTATGACCGCCGGTTCCGTCCGGCCAGCGCCGATTCCGTCTTCATCGACAAGCCATGACGCCCGGCTTGCTCATAGCCGCCCCCCGCTCCGGATCGGGCAAGACGACCGTCACGCTCGGCCTGCTGCGCGCCTTCACTCGCATGGGGCTCAGGGTTCAGCCGTTCAAGTCCGGCCCCGACTATATCGACCCCGCCTTTCAGCAGGCCGCAGCCCGCCGTCCGTCCTTCAACCTCGATAGCTGGGCCATGTCCCGCACGCGAATCGCCGCCATCGCGGACGGGCCGGATGCCGATCTTATCCTGACGGAAGGCGTGATGGGTCTGTTCGACGGCGCGCCCGCCAGCGGAGAAGCAGGCACCGGCTCCAGCGCCGACATCGCCGCCCTGTTCGGCTGGCCGGTCGTCCTCGTCATGGACGTGTCGGGCCAGAGCCAGTCCGCCGCCGCCATCGCCAGCGGCTTCCGGAGCCTGCGTTCCGATATCGCCATGGCAGGCGTGATCCTCAACCATGTCGCCAGCGAGCGTCATGAAAGGCTGATCCGCGCAGCAATGGCGCAGGCGGGCATAGCGGTCCTCGGGGCCATCCCTCGCTCCGCCGAACTCGGCTTGCCGGAACGGCATCTCGGACTGGTCCAGGCCAGCGAACAGACCGATCTCGACCGGGTCATCGATCGCATGGCCGACATCGTCGCCGCTCATGTGGACCTGAACGCGATCCGCGAGGCTGCCTGTCCGACGATACCGCAAGACCGTTGCGCAGTCCCGTCGATACCGCCCGGCCAGCGCATCGCCATCGCCCAGGACGAAGCCTTTTCCTTCACCTACGCGCATCTTCTGTCGGACTGGCGAAGCGCGGGGGCGGAAATCCTGCCCTTTTCCCCTCTGGCCGACGAAGCGCCCGCCGCCGATGCCGATGCCGTCTGGCTCCCCGGCGGCTATCCTGAACTGCACGCCGCCCGCATCGCCCATGCGCACCATTTCCTGTCCGGCCTGCGCCGCCATGCGCAAGACCGGCCCGTCCATGGCGAATGCGGCGGCTATATGGTCTTAGGCCAAGCGCTGATCGACGCGCAGGGCCAGGCTCACGCCATGGCGGGCCTGCTCGGCCTGGTCACCAGTTTTGCGGAGCGGCGCCTGCATCTGGGCTATCGCCGGGCACGCCTGCTCGCGCCCATGGGCGGCATGCCCGCCGGTGCGATGCTGAACGGCCATGAATTTCACTATTCCACGATCGTCGAGCAGCCCGACAGCCCGCTGGCGCGCGTGACCGATGCGGAAGGTAACGCCGTCGCATCCAGCGGATCGCATCGCGGCCTCGTCACTGGCAGTTTCTTCCACCTCATCGCCCCCGCATCGGAAGCCTGACATGATCACCCTCCACCTCATCGGCATCGGCACGGGCAATCCCGACCATCTGACTTTCGCGGCGGTGAAGGCGATGAACGCGGCCGACCTGATCCTGCTGCCCCGCAAGGGCGACGAGAAATCCGACCTTATCGACCTGCGCCGGACGATCTGTGCCGAATTGCTGACCAATCCAATCAGGATCGTGGAATTCGATATGCCCCGGCGCGCTGACCGACAGGATTATGTCGACGCCGTCCTCGACTGGCACGACGCTATCGCCGCGCTCTGGATGGAGCAGATCGTTCGGAACCTTCCCGACGGCGGCACGCTTGCGCTGCTGGTCTGGGGCGATCCATCGCTTTACGACAGCAGCCTTCGCATCGCCGCGCGCCTGCCGAACGTCAGGGTCCGCGTCACCCCCGGCATCACGAGCATCCAGGCGTTGACCGCCGCCCACGGCATCTGCCTCAACGATCTGGCAGAGCCCGTGCTGATCACCACCGGCCGCCGCCTTCGCGAACAGGGCTGGCCGGACGGCGCCGACAGCCTTGTCGTCATGCTGGACGGCGATTGCGCCTTCCAGACCTTGGCGGCCCAAGGCATCGACATATGGTGGGGCGCCTATCTGGGCATGCCGCAAGAGACGCTGGCGTATGGCCCGCTGGCCATGACCGGACCAGATATCATCCGACGCCGCACCATGCTCCGCAAGGAACAGGGCTGGATCATGGATATCTATCTTTTACGCAAGCGCGGTCGAGCCCAACGGCCCTGAAGCCGTCAAGCGACGTTGGGCATCAACTCGATGATAGGCCTGCTGGCTACCTGTCGCATGCCGTCGACCGCCATTTCGGCCCGGCGGCGGAATTCAGCGGCCATGGCCTGATGCATCATGCGCGCCGAGGCATCGGCGGTCGTCGCCGCCAGTTGTTCATGCATCCTTGCCCGGTCAAGACACTCTTCTGGTGTAAGAGCATTCGTCATGAATCGAACTCCTGCCTGTCGCGGGGGCTCATCCTCTCCATCGCCTTGGCAGAGCGACAGATCAAACTTCGCCCACGAAAAACCGGCCGTCAACTTAGCCGTTCCTAACACGGATTGAAAACGGAATCTTGCCTGCGCCCAGCACCCGTCCCCCCCCGCGCACCGGTTTAGCGCAACCACCCTGCGGTGGGCTGCGCGCTGTGGCTCTTCAACGCCTTGCGCGTTTCGGAGTCGACCTCCGTCAACAGCACTTCATAACCCCAGAGATTTGCCAGGTTTTGCAAGACCATGGCAGCATCGCCCGCGTCCAGTTGCACGCCATCCAGGACGGCATGCTCCACGATCAGCTTGCGGTCGCCGGCCAGGTCGACATCGACCACCTGGATGTCCGGTTCCTGCCGCCCGATTTCATATTCCCGCGCCAAAGAGCGCCGAATCCGCCGATAACCGCGCTCATCATGAATGGCGTCGACCCGCAACTCCGACTCGCCCTGCCGGTCGAGAATCTTGAACAGCCGCCATTGCCGGATCAGATGAGGACTCAGAAATTGCGAAACGAAGCTTTCATCGCGATAATTGGCCCAGATATCCTTCAACACCTCCATCGCGTCGCCCGATCCGGCGATTTCCGGGAACCATTGCCGGTCCTCCTCCGTCGGCTCGCGGCAGATGCGCTCAATGTCCGACATGATGCCGAAACCCAGCGCATAGGGATTGAACCCACTAAAATGTCCTGAATCATAAGTAGGTTGATAGACGACATTGGTATGGGATTGCAGGAATTCCATGAATGAACCGTCGGTGATCCAACCCCGTTCATGCAGTGTCGTCATGATGCGATAATGGGTATAGGTGGCGCATCCCTCATTCATCGCCTTGGTCTGGCGCTGAGGGTAGAAATATTGCGCGATCAGCCGCACGATCCGCAATATTTCCCGCTGCCAGCTTTCCAGCCGGGGGCCGGTCTTTTCAAGGAAATAGAGGATATTCTCCTGCGGCAGCCCAAGGGCCGCCCGCCTTGCGTCGCTGGGGATCGCGTCGGCCTTGGCTCCTGTGGGTACTGTGCGCCACAGATCGTCATAAATCCGGTCGCGATAGGCCTGACGCTCCGCTTCCCGCGCTGCCTCGGCCTTGAGATCCCTCGGCCGGACGCGAGGATAGCGGTGCACGCCTTGGTTCATCAGCGCATGGGCAGCATCCAGCACCCGCTCGACCGGCAACTGGCCATAGCGCTCCTCGCATTGCGCGATATAGCGCTTGGCGAACTCCAGATAGTCGAGAATCCCTTCCGCATCGGTCCATTGCTTGAAGACATAATTATTCTTGAAGAAATGATTATGTCCGAAGGCGGCATGCGCGATGACCAAAGTCTGCATCGTCGCGCTGTTTTCCTGCATCAGATAGTTGATGCAGGGATCGGAGTTGATGACCAGTTCATAGGCCAAGCCCCGCAGCCCCTTGCGGTACATCATCTCATTGGTCACGAACTGCTTGCCGAAGGACCAATGCTTGTAAAAAAGCGGCATGCCTATGGAGGAATAGGCGTCCAGCATCTGTTCCGCGCTGATGATTTCTATCTGGTTGGGATAGATATCCAGCTTCATTTCCTTGAGCGCGATCGGCTCGATCGTATCATGGATGCGGTTGATGAGCGAAAAGTCCCAATCGCTCCCCGTGAACAGCGGGGCCGGTGCCAAAGCGCCCGTCATGCCAACTCCACCATCATGAACTCCGCTCCGCCACGCCCTTGCGCTGGAACAATTCGCGGAAAACGGGATAGATTTCGCGCCGGTGATGCACCTTGCGCATCACAAAATTGCGGTGGGCCTCGCTGACCGGCGCATAGGCTTGCCACAGCCCGGTCGCCGTACCGACCGTCTCGATATCGGCAAATTCCTCGCGTCCGACCTCCAGATAGGCGAAATATTGGCTGAACGGCAGGATTTCCTGCTGCATCAGGCTGACCACCCGGCCATTGTCGGATTGCATGGTGTCGCCGTCCGACGCCTGCGCCACATAGATGTTCCAATCGTCCGGCCGGAAACGTTCCTGCACCACCTCGATCAGCTTTTCCAGCGCGCTCGATACCAAAGTCCCGCCCGTCACCGTGCTGTAGAAGAAGGTCTGCTCGTCCACTTCCGCCGCCCGGTCGGTATGGTGGATGAACACCACCTCGACATGCTCGTAGCAGCGCGTCAGGAACAAGTGCAACAACGCGAAGAAACGCTTCGCCAGATCCTTCATATGCTCCGTCATGGAGCCGGATACATCCATCAAACAGAACATCACTGCCTGGGCCACCGGCTTGGGCACCGTTTCGAACCGGCGATAGCGCAGGTCGACGGGATCGATATAGGCGATCAGATTGCGCCGCCGGATGATCGTCGAGCGCTCCTCCCGCAAGGCCTCCAGCCGCACGGCGTCGTCGGGCAAGGCGGGATCGCGTGCCTCGATCAGCGCAATCTCTTCCTCGATCCGCGCAAGATCGGCGCCCTTGGGACGACGCAGCGCCAGCCGCCGCGACATCGCCTTCTGCATGGTGCGCGGCACGGACAGGTTGGATGGATTGCCGGCCGTCGAATAGCCAGCGCGCCGAATTCCGTCGACCGCCCCGCCGATCAGCCGCCGCTTGGCCAGGTCCGGCAGCTCCAGATCGTCCAGGAACAGGTCCAGAAACTCTTCCCGGCTGAGAGCGAACTGAAAATCGTCATTCCCCTCACCCTGCCCGGCTTTCGATCCCGCACCCGCGCCGCCGTCGGGCCGCTTGATCCGGTCGCCTTCCATATAGTCGTGATTGCCGGGGAACACCCGTTCGCGATTGCCACCCTGCGCGGCGCGATGCAGCGTCGGTTCGTGGATGACGTCGCGCTGGATCGAAATCTGGCCTTCCTTGTCCAGATCCTTGATGCTGCGGTCCTTTAGACTATCGCGCACCGCCTGCTGCACATAGGCTCTTGCCCTCCGCAAGAAGCGTTGCCTGTTGACCAGGCTCTTGCCTCCTGGATTCAGCCGTCTGTCGACTATGTGCATGGTGGCTTATGCGCCCTCCATCAACCGGCCTGTTTCACGCGGATATACCATTCGACAAGCCGCCGGACCTGCCGCTCAGTATAGCCTCTTTCGATCATCCGCGCGACGAATTCGTCATGCTTGCTCGCGGTGTCGCCATCCTTCTTCGACCCAAAGCTGATGACCGGCAACAGATCCTCGACCTGGCTGAACATCCGCTTCTCTATGACTTCGCGGATCTTCTCGTAACTGGTCCAGGACGGATTGCGCCCGTCATTGCTTGCCCGCATGCGCAGCGCGAATTTCACGACCTCGTTACGGAAATCCTTGGGATTGGCGATGCCTGCGGGCTTTTCCGTCTTAGACAGCTCCTGGTTGATGATTTCCCGGTCCAGCAACTGCCCGGTGTCGGGATCCTTAAAGTCGAGATCTTCGATCCACGCGTCGGCATAGGCGACATAGCGGTCGAAAAGATTCTGCCCATAATCATGGTAGGATTCGAGATAGGCCTTCTGAATCTCATTGCCGATGAACTCAGCGTAGCGCGGCGCCAGCTCGCCCTTGATGAACTCCAGATAGCGCGCCTCGACCTCGGCCGGGAACTGCTCCTGCCGTACCATGCCTTCCAGCACATACATGAGGTGCACCGGGTCGGCCGCGATCTCGATCGTGTCATGGTTGAAGGTGGCCGACAGCGCCTTGAAAGCGAAGCGGGTGGAAATGCCCGACATGCCTTCATCCACGCCCGCGGCATCGCGATATTCCTGCAAGCTCTTGGCCCTGGGGTCGATCTCCCGCAGCATTTCGCCGTCATAGACGCGCATCTTGGAATAGAGATTGCTGTTCTCATGCTCGCGCAGCCGGGTCAGCACCGAAAAGCGCGCCAGCATGTCCAAAGTCCCCGGCGCGCAGGGCGCCTTGCTGAGATCGGATTCCCTCAGCAATTTCTCGTAAACATGCCGTTCTTCAGTGGACTGCAAACTATAGGGCACCTTGATGACGTAGATGCGGTCGATAAAGGCTTCATTATTCTTGTTATTCTTGAAATTCGCCCATTCCGATTCATTGGAGTGGGCCATGATGATGCCGTTATAGGGGATGGCGCCGATATTCTCCGTGCCGATATAATTGCCCTCCTGCGTCGCGGTCAGCAACGGGTGGAGCATCTTGATCGGCGCCTTGAACATCTCGACGAATTCCAGCATGCCCTGGTTCGCCCGGTTGAGACCGCCCGAATAGCTGTAGGCATCGGGATCGTTCTGAGAGAGCATCTCCAGCTTGCGGATGTCGACCTTGCCGACCAGCGAACTGATGTCCTGGTTGTTCTCGTCACCCGGCTCGGTCTTGGCAATGGCGACCTGCCGCATGCGCGAGGGCATCATCTTGACGACCTTGAACTGCGAGATGTCGCCGCCAAACTCGTCCAGCCGCTTACGGCACCAGGGGCTGATCATGCCGGTCAGCCGCCGCCGGGGGATAGCGTAATTTTCCTCGATGAAATCGCCATGCTGCTCGGCATCGAACAGCGCGAGCGGGCTTTCGAAGATCGGGCTGATCTCGTCCCCTGCCTTCAGCACATAGATGGGATGGACCTCCATCAACGCCTTGAGCCGCTCCGCCAGCGACGACTTGCCGCCGCCGACCGGACCCAGCAGGTAGAGTATCTGCTTGCGCTCCTCCAATCCCTGGCTGGCATGGCGCAGGAAACTGACGATATGTTCGATCGTCCCTTCCATGCCGTAGAAATTGGTGAAGCTCTTATAGCGTCGGATCGTCCGGTTCATGAAGATCCGGCCCAACCGCTGATCGCGCGAGGTGTCGATGATCTCCGGCTCGCCGATCGCCGCCAGCAATCGCTCCGGCGCTGATGCATGCATCAATGGATCGTTGCGACACCCCAGCAGATAATCTTCGACGGACATTTCGGCCTGACGCCGATCATCGAACTTCCGCGTAAAGCTGGAAAACAGCTCATTTTTTGTCACTGGCGACTCCCGCTAAAGTAGCCACGGAATGTATATAGACCCATATGGTCCGTAAAAACAGTGTAATAGAAGGATGATAGAGTAAAAAATTCAAATCTGTCCGAAAGTTAATCTGCATAGTTCTATAAAAAAGAACGCACGATGCTCGTCCGGCGAAGCGAAAGCATTTCCGGCATTTGCACGACGGTAATCCTGCGACCGGCAAGACCTTACCGCGCCGCCGTCATGCAGCATCTTCAAATCGGCGCGACGTTCCCCCGCCGCGATCTAATGCATAGTGTCACCTGAGGCCTTGAGAGGGAAGAGGGTAATGGAGATAATCTCGTCAAGGTTGCATTGGTTCCACTGCGCTCTCCCGCCCTGAGTCCGGATCGATCGGTCAGAGTCTGTTTGGAAACGCGCGGAAGAGCGCATTTTAGCGCCGCACCAGCCCTCCCCCTCACCCGGCCACCCATATGATACTGCCGTTGGGTGGCCGGGTGAGGGAGAGGGCTGGTGCGGCTATGCGTCCAAGGGCGCATCTCAGGCCTTCATATCGATCGTGGCTGCCAGTCCCCCATCCGATGCATTGGTCAACCGCACCGACGCTTCGAAACTCAGCGCCAGCGACCGCGCGATGGTGAGGCCGATTCCCGTCCCCGGCCGCCCGCCCGGCTGACCGGCCGTTCCGCGGGTGAAGGGCTCGAACATCTGATCCAGTTGATCGGGCGCTATGCCCGGCCCATGGTCGCGCACCTCGATCAGCACGCGCCCCGCCTGCCGCGCGCAACTGATGTCCGCGCTGCCGCCATATTTGACCGCATTGTTCACCAGATTGCTGATGCAGCGCGTGAGCGCATTGGGCTTGACCCGCACGGTCCCGCCACAGCCCGCCAGGAAACGGACCGGCGATCCCAGATCCTGCGCGTCCTCCGCCATGCTGGTGAGCAGCGAATCGATGTCGATCACCGACCAGTCCTCCTGCGCTTCCGTGCTTGCCGCCAGGTCCAGCCCCTCGCGCACCAGCGTCATCATAGCCTGATGATCCTGCAGCAGCCGCGCCCGCAATTCCTCATTCTCGACCAGTTCCAACCGCAGGCGCAGGCGGGTGAGCGGCGTCTGAAGGTCATGGCTGATCGCGGCAAGCAATTGCGTCCGCTCGGCAAAGCCAGCCCGCACCCGGCGCTGCATCAGGTTGAAGGTGGACAGCGCCGCCCGCACCTCTTCCGGCCCCCGTTCGGGAATTTCCTCCGGGTCGATCGATATGGAGAAGGCCTCGGCCGCCCGTTCCAGCCGGCGCAGCGGCTTGGCGACGAAGCGCGCCACGACGATCGCCAGACCCGCCGAAGAGAGCAGGATCAGCAGCAGATAGACCGGCTTGGCAAGATTGCTGGGCGGCTTGACCAGGCGCGGCAGATAGAGCGCGAGCGACCGCCGCTCGCCCGTGCTGTCGGTAAAGCGGACGACCCAGCAATCGGGCCGCGGCGCGCCGATCAGTCCGGCCGCACGGTTATTCGGATCGGCCTTGCTCGCAGGGAAGCAAAGCCCCGCAGGCACCTGCCCCGCCTCCGGGTTGGAACGCGGCCCGAACCGCGCCTCCAGCGCGTGCGCCAAGGCCGGGTCCGGATCGGTCAGGGCGATTCCGCTCGGCGCCGTCCTGGCGCCCATGATCTGCTGGTCCTTGAGCATCGCCTCGATCCGCACCGGGTCATGACTCAGGCGCTGCGCGATGTCGACGGCGCTCGCCACCACGCGCTGCAGGCGCCAGCGTTCGAAATCGAGATGCCGGGCCTGCTCCGCGACCAGCAGCGCCAGGATGGCGGCGGTCATCATGCCGACCGTCAGCAACAGGAATATCTGTCCCACCAGCGACCGGAAGAAATTGCGCGCCCGCGCCACGACCGGAACCATCATTCGTATGTCACCGTGCTGGCCAGGACGTAGCCTTCGCCGCGCACAGTCAGGATCAGGCCGTCGCCGCCGGGGCTGTCGGCCAGCTTCTGCCGCAACCGGCTGACCTGCAAGTCGATCGACCGATCGAACGCGGCCGTCGCCCGCCGCTCCGGCACCAGCGCCTCGCGGGAAAGCACCATATTGGGCTCCTCTATGAAGCGGGAGAGCAAGCGGAATTCAGCGGAGGACAGCATGATCAGCCGGTCGTCGATGGCGATCAGGCGGCGCTGGAACAGGTCCAGCCGCCAGGGTCCGAAACGCGCGATCCGCGCCGTCTTTTGCCGCACGGGCTCTTCGTTCCGCGATCGCCGCAACAGGTTGCGGATACGCACCAGCAGTTCACGCGGCTCGAACGGCTTGGTCAGATAATCGTCGGCGCCCAGCTCCAGCCCCAGCACCCGGTCGATGGCGCTGCCCCGCGCCGTCACCATGATGATCTGAACGCCGCTGCCCTGCGCCCGCAATTCCCGACACAGCGACAGCCCGTCGCCGTCGGGCAAGTTGAGGTCGAGCACGATCAGGTCGACCGCCTGCGTCGCCAAGAGCGCTTGCAGTTCGCCAAGGCTCCCTGCCGCCAGCACCTCATAGCGTTCCTGCGCAAGCTGGCCGACGATCAGATCCCGGATATCCTCATCATCATCGACGACAATCACGCGGGGCGGACGGGACGGATCGGGCATGGGCGCCTTCTAGCCGCATTTTCGCGTCAAGTCTGCGCCTGCCGCCCGCGCAGATACATAAAGATACAATCCGCTACAGATTGAACCATCGGGACAATAAGTCGCGCTGGAATGGTGCGCGCCAAACGATCATGAGGGCAAGGTCGGCGCCGGATGACGGAGCCGACCTTCGCCCGGCGCGTCCCTCCCCTCCCCCTGCGCCGGGCGAAGATCCCTCTCGTCATTTGGACCCGTCCACCGACCATGCCCAGCCGCCTCTCTGCCCTCCGGATCGCCCCCATCGCGCTTTGTGCGCTGGTCGCCGCCTGCGGTCACAGGGAACCGCCGAAAAAAGGGCCGGTCGAGGTCGGCGTGGTGACGCTGACGACGCAGAATGTCACAGTGTCCACCGAATTGCCCGGCCGCACCGCCTCCACCATGATGTCGGAGGTCAGGCCGCAGGTGGCGGGCGTGGTCCAGAAGCGCCTCTTCACCGAAGGCTCTTATGTGACGGCGGGCCAGCCGCTCTACCAGATCGACCCTTCGCTCTACCGCGCCTCCCGCGACGAGGCGCAGGCGACGCTGGCCAGCGCGCAGGCGACCGCCGCCGCCGCCCAGGCAAAGGCCAATCGCTACCGCACCCTTGGCCAGAGCGAGGCAGTAAGCGCGCAGGATCGCGACGATGTGATCGCCACCGCCCGCCAGGCCGCCGCCGCCGTGAGCCAAGCCCGCGCCACGCTCCAGACCACCGGCATCAACCTCAATTTCACCCAGGTCCGCGCCCCGATCAGCGGGCGCATCGGCCGGTCCTCGGTCACGCCCGGCGCGCTGGTGACCGCCAGCCAGACGACAGCGCTCGCCACCATCCAGCAGCTTGACCCGATCTTCGTCGATGTGACGCAGTCCAGCGCAAAGCTGCTCCAACTGCGCCGCGCCCTCGCCGCCGGCAACGCGCTGCCCGCCAGCGCCACGATCCGGCTGAAACTGGACGACGGCACCGACTATCCGCTCGAAGGCCGCATTGAATTTGCCGAGCCGATCGTCGATCCAGACAGCGGCACCGTCACGCTGCGGGCGCGCTTCCCCAATCCCGACAGCCTGCTGCTGCCGGGCATGTTCGTGCGCGTCGTCGCGCCGCAATCGGTCGTTCCGGGCGCCATCCTCGTGCCGCAACAGGGCATCAGCCGCGACCCCAAGGGCAACGCCACCGCCCTGATCGTGGACAAGTCGGGCAAGGTCGAACGCCGCATCGTCACCGCAGCGCAGGCGGTGGGTGACAAATGGCTGATCACCAGCGGGCTTATAAAAGGCGACAGACTGATCGTGGAGGGCACCGACAAGGTGCAGCCCGGCGACGCGGTGAAACCCGTGCCCGTCGATCAGGCCGCGAAATAAGGGGTCGAGACCTTGCTCAGCCGCTTTTTCATCGAACGGCCCATTTTCGCCTGGGTCATCGCCATCGGCATCATGATGGCGGGCCTGGGCGCGATGCTGACCCTGCCGATCGCCCAATATCCCGACATCGCCCCGCCGTCGGTCAATATCAGCGCCAACTATCCGGGCGCTTCCGCCGAAACCGTCGAGACCAGCGTCACCCAGGTCATCGAGCAGCAACTCACCGGCATTGACGGCCTCATGTATTTCTCCTCCTCGTCGACCGCCAACGGTCAGGCGCGGATCACCGTCACCTTCAAGAAGGGCACCGATCCCGACACCGCGCAGGTGCAGGTGCAGAACAAGGTGCAGCAGGCGCTGAGCCGCCTGCCCAATGCCGTGCAGCAACAGGGGCTGACCGTCACCAAGTCGCAGAATGACTTTTTGATGGTGGTGGGCCTCTACGACCGGACCGACACGGCTTCGCAGGCTGATATTGCCGACTATCTGGTCAATAATTTCCAGGATCCCATCGCCCGCGTCGACGGCGTGGGTTCCTCGCAGATCTTCGGATCGCAATATGCGATGCGCATCTGGCTGGACCCCTATAAGCTGGCGACGGTCAAGCTGATGCCTTCCGACGTGCAAAGCGCCATCGCCAGCCAGAATGTCGAAGTGTCGGCAGGCCAAATCGGCGCCGATCCCGCGCCGGAGGGGCAGCAACTCAACGCCACCGTCACCGCCCGCGCCCGCCTGCAAACGCCCGATCAGTTCCGCAACATCATCGTCAAGACGCAGGGCGACGGTTCGGTCGTCCACCTGTCCGACGTGGCGCGTGTGGAGCTGGGCAATGAAAGCTACACCTCCTCGGCGCGCCTGAACGGCCATCCCGCATCCGGCATGGCGCTTCAGCTCGCTCCGGGCGCCGACGCGCTCAAGACCGCGGAACTGGTCAAGGCCAGGGTGGCGGAACTGTCGACCAACCTGCCGCACGGCTACACCGTCAGCTATCCCCGCGACACCACGCCCTTCATCAAGCTATCGGTCGAGGAAGTCGTCCAGACACTGATCGAGGCGGTCGGGCTGGTCGTGGTGGTGATGTTCCTCTTCCTGCAAAGCTGGCGCGCCACTTTGGTGCCCGCCATCGCCGTGCCGGTGGTGCTGCTCGGCACGTTCGGCGTGCTGGCGCTGTTCGGCTATTCGATCAACACGCTGACCCTGTTCGGCATGGTGCTGGCGATCGGCCTGCTGGTCGACGACGCCATCGTCGTGGTCGAAAATGTCGAACGCATCATGGAGGAGGAAGGGCTTTCCCCCCGTGACGCCACCATCAAGTCGATGGAGGAAATCGGCAACGCCCTGATCGGCATCGCCCTTGTCCTGTCCGCCGTGCTGCTGCCCATGGCCTTTTTCGGCGGGTCGACGGGCGTCATCTACCGGCAATTTTCGATCACTATCGTTTCCTCCATGCTGCTTTCGGTGCTGGTCGCGCTGATCCTCTCCCCCGCGCTCTGCGCCACGATCCTGAAACCCATAGGCGAGGAGCATCGCGAACGCGGCTGGACCGGCAGGTTCAACCGCTGGTTCAGCCGCGTCACCAACGGCTATATGAGCCAGCTCAACGGCTTCATCGGCCGCCGGACCTTTTTCTGGATCGGCTATGCCGTCATTCTCGCCCTGCTCTGGCTGCTGTTCGTCCGCTTGCCGACCAGCTTCCTGCCGGTGGAGGATCAGGGGCAGGTGATGGTCCAGATCACCCTGCCCGCCGGCGCCAAATCCTCCCGCACGGCCGCAGCGGTGGAGCGCGTCCAGAATTATTTCATGAGCGATGAGAAGGACAATGTCGCCTTCGCCTTCGTGACCCAGGGCTTCAGTTTCGCGGGACAGGGCGAAAATACCGCGCAGGGATTCATCAACCTGGCCCCATGGGACGAGCGCAAGGGGGCGGCCAACAGCGCGACGATGATCGCGAACCGCGCCACCAAGCAGCTCGCCGCGATCCGCGATGCGAAGGCGCTGGCCATGACCCCGCCCTCCATTCGCGGCCTGGGCCAGTCCAACGGCTTCACCTTCGAGCTGCTGAACACCGGCGGCCTCAGCCGCGAGCGCTTTCTAGCGCTGCGCAACCAGCTTATGAAGGCCGCCGCGAACGACCCGAAACTGGCCGGCGTGCGCGCCGCCACGCTGGAGGACACGCCGCAACTCAAGGTCGACGTTGATTCCGAGAAACTCGCCGTCCTCGGCCTTACCCAAAGCAGCGTCGACAATGTGCTGAGCGCCGCCTGGGGCAGCACCTATATCAACGATTTCGTCGACCGTGGCCGGGTGAAGCGCGTCTATATGCAAGCCGACGCGCCATATCGCGCGCTGCCGACGGACCTCGACAACTGGCAGGTGCGGTCCAGCACCACCGGCGAAATGGTGCCCTTCTCCGCCTTCGCCACCACCCATTGGACGATGGGGCCGACCACCGTGTCGCGCTATAACGGACAGTCCTCCTATGAAATCCAGGGCCAGGCCGCGCCCGGCGCCAGCTCGGGCGAGGCGATGGACGAGATGGTGAAGCTGCAAAAGCAGCTCCCCGCAGGCACCGGCTATGCCTGGAGCGGCCTGTCCTATCAGGAGCAGCTTTCCGGCGGGCAGGCGCCACTGCTCTATGGCCTGTCGGTGCTGGTGGTATTCCTGTGCCTCGCCGCGCTCTATGAAAGCTGGTCGATCCCGCTCGCGGTGCTGCTGGTCATCCCGCTCGGCCTGATCGGCGCGGTGCTGGCGGTGACGCTGCGCGGGCTGGAGAACAACATCTATTTCCAGGTCGGCCTGCTCACAACCATGGGCCTGGCCGCCAAGAACGCGATCCTGATCGTCGAATTCGCGGAACTCGCCTATCTGCAAGGCAAGGACGCCACGACCGCCGCTCTGGAAGCGGCGCGCCTGCGCTTCCGGCCGATCCTGATGACTTCGCTGGCCTTCATCGCAGGCGTCATTCCGCTGGCCATCGCCACGGGCGCGGGCGCGCAGAGCCGCGTCGCCATCGGCACGGCGGTGGTCGGCGGCATGCTGACCGCTACCGTGCTCGCCATCTTCTATGTCCCTCTCTTCTTCCTGACGATCATGCGCATCTTCAACCGCGAGAATCCGCCGCCCGCCGCTGCCCCCGCCACGGAGGTTCCGGCATGAAGCGCGCCCTCCTCGCCCTGACCTCGGCCGCCGCATTGTCGGCCTGCAACATGGCGCCCCATTATGTCCGCCCCACGCCGCCCGTGCCCGCCAGCTTCCCCAGCGGCCAGGCCTATGCGCCGACGGTCGCCACGGAAAAGCCCGGCCTGCCCTGGACCGCATTGGTGGGCGACCAACGCCTCAGGACGGTGATCGAACGCGCCCTCGCCAATAATCGCGACCTGCGCGCCGCGCTCGCCAATGTGGAGGCTGCCCGCGCCCAATATCGGGTCCAGCGCGCCGCCCAGCTTCCCGCCGTCACGGGCGAGGCGGCGGCCAGCTTCGTCCGGCGGAACGACGACCGCCAGAACAGCTACAGTGCCGACATCGGTTTCAGCGCGTTCGAGATCGACCTGTTCGGCCGGGTGAAGAACCTCACCCGCTCGGCGCTCGAATCCTATCTCGCGACGGAGGAAGGAGCGCGGGCGACCCGCATCACCCTGATCGCAGAGACGGCCAGCGCCTATGCCACCCTGGCCGCCGACCAGGAATTGCTGGCGCTTTCCCGCCAGACACTGGCCAGCGCGGAACGCACGCTGGCCCTCACCCGGTCTCTCAATGGTGCGGGCCTGATCGGCAAGCTCGACGTGCATCAGGCCGAAACCACGGTGGAGCAGGCGCGCAGCGATATTGCCGCGACAATCACCCAGGTCGCTCAGGATCGGAATGCGCTTGATCTTCTCGTCGGTGCCCCGGTCGAGGACGCCTTGCTGCCCCAATCGCTGCAAGAGCTGACCGGCAGCGTCGCAAAGGTGCCCGCAGGCCTTTCTTCCGACGTGCTACTCCAGCGCCCCGACGTGTTGCAGGCCGAACATCAGCTCAAGGCCGCCAATGCCGATATCGGGGCAGCGCGGGCGGCGATGTTTCCGAAAATCAGCCTGACCGCAGCCATCGGCGTGGCGAGTTCGGCGCTGTCCTCGCTCTTCACCGGCGGGGGCTTTGCCTGGTCCGCGGCGCCATCTGCGACCATGCCGATCTTCGGTGGCGGCGCACGCGGCAATATTGACTATAGCAAGGCGCAGCGCGACATCAGCCTCGCCCAATATGAAAAGGCGATCCAGACGGCCTTTCAGGAAGTGTCCGACGCCCTCGCCCGCGAAGGCACGATCGACGACCAGCAGGCTGCCCAGCAACGTCTGATCCTTGCCAGCCGGCGCAGCTACACACTGGCCGAGGAACGCTATCGCGCGGGCATCGATACCTTCCTCAACAGCCTGACCAGCCAGCGCAGTCTCTACAATGCTCAACAAAGCGCCATCGCGACGAACCTGACACTGATCCGGAACCGCATCCTGCTCTATCGGGTCATCGGCGCGGATTTTGCGAGCGGACGATAGGCCGCCGTCCACAAAAAAGAAGCCCGCCGAACATGTCCGGCGGGCTTTTTCTGTTCAAGCTTCTGTCAACTTGCCCTCAATGCAATCCTGAGCCACCGCCTGCGAGTTCCTTGGCGATGGAGCCGACCATGTCCTTGGCGTCACCGAACAGCATCTGGGTATTGCTGTTATAGTAGATCGGATTGTCGATCCCGGCGAAGCCCGCATTCATCGACCGCTTGATCACAAACACCGACTTGGCGCGATCCGCCTCGATGATCGGCATGCCGGCAATGGCGCTCTGCGGATCGTCGCGCGCCGACGGGTTGATCGTGTCGTTCGCCCCGATGATCAGCGCCACGTCCGCCTGGGGCAGTTCCGGGTTGATGTCGTCCAGCTCGATCAACTGCTCATAGGGCACATTGGCCTCGGCCAGCAGCACGTTCATGTGCCCCGGCATGCGGCCCGCCACGGGATGGATCGCGAACTTCACGTCCACGCCCTTCTTGGTCAGCGCCTGATACAGCTCGCTCACCTTATGCTGCGCCTGCGCCACGGCCATGCCATAGCCGGGGATGATCACGACGACACTGGCATTTTCGAGCTGCATCGCCGCTTCCTCGGCGGACGCGGAGCGCACCACCCGATCGTCCTTGCCGCCCGCCACGCCCGCCACGACCTTGCCGAAGCCGCCGAACATGACGTTGGCGAAGCTGCGGTTCATCGCCTTGCACATGATGACCGCCAGGATGAAGCCCGAAGCACCGTCCAACGCGCCCGCCACGATCAGCAGCTTGTTGCCCAGCGCAAAGCCCATGGCGCTCGCCGCCAGACCCGCATAGCTGTTCAGAAGCGCGATGACGGTCGGCATGTCCGCGCCGCCGATCGGGATCACCAGCAGCACGCCGAACAGCAGAGCCAGCGCGACGAAGGCAGGGAACAGCCAGGTCTGCGTCGGATCGATCGCCAGCATGGCCCCGATCACCACCGTCGCCAGCGCCACGCCGCCGTTCAGCACGCGCTGACCAACGAAGGACACCGGCCGGCTGCCCATGATCTCCTGCAATTTGGCAAAGGCGATGACCGATGCGGTGCAGGTCAGGAAACCCAGCAGCATCTCGAACATCAGCGCCCACATGATGAAGCCGCCCGCATATTCGGCATGGGCATGCTTGTAATATTCCGCCGCACCGATCAGACCGACCGCCAGCGCGCCGAAAGCGTGACTGATCGCGGTCCGCTGCGGAATGGCGGTCATCGGCATCAGCAGCGCCATCGGAATGCCCGCCGCCGCGCCCGCGATCATCGCGATGATGATGAGATTATAGTCGACCACCTCATGCTGCACGAGCGCGCCGATAATGGCCACGACCATGCCGATCTCGCCTGCCCGCACGCCCCGGCGCGCGGTCGAGGGGTGGCTCATCCACATGAGCGCCAGGATGAACAGCGAAGACGAGAGGATCGCCGCAAAGGGCACGAATGCGTTCATCTCACTTCCCCCGCGGCTTGAACATCTTGAGCATGCGGTCGGTGATCATGAAGCCTGAAACCAGGTTCACCGTCGCGCAGAACACTGCGATAAAGCCCAGCGTCTTCGCCAGCGGCGTCGCGCCTTCCTCCCCCGTGATCGTGATCGCACCCACGACCACCACCGCCGCAATCGCATTGGTCAGCGACATCAGCGGCGAATGCAGCAGCGGCGATACCTTCTTAATCAACTGAAAACCCACAAAGGCCGCCAATATGAACACGAACAAATAATCGGGATTAAGCGAACTCACAGACCATCCCCCTGATTGAGCAGGCACGAAACCGAGCGAAAATGCCGCCCATCATATTCAGCCAATAATGATTGGTGGTAGCGTTTACGACGCTCATGCCGCCTGCCGGACCAGCCGCCTTCCATAAACCCCTCCACAGCTTTTCAGCCGTCTCCGCCTTTATTGCCTCGGATGGCAGCAGGCAAGACGCACGAACCCAAATATTACACGGGCATTTTGCGCAACGAAGTTTTCTTATCCCCCCGTCTAGGTCGCGTTTCTGTTCACCCACAGAATGGCGATCAGCTTGCAATTCCGTCGGTTGATCATTAAAATTCTATACTATGGTGCAATATTAAGCTTTCAACGTCAAGGGCAACCCCGCCGCCAGCAATATGACCTCCCGGCACAGGGTCGCCATTTGCTGGTTGAGCCACCCCGCCTCGTCCCGGAATCGCCGGGCCAGGGCGTTATCGGGCACGATGCCCAGTCCCACTTCATTGGCCACCAATGTGACGGGGATGGGACAAGCGACGACAGCATCCGCCAAAGCGGCCCGGGCCGCCGCAATATCCGCCTCAGCCAGCATGAGATTGGAAAGCCAGAGGGTGAGGCAGTCGACCAGGATCGCGTCCGCCCTCCCAGCGGCTTCGGATAACGCCTCAGCCAGGTCCATGGGCGCGTCGATGGTCAGCCAGCGGCTGCCGCGCTCGCTCCGGTGGCGCGCGATCCGCTCCTCCATCTCCACATCGAAGGCCTGCGCCGTTGCGATATAAGCCAGGCTGCCGCCCGAAATGGCCTCGCACCGCTCCTGCGCATAGCGGCTCTTGCCGGAACGGCATCCGCCCAGCACCAGCAACGTCGTCATCCGATTCCCTCCCCGATCGCGGCCAGACCCCACAACATCAGGCAGGCCCATAAATAGATTCGAAGCGCGGCCCGCAGGGCGCGGACATCCGCTTCGCCACCCGTCCCGATCCATGGCTTGTCATGCAGCACGCCGTCATAGCGGATCGGCCCGGCCAGCCTGATCACCAGCGCTCCGGCCATGGCGGCCTCCGGCCAACCCGCATTGGGCGAGGCATGGCGTCCATGGTCCCGCCACATCACGGCCCATCCTCCGCCGCCCGCGATGCAAAGGACAAAGGCCGCCAGCCGCGCCGGCGTCCAGTTCAGCAGATCGTCGAATCGCGCTGCAGCCCAGCCGAAATCCGTGAAAGGCGCCTCCTTGTGCCCGATCATGCTGTCAGCGGTGTTCACGGCCTTATAGGCCCAGATTCCCGGCAGCCCTAACAGCAGGAGCCAGAACAGCGGCGCGACGATTCCATCGCAGAAGCTTTCGGCCAGGCTCTCGATCCCGGCCCTGGCAACGCCCGCTTCGTCCAGCGAATCCGTATCGCGTCCCACGATCCGGCCCACCGCGCGTCGCGCGGCATCCAGCTCTCCCCTCGCCAGCGCGCGCGCCACGGACGCCACATGCGCATAAAGGCTGCGCTGCGCCAGCGCCGGCCAGGCCGCCAGCGCGAGCCAGATCCACGCCATATCCCCCGCCCACCTGCGGATTACCCATTCCAACGCGAGACCGGAACCTCCCGCAACGCCCAGCAACAGCAACAGCAGGGCAATTCCGGCCCATCGCCGGGTCGGGTTGCTCCAGGCTTCCCGGTTCCACCGCCGCTCCACCGCGCCGATGATCCGCGCAAAACCACCCACCGGATGCCCGATCCGCGCATATAGCCAGACCGGCCAGCCTAGCGCGGCATCCAGCATCAGCGCCGCCAGCGCCACCGGCTCAGCCATCCGCCAAGGCCCGGCCGAGCCGCGCCAGCGCGATCGCATCGCCGGGCAGACCAAGCCGCAGCCAGCGCCGATTTTCCTCAAAGGGTCGCGTCAGGATCGCTCGTCGCGCCAGCCGGTCGAACAGGGCCGGTCCATCCTCCACCTCCACCAGCCGGAACAGCGGACATTCCCCCCGCGCCGCCAGTCCGTGCCGCGCCAGCACTTCATCCAGTTGCGCCGCGCGTTCCGCCAAAGCCACAATCGCCTCTTCGATCCATGCCCGGTCATCATAGGCCGCACGCCCGAACGCGATCGCCGCAGCAGAGACCGGCCATTCCCCCAGCATCCGCCGCGCTTCCGCGACGATCGCGCGCGGCCCGATGAGAAAGCCCAGCCGCACGCCCGCCAGCCCGAAGAACTTGCCGAAGGATCGCAACAGGATCAGCCGCCGCTCGTCCCCGACCACATCCGCCAGGCTGCATGACGGCATGGCATCGGCATAGGCTTCGTCGATAATCAGCCATCCCCCGGCCCGCTCCAGTCCCACCAGCCATTCCAGCAGACGGGCAGGCGGCAGGATGCGGCCATCAGGATTGTTGGGATTGGCGAGCAGCAGGGCGACCGCTTCCCGAGGCGCATCTTCCCCGGCGGCGATCGGGTGGCCCTTCGTGAAAATCTCGGCATGGGTGCGATAGCTTGGCAGCCGCCAGCGACCGGGCATGTCCAGCATCCGGCCCATCAGCCGCAACCCGGCTTCGCTCCCCGGCACAGTGCAGAGATGATCGGGATCGACGCCGAAATGTGCCGCCGCCGCCGCTTCCAGGGCCGCCAGATCATGCGGGTCGGGCAGGCATCGCCAATCGACCGAGATGCGATCGGCCCCCGGCCATGTCAGAGGGCTGATCCCCGTCGACAGGTCGATCCAGTCCGCGCCGCCATAGACCGCCCGCGCCTCGGCCAGTCGCCCGCCATGCCAGGTGAAGCCGCTCATCGCGCCAGCACCATCACGGCCAGCAGGCCGCTTTCCAGCAGTTCGATGCCAGCGCCATGTCCATCCCCGGAAATGCCGCCGATCCGCGACCGCAGCCACAGTCCCCAGAGCGGAATCAATATGACTGCCGCCCATAAGGCAGGCACCCAGAAACCCAATATCAGCCCCAGCGCCGTCCAGAGGATGAGGGGTACCGGCCGCCAGCCTGCTCGAAATCGGCTCGCCAGCCCTTCGTGCAGTGGCGGCAACCATCGCGTCCAGACCAGCGGCCCGATGCGCGCCGCCATCGCCACGGGAACCAGCATCCACAGCGGGAAATTTTCCACCCACAACCGCAGCAGCACCAGCTTGGCCAGCAATTGCAGCCCGATGGCGACCACGCCGAAACTGCCGATATGCGGATCGGCCAGAACGGCGGACAGGCGTGTCCGGTCGCCATGCGCCGCCCCCGCCGCGTCCGCGATATCGCCCAATCCGTCGAGATGCAGCGCGCCGGTGACGGCAACCCAGGCGATCAGGCCGAACAGGGCGCCCGCCCATGGATCGATCCGGAGACCGAGACCGGCCCCGCCAGCGACGATCAGGCCCACGGCGATTCCCGTGGCGGGAAACCAACGGATCGCGGCGGCGAAATCGAATTCATCGACGTCCAGCGCGGGCAAGGGCAAGCGCGTCATCAATTGCAGGGCCAGCACCAGCCGCTTCATGGCATCAGCCCTGTGATCTGCACCGACGGCTGCTCGCCGGGCCAGACCCGCAGGCTCAGCACCGCGCCATAGGGCAGGTCGACCGCCCAACCCTGCCGCACGTCGAAGTTGCACAGGACAGCCAGCGCCGCCCGCATCGCTCCGGCATGACAAATCACCAGCACCGGCTCGCCAAGGTCGCCCAGCCCGTCCCGTATCCGGCCGCAAAGATCGGTCCAGCTTTCGCCCTCCGGCGGTGGAAAGCCATCCGGATCGTCCCAGAAGCGGGCCAGATCGGCAGAAGGAAGAGTCGCCGGGTCGGCGCCCTCCCAACGTCCGAAATACAGTTCCCGCCAACGGCTGTCGACACCATGGCCGACGCCTCGCTCCGCCGCTATGACCTCCCCCGGTGCCCGCGCCCGGGCAAGGTCGGACGTCACCACCCGCGCAAAGTCCAATCCTCGCGCGCGCTCAACGCACAGCGCGATCCCGTCGGCTTCCGGCGGTGCATCCAAATGCCCCAGCAACCGCCCGGCAAGCTGCGGCGCGCCATGGCGCATCAGGTGGAGCGGAAAAGCCTTCACAAAGCACCAGCCACTGCCGCTTCCGCAAAGGTCGCCATGCCGGCATGGGCAGCCAGCGCCGACCGCACGATCTGCGTCGCCACCGCAGCGCCGCTGCCCTCGCCCAGCCGCATGTCCAGCCGCAGCAGCGGGTCCAGCGTCAGCGCCGCCAACAGGCGCTCATGGCCTGCCTCGGCCGACATATGCGCCGCCAGGCAATGGCCGACGATCGCCGGACTGTCCTTCGCCAACGGGGCGACCGCCGCGCAACCGATGAAACCATCCAGCATCACCGGCACGCGCAACATCCGCGCCGCCAGCACCGCACCCGCCAGCGCCGCGATCTCGCGCCCGCCCAGCCGCCGCAGCGTTTCGAAGGCGTCGGCACAATGCATCCCATGCAAGGCGAGCGCCTGCGCCACCGCTTCGGCCTTGCGCGCCAGTCCATCGCCGTCCACGCCCGTGCCGCGCCCGACCCAATGCGCCGCCGCGCCGCCAAAGGCCTGCGCGCAAAGCGCCGCCGCTGGCGTGCTGTTGGCAATGCCCATCTCGCCCAGCAGCAGCAGGTCGAGGCCCGGTTCGACCGCCGCCGCCCCGGCATTGATCGCGGCCAGGCATTCCGCCTCGCTCATCGCCGCTTCGACACAAATGTCTCCTGTCGGCCGTTCCAGATCGAGCGCCGCCACGGTCAGTTCCGCGCCGCAGGCTTGCGCCAAAGCATTGATCGCCGCGCCGCCATGGCGGAAATTCGCGACCATCTGGGCCGTGACCTCCGCCGGGAAGGCGCTGACCCCCCGCGCCGCCACGCCATGATTGCCCGCGAAGATCGCCGCACGGATGCGCTCGGCCCGAGGCTTTTCCCGTCCTTGCCAGCCCGCCATGAACAGGGCGATCTCTTCCAGCCGCCCCAGCGATCCGGCGGGCTTCGTCAGCACCGCCTGCCGCGCCGCCGCCGCTGCGACGGCGCTTTCGTCCCGCAAGGGCAAATCCGCCAGCGCAGCGGCAAAGGCCGCACGATCATCGAACCGGATCATGAGCAGATGAAGCCTTCGGGCGGCGTTCGGACGATGAAATGCCCCTTCACCCCCTGCGGCCAGTCGGCATAGCGCACCACGCCCTCCTCGCTTGCGGCATGGCGCACCGCATAATCCAGTATCGCGCGGGCGGCCTCCTCATCCGGCGTGAAGTCGCCCAGAACATAGCCGACCTTGCCGGTCCCCCGGATATGCACGGTGCAATGCCGCTGGCAGGCGAAGAGGCAGGGCATGTCCTGCACCACGACCGCCGCATAGGCGGGGTCGCTCTCCTGCATTTTTTGGAGCGCCTCGGTCAGCAATGCGCCGCCACGCCGACCATCCTCATCCTCCCTGCTCTCCGCCGACAGACGGCAGGTCGAACAGACCACCACCGACGCCCCGCGCCCGACGGCCCGCAACATCAGCGACAGCTCCACATATCAGTCATTCCGCTTCCTCCAGCCCGACGGCAAATGCCCGGCCAGGAAACCAGGCAGAGGAGGACAGGCCGACACCGGACGGGCGACAGAACTCCCCCTGCACGGTCACGCCGGCAAGGCGATGGCTGTCGCTTCGCGAGGGAAAACCCCGTTCGGCCGGCGCACCCTGTCCGGTCGAAGAACGACTGCGTCAGGCAGGTCTCCTGGCTCACGGGTCGATGCTTCCCGGCCGCCTTCTCGGAACCTTGTCCCAATGGCGTGATGGCCGGATCGCTCGCCGCTTACAGTTGCAGGGGCAGCGCGGGCCTTCCACCCGACTTCCCTTTTCATCCCCTTTCGGGGAACCTGTCGCGCCGATGCTGATAAAGACCCCGTCGTTCCATCGCAAGGGGGGTAGAAAAGCATGGTCTTTCCTGACGCCGCAGCACGGAAATATGCGGCGGCGCTACCATGGTTAGACTTCTCTTCACCTCCCCAAACTGCTATCATCCGACAAAATAAGGGAGAGGGTCATGGCTATTCTGACGCGCTGGATGGACTGGATCTGTCGGCTGTTCGCCTGCACGGCGGAAAACGATATGCGGGTCAACAGGTTGATCGCGCACATCCCTTCCGACACCAACGACCGCTAAGCCGCCCGCGCTGGGTGTCTCTCGCGCCGCTTGACGCTCCCGATGGAACGGCGGCGCCTCTGGCCGATATTATGGCCATGTTGGCCAACGACCTGGTCGCCACTCTCATCCGCCTCTGTCTCGCCATGCCCAACCGCCGCGGTTCCGCTGCCCGGGATCAAGAGCGCTGACCATTGCACGTGCCTCCGCGATAGGGGAAGAGGCTGCACGATGCCGACGGAAATCCAGATTGCGATTCGGGGCATGGCCGGACTCGGCCTCATGGGCATGACCCCGCCCAAGGCGGTCGGTGGCCCGGGCACCCGTTGAGGAGAAAGATATGACCGATATACACGACCGGGACATCATCATCGCGGGCTATGCCCGAACCCCGATGGGCGGTTTTCAGGGCGCGCTCTCCGGCGTGTCCGCTACCGAACTGGGCGCCGTCGCGGTGAAGGCGGCCGTCGAACGCTCCGGGGTCGCGCCCGAAGCCATCGACCGCATCTATATGGGTTGCGTCCTCCCCGCCGCTCTGGGCCAGGCTCCTGCACGCCAGGCGGCATTGGGCGCGGGCCTTCCGCAATCGATCGAGGCCACCACCGTCAACAAGATGTGCGGGTCCGGCATGCAGGCGGCGATCATGGCGGCCGAAGCGCTCTCCGCAGGCTCCGTCGACGTCGTCGTCGCGGGCGGCATGGAAAGCATGACGAACGCGCCCTATGCCTTGCCCAAGCATCGGTCCGGCGCGCGCATCGGCCATGACCGGGTCATCGACACGATGATGATGGACGGGCTGGAGGACGCCTATGATCGCGGCAAGCCCATGGGCGCCTTTGCCGAGGATACGGCGCGCGATTATCAGTTCACCCGCGCAGAGATGGACGCCTATGCGATCGAGAGTCTCGCCCGCGCCAATGCCGCGATCAGCAGCGGCGCCTTCGCCGGGGAAGTGGCGCCCGTCACGGTCAAGACCCGCAACGGCGAAGTCCAGGTCGATAAGGACGAACAGCCGGGCAATGCGAGGCCGGAGAAAATCCCGTCCCTGAAACCTGCCTTCGCCAAGGATGGCGCGATCACCGCGGCTTCCTCCGCCTCGATTTCGGACGGCGCGGCGGCGCTGGTGCTGACCCGTGCCGATGTGGCGGAGAAGCTGGGCCTGACGCGGGAAGCCCGCATCGTCGCCACCGCCGCCCATGCCCACGCCCCGGCGCTGTTCACCACCGCCCCGGTCTTCGCGATCCGCAAGGCGCTGGAAAAGGCGGGCTGGTCAGCTGGGGATGTCGATCTCTACGAAGTCAATGAAGCCTTCGCCGCCGTCGCCATGATCGCTATGCGCGACCTGAGCATTCCGCATGACAAGATCAACGTCAATGGCGGCGCCACCGCTCTCGGCCATCCCATCGGCGCGAGCGGCGCGCGTATCATCGCCACGCTGATCGCGGCTCTCAAGGCGCGCGGCCTGAAGAAAGGCGTCGCCGCGCTCTGCATCGGCGGCGGCGAAGCCACGGCGGTCGCCCTGGAAGTCCTGTAAGGGGGAACGGATATGAATATCGAAGGACTGGCCGCCATCGTCACCGGCGGCGCATCCGGCCTGGGCGCCGCCACCGCTCGCGCCCTCGCCGCCAGGGGCGCCCGCGTCACCCTGTTTGACCTCAACGAAGAGGAAGGCGTGAAACTCGCGGCCGACATTGGCGGCCTGTTCCAGCGCGTCAACGTCACCGACGAGGACAGCGTCAATGCCGGCCTCGACGCGGCGGAGGCCGCCCATGGCACTGCCCGCATCGCCGTCAATTGCGCGGGCGTAGCCCCTGCCATCAAGGCGGTCGGGCGCGAATTCGTCCCCCATCCGATCGACAGTTTCCGCAAGGCGGTGGAAATCAACCTTACCGGCACATTCCTGATCGCCTCGCGCTTTGCCGCCCGGCTGCAACAGGCCGAAGCGATCGGTGAGGAACGCGGCGTCATCGTCAACACCGCGTCGGTCGCGGCTTTCGACGGGCAGATCGGCCAAGCCGCCTATGCCGCATCCAAGGGCGGCGTGGTCGGCCTGACGCTTCCCCTCGCCCGCGAATTCGCGCAGTCGCTGATCCGCGTCGTCACCATCGCGCCGGGTATTTTCTGGACGCCGATGCTGGCGGGACTGCCTCAGGCGGCGCAGGATTCGCTCGGCAAGCAGGTTCCGCATCCCAGCCGCCTGGGCAAGCCGGAGGAATATGCGATGCTGGTCGAATCGATCATCGCCAACCCCATGCTGAACGGCGAAACCATCCGCCTCGACGGCGCCATCCGCATGGCGCCCAAATAGGCCACGAGCCGTCTTTTACGCTCTCGCGCAAGGTTAAGGCGTTTCATTCACGCTTCTTTCCGCCTGGCAGTTGTCGACGCAGCCACCAGAAACCTTTTCCGGTCCTTCACACGTTCGCACAGAAGGAGAACCAGAGCGGGAACCAGAACAAGGAAGGACAGGTCCGCCGGTTCCAGTGGAGCGAAGTGGAGTATGCGACGCAGCGGCTCCACGGTCAGGATCAATGCGCAAGCTATCGACACCACGGCCGCGACATAGCGCAGTGAAGGGTTGTTGCGCCAAACGGCGCGCGTCAGGGATGTGCTGAAGGATCTGTTCACCAACACCAGCGCCATGATGGAAGCGACCAGGGCGAAGAAAAGGAGCGCCCTCACGCGATCGGGAGCGAAGCCCCAATATGTCGTGGCGATGTGAAGCCCAAGAAGCAGCGCGAAAGCGATCCCGCCATAGAGGATGCTCGGCAGGACCAGCGCCGCGGAAAAGAGGCGTTCAGCCGGATCACGGGGCGGTCTCTGCATGATGCGGCTTTCTTCCCGTTCGGCTTCGAAGACGAGCGCGCAGACGGGATCGATGATCATTTCGAGCAAGGCGATCTGGATCGGCCCAAGTACCAGCGGCAGGTTCAGCAGCAGCGGCGCCACAGCCAGACCCGCGATCGGCACATGGACGGCGAAGATGAAGCCGATGGCCTTGCGGATATTGTCGTAGATGCGGCGGCCCAGGCGAATGGCGACGATGATCGCGCCGAAATCATCCTCCACCAGGACAATGGCCGCCGCCTCCCGCGCCACATCGGTGCCGCGCCTGCCCATGGCGATGCCGATATGGGCCGCCTTGAGCGCAGGCGCGTCGTTGACGCCATCTCCGGTCATCGCGACCACTTCGCCCGCCGCCTTGAGCGCCGAGACGATCCGCAGTTTCTGTTCCGGCATCGTGCGCGCGAAAATGGCCACGTCCTTCACCCGCGCGCGCAGCTCCCCGTCTGACAGTGCCTTGACTTCATCGCCTGTCATGAGCGCGCCTGAGCCAATCCCCGCTTGTGCCGCAATCGCCTGCGCGGTGACGGGATAGTCGCCGGTGATCATCACAACCCGGATTCCGGCCGAATGACTTTGGGTTATCGCTTCGGGAACTCCCGCCCGCAGCGGGTCGGACAGGCCGACCAGTCCCAGAAGGCTGAAGTCATGCGCTTCATGCCCCTTGCCAAGATCATCCCCGACCGTGTTCGCATAGGCCACGCCCAGAACACGCATGCCGCGGGCCGCCATGGCGTGGACCGCCCGCTCCAGCGCCAGATGGGCCTCAGCATCCAGCCGGCAAAGGCGCGCGATCGCTTCCGGCGCGCCCTTGGCGGCGGCGAACAAAGGCTCACCGGCTTCCACCGGCCGCCACACATTGGACATCGCCAGCAGGTCCGGCCGAAGACCATTGGTGTGAACCAGTTCCCAATCCTCGCGAGCGGGAACCCTGGCATCCCTTGCGGCGGCGTGGAAGGCCACCTCCATCGGATCGACCGGGACCGGCGCGCTCGCCAGGGCCGCCGCGCCGATCAGCTCATGGAATTCGGGCCGTGGAGACCCGTCGCTCAGTGCCGCCATGCTGCCGGACGGGAGCCAAAGCTCCATCACCGTCATACGGTTCTGGGTCAGCGTTCCCGTCTTGTCGGTGCACAGCACTGTAGCGGCGCCCAGCGCTTCTATGGCCGAAGCCCGTCGGGTGAGCACGCCGACCTGCGCGATGCGCCAGGCGCCCATGGCAAGGAAGATGGTGAGGACCACCGGGAACTCTTCGGGCAACAGCGACATGGCGGTCGCGATGCCAGCCAGCAATGCGGCCATCCAATCGCCGCGCAACGAGCCATAGAGCAGAACCACCAACAGCGCGATGGTCACGCCGCCAATGGCGCACAGGCTGACCATCCGGGCAGTTTCCCTCTGCAGATGCGGAGCCTCGGTTTCCAATGTTTCCAGAAACCGCCCGATCTGGCCGATGCGGCTGCGCATGCCGGTAGCGGTCACCCGCGCGATGCCGCCGCCACGCGTGACGACGGCGCCCGAAAAGAGATGAGGCGTGTCGTCACCGCCCGGTTCTGCCTGCTCCGGATCGCTTGCCTGCGCGGCGCGTTTATGTACCGGAACCGCCTCGCCGGTCAGCAGGGATTCGTCCGCCTCCAGTTCCTGGGCTTCGACCAGCAGCGCATCCGCTGCGATGCGGTCGCCCGCTTCCAGCACCAATATGTCGCCGTTCACGACCTCGCGGCCTGGGACACGCAAGGTCTCCCCATCGCGTATCACGAGCGCGCGCGGCGCCGACAGGTCGCGAAGCGCCTCCAGCGTGCGTTCGGTGCGCGCCTCCTGCACGATCGTGATGATGATGGACAAGCCCGCAAATCCCAGCAGGATCAGCGCCTCCGTCCTGTCGCCGAGCAGCAGATAAATGGCGCCCGCCGCCAGCAACATGGCGAACATGGGTTCGCGCAGCACTTCCATCGTGATCCGCAGGGGCGTCCGCCGGTTCGGCCGGGGAAGCTCATTGGGGCCATCCTCGGCCAGCCGCTCACGCGCCTGCGAAGTGGAAAGGCCGGTAAGACCAAGCTGTCCACCCACCATCACCACGCCTCATCTCCCCCGATATGGTTGGCACTGGCGCCGTTGACTGCTGGAAAATCAATAAGCCCTGCATTGCCGTCTATCAGGATAACTACGGACTGCCCCAGCCGTGATATGATCTATTGATCATGGAGATGCCGCAAGTGGGAGAAGTTCGGTTGGACACATCATCGCTCACGCTCACATTTCACGGCGCCGCTGGCACGGTCACCGGCTCCTGCATGGAATTGCGGCTGGGCGATCGCAGCATCCTTGTCGACTGCGGTCTGTTCCAGGGGTCGCGCAGCCTGGAAACCCTGAATCATGGCGACTTCAGCTTCGATCCGCGAAAGATCGACGCGGTCGTGCTGACGCATGCGCATATCGACCATTGCGGGCTTCTGCCGAAGCTTTCGGCCCAGGGATTTGACCGGCCGATCTGGTGCACGCCCGCGACGTCGGACCTGCTGGAATATATGCTGGCCGATGCGGGGCGCATCCAGGAAAGCGAAGCCGACCGCCGCAACCGGCGGCGCGACCGGGCGGGCGAGCGGAACTTCGTGCCGCTCTACACCGAAGAGGATGCCTTGCGCGCATGGCGGCTGAGCCGTCCTGTGCCCCTGTCAGACTGGTTCGATCCGGCGCCCGGCTTCAGGGCGCGATTCTGGAACGCGGGCCATATATTGGGCGCTGCATCGGTGGAGATAGAGGCAGCGGGCGTACGACTGCTCTTCTCCGGCGATCTCGGCCCGGACAACAAGGCCTTTCATCCCGACCCGCAGGCGCCGTCCGGCCTAGATCATGTCGTCTGCGAATCGACCTATGGCGACCGGGCACGCGACAAGTTCACGATCGAACAGCGCCGCAGCCAATTGGAAGCGGAGATCAAGCAGGCGCTGGCCAACGGCGGCAATCTTGTCATTCCCAGCTTCGCGCTGGAAAGGACGCAGGAATTGCTGCTCGACCTTGCCAGGCTCGCGGACGCCAACCGCATCCCCAATGTGCCGATCTTCGTCGACTCTCCGCTCGCCAGCCGCGCGACCAAGGTCTTTGCGGCCCATGCCTCGGAGATGGAAGATATGGATGGGCAGGACGTCTTCCGTCACCCGTCCATCCATTATGTCGAGGATGTGGCGGAATCGATCCGGCTCAACACCATCTCGGGCGCGATCATCATAGCGGCGTCCGGCATGTGCGAAGCTGGACGCATCCGGCACCATCTGAAGCATAATCTGTTTCGGCGGGAATCCACCGTGCTCTTCATCGGCTTCCAGGCCAAGGGCACATTGGGCAGGGTATTGCTGGACGGGGCGCAGCGCGTGCGCATTTCCGGCGAGGACGTGAATGTGCGGGCGCGCATCCGGCGCATCGACAGCTATTCCGCCCATGCCGACCGCGACGAATTGCACCGCTGGATCGCCGACCGCCGGCCCATTGCGGGCAGCCTGTTCCTCGACCATGGGGAGCAGGAAGCGGTCGCTTCGCTGCGCGAACTCGTCCAGGCGGACGATCCGGCCGCCAGCATCGTCACGCCGCAGATCGGAGAGACCTATGCTCTGGAACCGGGCGCACCCGCGCGCAGGATCCAGACGGGCCGCGTCGACATGGACCTGCTCGCCGGGCCGGACTGGCAGAATGACTATGCCGATTTCGTCACCCATCTGAAACAGCATCTGGGCCGGATCAGGAGCGAACGGGCACGCCGCGAGGCGCTCGCCCAGATGCGGCGCGTGCTCGACACATATGAGGATGCGAGGCATCGTCGCTCGACGGCAAAATGATGGAGTTTTCCATGAACAGCGCCTCTCCTTCCGGCATCCGCCACGCCGTGGTGCTTGCTCATCCCGATCCGAAGAGCTTCAACGCCGCCATCGCCACGGCCTATTGCGAGGCCGTTAGCCAGGCAGGCCAGGAAGCCGTGCTGCGCGATCTGTATCGCATGCGCTTCGATCCGGTCCTGAAGAATGAGGAGCGGCCTGACCGGAAGGGATACCGCATGTCGCCCGATGTCGGCGCAGAGCGTGAACTGCTGGACGGCGCACAGGTCTTCACCCTTATCTTCCCGATCTGGTTCGGCATGCCGCCAGCCATGATGACGGGCTATGTCGATCGCGTATTGGGGGCAAGCGTCACGGCCCGTCAAATCCAGGAAGGATCGGACACGGGCCTGCTGGGCAAGGGCCATCTGTGCACCATCACGACCTCCGGCGCTTCGGAGGACTGGCTGGATGCCCAGGGCCAGACCCAGGCGCTACGAGAGCTGTCCGGCACCTATCTGTTCCGCGGCTTCGCCATGCGATCGAGCGAGACATTGCACATCGGTGACGTGGTCGAGGGCGCGACCGCCGCCTTCATCGAAGCCAATCTGGATCGGGTGCGCAGGCGTGCGCGAAACATCTGCGCTCGGGTGGCGCAGGAAATCTTTGGAACGCCGCTTCCACCGGAAACCAGCGACGGCAGTTGACGCACCATTTCGTTCCGAGGAAGACATGCTGACCATAAAGCGCCTCGCTATCGACACTTATCCGGAAAACACCGCCTTCCTGCTGCGCCGGAGCAACGGCTATTCGGCGGAACAGTTTCAGGCTCTGCGCAAGATACGGGTCAGCGGCGAGAGTGCGGAAATCCTGGCCACCCTGGCGCTGGTCGATGAACCTCTGCTGCTGAAGCCGGGCGAAATCGGCTTGGGCGAACAGGCGTTCAGGCGGCTTGGCCTGCCCGAAGGAACGTGCGTCGCCGTCGAGCAGGCCAGGCCGCCCGCCAGCCTGGAATTCGTCCGCCGCAAGATTGACGGCGACACGCTGGAAGATGACGAGATCGCGGCCATCATCCGGGACATCGCCGCACATCTTTATTCGCCGATGGAGATAGGGGCATTCCTGGTCGCCTGCGCCGGCTTCATGAGCACGCAGGAAACGCTGGCGATGACCCGCGCCATGGCGAAGCTTGGCAACCGCTTCGACTGGAAGGCGCCTCTGGTCGTCGACAAACATTGCATCGGCGGCATTCCGGGCAACCGCACCTCGATGATCGTCGTGCCCATTGTCGCGGCGCACGGCCTCATCATGCCCAAGACGTCCTCGCGCGCGATCACTTCTCCGTCCGGCACGGCCGACACGATGGAAGTGCTCGCCAATGTCGACCTGTCCGAAGAAGCCATGAGGGCCATAGTGGCGCGGGAAAAGGCCGTGCTGGCATGGGGCGGCCGGGTGAACCTGTCGCCCGCGGACGATGTGCTGATATCGGTCGAACGGCCGCTGCGCATCGATACGTTCGATCAGATGGTGGCGTCCATTCTCTCCAAGAAGCTTTCCGCCGGTTCCACCCATCTGGTGCTCGACATCCCTGTCGGTCCCACTGCCAAGGTCCGCACCCAGGATGAGGCGGTGCGGTTGCGCAAGCTGTTCGAGCATGTCGCAGACAAGCTCGGCCTCGTCACCGACATCGTGATCACGGACGGATCCCAGCCGGTCGGTAACGGCGTCGGGCCGGTGCTGGAGGCCCGCGATGTCATGGCCGTGCTCCGCAACGATGCCGATGCGCCGCCGGACCTGCGCGAACATGCGCTGTTCCTGGCGGGGCGTGTGCTGGACTTCGATCCGGCCCTTCGCGGCGGCAGAGGCTATGCGCGGGCGATGGATCTGCTGGCGTCGGGCAAGGCGCTCGCCGCGATGGAGCGGCTGATCGAGGCGCAGGGACGCCAGCCGATCCGCTATGCTCCGGGAGAGCATGTGCATGAGGTCCGCGCAGAGGAAGGCGGGCGGGTGACCGCCATCGACTGTCACCGCATCGCCCGCATCGCCCGGCTTGCCGGGGCGCCGATGGACAAGGGGGCGGGCATCGACCTGCTGCACAAGGTCGGGGCGGAGGTGCGCAAGGGCCAGTCGCTCTACCGCATCCATGCACAGTCCGCGACGGGCCTGGGCTTTGCCCGCGATCTGGCCGCAGAAGATTCCGGCTATGAGGTTACGCAGTGATCACAGTCGTCTTTGGCTTTGAGGATAGCATGGCGGCAGCCGAAAGGCTCGGCGTCCTGCTCGAGCTGCCCACCTTCCAGGTCGAAACCCGCCGCTTTCCCGATCGGGAATGTCTGGTCCGGATGCCCGCGCCGGCCCGCACAGCCATCCTCTATCGCTCGCTCAACGATCCGGACGGAAAAATCGTCGAACTGTTGCTCGCTGCCTCCGCCGCGCGCGACCGGGGCGCGGAGCGCGTCATCCTGGTCGCGCCTTATCTTGCCTATATGCGGCAGGACAGAGCCTTCCATCCGGGCGAGGCAGTCAGCCAGCGTGTCATCGGCCGTCTCATCGCGGATCATTTCGACGCTTTATTGACCGTTGACCCGCATCTTCATCGTATCGCGGATTTGAGCGAAGCCGTTCCCGGCATTCCGGCGATCAGCCTGTCGGCTGCCCCCTTGCTCGCCAGCCTCATCGATCGCGCAGGCCATCCCGTCATCATCGGACCGGACGATGAGTCCCGGCAATGGACACAAAGCATCGCCGCGCCGCTTGGCCTCGACATGCTGGTGGCATCCAAGGAACGGAGCGGCGACCGCGATGTCAGCCTCACCCTGCCGGAGGCCGATCGAGTGCGCGGACGCCCGGCCATATTGGTGGACGACATCATTTCCAGCGGCCGGACGCTGATCGAAGCGGCAAGGCTGTTACGCGCGGCCGGCGCCTTGTCGGTCGAGGCGCTGGTTACCCATTGTCTCGCAACCGCCGCCGATCTCGCATTGATGAGGGCGGAAGGAATGGAGCGAATCTCCAGCACCGACAGCGTCAATGGCCCCACAAACAAGGCCTGTCTCGCGCCGCGGCTCTCGCAGGCTCTTCAGGAACATGGCTTGATCTAGAGCGTTTCTAAGCAGATAGAACTCATCCGCTGACTCGGAAAACGCGCCGAAACAAAGGCCTAGAGCAGCCGATCCGATGCAATCGGGTCGGATTCTGCTCTAGGACGGTCTGCGATCCGATTGCATATGATCAACCGTTCTTATGCCTTTGATTTCAGGCAAAACGCGCCAGCAACTGGTTGAGCAATGGGTGCAGCCGGCGGATTTCATCGCGATGCGTGGCAGACAGCTTCGCCAGCAGATCCAGCGCGTCGGGCGTCAACTGCAACTGCGCGCGTCGCCGGTCCGTCGCGCTGGCGTGGCGCGTGACCAACCCCAGCTTCTCCAGTCGATCCACAAGGCCCGTGGCGCTATGCGGTTTCAGCAGCAAGCGCCGCGCGATATAGCCGACCGTGGCATCCTCCGCAGGCGCGGCACGCAGGGCCAGCAGAGCTTGATGCTGCTGCGGCGTCAGCCCCATCTGCGCCGCCCGCTCACTGCTGAAAGCCTGAAACTGGCGCAGCGCGAAGCGGAATTCCGCCAGAGCCGCATAATCCTCATCGTTCAACATGGCGCCGTCTGTTTCCATGGTACCTTCATCTTAAAATATATCGTGTGGCGACAAAATTGCGCGGCACCGTAGCAAGAAAGAGAGATTTTTGCATGATTCGGAAAGCCTTCACTTCAACCGAGCCTGCCATGCCGAACCGCTGTGCGTGATACGCGGGGTGTTGGGGTCTATGACGATGCCGCCCGAACCATCGCCGACAATGGCCGAGGAACCGTGATACGCAGCCATGGCAGTTGCCGCCAGCGGCAGATTGCCCCTATTGTATCGCAGGCTCATTGGCACGACGAGGATGTTCGTATCGACCCCTGTGCCATAATCGCCGCCGGAACAGCCCGAACGCAAGTTATGCTCAACGCAAATTTAGTAATTTGAAAATAAACAGGGAATCATCCTTGAGCTGGTTCGGATCCATCGGCGTCATCGACGGAGCCTATCAGGCGCGCTCTCAGATTTCACGCAAAGTCGACATGGGAAATGGCGATTGGGCGTCGAGGGCGGCAGGGAGATCCATCCTACACTCGCGGAATGGTGGGCGCGGCGATCGGCCGCGCGATTTCCAACAAGCTGGATCTTCAATTGGGAACCGGCGTGACGATCCGGGCCGATCAGAAAGCGAAGCCCTATTTTTCCCTTGGGATCAGCAAATTGTTCTGATTTCTTGATTTCCGCAACGGTCGCGATTCACCACAATTCCGCAGCGGCCATGTTTATCGAACAACAGGTCGAAGCTGACAATCCGACAGTGCCTCGTGGCATCTCTGCCCGAAGCGCCCGGCGGTGCCGGGCGCAGCTTGCCAGTCCCAAGCGGTCAATCCAACATTGCGTCCCTCCGGCTCCTATCATTGTCGCCTATATGAACATTTCGCTGATCTGCACATTGATGTGCTGAACGCCGAGCAGATCCAGATCGGCGTCCGCTATGTTGAAGGCGAAGTCCAGATTGGCGTCGATTGTCCCGCTCGTCTGCTGCACGAAACCGATGTCCACGATCTTCAGAACATCGTTGTCGGTCGGATCCCATGCCGTCAGGCTGCCCGTGGCGTTGCTGCCGCCATTGGTGCCGACAGCGCCGTTCAGGTTGATGGCGTTGCCCGTCAACCCATTGGCGCTTTGCATGATCTGGATGCCCTGTATCTGGTACGTCTCGCCAGCGGCCGTGTAGTCATTCTGCTCGATGATGAGCAAGGCATCATTGTTGTCGAGCGTGAACTCGCTATTGTACGGCAAGGGAATGTTCGCATTGCCCTTGATCAGGTCCGCGTTCTGGACGTTGACGGCCCTGGTAATTTCATTGCCGTTCGCATCTTTCAGGTCGAGGATCACGATGAGGTCTTCGGAGTTACCGATGCCGTCGAACTTGACGACAACGCCGCTGGCCTTTGCGGTCGGGTCAAGCCTTTCATTGCCGCCCCCGGGCGCACCTGGATTGACATCGGTAAGGATGTTCTCCTGGAAGAACCGCAGAGTCAGCAGTTCACCTTTCTGGATCGTATCCCCGGCGACGCCATTGGTCGATTGCGTGGCGCTGACCCAGTCCTCGTTGACGTTGGTGACCAGGTCATGGGCTCCCTGCGTGAACGCGGTATCGGTGGGCGGCCCATTGGGCGCGCCATCCCCGGTCGAGTTGAATCCGAACCCGATCTGTTGGGTGGTCGAGTTCGCGGTGAACTGAACAAAGAAGGGATTCGGATCGGCATTCGGCGTCAGTTGCTCTGCGACGATCAACGGATGTCCCGTATTGCCGGTGGGCTGCTTGGCGACCAGTTCGCTGGTGTGCAGCACGTTGAAGCTGAACCCGTCAATCACGTCGTTCAGGGTGATCGTGTAGGTGTCGGCTGCCTTGTCAAAGACAAGAGTGCCGCCCGCCGTGGCATCCTGCACGCCGGATGTGATCGGATCCTTGTCGTAATGGAACGAGAAGTCGAACGACGCAGAGGTGGTGGTCTCAGCCGTGAGGGTTGCGACCGCATTGGTGATGCCGGGATTCTGCGCGTTATCGACCGTGCCGGTCAGATCGATCTGCACTCCATTGAGAGAAGCGTTGGTATCGACAAAGTCGCTACCTCCCGCCGCATATTCGGCGGCCGTGCGCTTGTCCGTCATGTCGTAGCCAAAGGCGCCGCTGGCCGTCGCTCCCACCGCGTTACCCAGTTCTTCGGGCGTTTGATTACCCGGAGCAACGGGATCAGCGTCGAACGGAACCGTAAGCGTCGGATCGGTGTCGCTGAAGGTCAGCGACAGCCCACCCGTGGTCACGCTTTGCGATGACACGACGTCATTGTCGCCGTCCGTCACCGTCACCGTGGCCACCACGTTGATCAGACCGCTAAGGTCGAGCGTGTTATCCTCGCCCACGCCTTGCGGCGCGTTCGAATGCTCCAGCGCAACCAGCGCCGTCAACGTCACCGTCGTGCCGGACAGCGTTACGGTGAATGCCGTCGCATCGAGCACGGTGTCGCCATCGCTGTCATATTGACCCGAAATCTGATTGGCCGAGTCTACCACCAGCGTGATCGAATGGTTGCCGGCCGTCGTCAGCAGCCCGGTCGCGGCCGCCCCGGCCAGCGCCAGCGCGTAGGTCACATTGGACGTCTGGCCGTCGACCGCGCCCGCCGTGTAGGTGGGCGGCGTGATCGTCACCTGGCTCTGTCCGCCAGCCCCGCTTGCCTCGACCACCTCGGCGGCGCCGACGATCGGCGGTGCCGTGATCGAGAGCGTTGGATCGGTATCGTCAAAGGTCAGCGACAGCCCCGCACTCGTGCTTTGCGATGACACGACGTCATTGTCCCCGTCCGTCACCGTCACCGTCGCCACAACGTTGATCAGGCCGTTGAGGTCGAGCGTATTGTCCTCGCCCACGCCTTGCGGCGCGTTCGAATGCTCCAGCGCGACCAGCGACCTCAGCGTCACCGTCGTGCCGGACAGCGTTACGGTGAACGCCGTCGCATCGAGCGTGGTGTTGCCGTCGCTGTCATATTTGCCCGAAATCTGGTTGGCCGAATCCACCACCAACGTGATCGGATGGTTGCCGGCCGTCGTCAGCAGCCCGGTCGCGGACGCCCCGGCCAGCGCCAGCGCATAGGTGACATTCGTCGTCTGGCCGTCGACCGCGCCCGCCGTGTAGGAGGGCGGCGTGATCGTCGCCTGGCTCTGACCGCCAGCCCCGCTCGCCTCGACCACCTCGGCGGCGCCGACAACCGGCGCTGCCGTGATCGAGAGCGTCGGATCGGTGTCGTCGAAAGTCAGCGACAGACCCGCACTCGTGCTTTGCGACGAGACGACGTCATTGTCCCCGTCCGTCACCGTCACCGTCGCCACCACATTGATCAGGCCGTTGAGATCGAGCGTGTTATCCTCGCCCACGCCTTGCGGCGCGTTCGAATGCTCCAGCGCGACCAACGACCTCAGCGTCACCGTCGTGCCGGACAGTGTCACCGTGAACGCCGTCGCATCGAGCGTGGTGTTGCCGTCGCTGTCATATTTGCCCGAAATCTGATTGGCCGAATCCACCACCAGCGTGATCGGATGGTTGCCGGCCGTCGTCAGCAGCCCGGTCGCGGACGCCCCGGCCAGCGCCAGCGCGTAGGTCACATTCGTCGTGAAGCCGTCGGCCGCGCCCGCGGTGAAGGTGGGCGGCGTGATCGTCGCCTGGCTCTGACCGCCAGCCCCGCTCGCCTCGACCACCTCGGCGGCGCCGACGACCGGCGCTGCCGTGATCGAGAGCGTCGGCCCGTCATCGTCAAAATTGATGAAAGAGCCGACCTGTTCGACATAGGCGTTGGGAGTTTGCGACGAGAAATGGAATTCGGTGACGTCGAGCCCTTCGTTGGAATCGACCCCTGTAATCGTCAGTCGATCCATTGGGCTGCTCGTGGTGATATCCACGGTCGTGATGTTATCGAGTCCCCTGATGGTGACGGCATTGGTTCCCAGACCGCTGACGACGATGTCCACACTCCCCGCGACATCATAAGTGCCATCTGCGGTGATGGGGCTCGCGAGCCCCGATTGGCCTGTCAACTTGATGCTGGTAATGGGCGCGGCGGTGGTCGGGCTGCCGTCCCAGAAGTTCAGGCCTTGCTCGTTGCCCTGGACGTTGAAGGCGCTGATCGTGATGTCCACCCGCAAATTCGGATTGGAAGGCGTGATCTGATTGACGGTGAATCCGGCCTTCGTGATGGTTTCGATATGACTGCCATACTGGATCTGGGAAGCGCTCCCCGCAGCCAAGGTGCCGCCGGTCACGAAATCGACCTGGAGCTTTTCGGTCGGATTGATGCTCTGGTTATTGACGCCGAATCCCTGCGTGCTCACATTGGCCTGGGCATTGGCCGCCCCCAGGAAGCCCGTCACCAATATCTGCTTGGCAGCATCGCTGGGCGAATTGATGACGTAGAATTCGTGATTGCCGGGCGCGGCATTCTGGCCCGAGAAGCTGACCGTGGTGGTTCCCGACACCGCGGCGAACACATGATCGGCCAAATCGATGCGGTCGTCCGGATCGGTCGCGACCGGATGGAGCAACGGCACATATTGCACCGTATACAGGTCCGCCGTGGTGGCGCTGGTGCTCATCAGCGCGAATGAATAGGCGAGCGGTCCGGTTGCTGCGGGCATGGCGGCCGCGTCGGACGTGCCGATCACGCCGATGACGACATTTGCATGGGTTGCGTCCTGGAACAGCCAGACATAATTGCCGTCGACCGTTCGAATGCCGCTGTTCACGCCCACGGTAGTGGAAAACGGAGTTCCAGAGATACTCTGGGCGAGAACGACTGAGGTGATGGTTTCTCCCGCGCTCGCCGTAGCCTGCACGAAATCGGCCTGGAAGGCGACCTGCGGCGAACTCAGCCCGCCTGCACTGTCAAGCGACAGGAGATATTGCACCGTGGCGTTGTTGTGCGGCGAAAGGGACGAGTTGACGTCATCATCCTGAAGGCCGGTGGTCTCGTCGACGATGAGGTCTTGGGCCAGGATATCGAGCGCCATGATCATTCTCCTTGGATATCGGCCAACTCATTGGTTATTGGGTGATCAACTCATGTGCTGACCGCGCCGTGCCGAATGTGCGGCGTCGCCAAAAAACGCCATTGGGGTCTTTCAGGAATAAATCCCTACCTTGTCAGCCTGCGCATCAAGCGAGCCATATTGGTCCGTCACGATGGGGGGCTGGAGCAAAGCCCGAATGACGCGTTGCCATGGCCGGTCCAGCGATCAGAATCGCCGGGCGGCCACCGCCATCGAAATGACTATGCTTGAAGAATAGGGTTTTTCATCGCCATTCTCCTGTTCACCGGAGGAAATGCAGCGATCCGTTATCGTTATTCCCAATCCATTTCAGACAGATGTCACTTGCATTTTCAAGTGCAGCAACTACGACGCCCCGTTCCAAGATCTTGGAACGCGGAGTTGATTCGGATAGGATTGACCGGCCAAGATAATGCTGCCGATCGGGGACGGAGTCTATTGCGCGGATGGATTATGACGTCCGCTGTACAATACAGAACCGTCTGGCATATTTCACTTGATGGATATGCGACTCACTTACGCAGGCGCATAGTGCCTGTTCCTCCTCTTGGAGGAACCCGACAGCCCCGCCTCGGCCCCCTTCCGAGGCGGGGCTAATCGAATGCCGGAACCATCCAAGTTGAGGCGCCCATGCGCCCTGCGGACATGTGCGCCCAGAAAAGCTGCCACCGCACCCGATGCAACGCCGAAAGCCAATCCATATGGCAGGTATCATCGCTTTTAAGCGCACCTTCAGGCACCGAACGTCCACGCGCAAGCCGGCAAGCAACAGCGCGTGATTGGTGATGGATTTCGAACCCGGCAATGCGATGCGCGCCCTGCAGGGTGCCGCCGGCGGCATGATGGAAAGTCCCCGTTGGTGAAGCGGGCTCTAGTCAAGGGCCATGGATCAAATTCTTTTTTGACTGTTGCTATTCGACGTCAGCCCCCAGCAGGGGGAAGGCGGGGCGTTCGCCATATCAGGCTTGCAACGCTCGATCGTCTCGAGACATGATCGCAGGGACTGTTTGCGGATTGAGTTTGGCTACGGCTACAAACTGCTTCACGAAGTGATTGGGATGGAGCGAAGGCCAGCCTTGTCGACGGCGGTCCGCATATTGTCATAGACCTGCCCTAGCGTGGCACGCCACCCAGCACGCGGAAAAGCATCATTATCGAGCAGCGAGCAAGTGGACTTTATCCGGCTCTCCGGGAAGATTGCGAAGCGACCCGGCCGGAAGGCGTCGAGCTTATCCCCTCTTTGGCTCAGGAGATCATTCTCCTGGTAAGCGCTGTTCTCAGCCCACGTTGATCCAGGGCATGAGCTCATGAACGCGATTGGCGGGATGGCCGTTGGCGAGCGCGCTGAGGGTCTGGGTCAGCCAGTCATGAGGATTGATGCCGCCCAGCTTGCAGTTTTCGATGAGCGTGGCGATGACCGCCCAGTTGTCGCCGCCTTCGTCGGAGCCGGCGAAGAGCGCGTTCTTTCGGTTCAAAGCCAAGGGGCGGATTGATCTCTCGACGGTGTTGGTGTCGAGTTCGATGCGGCCGTCGTCGATGAAGCGGACGAGGCCAGCCCAGCGGGTGGTCGCATAGCGAATGGCTTCAGCCAGCTTGCTCTTGGCGCTGATCTGCCGGAGCCGGCCATCGAGATAGAGCTTGAGATCCTCGATGATGATGCGGCTGCGTTCGGAGCGCTGAAGGCGGCGGTGTTCAGCGGTCGAGCCGCGCACCTCGTCTTCGATGGCATAGAGCATGGCGATCCGACGCAATATCTCGGCCGCGACCGGCGAACTGGCGGCTAGATCATAGAATTTGCGCCGAACATGCGCCTTATGTCGAGATCGACATAAGGCGCATTATCCAGAGCATGGTTTTATCTGGGGCGACGCGATTCTGACGTCCGGGATCGGCGGGAAAGGTCAGTGTGGATCTCGTGATAAAATCATAGGGACCGCAGGTACGAAAGCAGATCCGGCTTTGGCTTCCAAGGCGTGGCCTTTGCGGGTTCGATACCGGCGTGCTTCCAAAAGTTCTGTAGCGCATCGCGCTTCATCTTCAGGTTCGTCGAGATATACCGGTTCGTGGTCGCGATGCTGGAATGACCGAGATAATCGCGGATCACGGTCACGTCGGTGCCCGACTGCAGGAGCGCGACGGCGCAGCTGTGGCGGAAAACGTGAGGAGTGATGCGGTCACGCGCCAGCCTGGGTCGATCCTGGACGACTGGCGAGGCATGCTTGGTAAGGATGTACGCGACTCCATCGCGGGTCAGCGGTTGGCCGTGGCGGTTCATGAAAACATGCTGCTGGCCCGCAGCGCCCGACAGGTTTTGCAGGCGCCGCAACGCGTCGGCCGTCTCGCGCCATAACGGAACGAGCCGCTCCTTGCGGCCCTTCCCACGCAATCGGGCCTGGTGCGGTGGCGTCAGTTGAAGGTCCTGCCACAGCAGGCCGGTTGCTTCGCTCACTCTGGCGCCGCAATTATAGAGGAAAAGCAGCAGCGTGTAATCGCGCCAGCCACTGCGGGTCCGCCGATCGGGATGGGCGATGATGGCCCGCACGTCGGTTGCTTCGAGGTAGGTTGCGGGCTTCTGCCTCGCCCGCTTCGACGGCAGCGCCAACACCTGCGTGTAACGGAGCGCATTGTCGAGATCGTTGCGCAAGAGGTGCTTGAAGAAGCTGCGAAGCGCGGCACGGCGGCAGTTGCGCGTCGCGGTGGAGTTGGATCTTCCGCCCTCGAGATGATCGAGGAACCCAGCGACGGTGTCGGCGTCGAGATCCTCCAGCACAAGCGCGGCGACCTCGCGGCCGCGCCGCTGGGCAACGAACTGAAACAGCAGCTTGAGCGTGTCGCGATAGGCGCGCGTCGTATGTGGGCTCGCGCCGCGCTGACGCGGCAGATAGTTGGAGAAGAACGACTCCACCAAAGCGAACAGCATCTGAGGTCCTGCCTTACTCATCGTGGCTGCCTGGCGTGTCGCATATGTTGTTCGAAGCGCGTGCTCGCGAGTTCCAGGAGTTGCGGCGTCGCCTTCAGATAGACCTCGGTGCCAATGACGTTCTGGTGCCCGAGATAGGCCGAAAGCCAGGGGAGCTTGGCGTGAATGTCAGCACCTTCCTCCGCCCATGCTGTCAGGCGGTGAACCGCGAACGCATGCCGAAACTCATATGGGCGCGCTCCGACGCGCCCCTGCGCAGGCTTAATATCGAGGCGGCGCAGGAGCTTGCGAATAGCGTCGGACGCCGCGTGGGTATGGAGTGGCGCGCCGTTGAGGCGAACGAACAGAGCTTCGCAATCCCCTTGACCACGATCGTGAAGCACCCGGCATCGATCATCGACATAGAGGCCAAGCTCTGCGACAAGATCGTCGCGCATGGGGACGATACGCGTACGCCGCTTGCTGTTGCGTATGAGCAAGGTCCCACGGTCGAGATCGACATCATCCATGGTCAGACGCACCGCCTCGCCGAGCCTGAGGCCGGTGCAGTAAAGCACGAGAATCAGCCTTCGCAGCATAGATGCCCATATGAAGCGGCCTTGGTGCGCTGACGCGGCGGCGAGAATGCAGCGGATCTCGTCGCGGCTGAAAATGTAAGGAAAGAACGTCGACTCCTTCACCGGCGCAAAGGCGTGCTCGGGCACATAGCTGGTGGGATCGCGACGACGGCGATGCAGGCAAAGTTGACGAATGACCCCGAACTCGTTGCCGAGCGTGACGGCCTTGCGGTCGGGCAAACGCCCACACCAGCGGCTAATCGCTTCGGCCAGCGAAATATCGACATCGTCGCCCCACTGGTCTTCGACGAAGCGAAGGAAGCGTTCGATCTCAAACTCGCCGCGTCGATAGGGATGGCCCATGGCGCGCTTGAACGCCAGGAAGCTCGCGGCGTCGTTCCTTAACTCTTCCAGGACGATGACGGTGGTCATGTCGGCACCGGCAATGCGATCTCGCGCAGGGACGCGGTGGCGATCCGCACATAGGCCGAGACCGACTCTGGATCCCGGTGACCAAGGAGATCCGATATCACTTGGGGCCGCGCACCCAGGTCTATCTGGCGCGCCGCGTGAGAATGTCGCAATACATGGCTGCCCAGAAATGGTGCATCGATCCCCGCGATCTTCGCATGCTTCATCACGATGTGGCGTATCGCGCTCGAAGCCGCGAATGGCTCCAGCGGCATCTTCATCTGCACGAAAAGATGGCGGGTGGGTGTATCAGCGGGCCGGCCGTGGCGTAGATACTCTGCCAGCGCCTTGGCGACGGGTGGCAACAGCGGCAGCGTGAATGCAACGCCCGTCTTTGGGCGAAGGACTGACAGTGTGCTATTATCCCAGTCGATATCCCGAAACTGCAAGCGGATGATCTCGCCGGCGCCAAAGCCATAGGTGCTCATCATCAGCAGGATCGCGTAGTCGCGAAGGCCCTGCGGACTTGATCTGTCCACGGCCATCAGGAGCCGCTTCACATTGTCCCAGGAAAGGGCGCGTCTCGGTCGCTCGTGCCGTCGTTGCACGGGCGCGATCACGGCCTCGCTGATATCGACCGGACTCTGTCCACTCCAGTGCAGGAAACGGGAAAAGCAGCGTACCGTGCAAGCAAGATCGCTCACATGCGATCGGGAATATCGCGCGGCGCGGCCAACCAGAAATGCATCGACATCGGTTATCTGCATCGAGTGCCAGTCCTTGCCGGCCTGAATCAAGTAATCCTGAAGCTTACCGATGTGGCCCAGCTTTTTGTGAACCGTCACCTCTGGATTACCGCGATGCTGGGTCAGATAGGCGGCATACTGCGCGAGCAACGGCGGCAGCAAAGCCTTCCCTGGACGAGGCGGTCGCCAGTCAGGTGGGGCAAGCCCCAAGCAATGATAGACACGGCTGAGCGACAGCAGGGCGCTGCTGGAAAGTCTGAGAGAAAGCGGGTCTAGCCCCCGTCGCTCCGCATACCAGTCTTTGAAGCGGCCAACGCGTTCAAGGGTCAACTCTTCTCGCTCGACCAGGCCGTGCAAGGCGCAATAGGTACGAAACTGCTGGATGCGGATCAGATAAACAATCGTTGTTCCTGCCCCAAGGCGCCGCTCGGCGCTCCAGATGCGGCGGATATCGTCGGGGGTGGGCGCGGCAGGGTCGGCTGCGGCGATATGATCGACATGTACGGGCATGGCTTTACCTCGATCGGCAAAGCGTAGCTGACGCTGAAAACGTGATCACGCCCCGCATCGTGTTGGCAAGAGCCATCGGCATCGCCGACACTGCCTATCCTCTGGATGGGTCGGAGTCCCAAGGGGGCCGGAATACAGTGCAACAGCTCCGGGGAAAGGGCTAGGCGGAGCGTCGCAAGGGCCGGAACGTCGCTCACCGGCAAGCCCGGCCTCGCCAGCCGGGGCGCCATCAATTTGACGGCGGCAACGGATCTGCGCACCGCGACAACGCGGCGGCGAAGCCAGCGCACCGCGCCTGGAAGGGAAATATCCGGGCCGCGCGCTGCGTCTGCGGCGGCTTCCATGCTTCGTTCCGACGCGGCTATCCCAACGATGCGATCGATCGCGGCAAGCGAACCGGGCAGGCGAGCGGCGAGAAAATCCGGGAGCAGGCTGAATGTTATGTGCCCCTGTGGGCAGTAGCAGCGAGCGATCCGTACACCCGGACTGGTCAGGCGCGCATAGCTACCGTGCCGCCGAAATGCACAGCCGCCGCTCGGATGGAGCGGGCAGCGCAACAGTCGCGCGCGCCGCCACTCCTGCGTGGCGACATAGTCCTCGATCGTCGACCTGGTACGCAATGGTATCTGCAACGTCGCCCCCCGCGCGGCGGCCCCCGACTGCGAGGTCGCTGCTTTTATCTGGAGCCCAGTGCGCCGAAATCTCCGGCAAGCCCGGATTATATCCCAAAACGCCCCAGATAAAACCATGCTCTGGATAATGGGACCAGCAGAATGCGAGGCTGAGTCGCTGTCCGCGGCGTTTGGCGAGAGCTATATAGCCGCCATAGCCATCGACCTGCAGGATGCCTGCAAAGTCTCCAAGGTGGATGTCGGGCCGCTCGGCCTTGCGGTCTGCCGCATAGACATAGGCGACCATCGGCGGACCTGCGCCACCCCATGGTCGATCATCGCGGGCATAGACCCATAGCTGGCCGGTCTTCGTTCTGCCGCGTCCTGGGTCAAGCACCGGCGCGGTAGTCTCGTCTGCGAACAGGCGCTCGGATCGCCGCAACTCCTCAAGGGTCCGGTCGCGCAGCGGCCGCAGATACCATGCTGCCCGGCCCACCCAGTCCGCCAGGGTGGAGCGATCGAGCCTGATATCCTGCCGGGCATAGATCTGAGCCTGCCGGTATAGCGGAACATGATCGGCATACTTCGACACCAGCACCTGGGCGATCAACGCTTCGGTCGGGATCCCGCCTTCGACTATCCGCGCCGGAGCAGGCGTCTGGACGATCGCGCCTTCGCACGAGCGACAGCCATAGCGCGGGCGGCGTGTCGCCAGCACGCGGAAGGTGGTGGGCACGACGTCCAGGCGCTCAGCGACGTCTTCGCCGATCTGGTGGAGCGGTCCCCTGCAGCAAGGGCAGGCCTTGTCGTCGATATCGACAATCTGTTCGATCCGCTCGAGGTGCGCGGGCAATGAGCCGCGGTTGGTTTTGCGGGGCTGATCGCTGCGGGAACGCGGCGCAATAGCTTCTCTGGCCGCGCGGGCATGCCCAAGCGCCGTCTCGACATCTTCCAGTCCCAACTGGAGCTGATCGGCATCGAGCTGTTCGGACCGGCTGCCGAAACGATGCCGCATGAAGGCCTTGATGATCGACTGAAGGCGCTCGATCTCGGCGTCCGCTTCGCCCTTGGCGACGTTCAGCTCCGCCAGTCGGACCTCAGATGCGGCCCGCTCGTCCGCCAGCATCCGGGACTGCTCCAGGACGAGCGCACGAAGCGCGTCAATGTCGTCGGGGAGGTCCGCTTGCGTGAGCATGGCGACAGTGAATCAGGAGCGAAAAGCCCCGTCAACCGGCAATCTGCGGAGCCTGCGGTCGACGGCCGCCATGGACTCGGCGCCAGTCCAATCCCTCCAGAAGCGCACCAAGTTGAGCGGCGGAAAGGCGCATCACGCCGTCCTGGATACCGGGCCACTTGAAGCCGCCTTGCTCCAGACGCTTCGCCATCAGGCACAGGCCGGTTCCGTCCCACCAGATCAGCTTGATCCGGTCGGCACGCTTGGCCCGGAAGACGTAGATCACGCCGGAAAATGCATCACCGCCATATTGCGCGCTCACCAACGCAGCCAAGGCATCCGGCCCTTTGCGAAAGTCCACAGGGCGGGTCGCCACCATCACGCGGGCACCAACTCCTGGTCCGATCATCGCGTCGCCCTGAGCGCTTCGATGACCGCCGCGATAATGCCAGCATCCGCGCCGCGACCGATCTTCACCGCTACGCCGTCAATCTCCAGCTCGACCGCGCTGTCCCTGCCAGGCCGGTGCTTGCACGGACGCTTTGCCGGAACTGGCTCGATCGACGGTGGCTCTTCAATGATCGCCGGAACAAACGCAGGCGCCATCGTGGGGGACACTGGCAGCGTCACGCCGCGAGCCTCCATCTGCTTGCGCAGTTGCCGCCGCCAGGTGAACAACTGCGATGGGCTAAGGCCGTGCCGACGAGCAACGGCGCAGACCGTCTCCTGCTTGGAATAACTCTCCGCGATGATCGCAGCCTTCACTTCGGGCGGCCAGTCCCGCCGCTGTCCTGCGCCGGTGAAAACCTCGAACCGCTGAACCTTGCTGGTGCCAGCTTCGTCACATGGCATCGTCATAGCACCAGCATCCTCCATCCTGATCAGGAGGCGCAGACTCGGGACTACCCTTTACGGCCGCAAGGTGGGGCCGCGGCACCGCTTACTTCTCCTGTCCAAAATGATGAACTGAAGATCGACGTTCGCGGTGATCTGGCGTGTATCCTGTCGATTACGGGAGAACGCAAGAAGCCCGCCTGGGAGGCGGGCATGAGGTGTGCGGAGGCCGCATATTGTATGTGAATGGGTTGTGTATGTTTTCAAAGCGCGAGCTGCAATGCCTGGCGACGCCCTACTCTTCCGGGGCTTGAGCCACAGTACCATCGGCGCAGACTGGTTTCACGGCCGAGTTCGGGATGGGATCGGGTGGGTCACAGACGCTATGGTCACCAAGCAATGAAGCTTGCGCTTTGGGTTTCAATCGATGCCGTGCACTTAAGGTAATGATGTCTGGCATGAGGGTTGATCACCACATGTCGCTGACGCTGGTTTTATCCAGTGTTGTCATTGATGGTGGGACTCTCAGGCGCGATCAGAGCAATTAGGACCGGTTAGCTCCATATGTTACCACACTTCTACATCCGGCCTATCAAGGTCGTGGTCTACGACCGCTCGAAGAAATCTTATCTTGAGGGAGGCTTCCCGCTTAGATGCTTTCAGCGGTTATCCCGTCCATACATAGCTACCCTGCTGCGCCCTTGGCAGGACGACAGGTACACCAGAGGTATGTTCAACCCGGTCCTCTCGTACTAGGGTCAACTCCTCTCAAATTTCGACGCCCACGGCAGATAGGGACCAAACTGTCTCGCGACGTTCTGAACCCAGCTCACGTACCACTTTAATTGGCGAACAGCCAAACCCTTGGGACCTGCTCCAGCCCCAGGATGTGATGAGCCGACATCGAGGTGCCAAACGATTCCGTCGATATGAGCTCTTGGGAATCATCAGCCTGTTATCCCCGGCGTACCTTTTATCCGTTGAGCGATGGCCCTTCCACGAGGGACCACCGGATCACTATGACCGACTTTCGTCTCTGCTCGACTTGTCAGTCTCGCAGTCAGGCGGGCTTATGCCATTGCACTCTAACAGACGGTTTCCAACCGTCCTGAGCCCACCATCGCGCGCCTCCGTTACTCTTTAGGAGGCGACCGCCCCAGTCAAACTACCCGCCACAGAGGGTCCCTGCACCGGATAACGGTGCGAGGTTAGACATCAGAAAACAACAGGGTGGTATTTCACCTATGGCTCCACCAGATCTGGCGACCTGGCTTCAAAGCCTCCCACCTATGCTACACAGTTCTTTCCTAATGCCACTCTGAAGCTGCAGTAAAGGTGCACGGGGTCTTTCCGTCTAACCGCGGGTACTCCGCATCTTCACGGAGAATTCAATTTCGCTGAGCATATCCTGGAGACAGTGGGGAAGTCGTTACGCCATTCGTGCAGGTCGGAACTTACCCGACAAGGAATTTCGCTACCTTAGGACCGTTATAGTTACGGCCGCCGTTTACCTGGGCTTCAATTCAGTGCTTGCACACCTCCTCTTAACCTTCAGGCACCGGGCAGGCGTCAGGCCCTATACGTCGTCTTGAAGCCGACTTAGCAGAGCCCTGTGTTTTTGCTAAACAGTCGCTACCCCCTGGCCTGTGCCCCCCACAAGTGCTTGCGCATATGTGGGGCCTCCTTCTTCCGAAGGTACGGAGGCAATTTGCCGAGTTCCTTCAGGATACTTCTCTCAAACGCCTTGGTATACTCTACCATTCCACCTGTGTCGGTTTAGGGTACGGTCTATACGGTGGGGCTATTTCCTGGGACAACTTCCCTGCCCGGACCAATCCAATAAGGCCGAACAAGTTACGCCATCCGTCACACACCACCAGGCCCACGAATATTAACGTGGTTCCCATCGACTACCCCCTTCGGGCTCGTCTTAGGGGCCGGCTTACCCTGCTCAGATTAGCTTTAAGCAGGAACCCTTGGAATTTCGGCGACAGTGCATCTCACACTGTTAATCGCTACTCATGTCTGCATTCGCACTTCCGATACCTCCACCACCCATTACCAGATGGCTTCAACGGCCTACGGAACGCTCCGCTACCGCGTGATCGTAAACGATCACACCCTAAGCTTCGGTGCACGTCTTGAGCCCCGTTACATCTTCGCCGCAGAACCTCTTATTTAGACCAGTGAGCTGTTACGCTTTCTTTAAAGGATGGCTGCTTCTAAGCCAACCTCCTGGTTGTTTTGGAAGTTCCACATGCTTTCCCACTTAGACGTGACTTGGGGACCTTAGCTGTAGGTTAGGGCTGTTTCCCTTTTGACGACGGACCTTAGCACCCGCCGTCTGTCTGCCGGACTAGACTCGTTGGTATTCGGAGTTTGGTTAGAGTTGGTAGATCTCGCGACCCCCGCATCCATCCAGTGCTCTACCCCCAACGGCAATCATCCGACGC
>NZ_CP158133.1:287500-435000 GCF_036038995.2 Sphingobium sp. SJ10-10
ACTGGCGCGCCAATGCCTATGCGCAATATTATGACTGGTCGATGTATTCCAACCCGACCTATGCCGATCCAGACGGCAGCAGCGCGCAGATCCGGCAATATGACCGCCGTTGGATCATCGGCGCTACGGCGGAGAAGCGCTGGTCGCTTGGCTCGACGATCGATTTCGGTGTCGGAACTGAGGATCGCTACGATCATATCGGCAATGTCGGGGTGTCCCGCACCGCCGCCCGTGCATTCCTTGCTTCGCTCGGCCGCTATCATGTCGAGGAGCTGTCGCTGGCTCTCTATGGCGATGTGACTTGGCGTCCCCTGTCCGGCCTGCGTCTGACGGGCGGGCTGCGTGGCGACCATTATCGCTATGCGGTGCGGGCACTGGACGCCACCGCCGCCGCGCTGGGCGAGGGCAAGGGAACGGACAGCCTGCTCTCGCCCAAGGCCTCGCTCGCATATCGTGTCGCGCCCGCGCTGGAACTCTACGCCAATTGGGGCCGGGGTTTTCATAGCAACGATGTGCGCGGGGCGGTGAATGTCGATACGCCCGTTCCCGTGCTCGTGCGCGGCACGGGCAAGGAATTGGGTGGCCGTTTGCAGATCGGATCGGCCAGCCTGACGGCAACCTATTGGTGGCTGAATGTCGGCAGCGAGTTGCGCTTCGTCGGGGATTCCAACGCGGTCGAACCGACCGGCGCCAGCAGGCGGCATGGTTATGAGATCGTCGCCTTCTGGCGGCCGCTGTCCTGGCTGGCGCTGGACGGCAATTATACCGCCAGCCATTCGCGCTACGACAATGGAGACCGGATTCCCAATGCCTTCGAAAATGCGGCTTCGGCGGGCGCGGCGGTCGTGCTGGGACGTTGGGAGACCAGTTTGCGCGTGCGGCATCTGGGGCCTTATCCGCTGATCGAGGACAATAGCGCGCGGGATAAGGGGAGCACTGTCGTCAACGCCCGCGGCGCGTGGAAGGGCAAGCGGATCGAGCTTTATGGGGAGCTACTGAATGTCCTCGACAGCCGGGACAAGGACATCGCTTATTTTTACGAGTCCTATATTCCCGCCTTCGACACCGCCGGCCCGCAGGAAGGAAGGTTGAGCCGGGTTGTGGAGCCTCGCACTGTTCGGTTGGGGGTGAAGGTCAAGTTTTAATCGTTCCAGAGGCTGGGATTGGCCAGTTCCAGCCATTGAGAGGCACGTGTTCCTGCGAAGGCAGGAACCCAGTTCCTACGGTGCGACGATCCACGAACGGCGGGACTGGGCTCCTGCCTTCGCAGGAGCACGATGCACTGCAAGGAAGGCAGCGCGAAACAGACCATCCCCTATCCACCCCAAAGCCTCCGCTCAACCACCTCCACATAATCCGATCACGGTCCTTATCCTGCCAGCGACCGTCGCGTCCATCTGTCCCCTTTCTCTCAGCGCCTGTTCGGCCGCCTCCGCGGCGCTGCCCAGCGTCGCCTGGCCGAACATCGCCGCCGTGCCCGCAATCTTGTGCAATTCACCCTGTGCTTCTTCCAGCGCCTCGCCCGCCGGGGCCGGGTCATCCAGCAGGCGCGTGAGCAGGGCCGACCACAGCGCCGTCTTCTCACGGAAGCGCTCGCTCAGTTGCTGCGTCACCGGGTCGAAGGCTTCGGGCGCCTCCTCAATCGCCTTGGCGGGCAGCCATGTCGCGAGCGCCTGTTGCAGATCGGCCAAGCGGAGCGGCTTGACCAGATGCGCCTGCATCCCCGCGGCCAACGAGGCGTGCACATCCTCGCCAAAGGCATTGGCGGTCAGCGCCAGGATCGGCAGTTCATGGGCCGTGACGCCCTGACCGCGAATGGCCCGCGCCGCGTCCAGCCCATCCATCACCGGCATCTGCATATCCATGAGCAGGATGTCATAGGGCGCGCCCTCCTCCCTGGCGCGCAGCACGGCGGCGAGCGCCTGCGCGCCATTGGGCACGATCGTCGCGGTGCAACCGATCCGTTCCAGCATCGCCCGGACCAACTCCTGATTGACGTCATGATCCTCCGCCACCAGCACCCGCAGGTCGGCAAGATGAACCGCCTTCCCGGCGGGCGGCAAGGCGATGGAGGAAAGCGCCGCCGCATCGGCCTGTTCGAAGGGCAAATGCAGGGTGAAGCGGCTCCCCTGCCCCACTGTGCTGTCCAGCGAAAGCTCGCCATTCATCAGCGTCACGAGCTGGGCGCTGATCGACAGGCCAAGGCCGCTGCCGCCGAACCGGGCGGCGGTGCCGACATCCGCCTGCACGAATTTCTCGAAAATGGCGGCCTGCCGCTCGGGCGCGATGCCGGGTCCGCTGTCCTCGACCGCGATCACCAGCCGATCCGCTCCATCAAGATGCACGCGCAGCGCGACATGCCCCTCGGCAGTGAACTTGACCGCATTGCCCAGCAGGTTGAGCACCACCTGACGCAGCCGCAGCCCGTCGCCCAGCATCATTCGCGGCAGATCGTCGGCAATGTCGCGGATCAGTTCCACGCCCTTCTGCCCCGCGCTGGCCCGTACAAGATTGAGGCAGGCGTCCAGCGCATGGATCAGGTCGAAGGGTTCGCGGGCGATCTCCATCTGCCCAGCCTCGACCTTCGACAGGTCCAATATGTCGTTCAGCAGGCGCATCATCGCCCGGCCGGAATCTGCTATCATCTTGACCTGATGATGCTGTTCGGGCGGCAGGCCTGCGCCCAGCAGCAGATCGGCAAAGCCCAATATGCCGTTCATCGGGGTGCGGATCTCATGGCTCATATTGGCGAGGAAGCCGGTCTTGGCGGCGCTCGCCATTTCCGCCGAATGCCGGGCGGAAATATCCTCCACCACGGAGACGAAGAAATCCGGCGCGCCTACCGCATCGCGCACCAGCGAGACGGTAAGGTTGATCCACACCACCCCGCCATCCTTGCGGACATAGCGCTTTTCATAAGCGAAATCGCTGATCTCCCCCAGCAGGAGGCGGCCTGCCAGCCGGGCATCGATCTCATAATCGGCGGGATGGGTGATCTGCCGGTAGTCGAGGCCGGCCAATTCCTCCCGGCTATAGCCTGCAATCTCGCAGAAGCGGTCGTTGACCAGCAGGAAGCGCCCTTCCGGTGAGCAATGGGCGAGGCCGACGGCGGCCTGTTCGAAGGTCGCGGCGAAACGGCGGGCCGCGTCCGAATGCGCGGCATTGGCGAAGCCCGTGATGATCGGCCCCGCCATCAGGCGGACAACGTCCAGATCGGCGCGGGTGAAGGCCGCCATCCGATCGGAATAGACCTTGAGCACGCCCACGGTCTGGCCATGATAGGGCAAGGGAACCAGCATCATCGATCGGACGCCGACTTTGCGGCAGGCGTCGCGGTCAACGCGGGGATCGGTTTCGCTGTCGTGGCAGAACTGGGTTTCGCCCGTCGCGATGCAGGTGCCCGAGAGGCTGCCGCTCAGCGCCAGGCGCAGGCCGATCTGCTTGATCGATGTGCCGCTGACGGCGCGATAGACCACCTCCTCGCCATCGCGCATCTCGACAATCGCGCCCGTCGCCAGGGGAATGATGCGCAGGGCGCGCGCCACCACCTCATCGATGATCTGCTGGAAATCGGCATAGGCTTCGGTCACCGCCGACTGGAGCGCCAGCATCTCCTTCATCCAGCCGGGTGAGCTTGGGTCAGCCATGGGCCGACACCTCCCAGCCATGGACGCGAAAGCCTGCAAAACCGGGCCAGCCCGACAGCAACGGCATGAGCGCGCGTTCGGTTTCGGCGGCTCGGGACGGCGCGCCATGGAAGCTGATGCGCGTGGGGTCGGTTCTATTCTCGCGCACCAGGGCGAAAGTGGCGGCGGACGGGCCGGAGGCTTCGGACGTGGCGAGCAGTTCCGCCCCAACATCGCTGAGCTTCAATGTGCCGCTCGGCGCGCGGCGGTAGAGCCGAGTTGCTTCCTGCCCCACGGGGCCGGTTTCGAGGGCGATCCGCACGGGCGGCCCTGCTTCCCCAAGCCAGCTTTCGGCGGCATCCAGGATCAATTGAGGATCGGTGCGATAGGCCATGACGATGATTTCGTGGATCGAGGCGAGGGCGGTTTCGAGGGCGGCCGCCCCTTCGGGCGAGCGGCGCATCCACCAGGGCAGGTCGACGGCCACCGCCCCGCCCCAGGCCTGGGCGACCGCCTGCACGCTTTCCGCCCAACCTTGCCAGCCTGCCGGATCGCTCGCGAAGCCGGGCAGCGCATAGGGTTCGATGTCGAGTTCAAGCAGCGGCCGGGTCGCGAGATGATCGTCGCACCAGCGGCGCAGATGAGCGAAACGGCGGACGGCTTCCGCACGCCCTTCAGCCGTTGCCATGCCGGGATCGCCATCGAGCAGACGAAAGCCGATGCCGCGCTCCGTCAGCGCCGCCGCAAGCCGGGCCAGCGCGGAATCCGGCCTGGCGGGCGCCTGAATGGCGAGTTCGGTCCAGCCCGCCGCAGCAGCGCGGCGGGAGAAGCCGATCGGATCGGCACGCCAATCCTGTTCGCGCCAAATCCATGTCCCCCGCCCGTTCGGGCCCGCTCCGGTAGGCGTCAATGTCACCGCGTCAAGCTGGGCTGAGACGTCCCTGTCGGGACAGGTCAGGACAAGCATCTGCTCCTCCTGCCGATCCGTGAAGGGGATGATGGCGGGCCTATCTGTCCAGTGCGCAGCCGGAATGGCTGGCGCGTCCCGCCCGAGCGGCAGGGCGCTGACACCGATAGCGGCGTCGGCGCGCCCTTCCAGCCGCCAAAACCCCCGATAGGCGCGGGGCAGGCGCCGATCCGGCCAATGAAGCACGGCACCGGCAGGCGCGCGTCCAGCCTGGCAGCGGATGCGCAGGCCATTCCCGTCATGCTCCACCCTCACCCGATCCTCGGTTCCGAAAGGCCGGACATCCGCCAGCGGCAGGATATTCACGCCGATCGGCACCAGCAGCGGCAGAGGCAGCGCATCCGCGCGTTCCGGCGCCAGCGCAGCGGGACGAAACACGCCCGCCTCGATCGTGCCGGACAGGGTCAGTCGCTCCACCTCGCGCCAGTTCGTCATGGCAGGTCCTTTCCAGATCGGGGCGGGAGGGGCAGCGGCCGCCACCAGCAGGAACAGAGCCGCTTTCACTGGCGCACGAAGGCCGAACGACCGGCGGCGGCCCAACGATTGTCCTTGCGGAAGAACCGCCACATGCCATGGAGCCGGAACGCCAGATTGGCCTGACGATAGCCCAGATTCTCCACCACGGCGGCGATGCCGATCATGGCCAAATCCCGCGCTCGCGGCGTGCGGCGCAATTGCACCTCCTCCAGCGCCAGCGTGCCGAGGCTAAGGGCCGTGCCGAACAGCACCGTCAGCGAAAAAAAGGCGAACACCACCGTCCCGGATGTCACTCCCATCAGCCAGAGCAGCGGAATCAGGAGATAGCCGAACAGCTCGCAGGGTGGACCCAGCACATCCTCGATCACGATCAGCGGCATGCTGATGAGGCCGATTCGGCCATAGCGCGGATTGGCCAGCATCCGCCGATGTTCGACGATGGTTTCCAGCGCGCCCTGCTCCCACCGCGCGCGTTGGTTGCGCAGCCCCTTCCAGCTTTCCGGCGCGTCGGTCCAACAGACGATTTCCGGCACGAAATCGATGCGATAGGGCTTTTTCTCCTCCCGCATGCGGCGGTGGATGCGGGTCACGACCTCCAGATCCTCGCCCACCGTATCGTGGCGATAGCCGCCAATCTCGACCAGCGTGGCCCGGCGGAACATGCCGAAGGCGCCGGATATCAGCATCAGCATGTCCAGCCGCGCATTGGCGATGCGCGCCGTCAGGAAGGCGCGCAGATATTCCAATATCTGGTATCGGGGCAGCCATTTGCCCGGCAGGCGGATTTGGCGCACATGGCCGCCCGCGACCACCGATCCGTTGACGATGCGGATCGCCCCGCCCACCGCCATCAACGACCCGTCATCGGCCATGAAGGGTTCCGCCGCGCGCAGCAGGCCGTCCGGTTCTATGATCGAATCCGCATCGATCACGCACACCAGAGGCGCGGCGGCGAAGCCGAGGCCCGCATTGACGGCATCGGCCTTCCGCCCATTTTGCTTGTCGATCAGGATCAGGTTCGGATAGCGGGCCGAACCGTAGACGCCCAATATCTTCGTCTTCTGCAATTCGGCCAGTTGCTCCCGTTCGATAGGGCGCAGGGCGAATTCGCGGATCAGCACCTCCAGCGTGCGGTCGCTGGAACCGTCATTGACCAGGATCACCTCATGATCGGGATATTCCAGCGCCAGCAAGGCCCGGACGCTGTCGGCTATCGACAACTCCTCGTTGAAGCAGGGGGCGATCACCGAGACCGGCAGGGCAAGGTCGGCGTAGCGGGTCCAAAGGTCATAGGACCGGCTGGCCGGCTTGATCCGGGTGACGAAGACCCCCGCGGCGAGCAGCAACTGAACGGTCGACACCAGATTGCGGATGCTGACGACAAGGAAACAGAGCAGGCCGATGACGACCAGCGTGCCGACGCCGATATCGGCCGCCTTCGAGAGGATGCGCGCCATCATGCCGCCACCTGCAACATCTGCACCGCCTGTTGCGCGCGCAGGCGGACCCAGGGCGAAGGGTCGTTGCGCAGGGCCGACAGTAACGGCAGGGCGGCGGTCAGCCGCATGATCTGGCAGGCGCGAATGGCGCGGGAGCGCACCGGATGTTCGGGGTCTTCCAGCATCCTGATGATCCAACCGGCGCTGCCCGGATGGCCGAGCCGGGTCGCGGAATCGAGCGCGGCGAGGCGCACCGGAGGATGCGGGTCGCCCGCCGCCGCCGCCAACAGCGGCAGGGCGGCGAAGTCCTCCGTCCACCCCAACGCATCGATCACCAGCGCGCGGACGGCAGGCGGCAACTGGTTCGACCGGCCAAGCGCCATCAACTCGGCCGGATGGCTGACCGCGATCAGGCGGAACAGGCTGCGGTGCAAAGGCGTGATCCGCGTTTCATAGAGCGAAAGATCTTCGATTAGCCGTTCCGGCGCGGGCAGCGCATCAAGTTGCGCCAGCAAGGACGCCGCCTCCAGCCTGGTGTCGATATGCGGATCCTCATGCAGCACCGACAGCAGCGCGTCGACCGCATGTTCGCCGCCGATGCTGCCCAATATGCGCATCGCGTCAACCTGCGCCCGGCGGCGGGAACTTTGCGTCTTGCGCAGCGCATCCTTGAGCAGGCCGTGGCGGTCGACCAGCGCGATCAGCCGCTCCCGCTCCTCGCCGCGCAGAAGCTGGATCATGCGGCCGATCGCCGCCAGCTTGTCGGCGGTCCGCGCCTTGCGGAAGGCGGGGCCGGACAGCGCATCCTCGCCGTCCCCGCCCTCCATGCCACCGCCCATGATCTCACGGATCAGCGCCTTGATCATCGCCGCCGCCTGCGCATCCGCCCGCTCCGCCCGGTCGCGGCGGATCACCAGGAACAGCAGCAGCGCCGCCATGCCCAGCGCGCCGTAGAAAGAGATGAAAATGGCGATCTGCGCGACATGGTCGGGGATCGGCATCTGCATCACGGTCAGAAGCCGATCTGAAGGCCGAGCGACCCGCCCTTGCGCGTATAGGTCGCCCGGCGGCGGTCATAATCCAACCCGGCGCGCAGTGTGATCCGTTCAGCCAGCGGCACGGTGCCGCCCAGAAACAGCGAATGGACCTGCCGGGTGATGCCCGCTTCGGTATCCGGATAGGTCGCGGCCCCGGCATAAAGGGTCGCGCCATGGTTCAGCGTCGCGTCCAGCCGCCCGGACACCCCGGCGCGGTGCGTGCCCTGTTCATCCCACAGGTTGATCATCCGCACCGTGGCGCTGACGCCCAGCCGAACCGCAGTCAGGCGGACGCCCGGCAGGAAGGTCGTCACCGACACGTCCCGATATTCGGCATGGCGCAGGTCGCCAAGCAGGGTCGCATAGGATGTGACATCCGCCTCGATCCCGCCGCTGGCGCTCCATTTTTCGCGGAAATCGGCGTGGGGCGTCACGGCCAGCGCGGCATAGGCGCGGATATGCGGGCCGATGCGCTGGTCGATGCGCCCCTCGATACGGGTATCAGTGAAGCTCTGGCGATCCTCCCGCTCGGCGGCGAGCGCCAGCACCGTGCCCTGCGCCACGCGGCCATAAGCGGCCAGCGTCGTCGTCGACCAGGTCCGGCTCGGCCGGTTGTCGAAGGAAACATGGGAAAAGCCCTGCGCCACGGCCAGGCCGAAGCGCTGAGGCTGAGCGGCGGACGTTTCGGTCAGAAGCTGACGGCGGATCGCGGCAACCTCCGCATCGCCGGGCGAACGCCGCTCGATCGCCACGACTTCGCGCTCGGCGGCGGCGCGGTCGCCCGACCAGAGATAGGCGCGGGCCAGGGCGGCGGCGATGTCGTTATCTGCGGGCGCCAGTTCCTGCGCCCGGCGCAGCGTCACGATAGCCTGGAGATAGTGCCCGGCAAAGCCATGGGCGCTGCCCAGCAGGCGCAAAATCTCAGGATCGTCGGGGAAATCGGCATTGGCCCGGTCCAGCAGGGCAATGGCCTCCGCTTCATCCTTGCGTGCCAAAGCGGCGCGGGCGGCGGCGATCTGCGCGTCGCGGGAAGCGGTGGGCGCAGCCTGTGCCGGAACAGCCAGCGTCATGCAGGCCATGACACAAGCGGACAGCGTCCTCACCGCGCCATCCGGGCCGATTTGAGGATCGCATTGACTCGCACCACCAGCTCGTCGGGAATGAAGGGCTTGGTCAGATAATCGCGCGCGCCGGAGGTCAACGCCGCCATGACATCCGCCTGCGCCTTGCGGGAGGTCAGCATCACCACCGGAATCTCCGGCAGTTCCTGCGTCACGGCGCGCAACACATCCGCGCCGGACATGACCGGCATCATCGCGTCGAGCACCAGCAGATCGACATCGCCCTGGCGCGCCGCCTCCAGCGCGGAGGCTCCATCCTGCCGGATCGTCACATCATGGCCTGCCGCCTCCAATTTGAACCGAACCAGCTCGCCCAGCAGATCGTCATCATCGGCAACCAGGATGTGCGCCACTATTACCTACCTCTTGGATCGCTTCAGCCGTTACGTTCCAACTGCGGATATTTTCCTTTTTTAACAATCAATAATGCCATTTTAACCCTCATTTCGCCGTGACGCGGCCACGGCCCGTCCGGATGGCATGCTTGCCGAAAGCCGCGACGCCCATCATGTCGAATGGATTTTCGGCGCAGTCGAGCCAAGAGCCTCGACTGCGCCGAAATCAGTTCGATATGAAAGCTTTCTGGGCAGCACCATGCCCGCCACAGATGGAATGCGGGTTGGCCCTCGCTGGTTTCAGACCCCGTAGAGCAGGGTCGCCTCGGCGCTGCGTTCCCGTTCGCTGGCGTTCTGGCGGCCGTCGATCTCCTGCTCCACAGGCTGACCCAGCCGGGACAGCAGGAAACGGCCGAACGTCCAATCGCCAAGGCCGGAGTCGGCATTGATATGGCCCACTTCGCCGGCATCCGCGAACCGGCTGCCCCAAAATTGCGCCAACCGCTTTGCCCGACCGATCGAGATATAGGGATCGCTGCGGCTGGCCACGACGATCGAGGGGAAAGGCAGCAAAGCCTTGGGCGTGGGAGCGAAACCGCGCAGGCGGGGGTCGACGACCCCTGATTCGAGCTCGGGCGGCGCGACCAGCAGGGCGCCCGCGATCTTGTCGCTCCATTCGCTGCATTCGAACGCGGCCCACCAGGCGACGGCATGGCAGCCCAGGCTGTGCGCCGCGAGGATGACTGGTCCGTCGATCCGGCCGATCGCATGGCTGAGATTGCTGATCCAACTATTGCGGTGCGGCGCATCCCAACTGCCCAGTTCCGCGCGATGGCAGTTGGGAAGTTCCGATTCCCAGATGCTCTGCCAATGGCCGGGTCCGCTGTTCATCAGGCCGGGCACGGTCAGGATCGTCGCGGAATGAGCAAGTTCGGTAGCATATGGACGCATGGCGGGACCTCCTGCCGACTTCTTATTCTCTATCAATATGATTGACAATATGCCGCGGGCATTTTGCGAACTGTCGTTGCCCGCTTGGGACGAACCGAATTTTCCGCCGTCCCGCCGCTTGAATGCGCGCTAACGGATGGTTCATGTTTTTGGCGGATGAATCACGGGAAACGAAGTGATACATTGGACTCGCGGAATCCGGATACTTCCCCGCTTTTCGCTCGGCTGAACGCAGGAACGGGAACGTCTCCAAACTCTTCCCCTCCTTCGTTCAGCCGGTTCCTCTCCCATCCTTCATTCCGGCCCAATGCGTGGAATGTTAAGGATAATGCATCAAGCTTTCTTTAATTCAGCGGTGATAGACGAACGGCAACAGAAGGGGCCGAAGATGACATTCGTTCGACTATGTGCTGCATCCACCATCCTTTCATCGGCCGCGCTGCTGGTGAGCCCGGCCATGGCTTCCGAAACCGCCAAGGGCTCCTTTGCCGTCAGGGCCGTGGTTCCGGCCTATTGCGAAATCGACAGCGATCCCGTGCAACTGAGCGAAGGATCGGGTTTCCAATCCGGAAGCGTGATGGAGCTTTGCAACAGCGCGGACGGATTTCAGGTGGTCGCCTCCTATCGCGAGCTTGCGCCCAGCGAGCAGGTGCGGTTCAGCTATGCCGGCTATTCGCGTCAGCTCAATGCGTCGGGCTGGACGCCGGTGGCCAATCGCGTCGGCGCCAAATTCGGCATGCGGCCCATCGGCGTGCAATATAGCGCGCTTCAGGCGCCGCTGGCGATCAACCTCACCATCACTTATTTCTGACCCCATCCAAGGCCAGGATCAGATCGGCGTGACGGCCACCGTCACCCGGTCGGTATATTTGCCCGCATGCCAGGTCGGGTCCGGATCGACGGTGATGGAAATGCCGTGGACGTCGCCCAGCGATCCGGTGTGTTCACCGACGTTGATCTGATCGCCCGTCGCCATGTTGAAGGCGCGGCCATCCACGAACAGCCGGTAAGGAATGACGTCCGGGCCGTCGATGCGGCGGAGCATGCCGCCATATTGGGACGTAAAGCGTAGCTGATAGCCCGATGTGCTGAGCACGCGGACCGCGAAGGGCTGCGACACTGTCCGCATGGTGGTGGACAGCTCGCCCAGGTCGATCCGGGCCGCTCCCCCTTCCCCACCGACGCCAGCGAAGCGGATGCGGGCGGTCGCCGGAATTTCCAGCTTCAGGCGGAGTTGCACCTCGTCCAATGGGGCGTTGCTGCTGTCTTCGGATAGAGCGAAGACCAGTTGCTGGCGATAATCGCCGCTCCGCATCCCCCAGTTCACCGGCACGTTGACGGTATAGCCGACCGACGTCCGCCCATGCGGTTGCAGGATGACCACGCCGCCGCCGCTCGACACGTCCGCTGGCGAAGCGGAGGTCACGGAAATATTCCCGCCGGGGCCGTTCAGCATATAATTGGGAAAGGAGGCGTCGGACGCTCCCAAATCCCGCGTCACCCGCAGCCGCAGGCGGCATTCGCTGTCGCCGTCATTGCGCACCATGATCCGGAAGGGTTCGGTCAACTGCCGCTGGTCCATGCTGTCGCCAGCGGCGAGGCGGACCTCGCGCGGTCCTTCGACGAAGGAGGGCCGGCATTCCGCCAGTGCATGGCCCGGCACGATGAGCGACGCGAAACCCAGGTAGCGGCAAAATCGGCGCATCATAGTCACTCCTGTGTCCCGGTGGCCGGGCGGGCGGTCACATCGCCCAGTTGTAGCAAGGATTTCGTATCGGCGGGCACGTGAATCATGAACTGCATGTCCGGATTGCGCAGCTCCACCCGATAGCTCTTGCCGGGACGAAGCCCCTGCGTCGCGAAACGGCCCGCGGAGTTGGTGAAGAAGGGTTGCGACGCGAAGACCGGATCGTCCACCGCCGAAATGGTGCCGCCCAGCAGGCTGACCTTCTCCCCCTCATAATAGAGGAAGCCATAGGCGCTGATATTCGCATCGCTGCCGACGACGAGTTTGTAGCCGCTTTTATAGGGCGGATTGACGGTATGCACGCCCGTGCCGATGTCGTAGCCTTCCGTCCCGTTCTTCAGATCATATTGGATGCTCTGTCGGTTATAGCTATTGAGCCGCCCGTCCAGCGCCGGGCCCCAGATGCCGCTTTGCGCCTCCACCTTGCCGTCGTCCACCGACTGTCCCACCACGACCTGCTTGTCCTTGAGCGCCTCATGGGCTTTGGCGACAAGGAAGCTGTCGGAAATCGGCCGGCCGATGGCGACGCTGTTCCCCGCCACGGCGATCGACGTGCCGATTTGCAGACGACTGTCCTGCCGGTCGTCGATTCGCGAGAAGCCATTGCCCGAAGAGATGGTGGTGAAGCGCGAATAAAAGCGGTTGCCGATATAGGTTGCCGATCCGTCGATCGAGGCCATGCCGTCGGAATTGTGCGCGGCGATGTCGTAACCGAAGGAGCCGACCCTATCGTCATAGCTGCGCGTCAGGGAAAGGCGCGCATCGTCGCGGCGGCTGTTATAGCCTGCCTCCGCGCGGGTCTTCTGACCGAAGGGCACGACCAATGCGATGCGCGCGCCGAAGCTGCGCCCAAACACGTCCTTGCCATATTCCACCCCCCCGGTGAGGCGGAAGCGCGATGCCCGGTGCATGACATCGACGAAGGCGAGCTTGGTCCCCCTCAGCCCCTCCCGCTCGAACCAGTTGCCGCCTACGACCAGGCTGGTGCGATCGCTCAATTGCTGGCCGTAATTGGCGGTCAGGGTGAAGGTCCGGAAACGGCCGAAACCGATGGCGTCGGACAGGGTCGAGAAATTCCGGCTGCGATAGTCGGCGCTGACCGACAATTGCTTGCCTTGGATGCCATAGCCGAATTGCAGCGAATAGGCGCCGCGCAGCGAATAGCCGGTCCCTCGTCCGGTGCTGATCGCGCTCGAAAATTCGAACCGTCCGGGAATGGAGCGCGGCGTGGAAATGACCTCTATGGCGCCCAGTTGCACATCGTTGCCCGCCTGCACCGCGCCGCCGAGCAGCAGCCGGTTGCTGATGCCGCGGCGATAATAGGCCGACAATGCGGGAGAGTGGCCGTATATCGGCTGGGCGCGGAAGTCGGTCGGCACGAAGCCCACCGCCGCGCCATATTCGCTTTCCCCGGCGATCAGGTCGGACGGGTTGAAATAGGAATCGAAGGAGGTGATCTGCCGCCGCCCGCTGACATCCGTGACGTAGAGCTGAGCGTTGCGGCCGCCATATTGGGTCTGAAGCCGGGAAAGGTCGTACGTGCCCGAATTGAGCTGGAACCGCTCCACTTGCTGGCCGTCGACGATCACGTCGACCGTGGAATCGCGGTCGAGCAGAACCTGTTGACCGCCGAGTTGAAGGAGCGGCGTGCTGCCGGTGAAAGTCCGCCTGCCCTTTTCGACGGCAATGCCGCCAAGCAGCGTGCCGGAGGTGATCGACAGGCCATTGAGCTGAAGGTCGCCCGCGCTCCAGCGGCGCTGCTTTTCATATTCGTCATAGACCAGCCGCGCCTGACGCCGATAGAAGCCGCCACCGCCGGTCAGCGCCTGATCATAGCCGCCGTCGAATTCCAGCACGACGCCGCGATAGCGCATCGCCCCCTGCAGGATGAGGGCAGGCTTTTCGAAGTCGCGGAAATCGCTGACCCGCATGTCCCCGATCATGTTCAGATAGGCGCTGAATTTCTCCGGTTCGAGCGTGGTCGCGGGCAGGGAAAAGCGCACGGCTTCCCCCAATGCCTGGGCGGCGACCATGGTCCCGTCGATACGGTCGACGCGGACCTGCAATTCGGAAGAATCGTAGATGAGGGTGACGCCCGCCTTCTCCACATCGGCAACCGAAACCGAAGGCGTGGCGGGCAGGACCGCCGCGAATTTGGTCCGCCCACTCTCCGACAGCAGGGGCGCGACATGCTCCAGCAGAGACTGGCGATCGAAGAGGATCGTCCCGTCCACATAGACCGTCGCGGCGACATCGCCATAGACATTGCCCTGCCGCAAAAGGGGCAGGGTCATCTGCAGACCTTTGTCGCCGGGTCGAGCCGCGGGTCCGGGCGCGGCCGGAGGCTGCGCGCCGGCTGTCCCCTGCCCGGCCACCTGGGCCAGCGCGACCGTCGACGACGCGGCCAGTGCGCCTGTGGCGACGCTGAAGAGTAAATGTCTCACCCTGCCCCCCTCGGGCATGTTCAAAGGATCAGCGCTTCAGCGTCACCGTCGCTCCGGCCGCCATTTTTTCCGGAGTCGGGATGAAGAAGATGCGGGCCTGGCCCGGCGCGACGATTCCCATCCCGATCATTTCGCTCATCTGAGCGGCGTTATATTCCGCGCTATAGGGCTTGCCGGTGCTGTCCGTGCCGCTGACGGCCCAGCCGGACCGACCGGCCGGGAAATAGCGATTGCCCTTGTTCTCGATGCGCACTTCCAGACCATTTTCGGTCCGGGTCTTGCGGACATCCTTGTCCTGCGGCGCCTTTTCATCCGGGCCGAGCTCGACCTCGCGGGAAATAGGCGCGATCTGGGCGACCACCGGGTCGGGCGCCGTCCCGTCGGGCACGACGTTGACGAGGACGTTGAAGCGCATCACGACCTGAATGCGCGACTGTTCGGCCGGAAGCTGGACGGGAATCTGGCTGACCGCCGCATAATAGACTTCCGATTTCGTCAGCGGACCGTCCGGCAGATATTGGATGCGGAATACCTGCTTGCCATTGGGCGCGATCAGCGTCTGGGGCGGGAAGACCATGAAACGGTCGTCCGCGGGCTCCAGCGTCAGTTCGCCGCGTTCCCCGATGACGCCGCGATACATGCGCACTTCCATCGGCAACTGGCGGTCTTCATTGTTGGCGACCTCGATCCGCGCCGTGGAACGTGTACCCTGAGGCTCCAGATCCACCGACATCGGCGTGACCCGCGCAGCCTGCGCGCCGGTCGCCATGCCTGTCAGCAGAAGCAGCGGCAGAACGAATTTCACCCATTTGAGGAACATCGTCCTCTTCCCCCTCGATCATGAACGGCGGAAATCGGGGAAGCCATGAAAGGGCTCCCCCAAATTCCTGTGCAGATGCTGCGATTAGCTGGCGGTGACCGTCACGGTCACGGTGTCGCTGTAGGTGCCGGCCACCGGACGGGCATCCAGGTTGTTCAGCGGATCGACCAGCGCGTCGAACTTGACCTGGCGGTGCAGCGCGCCGCGCGAGGCGCCGTTGTTGAGCTGGATAAGACCCAGCAGAGCCGAACGGCGGAAACCGGGCTGCTGCAGCAGACCGCCATTGCGATAATTGTCGGCGGCGAGCGAGTAGTTGATCGTGTTCTTGAAGCCTGCATCCGCGCCCGTCAGCGGGGTGCTGGTGGTCAGACGGCCGGCATTGGCCGACGAGATGGTCATGCTGTTGGTGTCGTTGCACGACACGTAGAAGGGGCTGGTCGAGCTGGTGGCGACATCGTTGATGAACAGCGCGGTGCTGCCGGCATTGGTGTTGACGTTGACCGTGCCGAGCTGAATGTCGGTGATGTTTTCCATCGTGCAGGTCTTGGCGACCGACGCGTTGATGTCGAACGTGTCGCTGTCGGTGCTGGCTGCGAAAGCAGGGGTGCCAGCCATCAGGACTGCTGCGGCCGTGGCGGCCATAAGGAGCTTCTTCATAAGGATTTCCTTGAATCTTGAAATGGGTTGCGCGTCAGAGCGACGACCTGATCAGGGGCTTCAATGCCCTGATCCAAGCCGTGCCTTAGAGCGCGGTCTGGACGGTGACGGTCACGGTGCCCGTATAGTTGCCGGCCAGCGGACGCAGCGTGTTTTCGGACGACAGCACCTTCGCGGCCAGACGCACCTGGCGGTGGACGGGACCACGGCTGGTCTGGTTCTGGGCGCCATTCGCGCTGGAGAAGCTGGGCTGCGAGCCGCTCGTGAAATAGTTCAGAGCCTCGACGCGATAGTTCAGCTTGTCGGTGAAGCCGGCATCGTCGACGCCCGCCTGGAAAGCGCGCGAGCCCTGAAGGGTCGCGGGACCGGAAAGGGTCATCTGGTTCTGCTTGTTGCAGCTAACCCAGAACTGGTTGGTGTTCTGCGTCGCATCGCTGCTGAGCAGCAGGGCGCCATTGCCCGCCGTCGTGGAAATGTTCAGCGCGCCGAGGTTCACGTCGCTGACGTTCTGCATCGTGCAGGTTTCGGGGATCTGAGCATTGATCTGAAACTGGTCGGTGGCCGAGTTGGCCGCAAAGGCCGGACTCGCGACAAGCATTGCTGCCGCGGAGGCAAGGATCATCTTCTTCATGGAATACTTCCCCATCTGTTACAAAAAGCGGCCTGAACCACCCCCGTCTCCAATGGGGCTGCTTCCGGCCGTGACTTCAGGGAGGGCGCGCGACTCTCTTTCCCCACCCCTGGAGCTGAACGAAAGTATTAATATATATCTAACGAAAGTTAATACTCAATATTGGGTATCGCTCCGCTTTAATGGTTAACGCGGAACGGCAGCAGCGGGTAAAAATTCATGAAAGTCCCGGATTTCGGTGCGATCCTGACATATTTCCGGCCGCATCAATTAAAATCGACCTGGTTTGTACAAAATCGGGACATGGCTTCATCAATTTTGTTAAGGACAAATTTGTTAATCTATCTATATCGTAAGTTATAACTGTCGATTCGATAGATATGGATTAAAAATAGAGGCTGCTGCCGGGGGGTATGTGTGGCTGAAGGCTCCATGGCGAATGGAGAGTCGGTTTTTGCGAGCTGGGTCGATGCCGATCCGATTCCGCACGCGATAATCGATCGCTCTTTGCGCCTGCATTGGCAGAACAGGGCCGCCATGGCCCTGCTGCAACATTCGCCGGATTTACAGGAACAGAACGACCGCCTCTTCGCCCTCCAGCCGGATAATCAGTCGCGCCTTGAGCTGTTCGTTGTCCATGCGGGGTCCGGCGCGGCATCCTCGATGGTCATTCTGCCCGTCAGGGAAGATTATCTTATCATTCGCGGAAGGCTGATCGAAACCAGTCCGGGCAGCGAACAGATCGGCCTTATCTTCTTTTCCGCGCAGCATTTCATCGATCGATCGATCATATCCGATGACGTCAAGGACATATACCGGCTTACCAATGGCGAGCATAAAATATTGAACGCCATGATGAGCGGCATGAATGCGGAACAGATTTCCAGGAGTCTGGAAATTTCCCTGGAAACGGTCAGGACGCATATCCGCCGTATCTATTCAAAAATCGGCGTGAGAAGTCGTGAGGCGTTGTTCGCTCAACTACAACCGTTCAAGTTCCTTGCATATTGAGGTGATACCGGATGGCGGCCGCCAAGCTGCCGGTGGTGAAGGATATCGATGCGTTCCGCTTCGAAGGGACGCCGATCAACGAGGGGCTGGTCCGTTCGCTGCACGGTGGCGCGTTCCTGCCCGCACGGCGCAATGTCGTCCTGGTCGGCGGCACCGGCACAGGTAAGACCCACCTGGCTATCGCCGTCACCGCCAATGTGGTCCGCGCCAGGGAGCGGGGGGGTTACTTCAACACCATGGATCTGGTGACCCGCCTCAAAGAGGAATCCCGGATCGGCAAAAGCGGCGCGCTTGCCTCCCAGCTCTCCCAGCTCGATCTCGTGGTTCTGAACGAGCTTGGCTATCTGCCGTTCGCCCGTTCAGGCGGGCAGTTGCTGTTCCATCTGGTCAGCAAACTTTACGAGCAAACCAGCGTCACCATCACGACCGACCTGGCGTTCGGGGAATGGCCCACCATGTTCGGCGATCCCAAGATGACCACCGCTCTCCTCGATCGCGTGACCCATCATTGCGACATCATCGAGACCGGCAATGACAGCTGGCGCTTCAAGAACCGAAACTGATCCCCGCTGCACGCCGGGATTAAGATGCTTTGCGCTGCGCGCTCCTCCGATCGGGGATCCCGTTTGCACGCCGATTGACACGAGAGCGTCAAACGAAACCGCCAGATGCAGGTCGAACGGCAGAGCGCGCCGGGGCTTCGGGGACCATGGCACCGACGATCGGCAAGCCCAACGCGGTGCCATGGAGCGGTCCAGATTTTAAAAATGATTTATGATTCAATAATCAGTAGAATTCCTTCAGGAATCGCTATATCCACTGGCGCGGTCGAATGACCTGTAACAACCATCCGACAACGATCGGAATTCACGCGGAGGGGAAGATGTACCGTTTTGATGCTTATCTGGGGCGTTTCACGAAATTAGCGCTTTTGACCGGAACCTGTCTTGCCACTGCGGTGCCGCTCCCTGTCGTGGCGCAGGATAATTCCACCGCAGCCAACAGTCGAGGCGGCCTCGAAGACATCATCGTTACAGCGAGAAAGCGCGCTGAAAGTGTGCAGGATGTCCCTGTGGCCGTCACGGCCATGTCCGCGGAAATGATCCGCTCCGCTGATCTCACCAGCATCGAAAAAGTCGCTGCGCGCACGCCCAATCTGACGGTCGGCCGCGCATCCAACGGATCGGGCGCACAACTTACCATGCGCGGCATTGGGTCTTCCTCGACCTCGATTGGCATCGAGCAATCGGTTGCGACCGTTGTCGATGGAGCCTATTATGGCCAGGGTCGCGTCATCAACGAGGGCTTTTTCGATCTTGAGCGGATCGAAGTGCTCAAGGGGCCGCAGGCTCTGTTCTTCGGCAAGAACGCGACCGCCGGCGTGATTTCCATCACGACGGCCGATCCGGGAGACAAGGCCGAATTCTTTACCAGGGCCGGATATGAGTTCCGATCGCAACAGGTTCAACTGGAAGGTGTGGCATCGACCCCGCTTGGCGACACGCTGGGAATCCGGCTGGCGGTGCGCGGATCGAAAATGTTCGGCGGATATATCAGGAATCAGTCGACGGCGATGACCGTCAACACGCTGGATCCAACGACGGGCATCGTCACGCCGCACGCCAGCATTCCATCCGACACCGACCAGCCCCAGGAACGGGAACTGCTGGGCCGATTGACGCTCAAATGGACACCGACCGACGCGCTGACCAATACGCTCAAAGTGATGGGCGATTATAATAGGGTGAACAATGGCTCTTGGAACTATGTCGTCTATCGTTGCGCGACGGGATTCAGCACGCTCAATCCCGCCAATGCGTGCCAGGACAGATATATCACGCATCAAAACAAGATGCCGACGACCATCGCAGCGAACTTCCCCTATGCGAAGGATAGCGGCGAACTCTACAACACCTACAAATCCTGGGGCGCCAACAATACGCTAAACTACGCACTGGACAATGTGACCCTGACGTCGGTCACAAATTATCAGTGGAACAGCAACCAGTGGACGATCCCCGGCGAGCTTCAGGCCAATGTCGGTTCCATCTGGGCCACTGAGCGTTCGACCTGGCGCGCCTTTTCCGAAGAATTGCGCGCTCTGACCAGCTTTGACGGTCCGGTCAACCTCATGATTGGCGGTCTGTATCAGAGTACCAAGCGATTTCTGAACCAGGTCAGCGATCTTGGATTGGAAAATGCGGCGGCAAGCCCCGCTTTCCGCTATGTCTCGATCGACAAGATCTCCACCACCAAGGGTGAAACGCTGGCCGCCTTCGGCCAGGTGACATGGAAAGTGGTCCCTACGATCGAACTGGCCGGCGGCGTTCGCTACACGCATGAGAAAAAGGACAGCTTCTTCGTTCAACCCGACGTCAGCCCTGCCCTGACCGGGATTTTCGTACCTTCCACCGCGCCGGGCGGAACGCTGACCGCCAACCAGGTCTTCAAGGACTGGTCACCGGAAGCAACCATCACCTGGAAACCGACCAACGACATATTGATCTATGGAGCATATAAGACCGCATACAAGTCGGGCGGTTTTTCCAATGGCAGCTTCAATTCCGCGCTGTCATCCAACAATCTGGCTGATATCACCTTCGGGAAAGAAAAAGCCAGGGGCTTTGAAGCAGGCTTCAAATCGGAATTGTTCGACCGGCAGCTCAGGTTTAATCTGACCGCCTATAGCTACAAATATTCCGGTCTTCAGGTCGATTTCTTCAATTCGCCGATTTTCGCCTTCAACACCTTGTCAGCCGACGCGCGAACCAAGGGCGTGGAAATGGAATTCGAGTTGGCGCCCGCTGCTCTACCAGGACTGAATATCCATGGCGCCTGGAATTATAACCGTGCCCGCTATACCGATTTCCCGAATGCGCCCTGCTATTCCGGTCAAACCCCGAACCAGGGATGCAATCTGACCCTTGACGCCGTTACGGGCAATTATCGCCCGATCGCCGGTGCCGAAGTCGGCACGCGGCAGGACCTGGCAGGCGCTTCGCTTTCCATGGCGCCCAAATGGACCGGAACACTGGGCGCATCCTATGATACTGATCTGGGCGGCGATCTTTCCTTCGGTATCAGCGCCGACGCGCGCTATAGTTCCAGCTATCTGCCTTCCGGCTTTGGCCAGGCTCTTTCGCGCATCGATTCATACGTAACGCTCGACGGCGCCCTGCGTCTGCGGTCAACACAGGGATGGGAAGTCGCGCTGATGGGCAAGAATTTGACCAATCAATTCTACGTGACCGGCGTCGTCGATGGACCGTCCACCGGCAGCGGTACGGGGACACCGGGCGGGATCGCAGGCGACCAGATCGGTTTCGCCGGCATGCCGCGGACCGTGCAATTGCAGGTAAGCTGGCGGTTCTGACAGAAGCAACCAGCCCGGCGGGTTTTACCCCCGGGCTGGTCATACAGGCGGGCGCGGCACCCAGGCCAGTCCACCAAGGACGGCGGAAATGATTGAAATCCAAACCGATATGCATTTCGGCGCCAGCCAAAAGGCAGCCGTCATCGCTATTGCCGTCGGGGGCGGACTCATGCCCGCCCTCCAACCAGTGCTGCTTGGCACGTTGCTTGCCGAAGGGCGTATCGACGCAGTTGAACTCGGCCGGGCGGCAACCGCCGAAGGATTAGGCATGGCGATCAGCGTCACGCTTGCAAGCCGCTTCCTGTCGGCAGAGCATTTGCGGTGGCCCCTGACCGTCGCCCTTCTCGTCATGGCTCTTTGCAACATGAGTACGCCCTTTGCCGGAGCGGAAGGGCTGATAACGCTAAGAGCGCTGAGCGGCATTTCCTGCGGCATCCTGCTCTGGCTGATCCTTGGCATGTTCGCGCGTGTCCAAGATCCCGCGCGCCTTTTCGCGATCTATGTCACGGCGCAATCGACGAGCGCCTTTTTGCTCTCTGCGACAATATCCAATTTCATTGCCCCATATTTCGGCAGCATGGTAAGCTACGGAATGGTGGCGGCCTTTGGCCTGGTGCTGCTCGCCATTCCTCCCTTCATCCCGCCCTCTTATCCGCCTCTACACGGGTCCGGATCCGACGCAGGGCCAAGGCCCACCCTGTCCGGTCTTCCCGGTCTTGCGGCAATTTTCCTCTATATGGCAGCGATTATTGGTTTCTGGGCCTATCTGCTCCCTGTTGGCGAAGAAACTGGAATCGCAAGGCATCACATCGCCCAGGCGATGAGTCTGTCGCTGGCGGTCCAGATCGCAGGGGGTCTGGCGGCATGCGCCACGGCAGGAAGAATCAGCGCTGCGACGGCATTCTGCGCCAGCGCCGCTGCCAGTATTGCAGGGCTTCTGCTGGCGATCAGCGGCACCCTTGTGGGCTGGTATCTGGGCACCGCCATCTTCGCCTTCGCCTGGATATTCTGTCCGCCCTTCCACATTCCCTTTCTGCTCACAATCGACCCCAGTCGCCGTAGCGCGCTCTTTGCAGGCAGCGCACAGTTGTTCGGTGTATCCTTCGGCCCTTTCGCCGCGTCGCTGACGGTACAGCCGCAGCAAATGATCCACGTCGCCTGGCTCAGCCTTGCCTTTTTAATGGGCAGTGCGATGCTGGTGATCGGCCTGTTTATTCAAAGACTTTCTTCTCTGAAAATTGGTTGTTAAGCGCAAGAGAGGGATCGGTCACGGCAACCAACGTGCCCCTGTTACTGCCCGAAAACAGCGATCCGTAGATTTCCGGCAGCTGCTCGAAACCCTGACGCACATCCTCTCTATGTCGCAATTCGCCCTTCTCGACCCATTGACGCAAATGTTCCCGGATTTCTTCGTAGCGGTCGCGGTAGTCCGTCGATATGAAGCCCTGCATCCGCACGCTGCCATAAACGAGCTGCATCATATCGCGAGGGCCGGGTGCAGGATTTCCGGCGTCGTAACCGGCAATCTGTCCACATAGGATGATGCGGCCGTGCCGAGCGATATTGTCGACTGCCGCCTGCAACATCGCGCCGCCGACATTGTCGTAGAAAATATTGATGCCATCAGGGCAAAGTTCGCCGAGGCGGGCCGCGACATCCTCAGTCTTGTAATCGATCACCGTATCGGCCCCATATTCGTCGCGCAACATGGCACATTTGTCCGCTCCACCGGCAATACCAATCGTCCGCAGGCCAAGAATATGGCCGATCTGAAGCGCTGCGGAGCCCGTCGATCCGGCCGCGCCGGACACGACCAATGTTTCGCCCGCCATCGGTTGGCCAACGAAAACAAGGCCCGCATAAGCCGTGATCATATTAAGGGTATAGACGGCTACGCCCTCGAACAGGGAAAGGCCCGGTTCGATGAGTTCAACCTCGGTCACCGACGGATCGACGATCTGATAGTCCGACCAATGGCCGAAATAACGCACATCCGCACCTGCGGGAAAGGCAGGATGCGCCGATCGCATGATCGTGCCCCCAGCGAAGGCGATGATGGGGTCACCCGGCATGATGGCCGGACTATGCGCAGAGCGCTTCGCATTCATCCAGCCGCGCTGCGCCGGGGTGCACAGGAACAGCCTGTTCCTGATCAGCAGTTTCCCCGGCGCCGGTCCTTCGTCTGACAACTCCTCCGTCGACATGACGAAATTTTCGGGGGACAGACCCTGCGCGGGAGCCATTCGCAAACGCCATTGCCGATTCAACACATGTTTCTCCCGCCGACTCTTATTGCCCTTGCGCACCTAGAATAATATGATTTATGGATCAGTAGTCAATGAAGAGTATCCATGCGGATCGATTGAACGGAGACGCGGATGATTTGCGAAGGACGTTTCCTGGGCCGCATCGCGCTGGTGACGGGTGCCCTGCGAGGGATCGGACGCGCGGTTTGTGAACGGCTGGCAGCGGAAGGCGCCTATGTGCTCGCGACCGACCTGGACGCTGCCGACAGCGACCTGGCGCTGACCCTGCCCTCGGGCATCGCTTATAGCCGGCTGGATGTCGCGATGGAAGAGGATTGGCGAAGCACCCGTGATGCTATCCAACGGGATTTCGGCCGTCTCGACATTCTCGTCAATAATGCAGGCATCGACCTGGTGTCCGAGGTCCAGGATACCGCGCTGGAAGAATGGCGACGTCTGATGCGTATCAATGTCGAAGGCGTCTTTCTTGGCGTGAAGGCCTTTACCGATCTGTTGCGGCAGGGTGGCGCCAGCATCGAAGGCGGCGCCAGCGTCATCAACATATCGTCGATGTTCGGCCTGGTCGGTAATGGCGAAACCGCCTGTTACAACGCCAGCAAGGGCGCCGTGCGGCTGTTCACCAAGAGCGTCGCGCTGCAATTCGCAGAAAAGACCTGGCCCATCCGGGTCAATTCCGTACATCCCGGCTTCATCGACACCTCGCTGATGGAAAATGGCATGGAACGGGCCGTGGCGCAGGGCAAGGGCGCGGATGCAGCCCAGTTGAAGAAGCAACTGGCGCTTGCCGCGCCCATGGGGCGCCTTGGCCGCTCGGACGAGATCGCGGCAGCCATCCTGTTTCTCGCCTCGTCCGATGCGAGCTTCATCACAGGGGCCGAACTGGTGGCCGATGGCGGCTATACCGCGCGCTGACAGGAGAAACGATCGTGACCGAAGCACTGCTGCGCCGCCTCGACGAACTGCAAACAGCCGAAAAGGCGCGGAATGCCATCCATGATTACTGCCTTGCCCTCGACACTGGCGATTTCGCGCTTCTCGCCCGTATTTTCAGCGCGGACGTCGTCCTTGGCCTTCCCGGTGGCGACAGCATCGAGGGCATCGATGCGGTCCTGGACTTTTTCCGGACCGCGACAGCGCAACCGGCCACCCACAGGAAGCATTTCACCACCAATGTCACGATCCGACAGTGCGACGGCAACGACGTTTCGGGAGAATGTTATTTCCTGTCATTGCTGGGCGATCCGGGCAATCTGGTCCTGGCGTGGGGCCGCTTCGCCTTCACCGCGCGGCGGCAGGACGAGGGCGTCCGGATCACCCGCCTCGATCTGATTGTCGAGCAGGCTCCGGCGCCGGTTTCCTTCCTTGCATCAGGATCCTGATCATATGAATATGCTCGCCGAGTTGGTCGCCGTCGATGCAATCAAACAAGACATTCTGGCCAGGGCGCGGACGCAGGACAGGCAGGGCGACACTCCCCTTGCTGGACCTACCGATGGCTTCACCCGGATCAGCAATATCTGGACTGTGATCCGTGGACCGCTGGCTTTCTCGGAAAGCTACACGATGTCGGGCGGGAAGGACGTGCTGCGCGGCGGACGCTATCTCGACCGGCATGAGTGCGGCGCCGACGGCTGGCGCCTGAAGCAGCGACGCCATGTCGAAGACTGGTTCACAGGCCTGGACATCCCCACGCCCGACCTTGCCATTGCCGGCCCCGCCCTGTTCGCGCCGCGGGGCGGAACCGGCGGCCAGGATCCAGCCGCCCTGTTGCATGCTCTCGGTCATGCGAGAGCCGCCCTATCACCGGAGCAAGGAAAGACCATGTCCGAAACCATCTCTCCCAAGGATGTTGAAACGCTCATCGCCCGGGATGCGCTGCACAGGCTCGTAGTGACCTATTGCCGCGCGATCGACCGCGGCGACAGCGAAATGCTCGCGTCGATATTTCACGGCGACGCGGTTATCATCGCCGGAGTCTGCAATGGTCCCGCGCAGAATTTCGCCAGGGAAGTTCCTGCCATCGTCCAGACGGGCCTGGAAATGTGCTTTCACTCCGTCGCCAATGAATGGTTCGAGATCGACGGCGACCATGCCGTGGGCGAATGCTATGTGGTCGCCTTCAACCGGAGCCGGGATGCGACGGCGCCACAGGAATCGATGGTGGCGGGACGTTATGTCGATCGCTTCGAGCGGCGCGACGGCTTATGGAAGATCAGCGAACGCGTCTTTGTCGAGGACTGGCGGAGCGTTCGCCCCGCCAGTCCTCCCCCGCCCCGTCAAGACGGATGCGAATATGGCGCGTTCGGACGGATCGATCCGGTCTATCGTTTTTGGCCGGTGGACCAATAGTCTGGACGGCGCCATGTCTGCTGCGATTATTTTCGCGCCGGCGGGTCGACGAAGCGGGCGATGGACTGATGGAAATGCTGCAGGGCATATTCATTGCGCCCCAGCAGGAATGATTTTCCGCCATTATTCTCGGATGCATGCTGGATCGCATAATCCAGCACGAAATCCTCATTCTGCGTGATCTGCTTGTACGTCGCCTCGAAACCTTTGGCCTCGGCCAACACTTCCTCAGTCGGTTCGCGGCGCGTCAACAGAGTCTGGACGCATGTGGTCTGATCAGGCTGCAGACCGGGATACAGCCGCGTCACAAGAGGCCAGTCCCCCCAGCAACTGGCAATCATGGTGTTGGGGAACATATAATAGACAGTGGCGAAGGCGGCGGCAACGTCCCATTCTTCTTCCGGACGCTGACGTTCCTGATGGATCGCCTTGTCGGGCAGCAGCATGCGCGAATGGATGTCCCATATATCCGTGACGTTCGCATTGCCGATCAAGGTCGGCAGGCTTTTCCCATGCACCGAAGCAAAGTGATAATTCTCGATGAAGCCGTCTTTGCAGAACTTCCAGTTCGGCCCCGCGAAACTGTGACTCCACATGAAGCTCATGTCGGCAAGCCCGATCTGCTCCAGTTCCGCGCCATAATCGCCCAGGAAATCGTCCAGGTCGAAGGGCGCGTCCGGGTCCAGCACGCCAAAGATGAGGCCGTGCCGTTCCTGGACGCGGATTTCGGTCAGGCCCATATTTTCCTTGGAACAGGGACCGAACAGCTTTTCGGCGGTCAGCCCGACGAGATCGCCCTTCGCCGAATAGGTCCAGCCATGATAGGGACAGGAAAAGCGGGCGCCCTTACCTCGTCCCGACGCCACCGGCGCTCCCCGATGGCGGCAGGCGTTGAAAAAGGCATGGGCTACGCCATCCCCATCGCGCGTCGCAAGAATCCGGAAGCCCGGCACATTGTCGAGGCTGACATAGCTATTGGGCTGGGGCAATTCACAACTCAGCGCCAGGACGATCGGACGGCGATGGAACAGCTCCTTAACCTCCCTCTCCCAATATTCGGGATCGAGATAGAGCGAAGCCGGCAATTCCAGAGGAGCTTCCGCCATGGTGCAGGAACCGCGATCGACCATGTCGATCAGGCGCTTCATATGGTGGACCTTGGTGGATTGTTCCAATTTCATCATCGACTCCTGCCCAACACATTCATGCCGTTCGATCAATAACGGAAAGTCAACTGCAAGGTAACGGTGCGCGGCATGTTCACGAAACCAAGTTGGTCCGCGGGAACGCCCGCTGCCGTGCCCGTTCCGCTGCCCGTTGCGGGTGCGTCGAACGCACCCGTCACGTAGAAGCGGTTGGTCAGGTTCTTGCCGATCAGGGCGAGTTCCAGACGATCATCGGCGGTTCCGATCCGGGCGGACGCGTCCAGCGTCATGTATCTGGGCTGCCGCGACAACGCATTGGCGAAGGCCGACGCCAGGTAGCTGCTGGAATAGCGCCCCTCTGCCGACAATCCCAGCTTCATGCCATTGCCCAGCGACGTGTCGTAGGATGCGCCGATGACGCCGGTCCATTTCGGCGCGACCGAGGTTGGCTTGCCCGACAGATCCTGGAAGGGCGAGCCGCCATTGCCGATGAGCGTGCAGCCTTGCGCCGGCGTTTGTCCTGCATAGCAGGGCGCCAAGAAATTGCGGTAGCGCGCCTTGTCGTAATAGAGGCTACCGCGCAGATTGAGACCGGGCAACGCGCGGGGCGCATATTCCAGGTCCAGTTCGACACCCTTGGTGATCACGGAGCCCGCATTGAGCGTGATGAAGGCGAAGGTCGGCGAGTTGAAGAAATCGACCTGCAAATTCTTGTATGTGTACCGGAACAGCCCGACGTCGAAGCGCAATTGATTGTCAAACAGCTTCGTTTTGATGCCGCCTTCGAACCCTGCCGCCTTTTCGGGATTGAAAGCGAGATCGTTGACCGTCGTCTGCGCGCCAAGGATCGCGCTGTTGGAAAAGCCGCCGGATTTATATGCGGTCTTGTAGGCACCATAGATGGTGACATCGTCACTGGGTTTCCACCGCACGGTCGCTTCCGGCGACCAGTCGTTGAATGTCTGGTCGGCGTCGATCCGGACATTGGGCAGCCAGAGCCCGGCGAAGAACGGATTGACATAGGGATGCACGAAATAGCTCTTCTTCGTTTCATGCGAGTAACGCACGCCTGCGCTGGCTTCCACGCTCGGCAGGACAGACCAGATCACCTGCCCGAACAGCGCAACCGTCTCCCCCTTCGTATGGGAATTTTTCGACATGGCGACGAAACGGTTAGCCGTGCTGGCCGCCGAGTTTTCGGCGCCCGCAAAGGCAATGGTCTGATCGAAATTGCGGCGCGTGCTCTGGTAAAGGCCGCCGACCATCAGGTTGACCGGCGAATCGAAGCTGGTGAGGACGCGCAATTCCTGTGAAAATGCCTTCCAGTTGTTTTTTTCCGTGGTCCAGGTTCCAGTGAGATCCGCTGACTGAAAATCGCAATCGCAGCTATACCGGGTCCGGTTGTAATTATAGTTGGTGACCGATGTAAGCGTTACATCTTCCAACCGATATTCGATATTGCCGGTCAGAGAATAAGAGCGGTAGCGATTGTCCAGACCGCCATCCGATTCGGCAAAAGGAAATACCTTGGCGATGTCTGCGGGCAGATTATTGTGATAGTTCACAAAGTCGCGCTCACAGGCCGGTGGCGTCTGGCCGGGCGCGAAAAGCGAACTGACGCCGCCGGGACAGGCATAGGCAACATAATTATAGGATGAATTGCCGATCTTGCTGATCGTCGTGCTGCCGGTGAGCGTCGCGGTCAGACGATCCGATGGATCCCATTGCAACGTGGCGCGGCCGAGAATTTCGTTGCCGCCCGGCGCATCCCGAACAGCTGGTGCCGCAGGATGAACGGAAGTCGGAAAACCGGCAGCGCCCGCATCGGTCGTCACATAATTGATCGAGCCTGCGCGGTTTTCGAAATAGCCCCCGTACATTTTGGACGCCCGCAAAGCCACGCGATAACCCAGTGTGTCGGTAAGCGGACCGGACACATAGCCTTCACCCAACAGATTCTGACCCGCAAATTCGTAGGAAGCCCTTGCCATGGCCTCGAAACTGGAGGTGGGCTTCGCCGTGGTGATCGACACCACGCCAGCCGTGGCGTTCTTCCCGAAAAAGAGCGCTTGCGGCCCTTTCAGCACTTCTACTCTGGCCAGGTCGAAAAAGCCTTCATTGATGATGCGGCCCTGCCCGTAATAAACGCCGTCCACGACCACCGCGATGGACTGCTCGATACCAATCGAGGTCGAAGACGAACCGATGCCGCGCATGTTGAGCTGCGCGCCCGAACCGTTGGATGCGCGCCCCACGGAAAAGTTGGGCGTCGAAGCCGCCACCTTTTCCAGACTGGTCAGGTCAGCGCGATCGATCTGCTCTGCGCTGAACGCATTGATCGCGACCGGCGCATCCTGGGTCGTTTCAACGCGCTTGCGCGCGGTCACGACGATATCCTGGAGCCCCCCCTCGACCGCCGTTTGCTTCTCCGTCTGGGCCAAGGCCTGACCGGGCGCCAGCACCGCAACGGCCAGAACCGTCGCCAGCGCGGCTCCCCATTTCACCGACGATGCATGGACAGTCCGATTGTCTTCCAGAAATAACATGATCCTGCTCCCTCAAGCGGCCGTGCGAGCGATCCGCCGCCAACGCCCCTTCGTTATGTCGCAACCATAACCCCCGGATCGCAAAAGGACAACAAAAATGATTATTCAGTCATAAAAATTCAAAAATTCGCCTGGGCCATTCACCATCGGAAAATGAGGCCGAAATCCTATCTATTCATAAATATCTATATATATCAACATATTATGAAATTTTCTAAAGCCGTAACACAATATGAAAGCGAGGGTTGCAAGATGCATATCCGCAACATGGATAGAAAATTATGAATTGAACGTCATTATTGATATCCATTTTTCCGATGCACAAAATGAGCGGGCCGGGCTTACGACTCATGCTGAAGGGGGAGCATTTCGATCAGGCGGTGATATGATTATATCGCGGCGGCAACGACCGCTTCGCAGCCAGCATCCCAAAAGCATCGGCAAGCGCGGCGTCGACCATCTGCGCGTAGCGGACTGCCCGGCGACGCCAGGCCTCCCGTCAGGCAATATGAACGCGCCAGCCATGGCTCTGGGTTGGCTGGCGGCCGACATTATCGGAGCGGACGACGGCTAAGGCATTTCAAAAATATGACTGGATAATCATTTGTGTTGAAGTTTATGCGCCGTCGCGCATAATGGACATAACAGCAAGGCGCCCGATCAGCGCGCCCCACAGCCTGGGAGAATAGGATGTCACCCGACCGTTCCGTCATGATCGAGGCAATGAAGCGCCTGATCGGCAATGTCGAAGCCAAGACCTGCACCATGGCCGATTCGATCATGGAATTGCCCTCCGCTTATTATCTGGACGAGGAATATTGGAAGCGGGAGGTCGACCGGCTGTTCCACAAAAGTCCCATCGTCCTGGCTTTAAGCTGCGAGATAGCCGAACCCAACAGCTATGTCGCGCTGGACAATGTGCCCGGCTTCCGCATCGTCGTGACCCGCGACGGCAAGGGGCAACCCCACGCCTTCTACAACGCCTGCTCCCATCGCGGCGCGCCGGTCGTTTCCGGCCGGGGCAAGGCTCCGCGCTTTTCCTGTCCTTACCATAGCTGGACCTACACGACGGAAGGCAAGCTGGTCGGCGTGACGTCCGAACGGCTGTTTGGCGAATGCGCCAAAGGCGAAATGGGTCTGACCCCTATCCGGGTCGAGGAACGCCATGGCCTGATCTTCGGCGTGCTGGACCCGGACGCGCCCTTCGACCTGGACGATTTCCTGGGCGATTATGGCGCGGAACTGGAACAGGTCGGCCTTGCCCATATGCATCATATGTGGAGCCATGATTTCAAGGGGCCAAACTGGAAATTCTGCAAGGACGGCTTCATCGAAAACTACCATTTCGCGAGCGTTCACAACGAAAGCCTGCCCACTTTCATGGGCGACATCAACGTGACGGACATGTGGGGCATGCATTCGCGCATCCTGTTGCCCGATGTTGAAATCCATCGCCAGCGCACATTGCCTGAAGAGGAATGGAATCCGCCAGCGGCGTTCGCCACCGTCTATTACATGTTTCCCAACACCATGATTTCGACCTGCTGGGGCGACTGGCCGCTCATTACCCGGCTCTATCCCGGTCTGCGGCCCGACGAAAGCACGGCCGTCCAGACCTTGCTGTCCCGCAACGTCCCGACGCCCGAGACGATCGCGGAGGCGAAATCCTGGGAGGCGAGCTACAAGCGCATCACCCAGGAAGAGGATTATGTGCTGGATTACGGCATCCAGCATGCGGCAGAAAATGGGCACGGCAGAATCTACCGTCTGGGCCGCAACGAGGCCGCATTGCAGCATTTCCACCAGTCGGTCGCCCGGCTGGTGGATCCGCCCGTCGGCCTGACGAGCCGCGCCTCGCAAAAGCGGATGGAGGAAATGGCATGAGCGCCGATCTGGAAGGACGGGTCGCCATCGTCACCGGCGGCGCCAGGGGCCAGGGCGCCGCTACCGCCCGGCTGTTCGTGGAGAATGGCGCACGCGTCGTCATCGCGGATGTTCGCGATGAGGAAGGCCATGCGCTGGCATCCGAACTGGGCGATGCCGCACAGTTCGTCCATCTGGACGTGACGGACGAATCCAACTGGCAAAATCTGGTGACGGCCACGACCGAGCGGTGGGGCCACATCGACATATTGGTGAACAATGCGGCGATCCTGCTGGTATCTGCCCTCAACGATGTAAAGAAAGCAGAGTTTTCTCGTCTGCTGGAAGTCAATGTGCTGGGCGCCTGGCTGGGCATGAAGACCGTTTCGCCCGTCATGATCGATCGGAAACGCGGCTCCATCATCAATGTCTGTTCCACCGCCGCGCTGTGGGGGATGCACGGAACGGGCGCCTATCTGACCAGCAAATGGGCATTACGGGGCATGAGCAAAACCGCCGCCATGGAACTGGGCTGGCAGGGCGTGCGCGTCAACGCGATCTTCCCCGGCGGGGTGAACACGCCCTTCGCCAATCCCGACGGCGCCGGCGAAGACGACATGAACCAATATTTCAAGGGACAGCCGATCCAGCGCATCGGCCGCCCCGACGAAATCGCACAGACGACACTGTTCCTTGCTTCCGACAAGGCATCTTATGTGTGTGGCGCGGAAATAGCCGTCGATGGCGGCATGACGCTGGGCGTTTACGGTGACTTGTATCCCGGCGGCCCCAATTCGCCACAGACGGCAGGTTGACCGATGAAGGGGGGCTCCAGCCGGGGAGCCCCCCTTCATCGGTCAATATCGGCTCACCGGATTTTCGGCATCTCTGCGACTCATCGCGGTGAAGCCGTCGAATTGCGGATTGCTTCGCGACAAAATGGCTTGCGTCCGCGCTTCGATCGATTCATCGAAATTGTCTGACGTGAAGATATAGAAGCGTTTCGCTTCAACCCCTTCAAATGCCTGACGCGCAACGGTTTCGGGGTCAGCACCGCCAGCGGCAATCGACCGGAGCGCTTCGGGTTCTTCTATATCGGCGGCGGCGCTGCGCAGATGCGCGGGACGCACACGCTCTGTCTCGAATATCCGGGTATTGACCAATCCCGGACACAACATGCTGACACCGATCGGCGCATCCCTCTCGAGCAGGGAGGCATAAAGCGCCTCTGTCACCCGTACGGCGGCATGCTTGCTGGCGCCATAGACTGGAGAGCCTGCGCCGCTGATGAAGCCCGAGACCGATGTGGTGTTCAGGATATGCGCCGGTCTGTCCGCCTCCAGCATAAGAGGGACAAAGCTGCGCAGACCGTTGACGATACCCAGCACATTGACATCGAACGCCCAATGCCAGTCCTGAACTTCATATTCCCAAACCGCCCGGTGGCGCCCTCCCGGAACGATGCCGGCATTGTTGCACAGAAGATCGACCACTCCGAACCGGGCATAGGCTTGGTCGGCCATGCGTTCCACATCGGCAGCATCAGAGACATCGACCCGCATCATATGGACCTCCACCGAGGGGCAGCTTTCGGCGGTGGCACGCAATCCAGCCTCATCCACATCGGCGATTAGCATGTTCATGCCCCGGCTGGCAGCCGCACGCGCCAGCGCCGCGCCAATACCGCTGGCGCCGCCGGTGATGACGGCTGTCTGTCCTGAGAAACTATGCGCCATCACCCCCTCGTTTCCGTCAGCCAGCTTCGCAGCGAATAGCTGGCGTCATCGGGGTGCCGTTGCTCATCGCCCTTCGGCATGAGGGCATGCACGCCCGCCGGGAAAGACCCCGCCACCTCCAGATCGATAATGATGGTGCGACAGGCTATCTTCCATTCGCCGTTCCGCCGTTCGAACCGGTCGAGATAACGGCCGACATGGATTGCCGGTTTGCTTGCGTCTCCGTCCTTCATCACGGAGATTGAGAGCAGATAGGATTCGCCCGTCGCGCGATCGCCTGCGATCTCGAACAGGCAGTTGGAGGTCAGATGCGACGTCGTAACCGCATGGACGCGCAGGGCCGCCGGAGTCGTTTCGGCGAAGGCGTGCGCACTGCCCGAAAAGGAAATCATGTTCACCGTTGCGTCGTCGAAGAACACCGCCTTGAGCTGATCGACATCACAGCGGTCCAGCCCCCGCGCATAACGGTTCACCAGTTCGAGAAGATCGCTCCTGTCGAGCATTTCCTGAATGCGATCGGTCATGCCGTTTCCTTTCCCATAGTGCCTCGGTTCAACCGGCCTCGCCCATTTGCAGATCACCGGTGATCCTGATGCCTGCGCCATCGACGCGATAATGCTTGTTCATGAAGATCAGCAGCGACGTCATCGCCTCGGCCGCAGCGGAATTGGCGAGGGCACCCGCATGCAGACCCCGCAGCCCGATCGCATGGGCCATTGCGACGACAACCGCGCGCGATTCCTTGTCGTCGCCGAACACCAGTACATCGCATCCCACATCGACATCTTGTGCGAGCTTGTGTGCCGCGACGTTGTGAAATGCCGAAACCAGCCTGACGCCTTCGCCCAGTATCGCCTGCGCCCGCAATGCCGCGCTGCCTTCTTCGGGCAACTGCACGCGCATGACGCGGGGCGGAACCAGCGGAACGGTCGTGTCCACGACGATCTTTCCATCCACGAAGGGCGCGATGTCCCGCATCGTCGCATCCTGCGCCGCGAAAGGCACGGTCACCAATATGACGTCCGCTCTCGCGGCGGCATCCGCATTGCCAAGGCCTTCGGCGCCATGTCCGATCCGTTCGGCTTCCGCGGCGGCACTCGCGGCCGAACGCGAACCGATCAGGATGCGATACCCCGCTTTGGCCAGCCGGCTGCCGATCGCGCTCCCCAGGCTGCCGGTGCCGCCCACGATCGCAATGCATTGATCCTTGTTCAAAATCATGTCCTCTCCAATTGATGTTCACGGGAAGCGGAAGGATCAGCTTCTTCCGGCAATAGATCATAAAGAGTGGTGCGCTGACGTAGCGGACGGCCGATGGAGCGGGCAAGACGTGCCATGGCAGGCTGATCGAACAATTGCCCATGCACTCCGCCCGCCGCACGCGTAATGGATTCGTCCATCAGCACGCCGCCCAGGTCGTTCGCTCCTGCATCCAATATGGCAGCCGCGCCGTCCGGACCCATTTTAACCCAACTGACCTGAATATTGGGAATAAGCGGGTGCAGGACGATACGGGCAACGGCATGCATCAGCACGGCTTCGCGATAGGTCGGACCGGACCGGCTTGCTCCCCTTCGCCAGAAGGGTGCCTCCATATGCACGAAAGGCAACGGAACGAACTCGGTAAAACCGCCGGTTTCCCGCTGCAACGCCCGGACCTGCAACAAGTGGCTCGCCCAATGCGTGTAATTATCGACATGACCGAACATGATGGTCGCCGTGCTGCGTAGCCCCACGCCATGCGCCGCACGCATGATCTGTATCCATTGATCGGCCGTGACCTTGTCCGGCGCGATGATCGCCCGCACATCCGGATCGAGAATTTCGGCCGCCGTACCCGGCAGGGTCGAAAGTCCCGCCGCCCTGAGCCGAGCCAGATAATCTTCGATCGGCAGACCCAGCGTCGTCGCGCCGTGATGAACCTCCAGCGCTGAAAAGGCATGAATATGAAGCGACGGCGCGGCGGTCCTGACGGCATCGACGATCGCCAGATAGGTTTCGCCGTCATAGTCGGGATGAATTCCGCCCTGTAGGCAGACCTCCGTCGCGCCGCGCTCGACGGCCTCGACCGCGCGGCGGCTGATTTCAGGCAGGTCCAGCCGGTAAGCCGGTCCGCGCAGCGCCTTGGTGCTGCCCTTGGAAAAGGCGCAGAAACCGCATTTGTAGAGGCATATATTGGTATAGTTGATGTTGCGATTGACGACATGAGTGACCGTGCTGCCGACAGCCTCCTGCCGTATCCTGTCCGCCATTTGCACGACCGCGGAAAAATCGCCGCCATCGGCCGTGAACAACGTGGCGATAGCCTCCCGCGTCGGTTCCTGCCCATCGGCCAGTCCCGCCAATATGCGGGAGATTCGCGGCGAAGTCTGCTGCCCCAGGATCAGATCGGGCGCAGCGAGACCGGATCCGGCATGCCAGTCATCCGCGCGAACCAGCCCTTGCCCGTCCACCTGGCGGCGAACCGAAGGGGCAAGGCGCGGATCGAGCCATTTGCCTGGTTCTGATGCATGGCGCGGCCCGATAGCAAGGCGCTGCCGCAATATCCGACCCGCTCGGGCGGATGCCTCGTCAAGTGTCGCCAGATGCGGCCATGGCGCTTCAGGATTGACATGGTCGGCGGTCACGGGCGACACGCCGCCCCAATCATTCATGCCTGCCGCGATCAGGGATTCCAGCGCATCGGGTTGCAGATTGGGGGGCACCTGTATGCTGACATCCCGTGGCAGAATGAGGCGGGCGACCGCAATGCTCCAAAGCAGTTCTTCGAGTGGCGCATCGGCATGGCCAGCCATCAGCGTTCCCGGCTTGGCCCGGAAATTCTGGACGATAACCTCCTGGATATGGTCATGGCGCAGATGAAGGTCGCGCAACGCGCACAGCGCCTCAACCCGCTCGAACCGCGTTTCGCCGATGCCTATCAATATGCCGCTGGTAAAAGGCACTTTTGCTTCGCCGGCAGCCGCGATCGATGCCAGTCGCACAGCAGGCCTCTTGTCGGGAGACCCGAAATGCGGGCCGCCCTTCTCACACAGCCGCTCCGAACTGCTTTCCAGCATCAATCCCATGGATGCCGCGTGCGGGCGCAGCATCGCATAATCGTCCGGCGACAATATGCCCGGATTGAGGTGCGGCAGCAGCCCCGTCTCCTCGAACACCGCCCTGGCCGCCGCAGCCACATAGGCCAGCGTACTGTCATAGCCATGGTCCGTCAGCCATAAGCGCGCCGCGCCATAGCGATCCTCCGGGCGATCCCCCAATGTGAAAAGGGCTTCGCGGCATCCCTGCCGGGCACCCGCCCGCGCGATCGACAAGACCTCGTCCATTTCGAGATAGGGGCTGTCCATACGCCTCGGCGTCGTGGCGAAGGTGCAATAATGGCAGACATCCCGGCACAGGCGGGTCAGCGGAATGAAGACCTTGGGAGAATAGGTGACGATCGGCCCGAACGCATCAAGCGCAACGGCGCCCGCAGCCTCCATGAGGGCGGCAGTTTCAACCTCACCCATGAGGGCCATGATCTGAGTAGGTGACATCACGGCATCCAGCGGCATTACGGGATGGTCAGACATATGCGCGTGCGTTCCTCAACGAAGTGCATCCGGTGAAATTCGCCAGGATCGGCCATGGCGGCAAGTCCGGCAAAACCCCGCCTGTACAGCAGAGGATAGCGTAGAAAAAAATGACTGTCTAATCATTTACTGGCCCGACGGCGCGTTCCTGACCGCTCTGAAAGGCCGCCATGTCGGCCTTGAGCCGAGATCCGGCAAGCAGGAACAGGACGGCCGCAGGCAGGCTGGTCAGGGACATGATCGCCAGCGACCAGGCCAACGCATCGCCCGGTCCACTGAAATGCCCGACAAGGGCGTCGCTAAGTACTCCGGTCGCAAAAGGCCCGGCAGCCCCCCCCAATCCTGCTGTCACCACGATGCAGCCGGCGGCCAAAGCCCGATTCGAAGATCGCACCAGCGATTGTGCGATAGCTGCCTGAGGGGGAATCCAGCAATTGAGGAGGATGGCGCCGACAATCCCCGCGGGCAGGGAAAGCATCGGCGTCACGGCGATACGATATTGATAAACCGCCATCAGGGGGACGACGAGCATGGCCGCCGCAGGCATCCAGCAATACCAGCGGACATCTCTTCGGCTCAAGAAATCGCTCAGAAATCCGCCACCGAACATGCCAAGGGCACCGCCCACGCCCGATATCAGAGCCACGATGATGGTGATCTGTTCGATGGACAGCAAAAAGACGCGGCCGTAAAATGGCGCATTCCAATTCAGCGCCGCATTCAATGGAATAGCGCCCAGAAAGCCCGCAGCCAGCAACCGGCGATAAGCGCCGGACCCCAATATTTCCTGGAGCGCCTCTGTCATGCTGCCCGATGCTACGGCTATTGCGCGTCCGCTGTCCGCTTTTCCATGCGGTTCGTCCCGCAGGAAGAAAAGGATCAGCGGGACCACCGCCAGACCTATGCCACCCAGCAGGACGAAGGTCGTCCGCCATCCCAAAGCGGCGCTCAACATTCCGCTGGAAAATATTCCCAGCAAAGTGCCCAGAGGGAAGACCATCTGCCAGATCGCGATCGCACGGCCGCGCTGGCGAGCGGGAAATTGATGCGAAAGCAAGGCCTGCGCAGCGGGAGAACAACCTGCTTCACCGATCGCGACGCCCATGCGCAACACAGCCAGCGCCAGGAAACCGTTGGCGAGACCGCACAGCATCGTCAGCCCGTTCCACGCGGCCAGACAGACCAGAATGACCCGTTTGGGCGAAAGACGATCGGCCAGACGGGCAATCGGTATCGCTGCCAATGTGTAGACCAGCGAAAAGGACAGGCCCGTGATCGCACCCAATTGGGTATCGCTCAATCCCAGCTCCGCCTTGATGGGAACTTGCAGGATCGAGATGCTGAGACGATCCATGTAATTGGTCAGCCCGACCAGCATTAGCAGCAGGAGCGTGAGCCATTTGTTGAAGGGGGCGACGCGCATTCCGCCCCGAGGCCTCGGTATGACTCCCGAATCATCCATCATCCTTCTCCTTTATCCTGCCGTGCGCACAAAGGATGAAGCTTGAGCGGTCACCTCAACGCAGTGGGCGGATGAATTATCCGATAGCCATTCGCACGCTTGCTCAGGAAAGCGCCGCCCGGTAGAGATCAGCCAAGCGAAAGGATCAAGATGGCGCGTAAGGCTACGGAAACGGCGGCGGAAAGCACGGCTGCCGGAACAAAAACGAAAACGGTCGCGGGAAGGCGTGCGGAACGTCAGATCGCCACGCGGCGCAAGATTCTGGATGCCGCTGCGCGCGTCATCGGCCGCTATGGCTATGTGGGCTGCTCCGTCGCCCGAGTGACAGCCAAGGCGCGAATGGCTCATGGCACCTTTTACCTGTATTTCAAATCGCAGCAGCAATTGTTCGATACGATATTGCCGACGTTGGGAGCCGAAATACTGACGAGCATCGCCGCGGCGATTGGAGACGAAACCGACCCCATCGAAATCGAGCGGCTCGGTTTCACCGCCAATATCGCTTATACGGCCAGCCATCCTTATATGAACCGCGTGCTCTACGAGGCGCAATTGTTTGCGCCCAAAGCATATCGCCGCTGGCTGGACGGCATAGCCGAAAGCTATGTCCGCTCGTTCAAGCGTACGCTGACGAGCGGACCTTTCGCCTCCGCGAGCGATGAGCAATTGCATATGCTGGCAATCATGATCGTGAACGCGCGAACCGCGTTGCTGTTCAGGATCGACAATAAAACCGCCGCTCAACCCGATTTCGTCAAGGAAACGATCGAAACCTACCTGACATTCGTCACCAACGGATTGGGCATCTGACACACCGGATCCGTCAGAGCGCGTGCCGGGCAATGCGCGTGACATGCCATCCCGCCGTTCCGAATTGCGAACCATTGGCGAGAATGCGCTTAAGATAATGCCCGGCCGAACATTCGTCGGTCATGCCCATGCCGCCATGAATCTGGATCGCGCTTTCGCCAACCTGGCGTCCGGACCGGTCGGCCTGCGCCTTGGCCGCAGAGATGCGCACCGACATATCGGACACGGAATCATCGAAAGCCTTCAAAGCGTCGGCGACCATGGCCGCCGCCATCTGTTCGGCAATATACATATCGACCAGCCGGTGCTGAAGCACTTGGAAACTGCCGATCGGTTGCCCGAACTGCTTGCGGACCTTGGCATAATCCAACGTGTCGCGGTTCAACCCGGCAATCGCCCCAACCGTCTCCGCAGCCGCGCAAATCGCAGCCAGATCGTGAAGCACGGCAAGAGCGGGCGTCGCTTCGCCCCCGATCGCCTCGCCTTGCGCATCAGCCAGGACGACACGACTGGCCATGCGATTGTCGATAAGCCGGTAGTGCTGAAACGCCACGCCCGGCTGGTCCCGGTCGAGCAGATAGAAACCCAGAACACCCTGTTCATCGCGCGCAGACACAATGAGCTTTGCAGCCATCCCGCCATCCATCACGTGAATCTTCTGCCCGCTCAACCGTCCACCACGGACGCTCGTCTCGACATGATCGAAAATATCGCCCGAATTTGCCTCACGATGGGCAAAACCGAGGCGCAATTCGCCCGCAACGATTGCTGGCAGCAACGTACGCTTCAGGTCTTCAGAACCTAACGTGGCGACAAGCGTAGCTCCCAGGACGATGCTGTCCATATAGGGCATTGGCAGAAGATTATAACCTATCTGCCGCATGACCATCGCAAGGTCGGCCGCGCCGCCGCCAATGCCGCCATATTCAGGGCTGATACCGATAGCGAACAAACCCTGTTCGCCAAAAGCGGCCCATTCCTCGCGACCGCAGACGAGATTGCCCGACCGGCATCGGTCGATGCTGAAATATTGCTCGGCTAACCGCTCGACTGTCGCCCCGACCAACCGCCGGTCTTCCTCATCCAGATTTGTCATATAGGTCATAGCCCCAGCACCGCCTTCGCGATGATATTTTTCTGCACTTCGCTTGACCCACCCCAAATGGAATAAACCCGGCCGAACAGATATTCGCCTACGGCCCCCGCAGCTCCTCTGGGCGCAACGAGCGGCGCGGTATCCCCCGGAACGAGCGCTTCAGCCTGGAAAGAAAGCCCGGCCTGGGACAGGGCATCGACATGTGCACCGGAAATCGCCTGAAGCAATTCGGCGCTGACGATCTTGAGCATGGATGCGGAAAGGCCTGGATCGTTGCCCGCTTCAAGTTCCGAGAACATCTGGCTGCACAGGCTGACCAGGCACATGAGTTTGAGCTCCAGCTCTCCCAGGCGCTGGCGCCAGGCCTGCGTTTCCACCAACGCCACCGGACCTTGTCGGATTTCGGAGAGAAAGAAACGCAACTGCGCCATCAGCCGCTGCGCCTTGCCCACCTCTGCCGAGATCAGGCGTTCATTGTCGAGGAGGAATTTGGCATAGGTCCAGCCGCCGCCTTCCTGTCCCACCAGATTTTCAACCGGAACCCGGACTTCGTCCAGGAAGACTTCGTTCAGATCCTCAACCAGATTGATGCTCTTGATCGGCCGGACCGAAACGCCCGGGCTTTTGAGATCGATCAGAAGGAAAGATATGCCCCGCTGCGGTTTCGCATCGGGATCGGTCCGCACCAGCGTGAACATCATGTCCGCCCACTGCGCCATGGATGTCCAGATCTTGTGGCCGGACACGACGTAATGATCTCCGTCCCGTACCGCTCGCGTCTGCAAATTCGCCAGATCCGATCCGGCCCCACGCTCCGAATAGCCCTGCGCCCACCAGATGTCATGGCTGACCGTCGGCGCCAGCCACCGCTGCTTCTGCGCCTCGTTGCCGAAGCTGTAGATAACGGGACCGACATAGGTGATCCCGAACGGCGCCAGCCAGGGCGACCCTGCCCGATAAAGTTCGTTTTCGAACACCCAGCGCTTGAGGCGCGACCAGCCCAGACCACCATATTCCTGCGGCCAGTGCCCAATCAGCCAATCTTTTTCTTGCAGAATGCGCATCCACCGGACGAAATCCGTCTTATCCAGATGCTGGTTCAGAAGCACCTTCGACCGGATGTCCGCCGGAAGTCCGGTCTTGCAGAACTCCGCAACCTCCTCCCGGAATTCAGCAAGATCCTTCGCCATTTCCATTTAACCTGTTCCCCGATCACATTTCCAACGCGGCAACCCCGGCTCCAAAAGCGCTAGGCACTCTCCGCCCGACCGTCACCGATCACCAATTCGCTAAGTCCGCCCTTGCGCAGAACAGTTTCGGGAATGCCGTTGGGGTTCAGAAGCCCACCGAACCGCAAGCGATTGTCAGCGTGATTGAGCTGATGATAGGCGAAGGCCAGATCGATGGATTTTTGCAGACCCTGCATGTCGAGTGCAGCGTTGACCGCTTCCTTGGCAAGTTTGATGGCCAAAGTCGGCTTCGCCGCGATCTTGCGCGCCATATCGTGGACGAACATCTCAAGATCGGCTGTCGGGACGACATGGTTGACCATCCCCATTTCGCGGGCCTGGCGGGCGTCCCAGCTGTCGCTCGTAAACAGCAGCTCCTTGGCCTTGCGACCGCCCAATTCCCAGACATGCGCAAAATATTCGACGCCAAGAACGCCTATATTGACAACCGGGTCCTGAAACAGGGCATCCTCGGCAGCCACGATGATATCGCAAATCCAGGCAAGCATCAGCCCACCGGCAATGCAGGCGCCCTGAACCTGCGCGATGACTGGCTTGGGGATCGAACGCCAACGGCGGCACATGTCCAGATAGGTTTCATGTTCCCAACCCAACCATCCTTCGACGTCGCCCGTTTGCACGTCGCCCCAGGTCGAAGTCAGATCATAGTCTCTGCCGACCGCGTCATGGGCGAGATCCTTGAGGTCGTGTCCCGTCGAAAAATGCCGCCCTGCTCCGCACAATATGATGCAACGAACCGCCTTGTCGCGCGCCGCGCGCATGAACGCCTCGTTCAAGGCATAGATCATCGCGACATTCTGGGCATTGCCGGCAGATGGACGGTTGAGCGTGATCCGGGCGATCTCGTCCTCCAGGTTCTCATATAGAACCAGCCCTGTTTCATTTGGCACTACCACCCTCCAAACTCCCGAATCACCATGACGGGTCATTCATATTTTTCTCTGAAATCGTTTTTTCCAAATGCCCTCAAAGGCCGAGGAAACTGAAATAATTCCAGCCTGAATATATAATATATTGTTATATATCATATATATAGATCAATTTCCACAACCCGCCGCCATTCACCGGAGGGCCAGGAAAGCCATATGCATGCCCTTTGATACATCACGAATATATGATTGACCAGTCATTTTTTTTGGTTAGGGTTGGGCCGTAGAGACAAAGGCACGACACAAGCAGCCTTGCAAATGAACAGGGAGAGAGGCGAATGCCGACAGATATGACCCGTTTTCGTACCGCGCGGATGAACGTCCTGACCGCCAGCCTCATAGCCATAGCCGCGTCGGCGGCCGCGCCGGCTCAGGCACAAGAGCCGATGACGCAGGATGCCTCTGCCCCGGAAAATCAGGGCGGGCTGCGGGAAATCATCGTCACCGCCCGCAAACGACAGGAAAATGCCCAGAATATTCCAGTGGCCGTGACCGCCCTGTCGTCCGAAGACCTCGTCAACCGCAACATCCGATCCATTGAGCAGGTCGCGGCGTCCGTCCCGCAATTCACCGTCGCTCGTGGCAGTTCCGGCAGCGGTGCGAATCTCAGCCTGCGCGGCATCGGATCAAACTTCACGAGCATCGGCATAGAACAGTCGGTCTCGGTCAATGTTGATGGCGTCTATTATGGCCAAGGCAGAATCCTGAATGAAGGGCTGTTCGACATGGCGCAGGTCGAAATCCTGAAAGGACCGCAGGCGCTGTTCTTCGGAAAGAATTCGACCGCCGGCGCCCTGTCATTCACCACGGCCGATCCAGGGTCAAAGACCGAAATCATCGGCCGCGCAGGCTATGAATTCCGGACTCGCGAAAAATATCTGGAAGGCGTGGTGTCAGGTCCGTTGTCCGAGACGCTGGGCGCGCGCCTGGCGGTGCGCTGGAGCGACATGAGCCGTGGCTATATGCAAAACCAGGCGGCCGGTGGACCTTTCAAGGTCAACGATATCGCAAATGGCGGCGCGCAGACGGTCTACACTGTGCCTCGATCGACCCGATACGGTCCGATGGAGGAAAATCTCAACATTCGAGGGACGCTCAAATATCAGCCAACCGATCGGTTCACGATCACATTGAAAGGCGGCATGAGTGATCGCAACGCGACATCAGCCGGTTTCTTGAACGAATTATTTCGTTGTCCGGTCGGAGGCAGCTCACAACTGCAACCTGGGAACGAGTGCGATAAGGATTGGAAAGGATATTGGGACGACCTTCCTGGCGATCTGGTCAGCGCCAATCCGCTTCTCGGAAAGAAGAACGGTCAGCTTTACGACAACTACCGTTCCTACACCGCGACTGCCACCGTCAAATATGATACCGACATCGTTAATTTCAATTGGGTGAACGGGTATCAGAGTTTCAAGAACCAGTTCAGCCTCAAATCGGATGCGACAACCAATGCCAATCGTGGCACTTATGCGGGCACTGGAACGGAATATGAGGCTTATTCGACGGAATTCCGTGCGCAGACCGACCTCAAAATACCGGTAAACTTCCTCCTTGGTCTTTATTATCAAGCGTCGAAGCTGAAGTTCCAGCAGGACATCATTTTCCCCGGCACGGCGGCGGCAGGCCATGCGATCGACACCAGCGTCGTCGACCCGGCGCTGGTGCCGCTGACCGTCCGCAAGGTCGGGCAGACCGATGGCGCAACCTTCGCACTGTTCGGCCAGTTGCTGTGGGACATCGTGCCGACCCTCCAGATGACGGCCGGCGGCCGGTTGACGAGCGAAACGAAGGATTCGACGTTCCGGATGCCTTATGTAAACCGCAATTTGCGTGCGGTTTACCGGATGTACGACCCTGCCAATCCGCTTTCGCAATTCGTGCATCATCAAAAGTTCGACGATTTTTCGCCGGAAGTTACGCTGACCTGGAAGCCCACACCGCGCCTGACCGTTTATGGCGCTTACAAGACCGGGTACAAATCGGGCGGCTTTTCGATCAGCGGCCTCAATACCGTCACGACCACCATCGGCGACCTCGCCTTCGGTCCCGAAACCGTCGATGGATTCGAAGCCGGCATCCGCAGCAAGCTGTTCGATAACAGCGTGCGGCTGAACCTGACTGCATTCCGTTATGATTATAAGGATTTGCAGGTCGACTTCTTCAACTCCGCCATCACCACCTTCGTGACTTTCAACGCGGGAACCGCCCGCACCCAAGGTCTGGAGCTGGACGGGGAATGGGCGCCGCGATCCGTGCCTGGCCTGACGCTCCGGGGCGCGCTGGCCTATACCGATGCCAAATATACCGACTTTCCCGGCGCTCCCTGCTATGCGGGTCAGACACCCGCCATGGGTTGCCTGGCCCCCACGGCAGCCACTCCCTACATTCATCAGAATCTGGACGGCGTGCATACGCAGCTAGCGCCCAAATGGAGCGGAACTCTGGGCGTCGATTATGAAACCGATATCGGGTCGGCACTGAAAGGGGGTCTGCTGCTCAACCTTCGCTACAGCGACAGTTATCTGGTCAGCCCCTTCGGCAATCCGGTCGATGTGCAAAAATCTTTTGCAACGCTGGACGCCACCTTGCGGCTGGGGGCGCAGAATGATCGCTGGCAGGTCGCGCTGATCGGCAAGAACCTGACGAACCGCTATATCCTCAATGCTGCGCAGGACGCGCCAAGCACCGGTTCCGGCACGGGAACGGCAGCCGGGGTGCCAGCCGACCAATATGGTTTCCCAGCGCCGCCGCGCACCGTGGCGCTCCAACTCACTGTCCGTTACTGACGGGCATAAGGGGACGAATTTGATCCCCTCCTTCCTTGAACGCCATTCAAAAGGGGCGCCGCATGGACACGATGCGCATGACTCTGAAGGACTATCCTGACGCAGCCATCGACGCGAACACCTTTGCAGCGGTGTCGGAACCGCTGCGTCCGCTCGAGGAAGGAGAGGCGCTTTTCGAAAATATCTATGCCACGGTGGATCCGGCTCAAAGCCGACGGCTCAGGCGATATGAAAATTATGTCCCGTCTTTCCGGCCTGGCGATCTGATCGCGGGTCTTTCGCTCGGCCGGGTGATCCAGTCACGCTCGCCCCTATTTGTCGAGGGCGACTATTGGACACATTGGAGCGGTTGGGAAACGCACAGCATCGTTCGGGCGCCTGCAGAACAGGGGCCGTTGGCCCAGCGCGCCGATCCGGCTGTCGCGGCCCTGACGGACTATCTTGGTCCACTGGGCGGGAAGGGCATCACGGCGTGGATCGGCATGAAATTGCTGGGCGCCGTGAAACCGGGCGATACCGTGCTGATATCGGCGGCGGCGGGCGCAGTCGGCGGCATCGCCGGGCAGCTTGCCCGCGCCTATGGAGCGTCCCGGATCGTCGGCATCGCAGGCGGACCGGACAAGTGCCGGCATCTGATCGATACGCTCGGCTATGACGCCGCCATAGACCGGCACGCAGGCGATATCGATGTGGCGATCGACCGGAAACTGCCGGATGGAATCGACATGTATCTCGACAATGTCGGCGGGCCCCTTCAAGCTGTCGTCATGGAACGGATGCGCCGCTTCGGGCGCTTCGTGATCACCGGTACGGTGGCCGAATATGGCCTGGACGTGCCTCCACCCGGCCCGAATCTCTTCGTCACGGTGCGGCGCGGTTTCAGCATCCATGGCTATCTGGCGACGCAATATTATGATCGGTTCGCGGAATTCCGTGCCGAGATGCATGATTATCTGGCCAGCGGTCAAATCAAGGCCGGGGTCGACATAGTCGAAGGACTGGATCAGGCCGGGGAGGCGATGGCCGGTATGTTGGCAGGCGACAATATCGGTCAGCGGTTGATCCGGATCGCCACCGATCCGACGCTCTGAAATGCCGTCACAAAAATCCCGGCAACCGTGAAAGCAACCGGACATTCGGATCGGTCACGTCGATGATCGAGTCTGACACGGCAAAGGCATGATCGCGCTGTTCCGGCTGATAGCTGTAGCACACCGCTCCCATATCCGTTGCGGCAGCGACGGGCTGCGGCTTGAAAAGGCTCATCCCGTTGGCCAGCCAGAGCGATCTTCGCATGAGCCACAGCGTCATCGCCTCTTCATCCGAACATTCCGCCAGCCATTTGCGGAAGCCCTTGTAAAGATCACGGCCCGCATAGCCGGCTGGCGCAAGGATCATGCTGCCATCGACCTTAATGCTCGATATCTCCTGGCCATCGCGCATCAATGTACCGCGATTCTGCCCCGGCAAAATCCCATCCTTGCGCACGACCATGTCATATCGTCGGTCACTGGCCGAATGCGCGGCATGCACCATGGCAAGCGCTGCAAGCTCGAACAGATGGGTGCATTGAAGCTGCATCGGCAGCAAAGCCACAAGCATTTCGGGCCGCCCAATCAGCGCCTGCCCGGCCAACATCTTTAGCGGGCTTCCCGCATGGCCGCAGGTCGTCCAGGGAAAGCGGATTGTCGCGGCTGCGACATCTAGTACGCGACCGGCATCATGTTTCAACAGGACACCGAAATGGTGGAAATTATCCTCCAGCCATGCCGTCACAGTGCCCGCTTCCGGAGAGGCGAGCGCTATGGAACGACGAACGATAACATGGGCATCACGCATCTTCTGGATAAAAGCGTTCAGCCCAATGGCGCACAATAGTCATCGCCTTTTCCTCTTGGGGAGAAAGAGAGGCATTGGCAATATATTTCATATTCTCCCAGATGGGAATATCCCGCTCGATCTGAACGAACTGTTCCCTCACCCTGGCTGCAGCCATGCCTTCTGGCGGCTCAACGGGATTGAAATCATCCTCCCCCATTACCAGAACGGTTTGGAACATGTCGCAATGCTCGTCATCCACCGGGGTTTGCGCCTGGATGCTGACGGCTGAATCGGGCTGAGGGAAGAAGGTATACTGGAAACCCATACCCCAAAGCTCGGCCCCGACCTCCACCACGATGGGACCATCCGGGGTCAAGCGGGTCGATTTCTTGCCGAAGCCATAGGTGATGTTGTTCGCGATCTGCATCTTATACCCGTCAATCTCGATGCGGGTGGTCTCGATCGGTCCCTTGGCCTTGTGGATCCAGCGCAGATGTTCGACATCGACATTGTTTTCCGGAATATATTGGGGACGGGTTTTCACCTTGCGCCAACTTTTCGTGCAATGCGGATAGACGTTATAACGTTCGCCTTCCGCGACGCCCGGCAGGTCGACTGGACCTTCGAAAAGCGGAGGACGCCCCTGCGCATCATACCAGACCCAGACGATCTGGTTTGCAACCACGGTTTCCCAGGCTCCCATCCGGCAGCGATCCGTCGCCTTCTTTTCCAGCGGCACCAGCTCATTGCGGCCATCAGCGCCCCAGCGCCATCCATGATAGGGGCAAACAATGCTGTCGCCCACGACTGTCCCGCCGTGGCCCAGATGCGCGCCCATATGCCGGCAATGGGCATCGAGCACATGATATCCGTTACGGCCGCGATAAAGAACGAGATCACGGTTGAAATAATGCAACGGCCGGACATCGCCGACCGCAAGTTCGTCCGCCCAGGCGATCTGGAACCAGCCGCTGGGAAACCCCTTATGGGGAAAGGCATCTTCGGTCTCAGGAGATGACATGTTGACGGTTGCTCCGGTTATCTGGTGTACAGCGCGCCGCCGTCGACGCGAATAAGGGCTCCGGTAGTGAAACTCGATCCCGCGCTGGCGAGGTAGAATGCGGTGGTGAGCATTTCCTCCGGCTGCGCGAACCGGCCAAGCGGCACGCTGTTCAACGCCTGCGGGTCATCGGCCCAGTCACCCGCGACATCGGTCAGGAAACCGCCGGGGCAGATCACATTGACCCGCACCTTGGGCGCATATTCCCGCGCCAGCGCGATCGAGAGCGCGTTCACCGCCGCCTTGGCCCCGGCATAGGCGCCGAAATAGGGCGACGGCATCAACGAACCCAAAGAGGAGACGTTGATGATGGAACCGCCCTCCCCCGCCGCCATGCGCGATCCGATCAAAGTCGCAAGGCGATAGACGCCCTTGAAATTGACGTCCACGATCTTGTCGAACAGGGTCTCCGACACTTCGACCATCGACGGCGCGAGCGGCGACATGCCGGCATTGTTGATCAGAATATCGACCTTGCCGAACTCCGCATAGGCGGCGTCGGCCAGCCGTTCCAATTCGTCCCATTTGCCGACATGCACACCGACCGCCAGCGCGCGCACGCCCAGCTTGCGCACTTCGACGGCCACCTCTTCGCAGGCATCCTGCTTGCGGCTGGCGATGACCACATCCGCACCACGCCGGGCAAAGCCCAGCGCCATCTCGCGTCCCAGCCCGCGGCTTCCACCCGTGACCAGCAGCACCTTGCCCGAAAAATCGAAGGCGTCCCTCTCCATCGTCATACCCGCCTGTTCAATGTTTCCGGGGTCAATCCAAACTGTGCCAGCGCGGCGGCGCGGGCAGCAGGAAGATGCTGCGGCGGGAAAAATCCTTCATGCGGCGTCGCCCGCCTCAGGATACGCCGCGCGACCGACACCTTGTGAACCTCGGTCGGGCCGTCCGCCAAACCGAGCATCCCGGTCATGAACAACATATGAGCGAAAGGCATTTCGTTCGACACGCCCAGCGAACCATGCATATGCATGGCCCGCCAGATGATCTTTTCCGCGATATCGGCGCTCGCGACCTTGACCATGGAAATCGCCTCGCGCAATTCCCGTTCCCGGCCCTTCTGGTCGGCCAGCCAGGCGCAATGCAGCACCAGCAGGCGAAACTGCCGCAGGGCGATCTGCGATTCCGCAATGTCGAACTGGACCGACTGCTTTTCGCTGATCAGGACGCCGCTGGTCTTTCGGCTCACGGCCCGGTCCGCCATCATGTCGATCGCCTTCTGGCAAAGACCGATGGTGCGCATGGCATGGTGTATGCGCCCGCCGCCCAGACGGGACTGCGCGACCTCATAACCGCCACCGCGCGGCCCCAGCATGGCCGAGGCCGGAACGCGCAAATTGGTATAGCGCATATAGGGGTGGCCGCCGCGCTCCGGATAGGGTTCGGTGAACACGCCCGTCTCGCGCACGAACTCGACGCCCGGCGTGTCGGTGGGAACCAGGAACATGGACGCCCGGCGATAAGGTTCCGCATCCGGATCGGTCACGGCCATGATAATCAGGAAATCGGAATAGTTGGCATGGCTGGAAAACCATTTTTCGCCATTGATGACATAGTCATCGCCATCCCGATCGGCCCGGCAGGAAAAATAGATCGGGTCCGACCCGCCTTCGGGTTCCGTCATCGAAAAGGCGCTGTAGACTTCGCCGTCCAGCAAGGGTTGCAGATAGCGTTCCTTCTGCTCTGGCGTGCCGTAACGAGCCAGAATTTCCGAATTCCCGGAATCCGGCGCCTGGCATCCGAACACGACCGATCCCCAGTTGGTCCGGCCCAATATTTCCGCGATGTGCAGATATTTGACCTGCCCGAAGCCTGGACCACCCAGATCATGGTCGAGATGCGCCGCCCAAAGTCCTTTTTCCTTTACCTCCTTTTGAAGCGGCGCCAAAATCATGCGCGCTTCCACCAGTGACTTGTCATGCGGCGATGCGGGACTGGGCCACAACACATCCAGCTTTTCGACCTTTTCATCGACAAAGGCACGAACCCAATCGAGCTTTGCCTTGAAGTCATCATCCAGTTCGAAATCAATCATGGAAACCTCTTGTGCATGGAGCGCCTGAAAGGAGGCGTCTGGATGGGAAATCAACCAAGGCTCGACGTGGGGTCGGTGCCGATCTCGGCCTTGACGGCGGCCTTCAATATCTTGCCGTCGGGTGAAAGCGGCAGTGCGTCCCGGCTTTCGAACCGTTCAGGCAGCTTCTCCTTCGACAGTCCCTCGTGAAGCAGGAAAGCCGTCAATTCGTCGAAGGCCAGCATGTGCGAGGGCCGCAATTCCACGACCGCGCACGACCGTTCACCGTACAGCGCGTCGGGATAGCCCACCACCGCCACCTTGGCGACGGCGGGATGGCGGCAGATCAGTTCCTCGACCTCGGAAGGGTCGATCTTGTATCCGCCCCGGTTGATCATGTCCTTCTTGCGGCCGACGATCCTGACATAGCCCTGCTCGTCCATCTCCCCGATGTCGCCGGAAAGGAAGAAGCCGTCGGGCGTCATCAGGTCCGGCTTGCCCCGCGGCTCGGCCAGATAGCCCTGCAACAGCGAAGGTCCCTTCAGACCGATCTCCCCTTTGGCGCCAACCGGCAGAGGCTTGCGATCATCGTCGAAAACGGCCAGCGCGGCGCCCGGTCCAGCCCGGCCGTCCAGCATGTTGCGGACATCGACGCTGTCGTCAATTTCCGTGCTGGCATTGCTCATGCATTCCGCCATGGCGTACATGCGCAACACCTCTACGCCCAGTTCGCGGCGCGCCCGTTCGATCAGTTCGACGCTCATGAAACCGCCGCCCATGCTGATCGCGCGCATGGCGTCCAGCCTGCCCTCGCCCAGCGCCTCCGCCCTCGCGTCGAGCAACATCCGCAGCATCGTCGGCACCATGCACGACCAGACGCAGCCATGCTCCTGTGCGAGACGCAACACCTCCACCGGATCCCATTTGGTGGCGCGCACGATGGCCGCGCCAGTGACGAGCGGCATGTAGGTGAAGAAGGTGAAGCCCGGCGCGCCAGCCCCCGCGCCTGTCATCATCACGGCCTCGTCGGCCTGCACCCGGCCCAGGGCGCGCATCCGCTCTCCCGCCCAGGCTACGCCGCGCCAGCCGTGCATGACGCCCTTGGGCTGGCCGGTGGAGCCAGACGTCACGCCGATGAGCGCGCAATGATCGTCCGGCATCGGGACGATATCCGTTGCCGTGCGGTCATGACTGCGAATGGCATTGCTGCTGGCAACCGATGCGCCGGCGGGAAGCGTCAGCCCATCCGCCGGATTTGCCCCGACATGGCAAAAAAGCGCCGCTTCGGAACGGCCAAGCAGGAAGTTGATTTCACGCATGCCCAGCCGCTTGGGAACGGGGATCAGCGTGCCCCCCACCCGCGCTGTCGCCAGGGCGATTGCGACGTCTTCCGGCGATGTATCATATTGGACCACCACCCGGTTGCCCGGACGGACGCCCTTTTCCTGCAACATGCCAACGGCGCGTTCGGCCAGTTCGCCGATCTCCGCGCGACTATAGACCCGGTCCCCGACAATCAGGGCAGCCGCATCGGGCGCGCGCGATAAATGGATATCGAAAGCTTCGGCAAGATTGGTGGGTCGAACATCAGTCATCGTCATCTCTTTCAATAGGAGCAGGTGCCGCCGTCCACATTGAGGATCGCGCCGGTAATGCCGGCGCCCGCCTCCGAAGCGAGTAGACGCGCCATGGCGGCCACTTCCCCGACGCTGTTCAACCGGCCCGTCATCGCCGCGTCGGCGTAACGCTGCTTATAGGCTTCATAGCTGATTCCGGCTGCGGCGGCGGCCTTCCGGCCCGCATCCTGCATCAGATCGGTTTCCACCGCGCCCACGCAGATCGCGTTGCTGGTGATGCCCTGCCTGCCATATTCCAGCGCAACCGCCTTGGTGAAACCGTTGAGCGCATGCTTGGCGGTCACATAATGGCTGGCATTGGGGCGGTTCGCCTGTTTGCCCTGCACCGAACTGATGTTGATGATGCGCCCGAAGCCTTGTTCCAGCATCGCCGGAACCGCCCGCCGCACCGCCCAGAAGGCGGAACTGACGTTCCACTGAAAGGCCTGCGCCCATGCGTCGTCGGACAATTGATGCACGGGCGCGAAGCCACTCGATCCCCCGGCATTGTTGATCAGCACGTCGATACGGCCGTGACGTTCGATGACCGTGTCGACCATTGCTTCGGTCTGCCCCTGGTCGAGCGCATCACATGCGACGAAACTCACGCGGCCGGACGGGTCCATTTCGGCGGCAGCCTGCAATCCCTTGGCTTCCGACCGGCCGCTCACCACGACCAGAAATCCGTCCGCCAACAGGGCTTCGGCCATGCCGCGTCCCAGGCTGCTCGTCGCGGCCGTCACCAGGGCCACACGCTGTATTCCCGTCATCTCTCTTACATCCGTTCCAAAATCATTGTGCTGTGATGCGGCACGCCAAGGGCGGTCACCAGGCCGACGCGCGCATCGGGCACCTGTCCGGCCCCCCGCTCATGGCGCAACTGGCGAACCGCCTCGACCACATGTCCTCCGCCCAGCAGGAAGGAATGGGACAACAGGCCGCCATGGGTGTTGGTCGGCAGGCGATCAGCTAATCCCCGCCCCTTGCTCATCGCGAAAGCGGCGCCCTCACCCTTCTTCACGAAGCCCAGATCCTCATATTGAAGGATCGTGTTGATGCTGAAGCAGTCGTAAAGCTCGACGAAATCGACATCGTCCGGGGTCAGTCCGGCGACGGCGAAGGCGGCCGGTCCCGATATGGCGGCGGGCGTCGTCAGATAATCGCTATTTTGCGTGAACCAGGTGTCGCCCGGCACATTGGTCGATCCGACGCCGATACCGGCGACGCGCACCACCGGATGGGCGCAGTCGCGGGCACGCTCCGTCGTGGTCATGACGAAGGCGATGGCGCCGTCATTGACCAGGGCGCAGTCGGGTCCGCGCAAGGGCGTGGCAATGCTGGGCGAGGCCAGATAGCCCGCCAGATCAAGCGGCGCCGTCTTCATCGCGCCGGGGGTGCGCGCCGCATGTTCCCGCGCCTCCATGGCGACGGCGGCAAGCGCTTCGGCGGGAAGACCGAATTCATGGGCATAACGCTGCGCGATCCCGGCGAAATAGACCGGCTGGCCGAACCAACCGCTGGGCATTTCCAGATCGGCCTTCAACGGGTCGTCGGCATAGAGCGCACGCGGCCCCTGCGCCTGACGGCTCAGTTGATGGCCATACCAGCAAAGGACATGCGTCGCGCGCCCGGACGCCAGTGCCCACCCCGCCAGTTCAGCCGCAGCCACCAGCCCCGCCCCATAATGCAGCCCATAGGCAATAAAGGGCGATCGCGGCATGGGCACGCCCAATGCCGCGACGACGTCCTCGGCAGGCATGACGCCGGGCATCGTCGCCGATTCGGTCACAAAACCGTCGATCTGGTTCGCGCCGATGCCGGCGTCGGCCAGAGCGCGATGGATCGCGTCGGCGATCATCACGCTCATCGGGCGCGAATCCGCCCGGACGGGAACCGTTTCCCCCACACCGACGATTGCGACATCAACCATTCAGCACGCTCCCTGCTCGCCGGACATCTTCATCGTCACAATATGCGCCCGGCGAGCGTCGTCAGATTGGCGACGGCGTCCCGCCCTCGCATCCACGGACGCACCACCAGCCGGTCGACCCCCACCGCTTCATATTGCGCGATCAGCTCGTCCGAAGGATCGCCCATCACCGCACAGCTTATTTCAAAGGGAACGTCCACGCGCCCGGCTTCCTCGCGCATCCGCTTGATGATGCCGATCAGCGGCGCGATCTCTTCGGGACTGAGTTCGGACGCCAGCCAGCCATTGCCGCGGTGCGCGGCCCGGCGCAGCGCAGGTTTCGCATGACCGCCGAAGACAAAGGGCGGATGCGGGCGGGTATCAGGCTTGGGACTCATGCCGATTGCCGGAACCTTCAATGCCACGCCGTCATATTCGGTCACGTCATTGTTGAACAGGCTGACCATCACATCGAGCGTTTCGTCGAACCGCTTGCCGCGCGTTTCGAAATCCCGGCCGAGAATCTCGAATTCTTCCTTCAGCCATCCACCGCCCGCACCCAACATGAACCGACCCTTGGAAAACAGGTCGAGAGTCGTCACCGACCGGGCCAGGTGGAACGGATCGTGCAACGGCACGATCGACACCGAAACCGCCAGTTTTACCGATTTCGTGATCGCCGCGAGATAGGCCAGCACCGCATAAGGATCGTAAAAGGGCAGATTGGCATGGAACGCCTCATGCGAGTCATCATCTTCGCCTGCATAGGGAAAGCGGGAATCGCTTTTGACCGGAGTGACGACATGTTCGCCCAGCCAAAGCGAGTCGAACCCCAGTTCCTCCGCGCATAGCGCTACGTCGATGATCTGCTGCGGCCGCAGGGGGAAAAGCGAGACTCCGTATTTCAAGACATGCTCTCCAATGTAAAATAGGGAAAGGCGCTTTCTCCCGCGCCTGAAATGGAAAGGCGCACCCGCGCGCCGATGGAAACCGGACCGGCGGATTCATTGAACAGCGCTGCGATCCGGCAATCGGGTGCCTGATCGGTGACGATGAGACCTGTCATATAGGATTGGGTGATGCCTGGCAGCAGCGGCCTGTCCACCCGCGTGCAGGTAAAGACGGTGGCAAGCGGCCCGACTGCTTCCCAGACATAATGACCATCCGGACAGGCCGGGCCGCTTTCGACCGGATACCATTCCCACCGCCCGCAGACGGAACAACGCGGCAGACGCAGCTCTCCCACACCCAACCCTTCCCAATAAGGAGCGAGCCACGGCGCCTGGCGCGGCGCTTCGAACAGCGGGCCGGGCATCGTCATGCCACGCGCCCCAACAGCGCATCGGCGCGCGCGAAGAAGAATGGCATGGAAGAAGAGGCCCGTTCCCAAGCCTCATCGATCTTGCGCCCGGTGCGGTGAAGGCGGATCTTGTATCCCGCAATCGCCGCGATGCGATAGCAGGCCAGCGCACGGAACCAGGACAGATCGCCCATGGAGCGTCCGGCAACGGATTCATAGCGATTCGTGACGGCCTCCAGATCGACATTGCCCCGCATCTCGACCGGCGCCCACGCCTGATCGTCATTCATCATCAGGAACCATGCCAAATCATGTTCGATCGCCCCGAAATGCGCGATTTCCCAGTCCACGACTCCTCCGACCGCAGGACCATCCGCGTCCAATGAAAAGAGCAGGTTGTTCGTCTGGAAATCTCCATGGCACAGCCCCGGCGTCCACCTTTCAGGCATGCTTTCCAGGAGCGCGGAACCGAGCTTGCTCCCGGCCCGTGTCCACTCCGGGTCCGCCGCCCGCTCGAAGGCACGGGTCCATAGCGCGATTTCATCGGCCGGCGAGCGAAGACGATCCCAATCGGCAAGGCTGGACAAATCCAGCCGGTGGATTACCGCCAATTCCCCTGCCGCCGCCTCATGAGCCTTTTGCCGATCGGTCGGCGACATCCATGAAGAGCCATCCGGACCCATGATGAGCGGCCGCCCCGGCAGCCGGTCGACAATCAGATAAGCAGCTCCGAAAAGCGCGGGATCATCCGAAACATCGCGAACCGGGGCGACTTTCGTACCCGATTTCAGAAGCGCATCGAGCAGGGGCGCTTGCCTTATCAATTCCCCATTCGCCCGCTCGCCGCCGCCCGCCGCGGCAAGGCGAATGACCAGTTCCTCGCGAACGGCGCCAGCACAGTAGGCGAAACCCCAAGTCTCCCCGGAATGCCCGCCCAAATCACGCAGATCTTCGACTTGGGCAAGGGCGCCGCCACGGCGTTGCGCCCATTGCCGCAGTCCATCCGCCACCTTGCCGGCCGCCTCTCCCATCAACCCCACTCTCAATCACATAATGATTTATGGATCATTTTATAGCGCAGCAAACGCGCCCTGTCGATCCGAAATTTATTGCAGGAAATATCGATTATACCCTTTAAAAAGCCATCCGAGAATATTTAATTTATGACTATATAATCATATTTTATCCGTTCAGCAATTGCCGACGGCCATCGGAACCGCACCATATGCGCAAGGCTGCTACCGGCCAAATCATATGCAAGTTATAAACCTCTGCATCACCATTGATCATAGCATGGGCGGCTTGGAACATCTCAATCTGTTGAGAATGTTCGACATCATTTATTCGGAACGCAGTCTGACCCATGCGGGACTCGCGCTCAACATCAGCGAGTCTGTGGTCGACAACGCACTTCATCGGCTCCGGACAAACCTAGACATCTCCTTGTTCGTTCACAAACGGCGTGGCGGCATGATGCCGACATCTTGCGCGGATGGCACCGCGCTATCGGCGCAACAGCGCTACCGACGCAGGTCGATCGCAGAGGCGAAATGGATCGCGACGGCCGCCGGTTGGAAGTGACTCAGATCGCGCTTGCAGAAGATCACGGACCGCATGAAGCGCGCCTGTAGCGGGATCTCCTTTCTGCCATTGCCAAGCCGCCCATCTTCAATATATGACTTATCGATCATTTTTTTGAGAGGCGCGATTGATGATGCGGCGTTCAAGAGAGATAAGGCTCGCCGCCCGTCCGATGGGCCTGCCGGACAGACAGGCATTCGCCACCGCCTGTGTCGACCTGCCGTGCCCAGCGCCCGGAGAAGTCCAGATTCGCAATCGCTGGCTGTCGATCGATCCGGCTATCAGAGGACGCATGTTCGCCGCAAAAAGCTATATTCCTCCCTTCGAAGTCGGGGATGTCATCACTGGCCCGGCGATCGGCGAAATCGTCGAATCGAATGATCCATCGTTCATTATCGGTGACATGGTCCTGAGCGACGCGGGCTGGCGCGAATATGCCAATCTACCCGCATCCGACGTGGAAATGCTCCCTTCGATGGACCTGCCGCCCCAGGCATTTCTGGGTATCGCCGGGATCACGGGCCTGACCTCCTATGCCGGACTGATGCGCGTGGCGGAATTGAAACATGGCGATGTCGTCTTCGTTTCGGCAGCGTCGGGCGCGGTCGGCTCGACCGCCTGCCTGATAGCCAAAATGCTGGGTCACAAGGTGATCGCGTCGGCGGGTGGCCCGGAAAAGACAGCGTTTCTGCGCGATGAACTGGGCGTCGATGTCGCCATCGACTATCATGCGGAATCCAATATGCGTAAGGCGCTGGCGATCGCCGCGCCCGAAGGCATCGACGTCTATTTCGACAATGTCGGCGGTCCCTTTCTGGAAGCGGCGATCGGCTGCGCCAATGACCATGCGCGCTTTGCAATCTGCGGCATGATCGCGGGCTATAATCTGACCGAGCCCATGGCGGCCCCGCGCAACATGACGTTGATTCCGGTAAAGCGAATCGGAATGAAGGGCTTCATCCTGTTCGATCACCTCGATCTCATGCCCGCCTATCGCGAAAAACTGGCGGAATGGCATGGCGAAGGCCGGCTGACCTGGCGCGAGACCGTCATTGAGGGGCTGGACAATGCCCCCCAAGCCTTTGTGGACCTGTTTTCCGGCGGCAATATCGGCAAAATGCTGGTGCACCTGCCATGACCAGAACGGCTCCGCGCGACCCGGACAATCAGAGACAGGATATATGATGAACGGCCGTCCTCAGGAAAACGGACAATTCCGCCCGGAACCGCATTTCGGCGACCGCATCATCCCGTGCCTGATTCCAAGACCACATTCCATGTCCGCCATGCTGGCCCGCACCGTTGCTGCCTATCCTGATCGCGAAGCCCTCATATGTGGCGATTTCCGGTGCAGTTGGCGAGAATTGAGCGATCTGGCCGACGCCTTCGCATCGGGGCTGGTGGCGCATGGTATCGGCGCGGGAGACCGTCTGATCCTGTTCCTGGACAATCGGGCCGAATTCGTCATTGCCCTGTTCGCAATCACCCGCATAGGCGCCGTCGCCGTCCCGGTCGGCGTTCGTGAACAGGCGCCCGGTCTCGCCTACATCGCTGAACAGAGCGGTGCCTGCGCCATCCTGCACGAGGCGACACTGGCCGACCGCATTCCAGCGTTGCCGCTGACGGTTCCGATAGGCGACAGCGACGTGCGCGCCTTCGTTCATGGCTTCGCAAAGCCGTCGCCACTGCCGACGGACGAGCCTGACGAAGAAAGCCCGGCGCTCATCATGTATACGTCAGGTACGACGGGCAGGCCGAAGGGTGCCATAGTGACCCATCTTGCGCTGGTGCATGTCGGTGCAGCCTACACATATTGCATGGCACTGGATGCCAACGACCGTTCGGCGTGCGTGGTGCCGCTGTCTCACATCACCGGCATTTCGGCCACCTTGTGCAGCATGGCATTTTGCGGCGGCTGCATGATCGTCGTTCCCCAGTTCAAAGCGGAAGCGTTCATCGCCCTGGCCGTCGAGGAGCGAATGACCCACACGCTGATGGTGCCGGCGATGTACAATCTGCTGCTGGCGCGCACCGACTTGACCGCTCACGACCTTTCGGCCTGGCGGATCGGGGGATTTGGGGGCGCGCCCATGCCTGTACCCACCATTGAAGGCATTTCCTCGCGCCTTGGCGCGTTGAGGCTCATGAACTGCTATGGCGCCACCGAAACCTGCGGGGGCGTGACCGTCATGCCATCCGAAGAGTTGCTGGCAAATAGCGATTCCGTGGGCAGACCCGTGCGGGGGGCTAACGTCCGCATCGTCGGGCCAGACGGCGTGGATCTGCCAGTTGGCGCAGTGGGCGAATTGTGGATCAGCGGTCCGCAAGTCACGCCCGGTTACTGGCGCAATCCCGAAGCGACGAAGGCTAATTTGACTGACGGCTACTGGCGGTCAGGCGACCTTGGCAGCATCGACGAACGAGGCTTCGTAAGAGTGCTCGACCGGCTCAAGGACATGATCAACCGCGGCGGATACAAGATTTTCACTGCGGAAGTGGAGAGCATATTGATGGCCCATCCCGCCGTGCTGGAAGCAGCCGTGGTCGCCAAACCCTGCCCCATATTGGGTGAGCGGGTCCATGCCTTCATCAGCTTGCGCGAGGGCGCTGCTACCGGCGCGGAAGAATTGGGCGAATACTGCTCCACCCGCATGACGGACTATAAGCAGCCGGAAAGCTTTACCATCAGCCGCGACCCGCTGCCCCGCAACCTGAACGGCAAGATCGTCAAAACGGACCTGCGCGCACGGTTGAACCAGATGACCGGCGATACGGCGTAACCCAAGGTCTTTCTCCTCACATTCCTTTCCAAAATCGGAGCAACTCATGGATATTAGCGGCATCTCCGCAATCGTCACCGGCGGCGCATCAGGCTTGGGAGAGGCTGTCGCGCGCAGGCTAGCATCCGAAGGCGCTAAAGTCGCGCTATTCGACCTCAACGCCGACAAGGGCGAAGCGCTGGCCGCGGAGATTGGCGGGCTTTTCTGCCAGGTCGACGTCACCAGTGACGCCTCGGCCGATGCGGGTTTCGCCAAGGCCCGGGCCGCGCACGGGCAGGAGCGTGTTCTGGTCAACTGCGCCGGGACCGGCAATGCCTACAAGACCGCAAGCCGCGACAAGAATAGCGGCACACCCAAGCATTTCCCGCTCGATGCCTTCGAAAAGATCATCCAGATCAACCTGATCGGGACATTCCGTTGCACCGCAAAGAGCGCTGCAGGCATGCTGACGCTGAACCCGCTGGCCGATGGGGAGCGCGGGGCGATCGTCAATACCGCGAGCGCCGCCGCCGAAGACGGCCAGATGGGGCAGGCCGCCTATTCCGCGTCCAAGGCCGGTATTGTCGGAATGACCCTGCCCATCGCCCGCGACCTGTCGAACGAAGGCATCCGCATCAACAGCATTCTCCCCGGCATTTTCGACACGCCCTTGATGATGGGAGCCCCGGACAATGTGAAGGCCGCGCTCAGCGCCAATGTACCCTTCCCCAAACGCTTCGGCATGCCATCGGAATTTGCCAGCCTGGTTCTGGAAATGTGCCGCAACGGCTATTTCAACGGCGAAGACGTGCGGCTGGACGGTGGCATCCGCATGGGTCTGCGCTGACGACAGGGACCGATCATCATGAACCAACCCGTCAGTATCAGTGTCGAAGGCGATGTCGGGGTCGTCAGCGTCGATTCTCCCCCCGTCAATGCGCTTGGCGCAGCCGTACGCGCAGGCTTGGCCCAAGCGTTCGATGCATTGCTGACCGATGGCAATGTCAGGGCCATCGTGCTGATCTGCGACGGACGGACCTTTTTCGCTGGTGCCGACATCAGCGAATTCGGCAAACCGCCGCAGTCCCCGACATTGCATGAGGTCATGCGCCTTATCGAAAATGCGGCGAAACCCGTTGTCGCAGCGATCCACGGCAGTGCGCTGGGTGGTGGTCTGGAAACCGCGCTGGTCTGTCATTACCGGATCGCGGTGCCCTCCGCTCGGCTCGGCCTGCCCGAAGTCCATCTCGGCCTGTTGCCCGGCGGCGGAGGCACACAGCGCCTGCCTCGCGTCATTGGCGTGGAAGCCGCACTTGATCTCATGGTATCGGGACGCAGCATCGCTGCCCAGGAAGCGCGCGAACTGGGCCTTCTGGACCAGCTGGCCAGCGAAAACCGATTGCGGGAAGACGCCGTCGCATTCGCACGCGGCGTCGCGGCTGCGGGGAAGCCCTTGACCCGGATCAGGGACCGCGATGGGCCTATCACGCAGGCACGTGCCCGCCCCGGACTGTTCGACGATTTCCGTCGTCGCCATGCCGCGGTGATGCGCGGGTTCAGGGCGCCGGATCATATAGTGCGGGCCGTAGAAGCCGCGATCACCCTTCCGTTTGAAGAGGGCATGGCGCGCGAATGGGAACTGTTCCGGCAATTGGAAGACAGCAGCGAAAGCGCCGCGCAGCGATACCTCTTCTTCAGCGAGCGGGAAGCCGCGAGGCTTCCGGGCATCAGTGCTGATACACCTGTGATTCCGCTGCGTGTCGCGACGATCGTCGGCAAAGGCGAGTGCACGCCATGGGCCGACCTCCTGCATCGCGCGGGGCTGAAGGCGACATGCTTCGAAAGCTGGGCCGCCGTGTTGGCGAACGGGCAAGATAGTCTGGCGGCGAGCGATATCATTGTCGAGTGCCGCTCACTTCCCGAACCGCTGACGGACGCTATCCTGCAAAGACTCGACGCGGTCCGCTCGCCTCAATCGCTGCTGGTGCCCGCCGATATCGGTGCGCTGGACGAGATGGCGAGTGCCTATCCCGCAACATTGACACAATTGTCCCTGCCCGCCGCCCCTTTGTCGCGCCTGATGGAAATCTCGCCGGGGACGAACGCATCACCCACAACCCTTGCCTCGATCCTTGGCCTCGCCCGAAAGGCCGGGCGAGTGGCTGTCATCTGCCGCTCCGGGCATGGTCTGGTCTCGGACAGACTTATCCGGGCGCAGGAACAGGCGATAACCATGCTCCGCGTCGACGGCGCACCGGAGGCTGCACTGGTCGAGGCGTTGGACCTGTTCGGATTCGTCCGGGCCGAAGAAGCCGTTCCGACAGGTTGTTCGATGGAGGAACTGGAAACGCTGATCGCGCCAATGATGGCCATGATGGCGAACGAAGGCGCGCGGATGCTGGACGAATCCGTCGTCCTGCGAGCGTCGGATATCGACATGGTCGCGGTCCTGGCAATCGGATGGCCCGCCTATCGTGGCGGCCCGATGTTCTGGGCCGACAGGACCGGCCTTTCCGCCGTGGTGGAAAAACTGCACCAAATGGAGCAGCGCCATGGCCCCGCCTTCGCGCCTGCCACCGGACTGACGCGTCTGGCGGAAAGCGGTGGGCGCTTCGCACATAACTGAAAAGGAATAGTCATGGCTGATGCCTATATTATCGATGCCGTCCGGACCGCGCGGGGGATCGGCAAAGTCGGCAAGGGCGCTTTGGCCCATATGCATCCCCAGCATCTCGCCGCCACCGTGCTCGCCGCTCTAGCGGAACGGAACCGGATCGATACGGCCGATGTCGACGACATCATCTGGTCCACCAGTATGCAAAAGGCAGAGCAGGGAGGCGATCTTGCGCGCATGGCCGCGCTGGACGCCGGCTATGATGTGAAAGCCAGCGGCACGACGCTGGATCGTTTCTGTGGCGGCGGCATCACCGCCATCAGCTTCGCAGCGGCGCAAATCATGTCGGGGATGGAAGATCTGGTGATCGCGGGCGGCACCGAAATGATGTCCCTGACGGCGAAAATTACGCAGGCGGAAATTGCTGCGGGCATGATGCCGCTTATCATGGGATCGGGCAATCGCCGTTTGCAGGATCTGCACCCGCAGTCGCATCAGGGCGTATGCGCCGACGCGATCGCAACGCTCGAAGGCATCGGGCGGAAAGAACTGGACGCGCTAGCCCTGGAAAGCCAACGTCGCGCTGCCGCCGCGATCGAGGAAGGCCGGTTCGACCGCAGCATCGTTCCTGTCCGTGACGAGAGCGGCGCTGTCATACTCGACCGGGACGAATTTCCGCGGCCCGGCACCACCGCCGAAGGACTGGCCGAACTGCGCCCAAGCTTCGCGGCCGTCGCAGATATGCCCGCAGATCTCGACGGCAATACGGCACGCGCGCTCATAAACCGCAAATTTCCCGGCCTAACCATCGAGCACGTCCATCATGCCGGCAATTCTTCCGGCGTGGTCGACGGCGCCGCCGGGCTGCTTCTCGCCTCGCCGGCCTATGCGGAACGCCATGGACTAAAGCCACGGGCGCGGATCGTGGCGACGGCCAATATGGGCGGCGATCCTACCTTGATGCTCAATGCACCCGTTCCCGCCGCTCGAAAGGCCTTGGAAAAGGCGGGGCTTTCGGTTGAGGATATCGATCTGTGGGAAATCAATGAGGCCTTCGCAGTCGTAGCGGAAAAGTTCATCAGGGATCTCGGCCTCAACCGTGCCAAGGTCAATGTAAATGGTGGATCGATAGCATTGGGGCATCCGATCGGGGCGACAGGCGCCATACTTGTGGGGACTCTTCTGGATGAACTGGAGCGCCGGGATCTCAGATATGGACTGGCGACGATGTGCGCTGCCGGCGGGATGGCTCCAGCCATGATTATAGAACGCGTCTGAAAAACTTGCCAGGCGCCTCACTGAACGCGGGAGAGGGCGACGTCTTCCATCATTCCATGCTTCTGCCGGGCTTAGAGATGCGCTTGACGTCCGCTTCCGTAACGGGCTGGGGATAGCTGTTGCCGAAATGCGTCCGCACATAGGTGATGACTGCCGCCACCTGCGCTGTCGACAGAATCTCGCTCATCGGCGGCATTGCGCCCTTGCCCTTCATCACGATCGTGATCGGATAGGCGGGATCGGCCAGCTTCTTGTCCTTCGCCAAAGCCGGAATGGCGCCGCCGCCGCTGCCCATGGCATTGGGCATATGGCAGGCGGCGCAAATTTGCTTGTAGACCTTCTCGCCGTCGACGGCCTTGTTCTTCGCCTGCACGCCGCCGGGCGTATCGGCATGGCCCGGCGCCGCCAGAAGGGCCAGAAGCGGCGGAATCAGGATCAAGCTGCGCCGCATGTCATGCCGCCTGCGTGCGCTGGTGGATGCGCGTGATCGCATCGATGCCGGAAAGCAAAGATCCCTCCATCCAGCCACCATAATAGCTGGCATGCTCGCCCGCCAGCACCACGCGCCCGTCGATCGCGACGAGATTCTGATAATGCGCCGCCCGGTTCTCCTCGCTCCAGCGCGAGGTGCAACCCAATATCCAGGGCACGCGGCTCCACGGCACCGACACGCCGTTCATGAACTCCTTGCGATATTGCGGATGGAAAATCTCGCCCTGCGCCAGCGCCGCCTCGATCCGCTCCTGCGGGGTCATGCCGGTCAGCTCGAAGGCGCCTGCATCGCGGGCGAACGCGCCCAGCAGCACCGCCGGTCCGTTGGAGAAAAAGCGGTCATTGGGATAGGAAAGCTGCGCGATCGGCTGGTCGGTGAAGCTGTGACCGCCATAGATATTGTCATCCTCCTCCCAGAAGCGACGCTTGAACTCCAGCCCCATTTTGAGCTGGCCCGCATAGGGCACCGCCTTCATCGCCGCCGCCAGCTTCGGTCCCACCTGCATCTCGACCTGGCTGATGATCGACAGCGGGATGGTGCACACGCACCAGTCGGCGCTGACGCTGTTCATCTTGCCGCTCGGTACATCCTTGTAGCTGACGGTCACGCCCTTGCCGCTCTGGGCAACCTTTGTGACTTTTGCATTATAGGTGATGAGCTTGCCGACTTGGCCAGCGAAGGCCTTGCCGATCATGTCCATGCCGCCCACCGGCTGGAACATCGTCGTCTGCATCACATAGTTGAAATAGAAGCTCATGGCCGTCCAGACCTGCGGGTCGAGCACGTCACCAAGTTTCGCGATCTGCGATGGCGAGGGCGCGCCCTCCACGCCCCCGCCCGGCGGCCGATCGTACCCCCGCTGGGCGGAGACGGCCACGCTGCTGGTATAGGCCATATTGTCGTCCAGCACGCCCCAGTGGCGGAGCGCCTCCAGCAACTTCTCCTTGTCCTCCGCGCTCACGCTGCCATCCAGCGCCTTGGCGTTCGCCGCTTTCGCCAGCAATTCCGATGTGTGGCCCCGGAAGTCGGTTGCCACCGCCTTGTAGCGCTGCGGCTTGCCGCCGAACGCCTCGCTCGAATGGATGAAGCCATTGTGGTTGAGCTGGATGAACGGCTCCAGCGCCACGCCGAACTGCCTGCAATAATGAAGCAGGCAATTGTGGTGATGGGGGATGCGCCAGGGACCGGGATTGATATAGTTGCCCGGCGCGAACTGCACCTTCTGCACGGTGCCATCGCTTTCGGTGAAGGTATCGCCGCCGCGCAGCGTATAGTTGCGGCCGCCCGGACGATCCTGAAACTCCAGCAGTTTGACCTGATAGCCCGCCTTTTCCAGTTCATAGGCTGCAACCATCCCGGCAAGGCCAGCGCCCACCACAACGACCGATGCGCCCGGTTTCGCGCCGGACAGGACCGGCGGCCCGTCGAACTGGGTTTCGGCGGCATGGCCCAGCGCGGTCATCGCCTGATACATGGCCGCCGCGCCGCCCATCTTGCCGATCAGGCTCAGGAGCTGGCGGCGGCTCGGCTGCGTGCTATTCTCCATAAATACCCCCTGTGCACGGCGGCGGAAGGTTCAGTTGCCCTTGGCCGCGATCGCCTCGATCTCGATCAGTTGCTGCGGCCGGGCGAGGCCCGCGATCTGGAAGGCCGACCGCGTCGGCAGATTGGGCTGCTCGGCCGTGCCGAAATATTTCTTGTAGGCCCGCGTCATGCCGTCGCGGTCCATTTTCCCGCCCAATTTGGGGTCGCCGACCAAAAAGACGGTCAGCTTGACGACATCGCCCATGGTAAGGCCCATCTCCGCAAGCTGGGCCTTCATCTTGGTGAAGATCGACAAGGCCTGCGCCTCGGTATCGCCAAAGGCGTTCGGGCTTTCCATATCCTTGGGATCGATCGGCGCTCCCGTAGCCCCGGAAAGGAAATAGAGCGTGCTGCCGGGCGGGACCACAGCGGCGCTGGCGATCATCGCGCCGGGGGTCTGCTTATGTTCGACCGGTGCGGCATGGGCCGTTGACGACAAGGCAGTGGCCGCCGCAATGCCCATAAGAGAAAGCCTGAACGCTGACGGATTTGCCATGCACGCCCCCATTCCCATAGTGCTGATGCTGTATCCGGGAGAACGAGGCGCGGAGGAAAACCCGCCATGTTCATGTCGCCATCCTATTTTCCGCCGAAAACAAGGTCTCCGACATCATAATATTTCCCGTTGGCGATCACCTTCCGCACGTTGAAGGTGTTCGCGATATTCTCGCGCGGATCCCCCGCAAGAAGGGTAATGTCGGCCAGCTTGCCAGCCTCCAATGTTCCCGCATCCAGATTGAGCGACTTGGCCGAATTGACGGTCGCCGTCTGCAACGCCTGAAAGGGTGTCAGCCCCGCATCGACATAGGAGGAAATCTCCGCATGCAGATTGGTCGCGATCATCGTATCCGTGCCCGCCGTGACCAGCGCGCCGGCATCATAGATCTTCTTCAGGCTCTCCAGACTTCCCGCCATCATGGGCCGCAGCATCGCCGCCATGGGATCGCTCTCCGTCACCGTCTTGCGCGCCCAGATCGGATAGAGGTTAAGGCGCGGATCGTCGCGATAAGCCGGATTCTTCTCCAGATAGCCGGCCAGCGCGCCGAAATTGGTCGGCGTCAAGGTCCGGCCGCTGCGGCCGAAAAGCTGAATGACATCTTCATAGGCCATGCCCATCGGTCCCTGCTTGGGCGAATAGCCGCGGCGGCTGGTCGCGCCCAGATGCTCGGTCGCGTCGACGCCGGTATAGGCGGCAGGGAAGATTTCATGGCCGGTGACGGGAACGCCCATCTGATGCGCGGCCTCCACGATGCGCCGCTGGTAGATGTCGGGCATGCGGACATAGCTTTTCAATATGTCATATTTCAGGATGCGGGCGCGCTCCAGTTCCCGCTCCAGATGGGCCGGGCCGGAGACGGCCACGCCCATCTTGTAATAGACGCGCTGCCATTCGAACAGCGGGCCGTTGACATAGAGGCGGGGGGAGGGGCGGACGCCCGCTTCGGCGGCTTCCCGATCCTCAATCGCGTCATAGACCTGATTGCCCGGATCGCGAACGGTCGTGATGCCATAGGCCAGCCATGCCCGTTCCAGATTGGAGCCGAAATCCTTCTGAAGATGGGCGTGATGCTCGATCAGGCCGGGAATGGCGGTAAGGCCGGTGCCGTCGATAAAACGTTCCGCCCGATGCAAGGCCGGATCGTGATCGCGGATCGCCGCGATGCGGTTGCCCTCGATCACGATGTCCTTGTCATGCTGGGTCTCGTCGCGGACAGAGTCCACCAGATTGCTGACATGAATCACCGTCCGCCCGGTCGGATTGGCAAGACGGTAGGTGAGATCGACGGGAATCTCCCGGATCACGCCGGTTTCGGTGTCGATCGTCTTCAGCTTGTCCGACGACTGGTAGAGGATGGTGCGTGAATCGGCGGTCCAGGTGGGAAAATAGGAAATTTCGGATGTATAGCTGCGCGGCGGCCCCATAGGCTTGCCGTCCGCGCCCACCGGCCAGATTTTCAGCAGGCCTTCATAAATGGCCGCCATCTTCGTTCCGTCCGGCGACCAGGCAGGACCGCCGCCGCCCCGCGTGTCCGTTCCCGCATTGGCCTGCGGCAACTGCCAGAAGGGTTCGCCCTTGCCATCGGCGGGAATCACATAGACCTGATTGGTGCCTTCGCGGAAACTGTTCGAATATTTATAGGATAGCGCAATCGCGACATATTTGCCGTCCGCCGACCAGCTTGGGCTGCCCGGCTGGCCCAGCGACTCTGCAAGCCGCGTCACCTTCCCGCTTGCCACGTCGACGACGCAGACGCCAGCGACGCCCCAGCGGCCATCGACATCGAGGAAGGCGATGCGGTTGCCGTCATGCGACCAGGCCGCGCCAAGCGGCTGGGTATCCATGTCGGTAAGCTTGCGGTCCTTGCCCGTCTTGAGATCGCGTATCCACAGTTGCGGCAAGCCGCCGCCCTTGTCGGAGGTATAGACGATGCTCTGCCCGTCGGGTGACCAGGCGGGATCAGCATCCAGCGCGGCGTCCTTGGTCAGATTCTCCGGCACGCCGCCCTTGGAGGAGATGAGGTAGAGATCGCCCAGCGCGACGAAGGCGATGCGGCTGCCGTCGGGCGAGATGGTCGGATGCACGATGCCCAGCGCCTTGCGGGGCGCGGTGGAATCCCAGTCGCGTTTCGCCCGCGCATAGCTGGGCTTCACCGCCTCCAGCGTGGCGGCGAAATCGACGGTGGAGAGGCGTCCGCCGGTACGGTGCCTGATCTTGCCGTCCGACACGTAATAATAGCCGCCCTTCCCCCAGCTTATGCGGAAGGGAAAGACATTCTCGGTTCCGCTGACGATTTTGCCATCTACTTCCAGATGGCTGCCCTTGGTGTCCTGCACCACATAAGCGAGGTCACCGGCGGGACCGAAGGAGGGGGCATCGACCCTCCCCGCCACCTGTTTGAGTAGGCTTTCCTTGCCGTCGGCCAGGGTCGTCGCATAGAGCGCCGTCTTCGCGCCGTCGATCCCGGCATAGGCGATGCGGGCGCCGTCCGGCGACCAGCTCGGCATCCGGTCCTCGCGGGGGTTGCTGCTGAGTTGCTTCACCGCCCCGCTTGCGACGTCCAGCGTCCAGATGTCGTAATTGCCGCTGCGGTCGGAGGAAAAGGCGATGGTCTTGCCATCGGGGGACCAGGCCGGTTCGCGGTCGTCCCATGCGCCCTCGGTCAGCTTGCGCATGTCGGTGCCGTCAGGCTTGATGGTCCAGAGATCATAGCCACCCTCGCGATAGGCGAAATAGGCAAGCCGCGAACCATCGGGCGACCACACCGGCTGGCGCGCATCGTTGAAATAGTCGGTGATGCGCTTCGCCTTCCCGCCCTTGGCCGGGATGATCCAGAGGCTGCCCTGAAGGTCGACCGCCAGCCATTTGCCGTCGGGGGAGACCGATACGGCCATGGAGGTGCCCTCATGCACGTCGAAGGCAACCGGCTTTTCGCCTCCGGGCGGCGGGAGATTGGCCGGCTGGGCATAGGCTTGCACGGCGCAGGCCGACAGCAGGGCGACAGAAAGAAACTTCAGGGGAGACTTCATCAACACACCCTCTTACCAGCCGAAGACATAGCGTTCGCGGCGCACATCCGCCCCGCCGCGCAAAGTGCCGCTGCCCGGCACGACCCCGGCGGCGACGATGCCGGTGGAAACCGCGAACGGCCCCAGCACGTCGAGCTTGTGCCCGCGCGCGGTCAGATCGTCGCGCACCGCCTGGGGCACCCGGTTCTCGATTTCCAGCACACCCGGTTCATCTTTCTTGATCGCGAAGGAGGCGTGGAAATGATTGCTGTTGATGCGCGGCGCCTCGATCGCGGCCTGGAGCGGCTGGTCGAAGGCCAGCACGCGCAGCAGCACGTTCATGATCTGCTGGTCCTGATTGTCGCCGCCTGGCGTGCCGATCGCCAGATAAGGCGCCCCGTCCTTCAGCACCATGGAGGGAGAAAGCGTCGTGCGCGGCCGCTTGCCCGGCACCAGCACATTGGGGCTTTCGGGGTCGAGATCGAAGACGGTCAGCCGGTTGCTCATCGGCACGCCGGTGTCGCCCGCAATATAGGCGCCGCCCAGCAGCCAGCCCGAACTGGGCGTGGCGCTGAACAGATTGCCATCCTTGTCGACCACTTCGATGGCGGTTGTGTCCGCGGTCGGGCGCGGTGGAGCCTTCAGCATGTGGGGGGTGAAGGCAGGCGTCGTGCGGGCTTTGCCCTCGAACGCCCAAGGGTCGCCATAGCGATGCTCCAACGACGCTTTCGGCCCGATCTGCTTCGCTCGCGCGGTCGCATAGGCCTTGGACAGCAGACCCTTCATCGGCACGGTCGCGAAATCGGGATCCCCGAAATAGGCGTTGCGGTCGTCGAAGGCGAGCTTGATCGATTCCGCGACGGTGTGGAGATAAGGCGCCGAACCCGGCTCCATCGATGCGATGCCCGCCGCCTCGGCTATGTTGAGGGCCATCAACATAGCCGGACCCTGACTCCAAAATCCGGCCTTGTAGACTTCATAGCCGAAGACGCTGGTCATGGCGGGGACTTCGACCTTGCCCTTGTAGCCGGCAAGGTCTTCATAGCGCATCAGGCCGCCGTCTCGCTCCATCGCCGCGCCGATCCGCCGGGCGATGTCGCCCTTGTAGAAGGCGTCGCGCCCCGCCTGGATCGCCGCCTTGCGGTTCTTCGTCTTCTTATAGGCGGCCCGGTCCGCTTCCGCGATGGCGCGGATAGTTCTCGCCAAATTGGGCTGGCGGAAGATTTCGCCCACTTTCGGCAATGCCCCACCCGGATAATAGGTATCATAGGCATCCTTCCACTTGGACGTCGCTTTCTTCTGGCTGACGAAGACTTCGGCCAGAAAATTATACATGACGAAACCGTCGGCCAGCTCGATGGCGGGTTGCAGCACCTGATCCAGCGTCATCGTGCCATTGAGCTGCAACGCCAGCGCCATGGCGTCGACCATGGCGGGCACCGTGCCGCCATTGGGGCCATTGCCGGGAATGACGCCCGCCTTGGCGAACTTGTCCGGCGTGGCGAGCGCGGGCGCGACGCCCTGGCCGTTCACCAGCGAGACTTTCTTCGCCTTCGCGTCATAGATGATGGTCGGCGCTTCGCCGCCAAAGCCGAAATGCGAAATTTCCGTCACGGCCGCCGCGAACACCGCCGCAACGCCCGCGTCCGTCGCATTGCCGCCCGCCATCAATATGCGCGTCCCCGCCGCCACTGCATAATGACGTCCGGCGGCGACGATGCCGAAATTGCCGACGATCTCCGGCCGCAGCGTCTCTCCCGCGCTTACCAGCCGGGTGGGTTCCAGCGGCGCCTTGGCGGAGGAAGCCTCCTGCGCCAAGGCCGATGTCCCAGTCTGGGCCAGAACGGCGCCGCCAACGGCCAATGCCGCCAAGTCACGACGGCTCAATCCCTGCTTTGCGCTCTCGCTCATGAATGAAGATCCCCCGTAATCGGCATAGTCAGAGCTATCCGAGGGAAAGGACGCATCTGCCTTGCCGGTCTTCCTCCCTGTAACGAGATCGATCCCTATTTCCACTATGCTTCAGAAAATTTCATAGGATTTGAAAAATATTCATCCCGGCATGGTGGAAATTATGATCTCATCAGTTCTACTATCTTGAACGGGCGTGGATGTGGGCGCTTCGCCCGTCAATGCATGCTGACGGCGTGAGGTCGGAGGCGAAATGGCCCACACGGGGGATGGTGCCGGAACTCCAGTTATCGGGGGATCCGCGAATGCACAGTCTGGGCAAATTCCCGTTTTCAAAAAACAATAGCCTGTCGTGCACGGGATTCATCGGCGCGCAACCGCCCGATAGCTGAAACCGCGCAAAGCCCTTTCGCCGGAGGGATCGGTGGATGGGCTTCATCACAGGGGAACAGCAAGATGAGGGTGAGAAGAAACAGCATTTCGACGCTGGCGGGAGCCAGCCTTTGGGCATTGACGGCAGGTGCCCTTCACGCACAGACGGCAACCGACAGCGCTCCGCAGGCCGAAGCGGACAGGGGCGCCGAAATCGTCGTCATCGGCTCCCAGATCAGGGGCGCGAACACGACCGGCGCCTTGCCTGTCAGCGTCGTGGGCGAACAGCAGATAGAAGCGGTGGCCGCGGTTTCCGGCGCCGATCTCTTCCGTTCCATCCCGCAATTGGGCGGCGTGACTTTCAACGAACAGGTGCTGGGCGGCGGCAACGCCAATGCCGCGCGCGGCGACGTTTCCACGGTATCGCTGCGCGGTCTGGGCCAGGGCAACACGCTGCTGCTGATCAACGGCCGCCGCACCGTGCTCCACCCGACGTCGCAGGCCATTACCGGCGTGGTCGATTCCGGCGTTCCGACTTTCGGTTATAATGCCAACACCATTCCGGTCGGCAATATCGCGCGCGTGGAAGTCCTGCGTGATGGCGCGGCCGCCCTCTATGGTTCTGACGCAGTTGCAGGCGTCGTCAACAACGTCCTCAATTCCGATTTCAACGGCGCCAAGTTCGATGCTCAATATGGCGGGGCGGAAGGCACCAATCTTCGTGAATTCACCGTCAACGGCTTGATCGGCAAGGACTTTAGCGAAGGGCGCGGCAACATAACGCTGTTCGCCGGCTATGCGCAAAAGTCCAAGCTTTATCTCAGCGACCAGGACTATACCGCCAATGTCGACCGCCGCGGCTATGTCGCGGGCACGCCCTTCGCCAATGTCGCGGCATTCAACGGCACCAGCACCAGCACGCCATGGGGCACCTTCCGCGCGCTCAGCCCAGCCGCAAACGGCACCTTCCTGAACCGCACCATCACCAGCAACGGCGTCGCTTTCACCAACAGTTCCAGCCAGTTCCACATTCAACCCAACGCCAACAGCGGATGCCGGATCGCATCGGGCACCGCGGGAACCTGTTATGACGACGGCAACGGCGCCACGGAAATGGCGACCGTCGACAGCAATCTGCGCTTCAATGCGCCGGCGACGTTCGACGACCTTACCACCCAGCCTTCGGTCAAACGCATCAACCTGTTCGCCAATGGGCATTTCGACCTGACTGACGAGCTGACGCTTTATGGCGAAGCAGGCTTCTATCGCGGCAAGACGGAAGCGATCATCGGCGGCCCCGGCTCGCTCGCGAACATTCCGATCACCGTCGCGGCCAACGCCTATTGGAACCCGCTCGGTCCAGTCGGCTCGCCCAACCGCCTGCCCGGCCTGAACATAGCCGTCGTTCCGGCCACCGGCCTGCCGATCCAGATCACCTCGCTCAACTATGTCGACTTCGGATCGCGCAAGGTCGACGTGACCAATTATCAATATCGCTTCCTGGGCGGCCTGAAAGGCAATATCGGGGACTGGGACTGGGACACCGCCGGCCTCTATACCTGGGCCACCGCCGCGGATACGCAGGAAAATTTCTCCAATAGTTTGCTGCAAGCCGCGATCAACCGCACCACGCCCGATGCCTATAATCCCTTCAACGGCGGCTGCGTGGATACGCCGTCCGTCGGTGACTGCACCCCGAACAATGCGGCGACCATCGACAGTTTCCGCATCAAGGCGACGCGCAAGACGCGCACGTCGCTGGCGCTGTGGGATTTCAAGATTTCCAACGCCAATCTGCTGGGCCTGTGGGCGGACAACAGCATCGGCATCGCGGCGGGCGTCGAATATCGCCGCGAAACCTATCATGACAACCGCTCGACCTATCAGGGCGGCATTCGCGGGGTGGACACCACCTATACCGACGCCGTCACGGGCATTTTCTATGGCTCCGATCTGGGCGGCGCCAGCCCCAGCCCCGACGTGCGCGGCAAGCGCAATGTGAAGTCCGCCTATGCCGAACTCGCCATTCCGATCTTCAGCCCGGACATGGAAATTCCCTTCTTCCGCAGTCTCGATTTCCAGATCGCCGGGCGCTACGAAGATTATAGCGACGTCGGGTCGGTCGCGAAGCCGAAGATCGCGGGAAGCTGGGAACTGCTCCAGGGTCTGCGCCTGCGCGGTTCCTGGTCGCAGGGCTTCCGCGCGCCCAATCTGGAGGTCATCAACACCTCCACGCTGGACCGCGTGAACACCGGCGTCGACTATGTGCTGTGCGAAGCGGACTTGCGGGCGGGCCGTATCGCCAACTTCTCCCAGTGCAACCGCAGCATCTCGGTCCTGCGGCGCAGCGGCGGCAATCCCAACCTGAAGCCGGAGGAATCACAGAGCTGGAGCTTCGGCGCGGTCTTCTCCCCGCAACTGGGCGACGGCTGGGGCAAGGTGACGTTCACCGTCGACCGCTGGAAGATCAAGCAGAAGAATGTCGTCGGTCTGCTGGACTATCAAAACGGCCTCAACCTCGACTATCTGCGGCGCGTGCAGGGCAGCAGCAATCCCAATGTCGTGCGCCGCGATCCGACCGCGGACGATGTCGCGCTGGTCGCGGGCACCGGCCTCGCCCCGGTCGGCGAGTTGCTCTATGTCGTCGCCAATTTCGAAAATCTGTTGCCGGTGACGGTGCAGGGCATCGACTTCAACCTCGACTATCTGCTGCCGACCGCGTCGATCGGCACCTTCTCGCTCAACGTCAACGCATCACGCCTGATCAGCTATTATGTCGATGCGCCCGCCGGTGTGACGGCGGTGATCGACGGCCGCTCGGCGGGCCTGGTGAATGCTGGCGTGCCGATCCAGGGCGGCGGCGATGTGGTCGGGCGCGACGGGCAGCCGCGCTGGCGCATCGCAGCCACGCTGGACTGGACCATGGGGCCGGTGAAGATCGGCGCCTATACCCAGTTCATCGACAGCGTGTATGAAAATGCGGTGCGCAACGCCGCGACCAATCCGTGGATCGTGAAGGGCCAGACCACCGTCAATCTCTACGCCCAATATACGTTCAAAAATGGAGGGCCGCTCAACAACACCAGTTTCCAGATTGGTGCGCGCAATATTTTCGACAAGGATCCGCCGCTGGCGTCCGGCGGTTATCTGTCGAACCTCTATCAGCCGCAGGCGCGTTATTGGTACACCAGCATCAAGAAGTCCTTCTGATGCGACAGGATGCGGCGCCCCATTTCAGGCGCCGCATCCTTTTTTTCCGTTCCGCCAAGATCGAAGGTTCGTCCATGCCCGCTCCCGATCAGCCCCAGCGCCCGGAAGCGCTCGACCGTCGTGAATTGCTTGCCGCCAGCCTTGCGGGCCTGGCGCTCACCGGCCTTCCTTCCACAGCCCGCGCCCAATCCGGCGCCCGTGCACCCGATGCGCCGCGCTCAGGCGGCGCAAGCGTCGTGGCGCACCGCGTTGAGGTTCCGATGCCACATGGCGGCGTCACCGCTGGCCATCCGCTCGCGGCCATGGCGGGCACGCGCATGTTGATGCAGGGCGGGAGCGCCGCCGACGCGGTGGTCGCCGCCATGGCGGTGATGAACGTGGTCGAACCCTGGGCATCGAGCGCGGGCGGAAACGGCTTCGCCACCTGCCTCGACCGCCGGGCAGGGAAGGTCCATTCGCTCGCCTTCACCGGCGGCGCGCCGCGCCTGCTCGATCCGCAGGTCGATCCCAAGGTGCTGGACCATGGTCCCAAAGCGCTGACCGTGCCGGGCGCCTTTGGCGGCTGGATCGCGCTGGCCCGGCGCTTGGGCAGGCTGCCGCTCGCCACATTGCTCGGACCGGCGATCGGCTATGCCCGCGACGGCCATCCGCTCGATCCGTCCATCGCCCTGTTCATCGCCCGAGCGCAAAAGACGCTCGCGCTTTATCCCACCAGCGCCGCCCTGTTCCTGCCGGGCGGACAGCCGCCCGCGCCCCGCTCCATCTTCCGCAATCCCGGCCTCGCCCGCACCCTTCAGGCACTGGCCGATGCCGAGAGCATGGCGCTGAAAGGCGGCGCTGACCGCGACCGCGCCCTGCAAGCCGCCTATGACCATTTCTACACCGGCCCGATCGCACAGGAATTTGCCCGCTTTTCCACCGAGGTCGGCGGCTGGCTGCGCCTCGACGACCTTAAAGCCTATCGGCCGCGCTGGAGCGATCCGGTCAGCACCAACTATCGCGGCCTCGACGTCTATAGCAGCCCGCTGACCTCGCGCACCGGCCTTGAACTGTGCGAGCAGCTCAATCTGGTCGAGGGCTTCGACCTGGCCGCCCTGCCCGCCGACGGGCCGCAATTCACCCATTTGCTGATCGAGGCGATCAAGGTCGCCAAGGCCGATGTCTATCGCTATGCGGCGGCCCCCCGTTTCGCGCAAACGCCGGTCGAGGGGCTGCTTTCCAAACGCTTCGCGGCGGAGCGGCGCAGGCTGATCGATCCGGCCAGGGCAGGACTTTATCCGGAGGGCGGCAATGCGGCGGCTTTCGATCATGCCGCGCTGGAACAGGCCCGGCTGCGTTTCGCGGCGCGGGGCGACGACCGCACGCGCGGCGGCGACACCACCAGCCTGTCCGCCGTCGACGCTGACGGCAACGCCATTGCCGTCACGACCACGGTCGGCGGCGGCTTCGGCACTTTCCTGGTGATGGGCGATACCGGCCTCCTCTTCAACAACGGCCTGCGACTGGGATCGACCGCACCCTATGACGGCCATCCCAACAAGGTCGCTCCCGGCAAAGTCGCGCTGCTAGGCAACGGCCCCACCATTGTCCTCGACAAGGGCCGCCTGCGCATGGTGTTCGGCTCGCCCGGCGGGGAGACGATCGGCCAGACGCAGTTCCAGTTCCTGGTCAATGTGGTGGATCGCGGCATGCCGATCCAGGCGGCGATCGAAGCGCCGCGCTTTGCGCTGGATGCCGATCCGAATTTCTACAAGCCCGGTGCGGCCATCACGGTGCAGGCGGAGGGGCGCTTTGCCGATCCGGTGCTGCAAGGCCTGACCGCCATGGGCCACCGGATCGAGAAAGTCCGCCCCTATTCCATAGGCAGCGTGCAGGGCGTATTGGTCGACCCGTCGGGCGCACGCATGGGCGGGGCCGACCCCCGCCGCATGGGCTATGCTATGGGCTATTGAAGCATCTCAATCCTTCTGATCGGCATAGGCCTTGACCAGTCCATAGAGGAATTTTCGCCCCTCCATCACTGATCGCACGCGGATGCGTTCGTTCAGGCCATGGACGCCATTGCCGTCGGGATCGCGGAACAGCCCACTCACCCCATAGGTCGGGATGCCCGCGGCGTTCATCGTCACCGCGTCGGTCGCGCCCGTCGCCATATGCGGCACCACCGGCACGCCGGGCCAGACCTGTGCTGACATCTTGATCGCCGGCCCCAGCACCTTGTCCGTCACCGGCGCGGGATTGGCCGGACGATAGCCTCGCGACGCCGTCACCTTGACCTCCGGATCGTCGACGACCTTGGTGAGCGTCGCCAATATCTCATCCGTGGTGACGCCCGGAATGACGCGGCAATTGACCGTCGCCGTGGCCCGCTGCGGCAACGCATTGGCGGCGTGCCCGGCCGACAGCAAGGTCGCCACGCAAGTGGTGCGAAGCATCGAATGATAGCTGGGCGATGTGTTGAGCAGATTGCTGGCCGCCTTGTCCTGCGGATTGGCGACGATCGCGGTCATGGCCGCGCCTTCCGCGCCGCCGACCACCTTGGCCATTTTGGTGAAATAGCCGCGATTGGCATCGATGAACTGCACCGGGAAATCATAGCGGCTCAGCCGGTCCAGCGCCCGCGCCAGGCTGTAGATCGCATTGTCCGGGCGCGGCAGCGAGGAATGGCCGCCGGGATTGGTCGCCTCCAGCGTGAATTGCATCACCACCTTCTGCGCTGCCTGGAATGTCTGGTCGACCCGGTTGCCCTTCTCGTCCAGCTCGCCATAGCCGCCTTCATTAAGCGCAATGCCCGCGTCGACCAGATCCTTCTGATTGTCCACCAGCCATTTGGCGCCGTTCAGGTAAAGCCCCTCCTCCCCGCAGGTCAACGCCATCTTGACGGTGCGCAGGGGGCGGTATTTTTCCGCCTGAAACCGCAGCAGGCTGTCGATCCAGATCGCGTCCTGCGCCTTCATGTCAGCGACGCCCCGGCCGTAATAATAGCCGTCCTCCTCAATGAAGGCATAGGGATCGCGGGTCCAGTCGGCGCGGCGGGCATTGACCACGTCGATATGCCCCAGCATCAGCACGGCCTTCAGCTTCGGGTCGCGCCCAGGATAGACGGCGACCAGCGCGCCCGCCTTGGGATGCCCCTCCGGCACGAAGAGATGCAGATTCTGCTCCGGGAATCCGGCGGCCTTCATCCGCGCGGCGACCTTTTCCGTGACGGCGGTGCAGTTGCCGCTGTCGAAACTGCTGTCGGTCTCCACCATCTCCTTCAGCAAGGCGCGGAAGGACGCATCGTCCGGCGGCGCGGCATGGGACGCGGAAGCAGCCAGATTGGAGGTCATGGCCACCATCATCGCGGCAGCGCGCAACAGCACGGATCGGCTCATCTGAATTCCCCTGTCATCAAACCCAAATGGTCAAACGCAGAACGACCGCCTTTCCACGCCCGGCATGCGTTTCTTCGCGCAAAATAAGTGCCGTTCGGCCTTCTTCTGACACATCTTCGCCACACCGCCGATTTTTCGGCACGCCTATCCCGCCGAATTTCCAAATATGCATTGACATGCACTTTTTAGCGCTCTAGCGAAACATGCATCACAGTATATATTTGAATAATAATCACCATCAGGGATAGGAGATATGATGAGGCTGCCCGTCGCTTCCGCCATGTGCATCAGCGTAAGTTTGCTGGCGTTGACCGCACCGGCCATGGCCCAGGATGTTCCCCAGACGGGCGGCGCGGAGGCTCAGGGCGAAGGCCCGGCCAGCACCGGTGACATCATCGTCACCGGATCGCGCATCGTCCGGGACGGCTATACCGCGCCCACCCCCGTCACGGTCGCCACGACGGAGGATCTGGTCAAGGCGACGCCGACCAACATCCCTGACGCGCTCAACAAGCTGCCGCAGTTCCAGAACAGCTCCAGTCCCTCGCGCAGTTCGCATAATTTCGCCAACAGCGCGAGCCATGGCAATGTGCTTAACCTGCGCGGCGTGGGCGGCAACCGCACGTTGATCCTGTTCGACGGCATGCGCGTGCCGCCGACCACCTATCAGGGCACGGTCGACACCAATGTCATCCCCAACGCCCTGCTCCAGCGCGTCGACATCGTGACCGCGGGCGCGTCTGCCGCCTACGGGTCGGATGCGGTCGCGGGCGTGGTCAATTTCGTCCTCAACCGCAAATTCACCGGCCTCACCGGCAGCGTCCAGGGCGGCGTGTCGCAGCGTGGCGACAACGGCAATCAGCGGATCAGCCTGGCCGGTGGCATGGACCTGTTCGGCGGGCGCGGACACCTGTTGCTGTCGGGCGAATATTATAACAACAAGGGCATGTTGCGGTCCGACCGCAAAGGCGGCAATTCCAATTATGTCTATGTCGGCAGCGTGCCCGGCAGCACGGCGGCCCCTGGCTCAAACGCCAATCCTCGCGTTCTGCAGGACAATATCCACCTGATCTTTGCCAGCGACAATGGCAAGATATTGGATGGCCCCTTCGCCAATTATCAGATCAACGGCGACGGCACGATCCGGCCCTTCAATAATGGCACGGCGACAGGCACGGCCGCGTTCAATATTGGCGGCGACGGTTTCGTTATCCCGTCGGACGTTCATGCCGTCGCGCCGCTGCGCACTTATCAGACCTTCGGCCGTTTCAGCTATGATGTGACCGACGACATTAATTTCTTCGTGCAGGGCAATTTCACCCGCAGCGAACTCAGCTATATCAGCCAGTCCAACGCCTGGGTCGGCACGCAAAATGCTCCGGTGTTCGAGGGCAATCCCTTCATCCCGGCACAGGTCGCTGCCGCACTAACGCCCGGCCAGCAGTTCAACATCGGCAAATATTCGGGCGACAGCTCGAAGAAGCCGTTCACCAACGAACGCACCGATTTCTGGATGGCGACGGCTGGTCTTGAAGGCAATCTGGGCGACAGTTGGAAATGGTCGGTCAACTATACCCATGGCGATTCCAAGCACAGCGTCGACCAGCATGGCCTGTACGACTATCAAAAGGCCTATGCCGCGCTGGACGCGGTGCGCGACACAAACGGCAATATCGTCTGCCGCCCGACTCTGAGCGCCGATCCCGTCGTCCGGGCGCGCTTCGCCGGATGCCAGCCGCTCAACATCTTTCTGACCGGCGACGCCTATACCAACCAGCCGGGCTATGATTATGCGACCGGCACCATGTCCTATGATGCGCGGATCAAGCATGACGCCGCCGCATTGCAATTCCAGGGCTCGCCCTTCAGCCTGCCGGGCGGGCCGGTCGACATCGTGGTCGGCGGCGAATGGCGCAAGCAGTCGCTGGACCTCACCAGCAACAGCGATCCCTCGCTGCTCGACACCGCCGCCGAACGCAGCGAATATTTCGCGGGCCTGCGCGGCGTGTCGTCGACCTCGCTCTTCTACTGGCTGACCAATGTGGGCCAGGCGCAGGGCAGCGTGACGGTCAAGGAAGCCTTTGGCGAAATCAACCTGCCGATCGTCAAGGACATGCCGTTCCTCCATTCGCTGGAACTGAACGGCGCTGGCCGCATCACCGACTACAGCACGTCGGGACAGGTCGAAACATGGAAGCTCGGCCTCACCTGGAAGCCGGTGCAGGACATATTGCTGCGCGGCACCATCTCCCGCGACATTCGCGCGCCTACCTTGTTCGATCTGTTCGCGGGCGACCAGAGCGGCATCGGCCTGCTGACCGATCCGGTATCGGGCCAGACCGGCAACGTTTCCACCGTGTCGGGCGGCAACCGCCTGCTCGAACCGGAAAAGGCGAAGACCAAGACCTTCGGCTTCGTGCTGACGCCCAGCTTCCTGCCCGGCTTCAGCCTGTCGGCGGACTATTTCGACCTGGAGATCGAAGGGGCGATCGGCACGCTCAACACCGGGCAGATCGTGCAAAATTGCGTCGCCAATGCGGCGGCGCCCGAATGCGCGCTCATCACCCGGCCGACGCCGACAGCCTTCCCCAGCCTGATCCGCGTCGCGGCGGCCAATATCGCCAAGCTGGAAACGGCGGGCGTCGACATCGACGCCAGCTATACCACGCGGCTGGGCAACGGCAATTTCAGCGCCCGCGCCTATGTGAGCTGGCTCGACAAATATGTGACGCAGCAGAGCGCAGCGGTGGCCGCCTATGACTCGGCGGGTTACGGCATCAACAATGGCCCGATCGCCCGGCCGAAATGGCGCGGCACGCTGAACCTCAATTATGTGAGCGACGGCGGCCTCACCATCTTCGTGTCGGAGCAATATACCGGCCCGGTGAAGGTCGGTTCGCGCGAACCGAACAATAATTATTCCGGGGCGAAGGCGCCTTCGGTCTGGTACACCGACCTGACCATCAGCCAGAAGATCGAAGGTTGGGGCGGCAGTCTGGAGCCGTTCATCACGATCAACAATCTGTTCGATCGCGATCCGCCGCTGATCGCCGCCGATATTCCGGGCGTGAACCTGCCGACGATCATTTCCACCTATGACACGGTGGGACGGGCGTTCACCGCCGGGGTGCGGTTCAAATTCTGATACAAGGTCGGGGCGGCGAACCAACAGGTCGCCGCCCTCATTGCTTGAGGAGAGGCAGGGGTGAAGGCTCGGATGAAGGCAGCGCAATTTCTGGCGGGCATGGCCGGCCTTTCGCTGGTCGGCGGCGGCCTGATCGCGGCCCCGGCCGCACAGGGTCCGGTGGTGACGACCGCATCCGGCCCGGTGCGCGGGGTGGCGCAAGGCACAGGCAGCGTCTTCAAGGGCATCCCCTTCGCCCAGACGACCGGCGGCAATCACCGCTGGACCCCGCCACGGCCGGTCGCGCCCTGGACCGCGCCCTTCGACGCCTCGCAATTCGGACCGATCTGTCCGCAGCCCGAAACGCCCAATGAACGCGGCGCCCGGCAAAGCGAGGATTGCCTGTCGATCAACGTCGCCACCCCTTCGCTCAAGGGCAGGATGCCCGTGCTGGTGCTGATCCATGGCGGCGCTTTCTTCGTCGGCTCAGGCGCGGAACTGTTCGACGACGCGGCCAAGGCCTATAACAAGCGCGGCATATTGGTGGTGTCGCTCAATTACCGGCTGGGACGGCTCGGCTTCTTTTCCCATCCCGGCCTGCGCGCCGAACAGCCGGGCGTGCCGACCGGCAATTACTGGCTTATGGATCAGGTCGCCGGGCTGAACTGGGTCCGCGACAACATAGCGCGCTTCGGCGGCGATCCCGGCAAGGTGACGATCATGGGATGCTCGGCGGGCGGCTCCAGCATCAATGCGCTGGTCGCTTCGCCCAAGTCGCGGGGCCTTTTCGCCCGCGCCAGCGCGCACAGCGGCGGTGGCATCAACAACGCGACCCGTCCGCAGGCACAGGCGGAACAGGAAGGCATCGCCTTCGCCAGCCGTGCAGGCGTGACCGGCGAGGGCAAGGATGCCATCGCCGCGCTGCGCAAGCTCGATCCGGCGGCGGTCATGGCCGCCGATCCCGGCCCGCCCAATTTCGGCGCTGTGGTCGACGGCGCGATGATCACGGAGGAGACCGCCATCGCCTTCGCGAAAGGCCATATCGCCCGCGTCCCCTATATCGCCGGATCGACCAGCAATGAGGCGAGCATTTTCGGGCTGATGGGCTTTGACGAAAAGGTGCTGAAGGATCGCTTCGGCATCGACCTGCTGGCCGTGCGGAAAGTCTATGATCCGCAGGGCAAGCTGCCCCCGGCGGAGCTACTGCGGCAGGTGCAGACCGATTTCATCTTCACCTCGGCGGCGACCGCTACGGCGGGCCTCGCCGCGCGCCGGCAACCAAGCTGGTCCTATCATTTCGCCTATGTCCCTCCGGCCGAACGCGGTCAGGTGGCGGGCGCGCCGCATTGCGCCGATTTCGGCTATACGCTGGGCGCGGCCAAAGCGTCGCAGGGCGCTGAAAATGCGCGGCTCGCGGCGATGATGCAGGACTATTGGGCCAATTTCATCAAGAGCGGCAATCCCAATGGCCCCGGCCTGCCACGCTGGAGCGAATATAAGGGGGCCCATCGCGGGCCGCTGCTGATCGACGGCAAGACCGCCGTCGCGCCGGATTTCCGGGCCGGGCAGATCGCCTATTGGTGGAAGCTCTGGGCCGACCGCACCGGCGAGAAAATGCCCTGACCGGAAAGCAGACGATGCCGAAAAACTGGCTCCGCATCCTTCCCCTGCTCGCTCTGATCGGGGCAGGAACGCCACCGCCGATCCATTTCGAGGTCGGCCGCGTCCGGCCCGAACCCTGGCCGGAAACCATCACCCGGTTCCCCGGCGACGTCACGGCCGCAGCCGATATCATCTACAGCCAACCGCTCCACTATCGTCCCCTCCGGCTGGACCTCTATCGCCCCGAAGGCCGCCATCGCCCGCTGCCCCTGATCATCCATGTCCATGGCGGCGCATGGGTCACAGGCACCAAGCGCCATGGCGGCCCGATCAAGGACTTCCCTGCCGTGCTGGCGCAATTCGCCGCGAAGGGTTTCGTCGTGGCGTCCATCGAATATCGGCTCGACGGCGAAGCCCATTTCCCCGCCGCGATCCAGGACGTCAAAAGCGCGATCCGCTTCCTGCGCCTCCATGCGAAGGACTACGGCATCGATCCGGCGCGGGTCGGGATATTCGGCGGGTCGGCAGGCGGACAGCTCTCCGCTCTGGCCTCCACGAGCTGCGGCGTCGAACCGCTTGAACCGCCTGCCGACCGTAACGCATCCGACCTGCCGACCCCGTCCGACTGCGTGCAGGCCGGCGTGTCCTGGTATGGCGTACATGATTTCGCGACGGTGCCGACACCGCCGGGCCAGACCGGCCCCGCCCCTTATCTCGGCTGCGAGGGCCGCTGTTCGAAGGACGTCCTCGCCTTCGCGAGTCCCATCACCTATGTCGATGCCCACGACCCGCCGATGCTGCTGATCCATGGCCTGGCCGATACGCTGGTCGCCGTCTCGCAAACTCAGGAGTTCGTGGCGGCGCTGAAATCCGCTCATGTGCCCGTCGAAGCGATCTACATCCCGAACGTCGACCATGGCTTCGTCGGGAAAACGGATGCCGACACGGCGAACGCCAATGAACGGGCACTTACCGCTACATTGACGTTCTTTGAGCAAAAGCTTGCACCGGAACGGTGATTCTTTCCGATCGGCTTGAAACCACGCGGCCTATGCCAATAGTCCCGGCAGCCGCAGCCTTACCCTAAAGCTGTCTTATAAGGCTGTCATTTCGCCGTCGTTTCGACCTTCGCATGGCTGCCTTCCTCGCTCGGCCTGATCTTGCCGCCGAACAGCATTTTGAGCTTTCCGGTCAGTGACACATCCGCTTCCCACAATTCGGCCTCATCTATGTCGAAGCGCAACAAAGCGAGATTGGGGTCCGACTTTCCGCCGGGGAACCAAGCCTCCACCGCTTTCGACCACAATTTGTCGATCATCGCCGGATCATTGTCGATGCGCGCGCTGCCGGAAAAGCAGGCGAAGAAATCATGCCCCTTGGCAACAAACTGGCCCATCGCAGCGCCACCACCGGCCAGGCGATTGTTCTTGCCGACGAAAAACCAGAGCCTGTCTACCTGATCGTCGTCCAACTGGACGGTAAGCGGCTCGCTATGCTGGCCGCTGCTCGTAAGGCCAAGCATCATGAACGGGCTGTCCGACATGCGGTCCCACAAATGTTCCTTCAGCTTCTGCGCGTCGGTCATGATCATCTCCTGATTATGGAGGGGACTATACGAACGGCAGGCGCGAAGGGTCCGCTTCGTCGGATGGGATGAAGCCGATCGGCCGCTCAGGCGTTGTCCAACCTGCTTCACGGACCATGGGAGGAGAATGATCGAGATGACGATCCGCTGGCCAGCCCAATTGATCATCGCGCGCCATGGCCAAAGCGCAGGCAATATCGCGAGCGACGCCGCCCATGAGGCGGAGGCGGACCGCATCGCCCTGAGGGTGCGCGACGCCGACGTGCCATTGAGCGATCTGGGCCGCGAGCAGGCCGCGTCGCTGGGCCGCTGGTTCGCGCGCCAGTCGCAGGGGAGCCGTCCGGAGGTACTGCTCTCCTCGCCCTATTTGCGCGCCTGCCAGACGGCCCGGATATTCCGCGAGCATGGCGGCGCGGCCGGGGACGAGCCGATCTGTTGCGATGAGCGGCTTCGTGAAAAGGAGTTCGGCATATTGGACGGACTGACGACCCGCGGCGTCCGCAACATCTTCCCCGACCAGGCCGAATTCCGGCGCCTATTGGGCAAGTTCTACCATCGTCCTCCCGGCGGGGAGAGCTGGTGCGACGTGATCCTTCGGGTGCGGTCCGTGATGGATACGATCTCGCTGCATTATGCCGGGCGCCGGGTGATGATCTTCAGCCATCAGGTCGTGGTCCTCTGCATGCGCTACATATTGGAGAGCCTGACGGAAGCCGAGATACTGGCGATCGATGCGAAGGGGGACGTCGCGAACTGCGCGGTGACCGATTACCGGCTAGATGCCGGAACGGGGCGGGACGGACGCCTTGCCCTCCAGCGGTACAATGTCATTGCACCCATGGAAGAGGACCGGACGCCCGTCACCAAGGCGCCCGATGCCATTGCAGGAGCGCGGGGATGAGCTTGCGAAGCATTGATGAAAGCTGGCTGCGCGATCACCCGCTGCCCGGTCTGGAGGACGGATCGGACAAGAATGAGCGCGGCCGGGTGATGGTGATCGGCGGAGCCGAATTCGTGCCGGGCGCCCTGCGCCTGACGGGGGAAGCCGCGCTCAGGGCGGGAGCGGGAAAGGTCCAGTTGGCGACGGTCTGTTCGGTGGCGACCGCATTGGGGGTTCTCGTGCCGGAAGCATCGATGCTGGCGCTGCCGTCCGACCGCAATGGCGAGATCGCCGCAGAGGCGGTCGGGATATTGGAGGAGCATGTCGGGCGATGCGATGCCATGGTCCTGGGACCGGGGATGAGCGTCAGCGACCGGACCGACACACTCGTGGCCCGTCTGCTTGCTTCGCCCCGCAGGGAGCTTGGCGTCGTGCTGGACGCCGCGGCGCTGACGTCCGCCCGCGACCTGGCCGATGTCATCGCCGCGCATGACGGCCGCGTGATCATGACGCCCCATCGCGGCGAAATGGCGATCCTTGCCGGGATGGATGAGGCGGCTGTCGCCTCCGATCCCGAAGGCATCGCAGCCCACATCGCCACGCGTTTCCAGTGCGTCATTCTGCTGAAGGGTCAGGAAAGCATCCTTGCCCACCCTTCCGGCCCTTCGCTTCGTTTCGACGGGGGATGCGTGGGTCTTGCCACGGCGGGTTCCGGCGACGTGCTGGCGGGGGTCATCGGCGGCCTTCTCGCGCGCGGAGCCGAACCTCTGCTGGCCACTGCCTGGGGCTGCTGGCTGCACGGCATGGCGGGGCAAGCCCTGTCGAAGGAGATGGGAAGGGTCGGCTTCCTGGCAAGGGAACTCGCCCCCATCATCCCGCGCCTGCTCGACCAAAAAAATGCCCTAGGGTCCGGCCTGGACGATGCGAGAAGTCGCTGGTCGCCGGAGAGCCCTGCTGATAAGCCATTCCCGTCCGGCACCGGGGCAAGGCATCCGCGTTGAGCCCTGGTCGGATTTCGCGCTCTGGGACAAGCCGCAGATGATATTTGCCGACTTCCTCCGCAACCGCCGCCGCGATCAATTGTCGGACGAGGATCTCGCCGCGCTCGAAGCCAGCATCGGCCACGTCCGCAAGGCACAGGCCCGACAGATCATCGCCCGTGCCGGCGAGCCGATCAGGCTGAGCACCTATCTCATGGAGGGCTTCATATGTCGCTATATGGACGACCGAAACGGCCTTCGTCAGCTCGTCGCCGTGCATGTCCCCGGCGATTTCGTCGATCTCCATGGCTATCCGCTGGGTCGGCTCGACCATGATGTCGCGACCCTGGGCGTCTGCAAGATAGCGCTGATCCCCCACGAAGCGCTGGATGGACTGCTGGTCGAGCGTCCCAATCTGACGAAGCTGCTGTGGTTCAGCACGCTGCTGGACGCCGCCATGCATCGCGAGTGGATTTTCCGCCTCGGCCGCCTCGACGCAATCGCCAGAATTGCGCATTTTTTCTGCGAGATCGAAGCGAAATTGCGGGCCGTGGGGCTGAGCGACGGCCGCGAATTCACTTTTCCTCTCACCCAGGCCGATCTGGGGGAGGCCTGCGGCATGACGCCGGTGCATATCAACCGGATGTTGCGGGAGTTGAGAGAAAGGAAGCTGCTTCAGATGCGGCGCAGCAGGATCACGATCTTCGACCTGGCCGCCCTGCGCCAGCTTAGCGATTACGATCCGTCCTACCTGTTCATCGAGGGATGAGGGAACCTCTTTGGCCCGCGGTGCGTCCTTTGCACCCGAGCGACAAAGGATGATCCATGCCTCGACACGGCATATTCGACAAAAGCACAGGCCCGGCTTCATGATGCACCCTGTCCCGGCTTATCCGCACCGGGCTGGCCAGCTTGATCGAAATCAATCTGTAACGCATTCAGGCCGGACCTTTCCCATGGTAATCGCTGGCGCTTGTGCTCTGAAAGGAGAATGACGTGCTGCCGACCTATTCGACCGAACAAGCGCTTGCGGGGGTAGAAGGCCTTGACGACATTCTCTCCGGCGGACTGACCCGCGGCCGGGTCTTCCTCCTCGAAGGCAGTCCGGGCACGGGCAAGACCACCATTGCAATGCAGTTTCTGATCGAGGGAGCGAAGCGCGGCGAGCGTTGCCTCTACATCACCCTGTCCGAAACCGACGATGAAATGCGCGAAAGCGCGCAATCGCACGGCTGGACGCTCGATGGCGTGGACCTCTTCGAACTGGTTCCCCCCGAAAGCCTGCTGGATGAGCAACAGCAGCAAAGCCTGCTCTATTCGTCCGACCTGGAGCTGGGCGAAACCACGCGTCGGATCTTCGACGTCTTCGAGCAGGTGAAGCCGGACCGGGTGGTTCTGGACAGCCTGTCGGAAATTCGCCTGCTGGCGCAAAGCTCGCTGCGCTATCGGCGTCAGATACTGGCGCTCAAGCATTTCTTCTCGAAGCAAAATACGACCGTGCTGATGCTCGACGATCTGACGGCGGAGGTCGCGGACAAGACCGTCCACAGCGTCGCCCATGGCGTCATCCGGCTGGAGGAATTGTCGCCCGGCTATGGCCCGGAGCGCCGCCGGATGCGCATCATCAAATATCGCGGCCGGCGCTTTCGCGGCGGGTACCATGATTTCATCATCGAACAAGGGGGCGTTCGCGTCTTTCCACGCCTTGTATCGGCCGAACACAAGACCAGCTTCGAACGCAGCCTCCTGAAAAGCGGATCGCCGGAGCTGGACGCCCTGCTGGGCGGCGGTGTCGAGCGTGGCTCCAGCGTGCTCGTCCTTGGTCCCGCCGGCACCGGAAAGTCGCTGCTGGCCCTGACCTTCGTGACCGCGGCGGTCGCGCGGGGCGAAAAGACCGCCATGTTCGTCTTCGACGAGGAGATCGGCCTGCTCTTCAATCGCGCAAAGGGTCTGGGCATCGACATGCAGGCCATGGCGGACGAAGGAAATCTGGTCATCGAGCAGGTGGATGCAGCCGAATTGTCCCCCGGGGAGTTCTCCCAACGCGTGCGCAATTGCGTGGAAAGCCATGGGGTAAGGACCGTCGTCATCGACAGCTTGAATGGCTATCAGTCGGCCATGCCGGAAGAAAACGCCCTGGTTCTGCATATGCATGAACTGCTTCAATATCTTAACCGGCAGGGCGCCACGACCTTCCTTACGGTCGCGCAGCATGGCCTGGTGGGCGACATGAAGGCGCCGGTCGATGTCACCTATCTGGCGGACACGGTCATTCTCCTGCGCTATTTCGAGGCATTGGGGCGGGTGCGGCGCGCCATGTCGGTCATCAAGAAACGCACCGGAATGCATGAGGATACCATTCGCGAATTCCGCATCGGCCATTATGGCATCCGCCTGGGCGAACCATTGATCGGCTTTCAGGGCGTGCTGCGGGGCGTGCCCCATTTCGTCGGAAACGCGCCAACGCTCCTCGAAGACGACAAGGCGTGATCCCGCATCTTTCCGAACGAGCACTCATCCTCGCTCCGGTCGGACGCGATGCGGAGATTGCCGTCTCGATGCTGGGCGAAGCGGGGCTGCGGTCGCAGATCTGCGCGGATCTTTCCGCCCTGTTGAGCGGTATCGACCATGGCGCGGGCTTCGCGCTCGTCACGGAAGAGGCGCTGCACAATCGCGATCTGCACCCTCTGGTCGGCTGGCTGCAAAAGCAGCCGGAATGGTCGGATTTCCCCTTCATACTGCTGACGCGGCGGGGCGGCGGACTGGAGCGCAATCCGGCGGCTTCACGCTATCTGGAGATGCTGGGCAACGTCAATTTTCTTGAGCGCCCCTTTCACCCCACCACGCTGATCAGCCTCGCCCAGTCGGCGCTGCGCGGCAGGCGCAGACAATATGATGCGCGGACGCGACTGGAGGAACTGCATCGCGGCGCGGAGAAATATCGATCGCTGTTCGATTCGATCGAGGCGGGATTCTGCATCATCGAGATGATCTTCGACGAAGCGGGTAACGCCGCCGACTATCGTTTCATCGAAACCAATCCGGCCTTTGCGCGGCAGACGGGCCTGACCGATGTGGTGGGGAAGACCATGCGGTCCCAGGTGCCGGGGCATGAACAAAATTGGTTCGACATTTACGGCCGGGTCGCCCTGACCGGCGAGGGGGTGCGCTTCGAGGATCAGGCCGAAGCGCTGGGCGATTATTGGTACGATGTCTATGCCTTCCGCGTGGGCGATCCGGAGGCGCCCCAGGTTGCGGTCCTGTTCAACGACATCACCGAACGTCGCCGGATGGAAGCAGCCTTGCGCCAAAGCGAGGAGGGGTTGCGCGCGCTCAACGAAACGCTGGAAGAGCGGGTGCAGCAGCGGTCACGCGAACTGGAGCTGGCGCAGGAGGCGCTGCGCCAGTCGCAGAAGCTGGAATCCATGGGGCAGCTTACCGGCGGCGTCGCCCATGATTTCAACAATCTGCTGACGCCGATCGTCGGCAGTCTCGATCTCCTCCACCGTCGCGGCCTGGGAACGGATCGGGAGCGCCGGCTGATCGAAGGCGCCCTGCAATCGGCGGACAGGGCCAAGATGCTGGTGCAAAGACTGCTCGCATTTGCGCGGCGGCAGCCGCTGCAACCTACCGCCATCGACATTGCCAGCCTCGTGCGGGACATGCGCGACCTGATCGTCAGCACGTCCGGGCCGCGGGTGCAGGTCGAACTGGCGATCACCGACGATCTGCCGCCGGCCCATGCCGACGCCAACCAGATCGAAATGGCGCTGCTGAACCTGGCGGTGAACGCCCGCGACGCCATGCCGGAGGGCGGACGGCTCCGGATCGGCGTGACCTGCGACATCATGGCTCCGGAAAACGGCCTGCGCTTGCGGGAGGGCCGCTATATCAGGCTGTCGGTCGCTGACAACGGCATCGGCATGGATCAGGAAACCGCGGAAAAAGCGATCGAGCCCTTTTTCACGACCAAGGGCGTGGGTCAGGGGACGGGCCTTGGGCTGTCGATGGTGCATGGGCTGGTCGCGCAATTGGGCGGCAGGCTGACTATCGAAAGCGCCATCGGAGAGGGCACGACGATCAGTCTCTGGCTGCCGACGAGCGAGATCGAGGTCGGGCAGGATGCGGCCGGACCGGACCTGTCCCCGGTCAAGCTCGATCACGGCATGGCGCTGGTGGTCGATGACGAGGATCTGGTCCGCGCAAGCACGGTGCATATGTTGCGCGAACTGGGTTATGACGTGCTGGAGGCCAATTCGGCCGAACATGCGCTGGCGATCATGAAAACCGAACCGGAGATCGACGTGCTGGTCACCGACCATCTGATGCCCGGCACGACGGGCACCGACCTGATCGAACAGGCAAGGATGCTCAAGCCGGAAATCCGGGCGCTGTTGATATCGGGCTATGCCGAGAATGCCGGAATTTCGGCGGAACTGCCGCGGCTGACCAAACCCTTCAAGCAGATCGATCTGGCCAAGAGCCTTGCGGCCCTTTGAGGATCTTATGGGATGAACGAGACGATGCAAGGAAGACAAGGCGCGATGATAGATGCGGCAGGACCGGCCATGCCCTTCCGACCGGATGTTTCACGCCGACAGAAAATTGTTCATTGAATTGTAGGGCTTGACGTGGAACTTTTCCATCGTGCCTGCGTAACGACCGGGAGGTGCGCGGGAAATCCAGGCGCAGGGGCAGGCGCAGGGGGGACGATGGGGATGTCGCGGGCTTTGGCTTTTGGCAGTGCGGCTTGGGCGGCTGGGATGGCCGCATGCCTTGCCTTCTTATCCATGTCTCCCGCCCAGGCGCAGAGCATCGAAGAGCTGCGGGACATGCCAATCTCCGCGCTGTCCAAGCTGGATGTCACGTCCGTCACCCGTTCGACCGCTTCGCTGGCCGACGCCCCCGCATCCATCTATGTGATCACCCATGACGATATCGTCCGTTCGGGCACGTTGACGCTGCCGGGCATTCTTCGCCTCGCCCCCAATCTGCACGTCATGCGCGGCGGCCCCAATGACACGGTCGTCGCCGCGCGCGGACTCAGCGGCAATGAGGGCGCGCAGAATTTTTCCAACAAGCTGCTTGTCCTGATCGACGGCCGCAGCGTCTATTCGCCGCTCTACTCCGGGGTCTATTGGGACATGCAGGACATCCTGCCCGAAGATGTTGAGCGCATCGAAGTGATTTCCGGACCCGGCGCGACGCTTTGGGGATCGAACGCGGTCAACGGCGTCATCAACATCATCACCCGCGACGCTGGCGCTTCGCAGGGTCTGTATGGAACGGGCGTGGTCGGCAACAGAACCTATGATCTGGGCCTGCGCTATGGCGGCCATGCGGGCGGAAACGCCAGTTACCGCCTTTTCGTCAAGCGCCATGAAAATTTCGAAAGCGCATCGGGGCTGGACGATGGCAACCGCCGGACCCAGGGCGGTTTCCGCTTCGACTGGAATGCGACCCCCGCCGACGCGTTGATGGTCCAGGGGGATGGCTATTACGGCTCCCGTTCCCAGGCCGATGCGGCCGACGAGAATTTTCACGGCTATGACCTGCTCGCCCGCTGGCGCCATGGCACGGCATCGGGCGCAACCCTGCAACTCCAGGCCTATTATGACCACACGGCGCGCAGGATCGAAAATGACGGCGGCCGCTTCGCCCTGGATACGTTCGATGTCGAGGGGCAGCATAGCTTCACTCTGGGCGAGGCGCACAACATCGTCTGGGGCGGCGGCGCGCGCATCAGCCGTTATGTGATAGAGAATATTCCCGGTCTGGACTTCGTGCCCGGCCGGCGCGACCTGTTCGTGGGCAATTTGTTCGCGCAGGACAGCATCGCCATCACCCCGTCCCTGACGGGCACGATCGGCGCCAAGCTGGAGCAGCGCAGCTACAAGGATCTGACCTTCCTGCCCAGCGTCCGCCTGTCCTGGAAACCGGACCCCACGACGCTGATCTGGGGCGCCGTGTCCCGCGCCGTCCGGTCGCCCACCCCCTTCGACGAGGATGTGGTGGAGACCATCGGACAGACCGTCATCCTGACCGCCCTTTCCGGTTTCCGCTCCGAAAAGCTGACCGCCTATGAGCTTGGCACGCGCCTGGTAGTCTCTCCACGCGCCTCGCTGTCGGTTTCCACCTTCTACAATGTCTATGACGATCTGAGGTCGGTCGAACCCGCTCCGGGCGCATTCCTGCCGCTGCGATGGGGCAATGGAATAGAGGGGCACAGCTACGGCCTGGACGCCTGGGCCGATATTCGGGTGGCAGACTGGTGGCGGCTGAAGCCCGGCTACAGCCTGCTCATCCAGAAATTCCACTTCAAGCCGGACGCCGTGCCGCTGCTGGGCGTCTCCCAAGCCGGCAATGATCCCAAGCATCGCGCGACCCTGCGTTCCTCCATGGACATCGGGCCGGAGGTCAATGTCGATTTCGACCTGCGCTATGTCTCCGCCCTGCCCGACCCGCATGTCCCGGCCTATGTCGAGCTGGGCGCCAGGCTGGGCTGGCAGTTTGACGATCGGGCCGAATTGTCGGTCTCTGGCTTCAACCTCCTCCACAGCCGTCATCAGGAGCTTCCTGTCTCGCAGGCGACGCCACTTGGCCGCAGCGTGTTCGTGGCGCTGAAATGCACGATCTGATCCCTCCCCTTTGCAAGAGGCGCGCGCGCCGCCTGCGATGGGCGGCCTTATTATCCCTGTCGGTTTTGGCCGGGCGCGCTCCGGCGGCCGGGCCGGCCAATTCGCTCTCCACGTTGGAACGCGCGATCCAGGCAAACTTCCTGTTCAAATTCGCGCCCTTCGTGGAATGGCCGCCGGGAGCCTTTTCCGCCACGGACAGGAATTTCATCATCTGCGTCGTCGGGGAAGACCCTTTCGGCACCCTGTTGACCGATGTCGTGCGGGGCCAGAAGATGGTGGGCCGCCCTGTCGTGGTGCGACGGACCGGCAATGAAAGCGGCAATACAGGGTGCCACATATTGTTCGCGGGCGCATCGACGGACCCCGGCTACGCGCCTTTTTCGACAACCGAGGGACAGCCGATCCTCACCGTCGCGGACAAGAACGCGGGCCCGACCGGAGCGATGATAGAATTTGTCAGGCAGAGCGGCCGCGTCCGCTTCCAGATCAACGATGGCGCGGCCCGCGCCCATGGCCTCAGGATCAGTTCCAAATTGCTGGGCCTTGCAATCGCGGTGGACAGGAAATGACGCAAGCTTCCCAAAACCGCCTTAGCCTCGGCAACGTCATCGCACAGATGGCGACGCCCCTTTCCGCCGTCCTGATCGCGCTGATGCTGCTCGCCGCGGGTCTGGCCGCCACCTTCCAGCTCGAACAGCTCGCCCGCATCGAAAAGCTGCGGCAGACCACGGCGCAGGCGCAAATTCTGGCCAGCGGGATCGCCGCGCCGCTTGCCTTCGACGACGATGTGGCCCTGCAGGAATATCTGAACGCGCTGAAGGCCGATCCCCAGATCGTCGCGGTCGCCGCCTATGACGGCAAGGGCGACTTTGCGGGCGGTTTCGCCCGACCGCCCGCCCGATTGCCCCAAGGCGCGGAGGCCGCAAGGCGGGAAGCGCCGTCAAGCGCGCTGGCTGTCACCGTCCCGGTCAAGCAGGGCAGCACGCAACTGGGTTCCGTCTATCTCATGTCCACACTGGACAGCCTGTCGCGCCGTCTGACCCGCTATCTGGGCATCGCGGTCATCGTGATTGCGGCATCGGTGCTGATCGTGATGCTCACCGCCTCCTATTCCTCCCTGCGCCGGGCGCATCAGACGCTGCAGGCGGAGATTGCCGGACGCCAGCAAGCGGAAGAAGCCCTGCGCCAATCGCAGAAGATGGAAGCCATGGGCCAGTTGACCGGCGGCGTCGCGCATGATTTCAACAATCTGCTGATGGTCGCTTCGGGCGGGCTGGATCTGATGGAACGCACCAGCGACCCTGTCAGGCTGGAGAAATTGAAGGCCGGGATACGCCAGGCCGTCGACCGCGGCGCGAAACTGACGCGGCAGCTCCTCGCCTTTTCCCGCCGCACGCCGCTCAACCCGGAAGTCATCGATCTGCGCGAACGGATCAGGGGCATGGACGCGCTGCTCGAGCGCTCCCTGGGCGAAAGCATAGAGGTCGCGATGCACCTCCCTGCCGATCTCTGGCCGGTGGAGGTCGATGCGTCGGAACTGGAAGTGGCGATCCTCAACATCGCGCTCAATGCACGCGACGCCATGCCCAGGGGCGGCACCATCGTCATCGAGGGCGCGAACCTTCCCGGCAACGGCGACCGGCCCGATCTGGTGCAGATCGCCGTGACGGACAGCGGCGCAGGCATCGCGCCCGATTTGGTCAACAAGATATTCGAACCCTTTTACACGACGAAGGAAGTGGGCCAGGGCACGGGTCTGGGCCTCAGCCAAGTTTATGGGTTCGTGCGCGCATCGGACGGCAAGGTGTTGGTCGATAGCATCGTCGGCCGGGGGACGACCATCACCCTGCGGCTTCCCCGTTCCCTGCTCCCCGCCAAGGTCAGCGATCGCCTGACCGAGCCTGTAGCCGCCTTTGGCAAGCCACGCATCCTCCTGGTCGAGGATGACGACACGGTGGCCGATACGGTGGGCGGCATGCTGATGGCGCTGGGCTATGAAGCGGAGCGGGTCGACAATGGCGATGAAGCGCTCCGCCGGCTGGAAGGGAATGTCGATTTCTCGCTGATCCTCTCCGACATGATCATGCCGGGAGAAGTCAGCGGCATGGAACTGGCGCTGAAAATCAGGCAGCTTTGGCCGCATCTGGGGACGATGCTGATGACGGGTTATAGCGCAGCGGCTGCCTCTGCCGCGAAGGAGGGCATACCCCTTTTGGCAAAGCCTTTCACGATCCAGGATCTGTCGGTCCAGCTCATGACGGCGCTGGATCAGTCAGGACAGGGCAGCGCGTAATAGGCGAGGCCTGGAATGAAGCTGTCTTGGTCGGGCTGGCCGTGGACCATATGTTCAAGGCGAAAATCGGGTCCGTGAAATCGAGAATTGATGAGGCACCCGACAATGCCGATGCGTAACTCTACTTATAGCGCCAAGAAGCGCGCTGGCTGAAACTTCACCGATGGTCTGGTGAAGAGGTTCGCGTCATGCGTCGTTTCTTGAGTATCTTGAGTCTGGGGACTCTCATGATCGCCAATGTGGCGTCCGCGCAATCGGCTGCGGACCATGCCGTGCATCATCCCGCTGATGCCGCTGTGCCCGCCCCGCCCTCCGGCCCAAGGCATGACTGTCCGATGATGAAGGGCGGTGAGGACGGGCGACGATCGGATGGCATGGCCCCGTCAGGCCCGAATGGCGCCCCCGGACATATGGACGATTGCAAGGCCATGCACGCGCCGGACCATGGCGCAGAAATGCATCCGCCCGCGCCAGAAGCGGGCAGGAAGTAAATTTTGATCACGCATAAGGAGAAGGACGATGGCTGAATATCGCTCGCTGATACCCTTTGGCCGTAGCGGCCTGTTGCGCGGCGGCTTTGATCCCTTTGTCGATTTTCGCAAGGAAATGGACCGGCTGGTCGATGATTTCGGCCGAGGCTGGGCCGCCCCGCAGAGCGGCGACAGCAAGGGCTTCCTGATCCCCAAGGTCGACATCGCTGAAACGGACAAAGGGCTTGAACTGACCGCCGAACTGCCTGGCTTCGATGAAAAGGATGTATCGCTGGACATCCACGAAGGCATGCTGACGATCAAGGCCGAGCATAAGGAAGAGCGCGAGGAAAAGGACGAGAAGAAGCATTATCATCTGGTCGAACGCAGTCAGGGCAGCTTCCTGCGCCGTTTCGCCCTGCCGTTCGAGGCTGATGCCGACAAGGCGAGCGCGCAGCTTCAGAAGGGACTGCTGAAAGTCACCGTGCCCCGTCTGGCGACCGAGCAGAAGAAGCCGAAGCAAATTCCGGTCGGCACGGCATAAAAATTCGCACCGCAGGCAATCGCCGCGCATGATGGTATAGCGGGGGAATGAAACGCATCACGCTCTGGCTGTTGCTGGCGGTGTTGCTGGCTGGCACGGCGGCTTATGCGCTGCTGGGCGGGCGAGCGCGCGAGGTGACGACCGCGACCGCCCGCATTGGTGAGGCGGTGGAACTCGTCTATGCCACCGGCTTTGTCGAGGCGGAGCATCCCGTGTCCGTCGCGGCGCGCCTGACGGCGCCAGTGCGGCAGGTGATGGTGGACGAAGGGGACCGGGTGCGGCGCGGCCAGCCGCTGATCCTGCTGGACGATGAGGAACAGCGCCACGCGCTGCAACAGGCGGGCGCGCAACGCCGGGTGGCGATGCAGGACGAGCGGCGCGTGGTCGCGCTGTTCGCCAAGGGCTGGGTCACGCGAGCGGCGCGCGATCAGGCGGTCGCGGCGGCGGACAGCGCCAGGGCAGCGGAGGAGAGCGCCGCCGCCCGGCTCGATCAGATGGCGGTGCGATCGGGCATGGATGGCATAGTGCTGCGCCGGGACGTGGAGCCGGGCGACCTTGCCGTGCCCAGCCGCACGCTGATGACGCTGGGCGATCCTGCCCGCATTCGCATCACGGCCACGATCGACGAGCGCGACGTGCCGCGCATCCATGCCGGCCAGGCCGGGCTCATGTCCAGCGACGCCTGGCCGGGCCGGGTGCTGCGCGGCCATGTGCGGGAGGTGACGCCGGGCGGCGACCCCGAACAGCGCGCCTTTCGCGCCCGGATCGTCACCGACGCGCCCATGACGCTGCCGCTCGGCCTGACGCTGGAGGTCAATATCGTGACGCGCCGGGTGGCCCAGGCGCTGCTGGTCCCGGCGACGGCGGTATATGATGGCCGGGTCTGGGTGGTGCGGGACGGGCGCGTCCATAGCCGGGCGGTCCGCACCGGCATCGTCGGCTCCAGCGATACGCAGATCCTTGCCGGCCTGTCGCGGGGCGACGCCGTCATTGCCAAGCCAGACGACACGCTGCGCGAGAATGGGCGCGTGCGAGCCAGGCGATGAGCGGTCAATTCGGCCTGCTCGTCGCCATTGCGCTCCGCCATCTGGCCGGGCGCCGGCGCCAGACATTGGTGGCGGTGAGCGGTGTCGCTGTCGGCGTCGGCTTTTTCCTGGCGGTGTCCGCGATGATGATCGGCAGCCAGAATGATTTCGTGAAGACGCTGATCGACGCCGCCCCCCATATCGTCATTTCCGATGAGCTGCGCAGCCCCCCGCCCCAGCCGGGCATCCGCGCCTATCCCGGCGCTGCCATCGACCTGCGCCATTACAAGGTGCGCAATGAGGTACGGGGACTGAAAGGCTGGCCCCAAATCCTGCGCGCCGTCGACGCCGAGCCGGGCGCGATCGGATCGCCCAGCCTGACCGGCGCCATCACCCTGCGCAGCGGCGGGCGGGAGGAAGCGCTGACCATCATCGGCGTCGACCCGGCCGTCGAGGAGAAGGTCAGCACCATCGAAGACAAGCTGCGCACGGGCCGCCTGCGCGACCTGGAAAGCACGCAGGGCGGCATCATCATCGGGGAGGAAATGGCCCAACGCCTGGGTCTCGCCATGGGCGACGTGGTGGGCGCGACCCCGGCTTCGGGCCAGAGCCGGTCACTGCGCATCGTCGGCCTGTTCAAGCGCGGCCAGAGCCAATTGGCCGCGACCGCAGGCTATGTGCTGCTAAGGGAGGCGCAGTCGCTGCTGGGCCGCCCGTTCATCATCAACCGCATCGGCGTGCACTTGAACGACCCTTATGCCGCGCAGCCGATCAGCCGGCGGCTGGAAGCCCGTTTCTCCTACAAGGCGGAAAGCTGGCAGGAACGATCTGCTGACTTCCTCTCCCTGCTCGTGACCCGCAATGTCATCATGTACAGCGTCGTGTCCGCGATCCTGCTGGTGGCCAGTTTCGGCATCTACACGGTCGTGTCGAACAGCATCACCGACAAGCGGCGCGACATCGCCATCATGCGCTCCATCGGCTTTTCGGAGCGCGACCTGCAACTGATCTTCGTGATGGAAGGGCTGGTGCTGGCGCTGATCGGCATCTTGGCGGGATGGCTGCTGGGCTATGGGCTGATGGCGATCCTCGGTTCGCTGAAATTCCCGATCGCGGGCGAAGACCAGCATCTGCCGCTCGACCGTTCCGCCCGGCAATATGCAATCGCCGCTGCCGCATCGCTGCTGGCCGGGACGGTCGCGGCCTGGCTGCCGGCGCGCAAGGCGGCGCGCGTCGATCCCGTCGACATATTGCGGGGCGCGATATGAGCGCGATCATGCAGGCCGAAGGATTGTCGCGCAGCCTGCCGGGCACGCCGCCGGTGACTCTGGTGACGGATGTGACCCTCGCCATCGAACCGGCCAGCTTCGTCGCCATTGTCGGGCCTTCAGGCTGCGGCAAATCCTCGCTGCTCTATCTGCTGGGGCTGCTCGACCGGCCAAACAGCGGCCATGTGCTGTTCGACGGGAAGGATATGAACCCCCTCAGCGGGGATCAGCGCGCCCATATCCGGCTGGCGAGCTTCGGCTTCGTGTTTCAGTTCCATTTCCTGCTGCAGGAATTCACCGCTCTGGAAAATGTCATGCTGCCGATGCAGCGCTTGGGTTTGTTGAACCGGACACAGGCGCGGGACAAGGCGCAGAGCCTGCTGCAAGCCATGGGCCTTGGCGCCAAGAGCGGCAAGACGCCCGACCGGCTGTCGGGTGGCGAACGGCAGCGCGTCGCCATCGCCCGCGCCATCGCCAACGATCCGGCGCTGGTGCTGTGCGACGAGCCGACCGGCAATCTCGACAGCCAGAACAGCACCCGCGTCGTGGAGCTGTTCCGCAGTCTCGCCCATGATCAGGGCCGCGCCGTAATTTGCGTGACCCATGACGCCGATGTCGCCGCCGCCGCCGATGTGCAGATTTCGATGCTGGATGGACGGATCAGCGAAACCAGCGTCCGGACGCGGTGACGAGAGCCAAAGACGCGACGATAATGCTGACCGTATATCGTACAGGCGGCCTTGAGACTGGCTGGAAACCAGTATGCGGCGTAAGCGCGTAAAGGGCTGGCACAGGACCGTTACGTTCATCCGCAGGGCCATCGGAATGTGGCGCGGTTTTGACAGTGGCCTTCCGGGGGCGCATGGGCGAGACATGAAAATCACCCATTTCGACCTTAACCTGTTCCTGCGCGACTATTGGCAGAAACGCCCCCTGCTGATCCGCAATCCGTGGAATGAATGGCGCAACCCGCTGGACCCGGATGAGCTGGCGGGCCTGGCCTGCGAAGAAGGTGTGGAATCACGCCTCATTACCCGCGACGCGGACCATCTGGCGATGGAAAGCGGCCCTCTGGCCGAAGAGCGCTTCGGTGAACTGGGGAGCGCCCCCTGCACGCTGCTGGTACAGGCGGTCGACCAGCATGCGCCCGAGGTCGCCGGGCTGATCGAACCGTTCCGTTTCGTGCCCGACTGGCGCATCGACGATGTGATGGTCAGCTATGCCACGGATGGCGGCGGGGTCGGGGCGCATTTTGACCAATATGACGTGTTTCTGGTGCAAGGCCTGGGCAAGCGGCGTTGGCGCGTGGGGCCGCGATGCGATTCTGCGACTCCGCTATTGCCGCATGACGATCTGCGCCTGATCGCGGATTTCGAGGCGACGGACGACTGGCTGCTCGAACCGGGCGACATCCTCTATGTTCCGCCCTGCTTCGCGCATGATGGCGTGGCGGTCGGAGACGACTGCATGACCTATTCGATCGGTTTTCGCGCCCCCTCTCGCGCCGAGCTGGTCGAGAATTGGTGCGAGCATCAGGTCGACGGCATGCTGGAGGAGGATCGCTATGCCGACCCCGACCTGAGCTTGCAGGCCAATCCCGGCGAGATCACCGCGCCCGCCATCGACCGGCTGCATGCGATGGTGATGGAGGCATTGTCCGACCGCGACGCCTTTGCGCGCTGGTTCGGCCTCTTCAACAGCCTGCCCAAATATCCCGAAACGGACTGGCGGCCGGAAGAGCCGATCGGGACGCAGGACGTACAGGCGTTGCTGGCCCACAGCGTGCCGCTCAGCCGCAATCCGGCGAGCCGTTTTTCCTTCATCCGGCAACAGGACGAAACGATCCTGCTGTTCGTGGACGGCCATTGCTTTGAAGGAACGGGCGAAGCGGCGCTGCTGGCTGAACAGCTATGCGCGGAACGGGCCATGGTCGTGGACTCGCGGCTTGCCGAATCCGCCCCGGCCGTCGCGCTCATCGAAACGCTGATTGGCCAGGGCAGCCTGGCGTTCGATGGCGAGGATTGAGCCGCGATGACGCTGATCCTGTTCAACAAACCCTATGGCGTATTGTGCCAGTTCACCAACGAAAGCACTGGCCCGACGCGTCCAACCCTGGCCGATTTCATTGACCGGCCCGGCGTCTACCCCGCCGGGCGGCTCGATCTCGACAGCGAAGGGCTGTTGTTGCTGACCGACGATGGCCGGTTGCAGGCCCGAATTTCCGATCCCCGCTTCAAGACGCCGAAAACCTATCTCGTGCAGGTCGAGGGCGATCCCGACGCAGCGGCGCTGGAGGCGTTGCGGCGGGGCGTGACGCTCAAGGATGGCCCGACCTTGCCTGCGCAGGTCGAGCGCATAGACGATCCGGCGCTGTGGCCGCGCGATCCCCCGGTGCGGTTCCGCAAGAGCGTGCCGGATTGCTGGCTGCGGCTGACGATCCGCGAGGGACGCAACCGCCAGGTCCGGCGGATGACGGCGGCGGTGGGCCATCCGACGCTGCGGCTGGTGCGGTGGCGCATCGGTGACTGGTCGCTCGACGGCATTGCACAGGGGCAATGGCGCGAAGCGGAAGCCGGTTAGGCGACCGTCATCCCCGCTTCCTGGCGAACCAGATGACGTGCCGTGGCCCCTTGCCGTTGCTGCGGGCGCGCACGGCGACCTCATCGACGATCAGGCCGGCGCGGGCGAGACGACGCGTAAAGGCGGCATCCGGCGCAGCCGACCATATCGCCACTATGCCGCCGGGCTTGAGCGCCGCGATGGCCGCTGATATGCCCTGCGCCGAATAAAGGCGATCATTCGCCTGACGCACCAGCCCATCGGGCCCGTTGTCCACATCCAGAAGGATCGCGTCGTAAGTCCCGCTCCCCGCGCCGATCACATCGGCCACATCCGCCTGCACCAGGTGCACACGCGGATCGTCAAGGCAGCCCGCCGCCAGCTCCGCCATCGGCCCCCGCGCCCAGTCGATAATTTCGGGCACCAGTTCAGCGACGGTGATCTGCCCGCTATCGTCCAGCGCGGCCAGCGCGGCGCGCAGTGTGAAACCCATGCCATAGCCGCCGATCAGCAGATGCGGCCGCGCCCGGCCGTGCAGCCGTTCGCAGGTGAGATTGGCCAGCGCTTCCTCCGATCCGCTCATCCTGCTGCTCATCAGCTCGTTACGGTCGAGCACGATCATGAAGTCCCCGCCGCGGCGGTACAGGGTGAGTTCCGCGCCGCCGGGCACCTGGGCCGATCCAATAAATTCGCGAGCCTGCATATCACCTTCTCTCGGCCTGACGTCCGTTCGTCACCGGCGGGGGGTTTACGGCAAGGGAGCGCCGCGTCAAAGGAGGAAGCATGCGTTATTTCCTCGACACTGAATATAATGGCTTTGGCGGCGAACTCATCAGCCTCGCGCTCGTCCCCGAATATGGCGACCAGGACTTTTACGTCTCTCTCCCCCTGCCGGCGGAGATCCACCCGTGGGTGGAGAAAAACGTCATTCCCTATCTCCGCTTCGTGCCACCGGGCGTCGACCACCAGTTGAACCGTAACGATGCGGCGCTGCATCTGGAGGCCTATCTGGCGAGCGATCGCGATCCACAGATCGTAGCGGATTGGCCCGACGACATCGCTTATTTCTGCAGCCTTCTCGTGACCGGCCCGGGGGAGATGATCGACCTGGACGGGCTTCATCTGGAACTCATCAACGCGGCGGGATTCAGCGCGGCTGCCAATAGCAGGATGCCGCACAACGCCCTCCACGACGCCCATGCGCTCAAGAATTTCTATCTGAACCTGGCCGTCTGACCGGCTTGGCGCAATATCCGGATGGCTGACAGCTTTCCCAAAACGCCTTAATTGAAAGCGACTTGCTCGATCTCCTGTGCCGTGGCCCGCAGGAGATCGAGCACATCCGCCTGCGAAATCCCCGAGTTTACCGAAACCACCAGCCAGGCGATCGTGGACGTCGGCGGCGCGACGCGGGGCAAGGCGATCATCATCCTCAACCCCGCCGAGCCGCCGCTGATCATGCGCGATACCGTCTATTGCCTGTGCGAAGAGGCCAGTCAGGACGAAATCCGCGCCAGCATCGACCGCATGGTGGCCGAAGTGCAGACCTATGTGCCGGGATACCGGCTGAAGCAGGCGGTGCAGTTCGAACATATCGGGTCGAACCGCCCGCTGCGCATTCCCGAGATGGATGGGGAATATACCGGCCTCAAGGTCAGCGTCTTCCTGGAGGTCGAAGGGGCCGCCCATTATCTGCCCGCTTATGCCGGCAATCTCGACATCATGACCTCGGCCGCGCTGCGCACCGCCGAAAAGATCGCCGTCCGCATGCATGAAGGAGCCGCGGCATGACCTTCGATCCGACCCAGACCAAGCTCTATATCCAGGACGTGACGCTGCGCGACAGCATGCATGCGGTGCGACATCAATATGGCATCGACCATGTGAAGAAGATCGCCAAGGCGCTGGACGACGCCAAGGTGGACGCGATCGAGGTCGCCCATGGCGACGGGCTCAGCGGATCGTCCTTCAACTATGGCTTCGGCGCGCACACGGATTATGAGTGGATCGCCGCCGTGGCGGAAGTGCTGGAGCATAGCGTGCTGACGACGCTGCTGCTGCCCGGCATCGGGACGGTTCACGATCTGAAGCATGCCTATGATCTGGGCGTGCGTGCGGTACGCATCGCGACCCATTGCACCGAGGCGGACGTTTCAAAACAGCATATCGAAGCGGCGCGCAACCTGGGCATGGATGTCTCAGGCTTCCTGATGATGAGCCACATGACCGACCCCGAAGCGTTGGCGGGGCAAGCCAAGCTGATGGAAGATTATGGCGCGCATTGCGTCTATGTCACCGACAGCGGCGGCGCGCTCAATATGGAAGAATATGCGGCGCGGCTGCAGGCCTATGACCGGGTGTTGAAGCCCGAGACGCAGCGCGGCGTTCATGCCCACCACAATCTTTCGCTGGGCGTCGCCAATTCGATCGTCGCCGTGCAGAACGGCGCGATCCGCGTCGATGCCAGCCTGGCCGGCATGGGGGCAGGCGCCGGCAATGCGCCGCTGGAAGTGTTCATCGCCGCCGCCGACCGCTATGGCTGGAACCATGGCTGCGATCTCTATGCGCTGATGGACGCCACCGAAGAGCTGGTCCATCCGTTGCAGGACCGGCCCGTGCGCGTGGATCGCGAAACGCTGACGCTGGGCTATGCGGGCGTCTATTCCAGCTTCCTGCGCCATGCGGAAAAGGCGGCTCAGGACTATGGCCTCGACACCCGCGCCATCCTCGCGGAAGTCGGACGCCGCAAGATGGTCGGGGGCCAGGAGGATATGATCGTCGACGTCGCGCTCGACCTTAGCGGAAAATGATGGAGAGGCGGCCGCGGGATTTCCCCTGTGCGGCCGCCCATTTGCTCCATTTACGAGGATGGAGGGTGCGGCGGCGGCACCGTCGCGCCCCGCCGGTCAGCCGTGGTTCACACCCGTTCCCAGATGGCGGCGATGCCCTGGCCGCCGCCGATGCACATCGTCGTCAGGCCAAGACGCCCCCCGGTGCGCTGCAGTTCATAGATCAGCTTGGTCGTGATGATCGCGCCCGTCGCGCCGACCGGATGGCCGAGCGAAATGCCGCTGCCGTTGGGATTGACCTTCGCCGGATCGAAACCCAGTTCCCGCGAGACGGCGCAAGCCTGCGCCGCGAAGGCTTCGTTGGATTCGATCACATCGAGATCAGCGACGCTCAGCCCCGCCCGCTCCAACGCCTTGCGCGTCGCAGGCACCGGCCCGATGCCCATATAGGCGGGGTCGACACCTGCATGGCCATAAGCGACCAGCCGCGCCAGGGGCTTCAACCCCTGCGCCTTCACCGCTTCCTCGCTCGCCAGCACGACCGCCGCCGCCCCGTCGTTGATACCCGAAGCATTGCCCGCCGTCACCGTGCCGTCCTTCTGGAAGGCGGGCTTAAGCTTGCCGAAATCTTCCGCCGCCGCATCGGTGCGGACGAATTCGTCGGTGTCGAACGGCACCGGCTTGCGCCGCACCAACACCTCAACCGGCACGATCTGATCCTTGAAATAGCCCTGAGCGATGGCGTTGGCCGCCCGCTTCTGGCTTTCAAAGGCGAGCGCGTCCTGATCTTCCCGCGAAATGCCGTAGCGCGCGGCGACATTCTCCGCCGTCACGCCCATATGCATGCCCTGGAACGGATCGCTCAGCGCTCCGATCAGGCCATCCTGCACGACCGCATCGCCCATCTTCTGGCCCCAGCGGGCGGCAGGCAGGAAATAAGGCGCGCGGCTCATGATCTCCGCACCCGCGCCCAGCGCGATCTCGCAATCGCCCAGCATGATCGACTGCGCGGCGGCGATGATCGCCTGCAGGCCCGATCCGCAAAGCCGGTTCACGCTATGCGCCGGGCTTTCCTGCGGCACGCCCGCGCCGATGGCGGCGATGCGTGCGGCATAGGCATCCCTGGGCTCGCAATGGATCACATTGCCCAGCACGACATTGCCGATTTGGCTCCCGTCGATGCCCGCGCGCCCGATCGCGGCTTTCGCCACATGGGCGGCGAGTTCGCCCGGCTTCTGATCCTTGAGCGAGCCGCCGAAGCTGCCAATGGCGGTCCGCGCCGCCGACACCAGAAATACGTCCGTCATCTTCCTGTTTCCTATCAGCCTTGAATATTGAGATCTTCGAACCGCCCGCCCTTTGCGGCGAGTTGTTCGATCAGCGGCGCGGGCGTCCAGGCCCAGCCGTTACTACCGGCCGCCAGAGTGCGAAGCCGGTCGAGCACAGCGGGCAACCCCATCAGATCGGCCTGGAACATCGGCCCGCCCCGCTCTCGGCCAAAACCGTAGCCATGGAGGTAGATCATGTCGACATCGACCGGCCGATAGGCGATCCCATCGCCCATGATCCGCGCCCCTTCGTTGATCAGCGCCAGCAGACAGCGGCTGACGATTTCCTCATCGCTGATGGCGCGCCGCGTCAGACCGATCTCCGCCGAATAATCCTCGATCAGCTTGGTGATCTCCGGGTCGGGCTCCGCCGTCCGGCCGTCGGGATAGACATAGATGCCCTTGCCCGACTTCTGCCCGAAACGGCTGAGTTCGCAGATACGGTCGATCACGCCTGAATAGGGACGGTCGGGCTGTTCCACGGCGCGGCGCTTGCGGATCGCCCAGCCGATATCCTGTCCGGCCAGATCCATCGTCCGACACGGTCCCATCGCCATGCCCCAGCGCTCCATCGCGGCATCGATCTGCTGTGGCAGCGCGCCTTCCTCCAGCATGAAATAGACCTGCCGCAGATATTCCTCGAACATGCGATTGCCGATGAAGCCGTCGCACACGCCCGATACGACGCTGACCTTGCCGACGCGCTTGCCGAACGCCATCGCCGTCGCCAGCACGTCCGGCGCGGTTTCCCGGCCCCGCACCACTTCCAGCAGCCGCATGATATTGGCGGGCGAGAAGAAATGCAGGCCCACCACCCGCGAAGGATCGGCCACCAGCGCCGCGATCGCATCCAGGTCGAGCGTCGACGTGTTGCTCGCCAATATCGCATCCGGCCGGGTGATCGCATCGAGCGCGGAAAAGACCTGCTTCTTGACGCCCATATCCTCGAACACCGCCTCGATCACCAGATCGGCATCGCTGAGCGCATCCAGTTCCGTCGCGGGGGTGAAGGCGGCAATGCGCGCATTCGCCACGGCCTGATCGATCCGGCCCTTTTCCACGTCGCGTTGGATCGTCTTGCGGATCGTCGCTTCCGCCTTGGCCAGCGCATCGGCCCGCAGTTCGACCATCGTCACGGGCACGCCGGCATTCAGCAAAGCGAGGGTGATGCCGGTGCCCATCAGCCCGCCGCCGATCACCCCGACATGCCGCACCTCACGTGGCCGGACATCGCCCGACAGCCCCGGAATGCGCGCTACCGTCCGCTCCCCGAAAAAGGCATGGCGCAAACCACGCGATGCCTCGGAGCGCATCAGTTCCCCGAACAGCTCCGCTTCCAAGGCAAGGCCAGCGGCCAGATCATCCGACAGCGCAGCCACGCAATCGATGATCCGGGTCGGCGCCTGGCTCAAGCCGCCGCGCAGCTTCGCGCGCCGCCCCTCGATCGCCTCCCCAAGATCGGCAGGAACCGGCAAAGCACCCGTCCGGCGCAGCGGCGGGGCATTGCGCGCCACCTCCAGCGCCGCTTCCACCACATCGCCGTCAACCAGTTGATCGACCAAGCCGAGCGACAACGCCCGCTCCGCCGTCACGGGCTTGCCCGACAGCATCATGTCGAGCGCCGCTCCAGCGCCGATCAGCCGCGCCAGCCTCTGCGTGCCGCCCGCGCCCGGCAACAGGCCCAGCGTCACTTCAGGCAAGCCCAGACGGCTTCCCGCCTGCGCGATGCGGACATGGCCCGCCATCGCCAGTTCCAGACCACCACCCAGCGCCATGCCGTGGATCGCCATGATCACCGGCTTGCCGGAATCCTCGACTGCGGCGATCAGGTCGCGCAAAAGCCCGATCTGCGCGGGATCGCCGTCGAAATCGCTGATGTCCGCGCCGCCGCAGAACATCCGGCCAGCGCCGGTGACGACGATCGTCCGGCAGGCGGGATCGCTGACCGCCAGCCTGACCTTCGCCATGATATCTCCGACAAAGCCATTGCCGACGGACAGGGCGTTTACCGGCCCGTTGGACAGACGCAGCAATAGGGTCGCGCCCTCATGACTAACCTCGACAGCCATGCTATCCCTTTCGCTCAGAAGGCGTCGGCGCCAAGCGCCATGATCGTGGCTTCACCCGCCGCGATGCTGCCCGCCAAGCCCTGCGCCTGCGGCAGCATCCGTTGCGCGAAGAAGTCGGCAACAGCGCGCTTGGCCTCATGCAGCGGCGTCTCCCCATTGGCGGCGGCAGCCATGCGCGTCCACATCCAGCCCATGGAAACCAGCGCGAAGAGGCGCAGATAATCGACCGAAGCCGCACCCGCCGCTTCCACGCCCGCACCCCGCAGCGAAGCCGTCACGCCGCGCAGCAAGGTGAGCGCTTCGCCCGTCCTTTCCGCGATGGACAAGCCTTCCGCCGCCTTCAATTCTTCCGCAATAAGCGCGAAAAAGCCGTCGACCACCGCGCCGCCCGCCATGGAGAGCTTGCGCCCGACCAGGTCCATGGCCTGCACGCCATTGGTGCCCTCATAGATCTGGGCGATGCGCGCATCGCGGACATATTGCTCCATGCCCCATTCGCGGATGTAGCCATGGCCGCCGAACACCTGCTGCGCCTGCACCGCGCTTTCGAAGCCGTAATCCGTGAAGGCCGCCTTCACCACCGGGGTCAGCAGCGCGACAAGAGCATCGGCCTTGGCCCGTTCGGCCGCGTCGGCATGATGATGCGCCCGGTCGAGCTGCAACGCCGTCCACCCGGCAAGAGCGCGCCCGGCCTCCACGAAAGCGCGGATATTGAGCAGCATGCGCCGCACATCGGCATGTTCGATGATCGCCACAGGGCTCCGCGCGCCATCGGCGCTGCGCCCCTGGAGCCGCTCCTTCGCATAGCCGGCGGCCTGCTGATAGGAGGCGCCGGCAATGCCCAGCCCCTGAATGCCGACCATCAGCCGCTCGGCGTTCATCATGGTGAACATGGCGGCCACACCCTTATTCGGTTCCCCCACCAGCCAGCCGGTCGCGCCGTCATAGTTCATCACGCAGGTCGGCTGGGCATGAATGCCCATCTTCTTTTCCAGCGCGCCGACCGACATGGCATTGCGGATCGTGAAACCACCATCCGCATCGGGCAGATATTTGGGCACCAGGAACAGGCTGATCCCCTTCACGCCCGCTGGGGCATCGGGCAGCCGCGCCAGCACCAGATGAACGATATTGCCGCCGAAATCATGATCGCCCGAGGAAATGAAGATCTTCTGCCCGGTGACGGCATAGCCGCCGTCGGCATCGGGAACCGCCTTGGTCTTGAGCAGGGCAAGGTCCGTGCCCGCGCCGCTTTCCGTCAGCGCCATGGCGCCGGTCCATTCGCCGCTCACCATGCGCGGGAGGTAGGTGGCCTTCAACGGATCGCTGGCATGAGCCATGATCGCCTCGCACGCGCCACGCGTCAGGCCGGGGAACAAGCCAAAGGACAGATTCGCCGCCGACAGCATCTCGTCCAGCCAGAGCTGGAGGATGAAGGGCAAGCCCTGCCCGCCATATTCCGGGTCCGCCGAGAGCGAAGCCCAGCCCGCAGCCACAAAATCGCGCCAGGCTTCGGCAAAACCCTCCGGTGTCCGCACCTCGCCGTCGACAAGGCGGCTTCCTTCCTCATCGCCATGACGGTTGATCGGGTGCAGCCGTTCCGCGCACATGCGCCCCGCTTCTTCCAGCACGGCCGCCGCCAGGTCCGCATCGACATCCTTGCCCGTCTCCGCCATCGCCCGGTCGAAGCCGAGCACCTCGGTCAACAGGAAGCGGTAATCATCGATCGGCGGAACATAGCTGAACATCGGGACTCCTCCTCAAAGCGCGGCGCCCTCCTATACCAAACATCTGTTACAGTCAATTGCGCAGGGAAGCGCGCAGCATCCGTCTACCGCCACCGCAATCCGTCAGCTAGCGCCTGCGCGGACCGCCTGCCTCCATGCTAGGTCCATCAATTCGGGAAGAACCCGGACACGCTCCCGCGCCTGGGACGAGGACGCCGTTCCCCGGATGACGCGGCCCTTGATGCCGTGGAAAATCGCCGCCAGCCGGAAGAAGTTGAAGGCGAGGTAGAATTCATAGCCGGGCAGCGACGCCTGTGCCGTACGCGCGCAATAAAGCGCGACATAATCCTCCTCGGACGGGATGCCGAGCGCCTGGATATCCGCTCCGCCCAGACCGGCGACGATATGCGGCGGCATGCGGTACATCATCGCATTATAGGCGAAGTCGGCGCCGGGGTGGCCCAGGGTCGAAAGTTCCCAGTCGAGAACCGCCAGCACCCGCGGTTCCGTCGGATGGAAGATCATGTTGTCGATGCGGAAATCGCCGTGAATGATGGCGCTGCGATCGTCATCGGCCGGAATATGCGCGGGCAGCCATTCGATCAGCCGATCCATGTTCGGATCGCGCCCGGCGTCGCTGTCCTCCAGATATTGCTTCGACCAGCGCGCAATCTGCCGCTCGAAATAATTGCCGGGGCGGCCATAGTCGCCAAGGCCCACGCCCTCATAATCGACCATGTGAAGCTGAGCCATGGTCGCGTTCATCGCGTCGAAAATGGCGGCGCGCTCGCCATTGCTCACGCCCGGCACGGTCGCGTCCCAGAAGATGCGGCCCTCGACCATATCCATGACGTAGAACCATGTGCCGATCACGCTGTCGTCGGTGCACAGGCCATGGACGTGCGCCACGGGAAATCCCGCCTTTTCCAGGCCGACGAGAACCTTCGCCTCGCGTTCGACCGCATGGGCGCCCTTCAGAAGCTGGCCGGGCGGCTTGCGGCGCAGCACATAGCCATGCCCCGGCGTAACGAGCTTATAGGTCGGATTGGACTGGCCGCCCTTGAATTGTTCGACCGACATCGGGCCGGCAAAGCCGGGCACATTGTCCGCCATCCAGCGCGAAAGCGATGCTTCATCGAAGGCAAAGCCTTCGCGGACCGGCGTCGTGCCGACATTATCTTGCGCCTGCGCGCTCATGCCGCCGCCCCTTTAAGGAAATCGCGCTTGATGCCCTTGGCCAGGCTCCATTTATGCACTTCGGTCGGGCCGTCATAAATGCGGAAGGCGCGGATTTCGCGAAAGATCTGCTCGACCACCGTATCCCCCGATACGCCGGTTCCGCCCATGACCTGCACGCAATTGTCAGCGATCTTCATCAGATGTTCCGACACCGCGACCTTGGTCATCGAGCTTTCTTTCGTGCCGAGCGATCCGGTGTCGAGCACGCCCGCACACCAGTCGATCATCAACTCGCATTGCTGGAGCGCGATGCGGTTTTCCGCCAGCATGAATCCAACCCCTTCATGGTCTATCAACAGCTTGCCGAAGGCTTGCCGCGTGCACGCATAAGCGGTGGCGATTTCCTGCGCGCGGATGCAGGCGCCCAGCCAGCGCATGCAATGGGAAAGCCGCGCGGGACTGAGCCGCACCTGCGCATATTTGAAACCTTCGCCGGACGCGCCCAGCATCTGGTCGGCGGGCACACGCAGATCGGTGATCTCGATTATGGCATGACCGCCGGGCATCGAACTGTCCATGGTGTCCAGCACGCGCTCGATACGGATCGCCGGATCGGGCAGATCGACCAGGAACATGCACGCGCCATCGTCGGACTTCGCCATGACGATGCCGACCTTCGCCCCCTGCGCGCCGGTGATGAACGCCTTTCGCCCGTTGATGATCCAATGATTGCCGTCGAGCCGGCAGGTGGTCGTCATCATCGAAGGATCGGAACCCGCGCCGCCCTCCCCGGCCGGTTCGGTCATGAAGAAGGCGGACCGCGCCTCGCCCGCCACCAGCGGCTTGAGGAAACGGCGCTTCTGTTCGGCGCTGGCGACATGGCCGATCAGATACATATTGCCTTCATCGGGCGCCATGGTGTTGCAGGCGATCGGGCCGAATGGAGACAGGCCGGACCGGATCAGCACCATCGCCGTTTCGCGCTGCGTCAAATGCGACCCGTCGGGCAATATGTGCGGGGTGAGCACGCCGGCCTGACGCGCCTTTTCCCGCATCTCCCACACCATCTCCTCCGGCGGACCATGGCCATGGACCTCGAAACGGGGGTCTTTCTCATAGGGAATGATCGTTTCGCGGACGAAGTTTTCGACCTTCGCCGCGATCTCTTGCGCGCGTTGCGTCATGCCTCTCTCTTTCTGCCGGAGGGGTTACAGGGTGCTGACCAGATGGCCGCCGTCGACTTCGATGACGGACCCGGTCATGTAGGAGGATAGGTCGGACGCCAGCAGCAGCAGCGGCCCGTCCAGTTCCTGCAAATTGCCCAGGCGCCGCTGCGGGATGCGCCTGATCATCGCCTTGCCCGCCTCGCTTGCCCAGAAGTCGGCGTTGAGTTCAGTCTCAAGATAGCCCGGCGCCAGCGCGTTCACCCGGATGCCCAGGCGCGCCCATTCGAGCGCGAGGGTTTTCGTCATCTGGATCGCCCCGGATTTGGACACCGCATAGGAAACGACGCCGCCCGCTTGCCTGAGGCCCAGAATGGACGCGATGTTGATGATGGAACCGCCCTTTTGCCGCGCCTCCATGGCCCTGGCGGCCGCCTGCGACATCAGGAACATGCCCTTGAGGTTGGTGTCGATCACCGCGTCCCAATCCGCTTCGCCATGGCTAAGCGCCGGACCGTCGCGCACGATGCCGGCGTTGTTGACGAGGATGTCCACCCGCTCCAGCGCGGGCGTCGCTGCCGAAATACTCGCCATATCGGACACGTCGAGCGCGATGGCGGAGCATTTGCCGCCGGCAGCCACAATGGACCCGGCGACATCGGCCAGCGCCTCCTGACGGCGGGCGCCGACGATGACCTCCGCGCCCGCTTCCGCCAGCACCTTAGCGAAATGGGCGCCAAGACCACCCGAAGCGCCCGTGACCAGAGCAACCCTACCTTCCAGCTTCCATCGACTCATTCGGCACCTCTCGGTCGTTAAAATGGAACATTATTGTGGAACAATCAATTGGAACTTGAGCATCCCCCTAATTGTGCCCATAGAAGCGGAATGCTGACCAACGACGCGAACGCCGGAGAGACGAAGGCCGGTTCTTCCCAACGGGTCTATCGCGGCATCCTGCGCGATCTGGAGGAGGGACGGATGGTTCCGGGCCAGCGTTTGGCCGAAACGGAACTGGCGGCCCTTTATGGCGTGGGACGAAACGCCGTGCGGGAGGCCATTCAGCGCCTGAACGGACGAGGCGTGATCGACCTGAACCCCCACCGCTCGCCCGCCATACGCTTGCTCAGCATGGACGAAACGCTCGAAGTGCTGGAGGTGGCCGAAGCGATGACCGCATTGGCGACCCGTTCGGCGGCCATGCATTATCACGAAGACCGGCACGGCGAATTGCTGCGCTCGACGCTAGCGATGGTGATCGAGGCCGACATACATGACGAACCCGGCATGTTCAGCCGGGCACGCCGCCATTTCTACCGCGCGCTGCTCACGATCGGGGGCAATCGCGAGTTGCAGCGCCTGTTTCCGGCCATCAGCATGCACATCATCTACGCCCAATATCAGAGCCGGCAGCTCCGTAGCATCCGGCTCGCGGACTATCGCTCGATCGTCGACGCCGTCGTAAGGCGAGATCCCGTCGCGGCCGAAAAAGCCGGGCACGATCATGTGCGGCATGTTCGGCAGATCATCATGGCGACGCCCCGCCGCCCGTAAGGCGCGGAAACTTCAGCTAGGCATCGCCAATCGAAGGCCCGCCGCCGGATGCGCTCGCGTCAGTTGCCGTCGCATTAACGTTCCTGAAACCCACCCGCGCGCATAGTCGAAAAATGCCTATTCATGCGATCGTAGATCAGCCCTCGAAGTCCGACAACAGGCGCGGAGCCGCTCGCTGGCGCATTCGCCTCGAACTGCCCAACACGCTGGACGAAACAAGCGCGAATGTCGTGATCCACGACATCTCCACGGCCGGCATGCTCATCGACACCAAGTCGCAGCTCAAGATCGGGCAAAGCGTCATGGTGTCCTTGCCCGATGCCGACAAAGTCGCCGCGCATGTCGTCTGGCAAAATGAGTCGCTGTTCGGTTGCCGTTTCGATCAACCGCTGCCGCAAGGGGTGGTGAGTGCGGTGCGGCTGCGCAGCCCGAGCCGCGATGAGGTAAAACCCATTGCAGATCGACCCGAGGCGACCGTTGCGGAGGGGCTGCCCGAACGCCTGCGTCGATTGCGGCAGGAACGGGGTCTGAGCCGCGCCGCCCTGTCCGAGCAGACGGGGTTCAGCAAGCCCACCATCTGGGGATGGGAAACGGGCAGGACCATGCCGCGCAAGGACAATTTGCACATTTTGTCGGGTGTTTTCGGCCTGACCGAACAGCAATTGCTTTTCGGCAAGGAAAATTCTCCGCTTCCTGAAGAGAAGAAGGCATCCCCTGAATCTTACGCCAATCCGCTCAAAGATATTATCGATCTGTCGAAAACGAAAATTGCCGAAGCGGCGGGCGTGAATAAGTTCAAGGTTCACATCTATATCGAATATTAGCATCGGCCGATACGGCGGCGGCACTGTCGCCACCGTGCCTCCGCCAAGGATTATTCGTGCCGAAAGACGGCAACGATCTGCGCTGCCATCTCGCCCGGCGTGAGTCGGCCGGGCCGATACCAGTCCGCCATGCCGTTCAGTTGAACCAGAAGCAGATTGCGATAGACTGACCGGTCGATATGCGGCGGCAGCGAAAGCTCCTCCACCAGCGACCGGAACAGCCCCTCGAACCGGTCGCGCCGCGCGATCAGTTGTTTGCGGACATCATCGGGCACCTCCCGAAAATCGTTCATCATCGGCGTCGTCAGCGAATCGGGGGCGAGTTGAATGTCCAGCAATGTCGCGCAGGCCGCCGTCAGCTTCGCCCATGGATCGGATTGCGCCCCGACGGCTTTGGCTATCTGTTCCTCCGCCCCGTCGAGCGCGGCATTGTGCAACTCGACGAACAGCGCATCCTTCGACTTGATATGATGGTAGAGCGAACCGCCCAGTACGCCCGCCTGCTCGCCAATGTCCCGCATGGACGTTCCGCGATAGCCCTTTTTGGCGAATAGCTGGGCCGCAATCTCCAGAATCTGGCGGCGGCGCGCCGACCCCTCATCGGTCGATCCGGATAGAATAGGCTTTGTCATCACGACCGGCGCTAGCACATCCTTGAAAGCCCGCGAAGCCTCTGTTCCGGATGAGTGGAACAGGCGCTTCATCTTTGCTAGCTCTGTCGGAATGTCGGGGGCTGGCCGGAAAGATGGGAGTGCAGGGCCGCCGGCCGTCATGGGCGGCGGGATGCGACCCTGACCGATGGATGACCCGTCCTATTTCCCGGACAGCCTCTTGGTCGCCGCGGCGGTCGACGGCGACCGCAAGGCTTTCGAAACCTTGCTGCGGCGGCATTATGACCGGATTCACGGGCTCGCCTGGCAGTTGACCGGCTCGCGCAGCGATGCCGACGACGTCGCGCAGGAGGTATGCTGCACCCTGGTCGAGAAGATCGGCAGTTTTCGCGGGGAGGCAAAGTTCACCACCTGGCTCTGCGGCATCGTCTATAATGCCTGCCGCGATCTGCGCCGCCGCAAGCGCTCCTTCAGCGGCTTTGCCGAGCGGCTGGCGGTGATCGCCGGACTGACGCCCGCGCCGGACGGCCGCGATCTGCACGACGCCATCTGGCTCAAAAGCGCGATCGCCCGGCTGAAGCCCGCCTATCGGGACACGGCGGTGCTGATCGCCGGTCAACAGCTTACCCATGCGGAAGCCGCCCCGCTGCTGGGGGTAAGCGAGTCCACCGTCGCGTGGCGGATGCACGAGATCCGACGATTGCTGTCTTTCGACAAAGCGGAGGCGCGTTAGCTCACGCCCCTCCGGAAAAAATTTTCTTAACCTCCCAAGCTTTCCCCCTTGAGCCGCGTCCCAGTGATTGACGGATGATTTGCGCCGTCTCCATCATGGGAGAATGTCATGCCTCGCTTCCTTCCTTTCATCGCCACGGGCTTTATGAGCTTCGCCCTGGCTTCCTGCGCCGGTCAGGGGACGCACGAAATGGCGGCGCCGAACGCCCCCGCACCGGCTGAGGAAATCGTCGTCACCTCCCAGCGGGCCGACAGCGCCGGCGCATACCAGACCCACAAGGCCAATGGGGCGGTTCGGGCGGAACCGGCATATGCCCCTCCACCCCCGGCGCCGATGCTCGCCATGCCGGAGCGCAGGCCATGGCCGCCCGCTTATCATGACGTCGGGCGCGACACATTCGCGAACAAGGAGGAGAACCGCTTCCAGATCGTCCGGGAACAGCCGGTTTCGACCTTCTCCATCGATGTCGACACCGCATCCTATTCCTTCGTGCGCGCATCGCTCAACCAGAATGTCCTGCCGCAACCCGCCGCCGTCCGGCCGGAGGAGATGATCAACTATTTCCCCTATGATTATGCCGCGCCGCGCAGTATCGCCCAGCCCTTCACGACCAATGTCGCGGTCTTCCCCAGCCCCTGGACGGCCGGGCGCAAGCTCGTCCGCATCGGCATTCGCGGCTATGCGGTCCAGCGCGCCGTGCGGCCTCGCGCCAATCTGGTGTTCCTGATCGACACCTCCGGTTCCATGAACGAGCCCAACAAGCTGCCGCTGGTGAAGCAATCCCTGTCCATGCTGGTCGGCCAGCTCGACCCCAATGACCATGTCGCCATCGTCACCTATGCGGGCAGCGCCGGGACCGCGCTGGAGCCCACGCCGGTCAGCCAGAAGCACAGGATTTTGGAGGTCATCAACCGCCTTGGCGCGGGCGGCGGCACGGCGGGGGCGGAGGGCGTTCGCCAGGCCTATGCGCTGGCCGCCGCCAATCTGGACCCGACGGGCGTCAACCGGGTGATGCTGGCCACGGACGGCGATTTCAACATCGGCATCACCAATGTCGATGAGTTGAAGGGCTTTGTCGAACGCGAACGGAACAAGGGGATTTTCCTGTCCCTCCTCGGCTTTGGCATGGGCAATTACAATGACGCGCTGATGCAGGCGCTGGCGCAGAACGGCAATGGCGCTGCGGCCTATATCGACACCCTCAGCGAAGCGCGCAAGACGCTGGTGGAGGAGGCCGGCTCCACCCTCTTCCCGATCGCCAAGGATGTGAAGATCCAGGTCGAATTCAACCCCGCGACCGTCGCGGAATATCGGCTGATCGGCTACGAAACGCGCATGCTGAACCGGGAGGATTTCGACAATGATCGCGTGGACGCGGGCGATGTCGGATCGGGCCAGACCGTGACGGCGCTCTATGAAATCGTGCCGGTGGGCGGTCCCCGCGCCGTCCCCGACCTGCGCTACACCCCGTCAGCCAGGGCGCCAGCCGGGAGCGCAAGCGAATATGGCTTCGTCAAGATCCGCTACAAGGCGCCCAAATCGGATCGGAGCCAATTGATCGCGACCCCGATCAACCGGGCCGTGGAATTCGCCCGTTTCGAAAATGCGCCGCTCGATGCCCGCTTCGCGACCGGCGTGGCGGCCTTTGCCGAATTGCTGCGCGGCGGACGCTATGGCGGATCGATCGGCTATGACGATGTGCTGCGCATCGCCACGGCAGCGCGAGGCGCCGATCCATTCGGCTATCGCGCCGAATTCATCCAGTTGGTCCGCGCCGCGAGAACGGCTGCCTCCATGCAGCCACTCTGATCGGGATGGGGGCTGGTCAGGAAAACCGGCCCCTTTCGCAGCGCTACGCTTTGCCGCATAAGATCAACCGATGTACCCGCCCGCCTCTCCTGAACCGACGCAAGGCCCGCCCCGCAAGGATGACAGGAAGCCGTAAATGGCCGGCGAGCGAAACACACCCTTCTCCCTGCCCGATCCGCCGCCGCCTGCCCCAACGCGGCGCGAGGCGGCGGTCGAGGCGGCATTGCGCCGGTTCGATGGAACGGAGCAGGATGCGCCGTCTGTCGGGACCGGCAAAGCTGCGCGTTGGCGGCATCTGCTCGACCGTCCCTATCTGGGGAGCGCGCTTGCCCTATCCCTGCTTGCGCTTGTCGTCCTGCCCGTCGCATGGATGAATATGCCGCGACAGGACGCCCCTTCCCCTCGGATCGCCGCCCGACCGCAGGAAGAACGGGCCGCCGCCGATATGGCCGCCGCGCCCGTTCCGTCGCCCTTGCGCTCCGAACCGCCAGCTATCGTCCCGGAAAAGTCAGCCACAAAACCCCCCGCGCCTGCCCTAGAGCCGGTTCAGGAAAAGGCGGTACAACCGCCGGAGCAAGCGCCCGCCATACAGGCTTATGGAAGCATGGCGGCGGCTCCCGCTGCCTCTCCTGCTGCTCCCCCTCCTCCCCCCGCGACCCTCGCCAATGCGGAGGTTTCGGCAAGGCGCGCCAACAAGGCAGCCGATAGCGAAGCCGCCGGGGACATCGTCGTCACCAGCGCCAGGGCCGATCCGAACCTGCTGCGCGGACGGGGCGACTGGAACGCCTGCACCGTGCTGGACCCGCAGCAAGACCTCACCGCCTGCAAGCGGCAGGTCGATCCCGCCGCCAAAGGAGACAGGGCCCGTGTCGGCGCGCCTATGGCCGATGGGCTGACGCGGGCTTGGCAGGGCGACTGGCGCGATGCCGTGGCCGCCTTCGACAAGGCGATCGCCGTCGCGCCGAAATCGGCCCAGGCCTATCTCAATCGCGCAATGGCCTATCAGGCGCAGGGCGAGAGCGACCGTGCACTAGAGGATTTCGACAAGGCCGTCCGCTATGCGCCCTATGCGGCGCGGGGCTATTATCATCGCAGCCTGCTGTTGCGGCAGCGCGGAGAAACACGGAAAGCGAAAGCAGACCGAGCCCGCGCCGCCGAACTCGACAGCCGCTACGATCCCGACTGATCCCCGCTCAGCAGGATCGCGTCGGGGCGGGCCAGCACCGCCAGCGGCAGCCCCGCTCCCACCGCCCGTTCGACCGCAAGCCGCGTCGGCGCGGAAATCGTCACCAGCAAGGGGCAGTCCGCCAGCACCGCCTTTTCCACCAGTTCATAGGAACAGCGCGAAGAAAGCAGCGCAAAACCGCCATCCCATTCCCATCCGCGCCGCCGCATCGCGCCGATCAGCTTGTCGAACGCATTATGCCGCCCGACATCCTCCCGCGCCAGGCGGATCGCGCCGTCCGCCGCCACCAGCGCCGCGACATGCGCCGCGCCGGTTCGCATGTTGAGCGGCTGATGCTGTCCCAAATCGCCCAGTGCCCGAAAGATCGCTGCCTTGTCGGCCAGCGTCCGGCCGGTGACGGCCGGCAAGGGCCGGATCGCCTGTTCCAGATTCTCCACGCCGCAAATCCCGCAGGAGGATTCCGAAGCGCGATGCCGCACCCGGCTGAGCAAAACTTCCGTCCGTCCCTCCGGCAAGGTCGCACGGGCAATGATCCCCTGCTCCGTCGCATGCATGTCGACGTCGAAGGGCGCATCCTCCGGCCCGATCAGCCGTTCCGCCAGCGCGAAACCCAGCACCAGGTCCGCCACATCCGCAGGCGTCGCCATCAGCACGGCATAGCCAATGCCGTTAAATTCGATCGCGACCGGCACTTCCTCGGCCAACTCGCGGGTCACCGCCGTCACCCGGCCTTCCGGCGTCACCTGCCTGAATATGACGGATTCATCCTCCAGCACGGCGCTCAAGGGGCCGCGACCCGGCGGACGGCGGCGGCGGCAATGGAGGAAAGCGCCTCGGGACGCTCCGCCGCCAGCACGGCGATGCGCCGCTTCATCGCCGGATCCCAAAAGGCGCGCATATGATCCGCCGTCATCGCCACAGCCTCCGCCTCACCCGATGCCGCAAGATTGCGGGCGATCTGGTTCGCCATGTAGATCAGGCGGTCTTCGGTCGACATGACCTCATTTTCATCGCTCATACGCCCGATCCTATTGCGCCGCTGCCAGCGGCGCAATCCGCCTGCTGTGGCGGGCCTGATCGGCATAGTCGCGCTGCCAGTCGCTCGGTCCGTTGGAGGGCGTGACCTGCACCGCCGTCACCTTATATTCCGGGCAGTTGGTGGCCCAGTCCGAATAATCGGTGGTGATGACATTGGCCTGCGTATCGGGATGGTGGAAGGTGGTGTAGACCACGCCCGGCGCCACCCGCTCGGTAATCAGCGCCCGCAGGCTGGTTTCCCCGGCCCGGCTCTTGAGCGAGACCCAATCGCCATCCTTGATTCCCCGGTTCTCCGCGTCGGCGGGGTGGATCTCCAGCCGGTCCTCCGGATGCCAGGCCTCGTTCGCCGTCCGCCGCGTCTGCGCGCCGACATTATATTGGCTGAGGATGCGCCCGGTCGTCAGCAACAGCGGGAAGCGCGGCCCGGTCTTCTCATCGGTCGGCACATAGTCGGTGACGACGAACTTGCCCCTGCCGCGCACAAAGCCGTCGATATGCATGGTCGGCGTCCCGTCCGGCGCCGCGTCATTGGCCGGCCATTGCAGCGATCCTTCCGCGTCCAGCCGGTCATAATGCACGCCCGCGAAGGTCGGGGTCAGCGCGGCGATCTCGTCCATGATCTCGGACGGATGCGCATAGGACCAGCCAAGCCCCATGGCCTGCGCGACAAGCTGGACGATCTCCCAATCGCCATAGCCATTGAGCGGCGCCATCACCTTGCGCACGCGCTGGATGCGCCGTTCGGCATTGGTAAAGGTTCCATCCTTCTCCAGAAAGGTCGATCCCGGCAGGAAGACATGGGCGTAATTGGCCGTCTCATTGAGGAACAGGTCTTGGACCACCACACATTCCATCGCCGCCAGTCCCGCCGCGACATGATGGGTGTTGGGATCGGACTGAAGAATATCCTCGCCCTGGATGAAGATGCCCTTGAACGTCCCATCCGTCGCCGCGTCGAGCATATTGGGGATGCGCAGCCCCGGCTCGGCATCCAGCGTCACGCCCCAGGCCCGTTCGAACTGACCGCGCACCGCATCGTCCGACACATGGCGATAGCCTGAAAATTCGTGCGGAAAGCTGCCCATGTCACAGGCGCCCTGCACATTATTCTGCCCGCGCAAAGGGTTCACGCCGACGCCTTCCCGCCCGACATTGCCGGTCGCCATGGCGAGATTGGCAATCGCCATGACGGTGGACGACCCTTGACTATGCTCGGTGACGCCAAGACCATAGTAGATCGCAGCGTTACCCCCGGTGGCATAAAGCCGCGCCGCCGCGCGCACCTCTTCCGCCTTCACCCCAGTCAGCGGCTCGATCGCTTCGGGCGAGCGGCTGGGTTCAGCGACGAAGGCCGCCCAGTCCATAAATTCATCCCAGTCGCAACGATTCCGGATGAAGGCTTCGTCGAAGAGATTTTCCGTGACGATCACATGCGCCATCGCCGTCAGCATGGCGACATTGGTGCCGGGCCGCAGCGGCAGATGATGCGCCGCCTCGACATGGGGCGACTTCACCAGATCGATCCGCCGGGGATCGATGACGATTAGCTTCGCGCCCTCGCGCAGCCGCTTCTTCATTCGGCTGGCGAAGACGGGATGGCCGTCGGTCGGATTGGCGCCGATAACCAGAATGACGTCGGCCTCGGCAACGCTGTCGAAATCCTGCGTGCCCGCCGAAGTGCCGAACGTCGTCTTCAATCCATAGCCCGTCGGGGAATGGCAGACCCGCGCGCAGGTATCGACATTATTATTGCCGAAACCCTGCCGGATCAGCTTCTGGACGAGGAAGGTCTCTTCATTGGTGCAGCGGCTGGAGGTGATGCCGCCGATGCTGCGCGTGCCATATTGTGCCTGGATGCGCTTAAACTCGCTGGCGGTATGGGCGATGGCCTCCTCCCACGACACCTCGCGCCAGGGTTCGTCCACCGAAGCGCGGATCATCGGCTTCAGGATGCGGTCACGATGCTGGGCATAACCCCAGGCGAAGCGGCCCTTCACGCAGCTATGCCCGTGATTGGCCTTGCCCTCCTTCCACGGCACCATCCGCACCAGCTCCTCGCCCCGCATCTCCGCCCGGAAGGTGCAGCCGACGCCGCAATAGGCGCAGGTGGTCACGACCGCCCGATCCGGCGTGCCGATCTGCACCACCTTTTTCTCGGTCAGCGTGGCGGTCGGGCAGGCCTGGACGCAGGCGCCGCAGGACACGCATTCGGACGACAGGAAATCCTGCCCCTGGGATGGCGAAACCTTGGAATCGAAGCCCCTTCCCTCGATGGTCAGCGCAAAAGTCCCCTGCACCTCGTCACAAGCCCGCACGCAGCGCGAACAGACGATGCATTTGCTGGGGTCGAAGTCGAAATAGGGGTTCGACTGGTCCTTCGCCTGCCCCATATTGGTCGCGCCATCATAGCCATAGCGCACGTCGCGCAGGCCCACCGCGCCCGCCTGTTCCTGCAACTCGCAATCGCCATTGGCCGGGCAGGTCAGGCAGTCGAGCGGATGGTCGGAGATGTAAAGCTCCATCACCCCGCGCCGCAACTGCTTCAACCGCTCGCTCTGCGTCCGCACCACCATGCCCTCGGCAATCGGCGTGGTGCAGGAAGCGGGATAGCCATTGCGCCCCTCCACCTCGACCAGACAGAGGCGGCAGGAGCCGAAGCTTTCGACATTGTCGGTCGCGCACAGCTTCGGGATCGAGCAGCCGGTCAGCGAAGCCGCCCGCATGATCGACGTGCCCTCCGGCATGGTGACCGTATCGCCATCGATGGTGAGGGTCACGCTCTTGCACGTCGCGACAGCAGGCGGCGTCCCATGGTCGGCTTCGCGCGTGTAGGTCATTCCGCAGCTTCCTTCACCGGAGCAGAAGCCCCAAAATCCTCGGGAAAATGATCGAGCGCGCTCAGCACCGGATAGGGCGTGAAACCGCCCAACGCGCAGAGCGAGCCATATTTCATCGTATCGCACAGGTCGCGCAACAGCGCCGTCTGCGCCTCCAGCCCGCTGTCGATCCGCTCAGGCGCTCGCGAATACAGCGCCTTCGCCAATCCGCCGCCGACCTCTTCCACCGCCACCGGCCCGGCATCCCGCGCCGCGATGATCCGGTCCATCACTTCAACGCCCCGCGTCGACCCGATCCGGCAGGGCGTGCATTTCCCACAGCTCTCGACCGCGCAGAATTCCATCGCAAAGCGCGCCATATGCGCCATGTCGACGCTATCGTCGAACACCGTGATCCCGGCGTGGCCGATCAGCCCGCCAGCCTGCGCGAAAGCCTCATAGTCGAAGGGCAGATCGAACATGCTCGGCGGGAAATAGGCTCCTAAAGGCCCGCCCACCTGCACCGCACGCACCGGCCTTCCGCTGGCCGTCCCGCCGCCAATGTCGTTCACCAGCTCGCCCAGCGTGATGCCGAAGCCGATTTCGTAGAGCCCGCCATGCTTCACATTGCCTGCAAGCTGCACCGGCATGGTGCCCCGCGACCGCCCGAAACCGACCGCCGCATAGGCCTCAGCTCCTTCCGCCAGGATGAAGGGAACCGCCGCCAGACTCAGCACATTGTTGATCACCGTCGGCTGCCCGAACAGCCCCTCCAGCGCCGGAAGAGGCGGCTTCGCCCGCACCTGTCCCCGCTTGCCTTCGATACTGTCGAGCAGCGCCGTTTCCTCGCCGCAGACATAGGCGCCCGCCCCGACCCGCACCTCCAGCGTGAAGGGCGCGATCCGCTGGGCGGAAATCTCGATCGCTTGCCGCATGGCCGAGACCGCAAACGGATATTCGCTGCGAATATAGATATAGCCGTGGCCTGCCCCCACCGCATGTCCGGCGAGCGCCATCCCTTCGATCAGGCAGAAAGGATCGCCCTCCATCAGCATCCGGTCGGCAAAGGTTCCGCTGTCGCCTTCATCGGCATTGCAAACGATGAACTTGGGCTCGCCCGGCGCATCCAGCACCGTCTGCCATTTGATTCCGGTCGGAAAGCCAGCCCCGCCGCGCCCCCGCAAGCCGGAAGCCTTTACCGCATCCACCACCGCCTGCGGCGCCATCGCCCGCGCAGCGTCCAGCCCGCGCCAGCCGCCATGCGCGGCATAATCCTCCAGACTCAGCGGATCGATGATCCCACAGCGGGCAAAGGTAAAACGCTGCTGCCCCGCGAAAAAGGGCAAGGCGGCCACATCCCCCAGCCGCGCCGCATGGCTTCCGTTCAGCACGGCGGCCACATCGTCCGGTCCCACCGGCCCGTACCCAACCCGCGCCCCATCGTGTTCCACCTCAACCAAAGGCTCGATGGAAAACAAGCCCCGGCTGCCGGTGCGCACCACCTCACATCCGGCGGTCTCGAAAGCGTGCGCCACCTCGTCCGCGCCCAAGGCTACCGACGCCATGTCCCGGCTGACATAGACTTTGTTTTTCCGGCCCGGCGTCATGCCGCGATCTCCCGCGCAATCCGTTCCAGAACCGTCGCGTCAACCCGCGCAATCGGCCGCCCGTCGACCAGCGCATTCGGCCCCACGGCGCATAATCCCAGGCAATAGACGGGCTCCAGCGTCACCTGCCCGTCGCGCCGCGTCTCACCCATGGCGACACCCAGCCGTTCCGCCGCCGCTCGCTCCATCGCCGCGCCGCCGCGTGCCTGGCAGCTTTCCGCCCGGCACAGCTTCACTACATGCCGCCCAGCGGGCGCGCGCCGGAAATCATGGTAGAATGTCACGACACCATGCACGTCGGCGCGGCTCAGGTTGAGCGCCTTGGCTATGGCTGGGATCGCTGCATCATCGACAGAACCTATCTCTTCCTGCAACATGTGCAGCAACGGCAGCAGCCGATCCCGCGCCCGGCCATGCACGCTGGCCCAATCCTCGATCAACCGCGCCGTTTCATTGACGGCATCACCTTGCTGCATCTTCTTCATTCTTCCGGCGCCTTTTCCCGCGCGCTATGCTGCGCTCCGGCGGGGCCGACGTCAAATCGAAGACCATCATGTTTGATAGATAAACCCTATCAAACATGATGGTCAAACCGTCGCAATGACGATCTTCGCGCTCTGCCGTCATCAAGAACGGGCCGATACCATGGGGAAACTCTTCACAACCGGCTCGATCGCATGGGACGATGGCGTTATCCGCGCCCTTCCATTGTCGATGACGACTTTTCGACTTTCGGGAACGACAAGTTGAAATGCTAGATCTTCTGCCGTTTCCCACCAGATTCGGACATCAAGATTCTGTCCGGGGTAAACAGGCGCGGTGAACCTGCATTCCAGGGTTTTGAGGAGGGTCGGATCATTATTGCAGACCGCCGCCAGAATGGCCCTGCCCGCAAATCCGTAAGTGCATAAACCGTGCAACAGCGGCCTATCAAATCCCGCATCGCGCGCCGTTGCGGGACGGGCATGCAGCGGATTGTAATCGCCGGACAAGCGGTAGATGAGCGCCTGCTCAGGCCGGACCTCGAACGCGACGGTTCTGTCCGGTTCGCGGCCGGGAACCGCTGGCAGGGGAAGTAACGCTGCCCCGCCGCCCCCTCTCCCGCCGTCGCCGCGCAGGAAGGAAAGCTGCCGGACGGTTGCCAAAAGCCTGTTGTCAGCATCGTCATAGATCAGGCGGCAGGCGCGCAGGAGCGCGCCCTTTTCGCTGCCCTTGTCGACGATCGCGTCGATCGAGAGTTCACCCCGTACCTTACCCTCGACCGGCAGCGGGGCGTGAAATTCACAGGATTGCTCCGCGTGAAGAACCCGTCGCCAGTCGATGCCGTAATGGGGCTCCATTTGCCAAAATCCCGGATAGGCAAGCACGACGGCCATGGTTGGCAGCGCGCGCAAGCCTTCCTCAAAGACGAAGGGCAGATCAGCCTCGGCCATGGGACCATGCCCAGCGCCAACGCCCAGCGCGTAAAGCATCGTATCGCGTCTGGTATAGCTGTGGGTGATGATCCGGGGCGGAAGGCTGAGCAAAAACTGCGGATCCATGATGGATCCGCCGGTCGGCCTTATCGGGGAATCGGCAACCGGAACGCCATCAGCCATAGCGTCCTCCGGACACATGGAGCACGTCGCCCGTGATATAGCTGGCCTGCTCCGAAGCGAGGAAGACGATCGCGGCTGCTACATCCTCGGCCCGCCCGAGCCGAGGCAGGGGCAGGGACGCCTCGGCATTCGCCTTGATCTTCTCGAAATGCGGAAGATTCCGAACGGCGGCCGTATCGATGATGCCAGGCGCGACCGCGTTCACGGTGATGTTGTACCGGCCATTCTCCATGGCCATCGATCGCGTCAGGCCGAGAAGCCCCGCTTTGGCGGACGAGTAGTTGGCCTGACCTGGATTGCCCAGATAGGCGCGCGACGAGATATTGACGATACGGCCCCATTTCTTCTCAATCATCGCGGGCAGAACCGATTTAGTGCACAGAAATGAGCCCTTGAGAACGACGTCGATGACAGCATCCCAATCGCCCTCATCCATGCGGCCGATGCGTTTGTCACGGGTAAAGCCGGCATTGTTGACGAGGATGTCCACACCGCCCAGCGTCTTTGCGATGGTTGCGACGGCCTGGTCCACCGAAGCTGCGCTCGCCACATCGACCCGGACAGCAAGCGCGGCGAAGCCCCGTTCACGCAAGCGCGCGGCCTGCGCCTCGGCCGCATCGGCATCGATATCGCCGATCGCGACCGACGCTCCCTCCTGAGCGAGCATCGCCGCGACGCGGGCGCCAATGCCCCCCGCCGCCCCGGTCACGAACGCCACGCGATCTTGGATGCCCAGATCCATTTCACCCCTCATTGATTACTGCGCCTGTCGCAATCGCTAAGCCCTCCCCGATGAAACGTCAACAAACGCGAAAATGATTTTCGCGTTTTCATCGAGCGCCGGCTGTTCTAGATGCGGCGCATGAGCAATAGGGTCATAATGGGCGTCGGCATGACGCCACTGGCGTAGCATCTTGATCGCTCCGGAAGGGGCGCTGTCCGCGGCACGACGGGCCTTTCATAGCTGGAAGCGGGTAGAGCCCGCCAGCCGGGATACCATGCTTCTCGCGGCTGCAGCCCGATTACGCGACGAAATCGATAATTTGGGCCGGCTCCTAACGCAGGAGCAAGGCAAGCCGCTCGAAGAGGCTCGTTGAGAACGCCGCGGAGGGACTACTGGAATATACTAATGTGCAGGTTCTGGTTAGACATGGTTGACGTGGCCACCGCTGATCGCATCCCGGATCGGACAGCAGTGCTTCCCGCAGCCATGTCACTGTTCAAGAGGTCCAGATGAAAGCGCAAACCACTCCAGCTGAACGAGCAAAGCCACGCCAGGCAGGCCAATTGGGTAGTGCTGTTCGCGAGGAGGACGGGGACTCTCAAATCGTGGCGGCGCTGGCTCGCGGCCTTACGCTGCTCGATGCTTTCACTCGCAATGACGCGAGCCTGGGCAATGCTGAACTCGCTGAGCGTACTGGCCTGACCAAGCCGACGGTGTCGCGGCTGGCCTACACATTGGCGTTGCATAATTATTTGTCTTTCGATCCGCGTTTACGCGAATATCGGCTGGGTCCGCGCGCCATTCGGCTTGGCGCTATCGCGCTGGCCACGACAAATGTGCGCACCTTGGCCCTTCCGCTGATGCAACGACTGGCGACCGGCAGCCACTTCAACGTTGGACTTGGCACACGCGACGATCTTCAGATCGTTTATACCGACGCTGCGGAGGGCGATGCGCTGATCGCGCTGCGATTATTTCCAGGATCACGGCTTCCAATGGCGACCTCCGCTATGGGGCGGGCCTATCTTGCTGCGTGCGGTGGCGACGAACGGGAAGATGTTCTGGACCGGCTGCGACCGCATTATGGCGACGAATGGGGGCGTATCCGCAAAGGCGTGGATGACGCGATCGATGAACATCGCCGTCTTGGTTACTGCGCCAGCATCGGCGATTGGCAGAAGGATATCAGGGGCGTGGCCGTGCCGATAGCCGCTCGTCCTGGGGGCGCCATCTATGTGCTCAACCTGGGCGGCCCTGCCTACGCACTGCCCGAAAAGGAATTGCGTGAACGGCTTGCGCTGGGTCTGATCGCCATCGCCCGACAGGTTGAAGCGGTACTGCTCACAGGCGATGCGGACCGGCACGCCGACCGAGCGGATGCCGTTCCCCCCTCCCCCCGTTAAATTGCTGATCTGCTGACATCGTGGATGCACAGTGGGTTGCCGAACGGGGCGGGCTGGCGCGCTTCAGGACCGAGCAGCAGCCTTATTCCATCCTCAATCGCTCCATCGAAAAAGACGTTCTACCGACTTGCCAACGCTTTGGCATGGGCGTCATGTCCTGGAGCCCGCTGGCGAAGGGGATGCTCTCCGGCAAATATCGTCGGGGAGAGAAAACGCCGGATACGATACGCGCCAAATACTCTCCTACTGCGATGAGCGATGAGAACAGCCTCGACAAGGTCGAGCAGCTCATCCCGGTTGCCGAGGAGGCAGGCATCTCCCATGAAGTCCGGCGCACAATTTCAAAAAAGCGGAACCGATACTGATCCGAAATGTTCTTCTCCCGTTGATGAGAGAGGTGAACGACATGGAAGATTGCGGATCGACTGAAACGCGAACCACCCTCTCGGACAGGGATTTCAAGGAAAAACTGACTGGCATCATCCCCCAATTGCGTGCCTTCGCCCGTGGCCTATGCGGCGATCGCGATACCGCCGACGACCTCGTCCAGGAAACCATGCTCAAGGCATGGGCCGCACGCAGCCGTTTCTGGGCCGACACCAATTTTCGTGCCTGGACCTTCACAATCCTGCGCAACCATTATTTCAGCCAGATGCGCCGCCGCCGCTTTACCGGCGATTGGGATGAGCTTGTGGCCGACCGCTTGCTGGCGGCGCCAGCGGCCCAGCATATGTGCGTCGAGCTGCGCGATCTGACGCGCGCGCTGGCGCAACTGCCCGAATCCCAACGCGAGGCTCTGATCCTGGTGGGTGCGGGCGGCTTCTCCTATGACGAAGCGGCCGATATTATGGGAACAGCGATCGGCACGATCAAAAGCCGCGTCGCGCGCGGGCGGGATGCGCTCGAAGCGCTGATGAACGGCGGCACGCTCGACACCAAGCGGCAGGACAGCGCAACCGCCACGCCGGCCATCGTCTCCATCTTTGCCTATCTTGACCAGATACAGGGCCGCAGGGCGGGCTTGCTGGAGGCCGACAGGTCGCCGCTGCTTTCGCAAGCAGCTTGAGGCCGGACACAGGGCTGGTCAGGGGATAAAAGATGCCCCGCCGGAGCCAGGCTCCACGCGGGGAAGGTTCAGGGAGAGTCACTCGAAGGGGAAGGGTGACGCTTTTGAACTTATGCCTCTTCCAGATGATTTCCAGCCCGAAGCCATTCCATAACGGATTGATCCCGTTGCTCATTGCCCATCCTTCAGGGATGCGGCGAAGCCTCCGTTGCCGCTTCGATGCGACAGTCCCGCCAGCTCGGATCACCCTTGGGAACGAAGGCCACGAAATCGCCGTCGATGATCAAGGTCGCAGCCTCGCTCACAAATTGTTGCCCCAGCGCGGAACTGCGCCGATCGAGCCGCATCTGCACAGCGCCCGACCGGATGATGGCCTGCTTTCCTTCGATCCGAAGGAAAAAGCTTCGCCCCTGCGCACATTTTACCTGCATGAAATCCGCCGGATGCGCCGCGGCGGGGTTGGCCGACATGAGCAGCAACGACGCCACGATCGCGATGGAAATTGTCCCGGTTTCCGGCACCGCTCGCATCGTCAAAGTTCCAGAAAAGTCGATGGCGCCTTAATCCTCGGAAGTTTCGGCGGTTCCATTCGCCAGCGCGCTTGAGATCATCGCCGCAAGCGTCTCCTCTGCCTCCTTGCGAACACCGGCATCCTTCGAGGCCAAGTTGTTGCGCAGGTACAGCGGAATCCGCTCGACCACGCGGGCAATGATCGCATCTGTTTCCTCGTTCATTTCCAGAGCCTATGACCCGGCTGCGCCGGGCAGGCAAGAAAGCAATGCTATGGTGAGGGAGAGAGCAGGGATACCTCGCAAAGCGCGGTCAGCTTAACCTTTGATAACAAAGCGGTTCAGCCTGCGCCCATGCGCGGGGTGGAATAAGGCCAGGCAACGCAAAGATTTGAGGAGACACGTTATGACCATTCGCAAATCCATTCTCGGCATCGCTCTTGCCGCCGCCACCCTCTCGGCTGCCGTGCCGGCGACATCGTTCGCCCATGACGGCGATCGTGGCTGGAGCCGCTATGATCGCCATGAGCGGGTTCGCTATTCTGATCGCCGCGACTATCGCGGCTATCGCGATGATCGCGGTTATCGCTGCCGCAAGTCGGGCGGGACCACCGGCCTGCTGCTCGGCGGCGTAGCCGGCGCGCTTCTGGGCCGCGCCGTCGATACGCGTGGCGATCGCGCACCGGGCACCATCATCGGCGCTGGCGCCGGTGCGCTGGCCGGCCGCGCCATCGATCGCAATTCGCGCTGCTAAGCGTTGAGGACGAGCGGCGGCGGCCAGAGGGACGCCGCCGCTTTGCCTTTCGCGCGAGCGAAAATATGCGCCGGCCGTTATCGCCTTTATCCGCCAGCGATCAAAAGATGCTATGATCATGCGGCGAGAGTTGATGGAGGCAAGCGATGGACAACGGAACCGAGCTGGCAATTCGAGCGATAATCCGTGCGTTGTTTCAATCCGGGGCGATCAACCGGCAACAGGTGCAAGGCATCATGAGCGCGCTCAAGGAAGCGGCCGGTGGCGCTCAGGACAATCGCGATTCCGAGACGGCAAAAGAACTGGCCGCCCTATCCAAGCACATTCATCTCGACACGGCCGTACCGCCATCAAGTGATGAGCGCCGGGTTCCCTAGACCCGAACCATCGTTGCTATGCTGCGTGGGCCGCAGCTTTAGCTTTTGCAGCTGAAGCCAGTTTATTTGATTGCTTCATCGGGCAACCTGATCTTGGGATGCAGCCAAATCGCAATATTTACATTTGATGCTGAAGCGCGCAAATAGCGCCAACATTCCTCTCTCTACGGGTTCGCAAAATGGCCGAAGTCAATCAATCCGACATCACCGCTCTCACCGTCCAGCTTGTCAGTGCTTTTGTTTCCAACAACACCGTCGCAAGCGACAGCCTGGCGGACTTGATCAAGACGACGCGCGCCGCGCTGACGGAAAATCCGGCCGCCGCCGCAGAAGAACCGGCCAAACCGACTTTCACGCCCGCCGTGTCGGTGCGCAAGAGCCTGTCGTCGCCCGATCACATCTTCAGCCTGATCGACGGCAAGCCGTACAAGACCTTGAAGCGCCATCTCGCGGCGAACGACCTCACCCCCGAGCAATATCGCGAACGCTATAAATTGCCGAAGACCTATCCGCTGGTGGCTCAGAGCTATTCGGAATCCCGGCGCGCCGTTGCGGAAAAGATCGGCCTGGGCAAGAAGCCGGTAGCCGCTGCGAAGCCTGCTGAGGCAACCGCCACCCCAGCCGCTCCGCCGAAGGCACCCAGGAAAGCAGCTTCAGCTCCGGCGAAGAAGCCTGCGAAGGCTGCGGCTGTCCCTGCTGCAAAGGCTGCCCCCGCCGTGGCCGACGCTCCGAAGGCTGCTGCGACCCCTCCTGCACCTGCGCCGGTGAAGAAAGCCGCCAAAGCGAAGGATTCCACCCCCAAGGCCGCCCCGCTTATCTCGAACCGTTTAACCAGTGCCGGCGCCGCACCCGCCAAAGTAAAGGGCGAAGCGCGCAAGCGTCTGGGAATAGCCGGTCCCAAAGCGGATAAGGCCAATGCCAAGGTCGAGCCTACTCCCGCCGCAGAGGCTGCGAAGGCCAAGCCCGCAAAGAAGGTTGGCGCGGCTCCCAAGGCAAAATCGGCATCCAAGCCCAAGACGTTGAAGGCTGCGCTTGAAGCTGCGGGCTCGCACCTTGGCACCGATGCCAAGGCGGCCGAACCCGCACCGGTGAAAGCCTGATGAACCACGGGAGCGGGACCGTCAGTCTCGCTCCCGCTACAGTTTCGAGGCCGACGGTCCTCGACAATGAATGCAAGAGGCGCGTGCAATGACTGTTGCGCACGCGCCCCATCCAAATCACCTCGTCTGTCTTTTTCTACGACAACCGAAAGACACTGGCGCCCCGTCCTGCGATAGACGCTATGCGGTGATTTCCCGCACATGTTCCCAGATGGCGTCTGTCCGAGGCTCATCGATCTGGAAAATGCCAGCCAGCAGCGCCGCAAATTCCGGTGCGCTTCCGATCGGCCTTTCGACCACGCCCTGAGGCGTCGTCGTCCGCCACATGCCGTTAAGGATGCTTTCGATGCGGTCGGGAAAATGGCGCTGCAGCAGGAGATTGCCGGCAAACGGGGACTCCTCGCTTTCGAGCAGCCAGCGCTGCGCATTTTCAAGAGCGGCCTCGTCGGCATAGTCCGCCTGGAAATCGAAGGTCGGCGCCCCGCCATGAGGGTGATTATGGAAACGCAGCCAGTTTCCGTCCGCCTGCCCGATCGAAAATTCATAGCCGCGTTGCATCGACGATCCGATCGCCAGGGGAATGGGATCGACAAGCGCGTCGCCCAGTCCTGCCTCCGCAAGCCAAGGCTCATCCAGATCTACACGGAGGGTCAGATGATTGCCGATGACGTTATCGCCGAGTTCCGCGCGGCGAACCGCTCCGCAAAGCCGCGTCACGGCAAAGCCACAGGCGGACAAGGCCGCGCCAAGCAGGCCGTTCATCTCATAGCACCAGCCGCCCCGGCGGCGATCGATCATCTTGGCGAAGGCGTCCTGGGGATCGATGCTGGAGGGCCAGCCCATGAAGCAGTCGATCGTTTCCCAGGTGAAGCTATAGGCGTGGGCACGGTGGATCGAGATCAACGCTCCAAGATCGGGCCGTTCCGGCCGCCGGATGCCAATCCGCGCCAGATAGGCTTCGAACTCAGTATCCGTCAGTCTCGTCTGCATGACCTCATCCCCTCCGTCGGTAAATGACCATAGATGCTTGCCGATTGCCATAGCCGATCATTTGGAAGAGAAATTTGGGGAAGGGAGCCAACATCGAATGCGTCGTGAAGCCGCCTCTTTGGCCTCAATAGAGTCAGGAAGTGGCGCGATACCGTGCTGCACACCTCCGGGGCTTGCCAGACGGTCCATTTCCATTCCCTGCTATCGAACCGGATGTGCAGATCTCCTATATCTTGTTCTCGGACAAGACGTCACGCCTTCATCACGGCGGGCGGACCTGTGCCGTTCGTTTTCTTCGACCCTTGTCGCCCGTTCCTCGACAGCATATTCCAGCCAGGATTGGATCAGATACAGCAGGCTCGGATCGACGATCCGGCGCAATAAAGGTTTCATCAGCTCAAGTCGGGGAATGGTGCTTAAGTCGTCAGCAAGGTCGGCGTCCATAACATCCGGATGGCCACGGAACACCTGCTTCTCCTCCTCAACCACGCTCTGCTGGGCATAGCGCCATGCTCGCCTCGCAAGATGGCCGGGAGTCGTCCGTCAATTTTTGGGTGAGCGCGATGAAAAAGCTGCCGTTCGATAGGGTTGCCCAATCCTAGGTATCGATCATTCGTCCAATCAGCAATTTTTCTCGCATGATGGTCTGAGACATGGAGATCACGTGATCTACGCCTTCAATGGTGATTGCTAAAGTTCCTTGTTCGGTGATTTCAATTAAACTTTTCGACTTTAGGTACCATAGATGAAACTCAAAATGCTCATCCGAACAGTTCAACATCTTCTGGACGAAATATCGGCCCACCCCGGCATCCTGGGCATTTTCCCTTCTTCTTTTATATAGAAATAACAGGATTTTAGCATGCGCATCTGCGTCATCATTCGCAGTTTTTTCGTCATCGACTTCAACATTCGCAGAAAATATAAACCCGGTCTTGCCGGTGTAGAGAAGGTCATATTGAGCGCGCTGGTCGGGATTTCTGAGCGCCTTATATGCCTCGATCACCTCATTGAATTTCGTGACGTCAGCCGTTTCTACATGGTCGGGGTGGTATTTCTTCGCAAGAAAGCGATAGGCGGTTTCCAGCGCACGTGCGTCACAGTTCGGACTGACCTGCAAAATCTTGTAGTAATCAATAAATGGTTCGCCATTCGTCATCGCAAATCGTCCCCACTCCGTGCGAACCTTCTTTATGCCAGCCTGGATAAAATCCAACAACCATTCTGAAACCCATCGGCATTGTCAGCGGCGGGAGCGACATTGTCAAAGCAGATCACACGCCGCCAGGCGTCCGTCTGCGGCGAAGCGAGATCTGCGCCACTCTGTAGCGGCATCGCGCTGGTCGCGGATGACGGCCTCAGTCACGACCTCAACAGTTTGCGGGATGTCCTGCAAACGCGCCGACCAGTCTCGACGTGTAATCAAGGCGGTCCGCCGCACCGGCGATGGCGGAACGATTGGCTTCAATCGCACGAACCTGCATGGACAGGGTCATGACGGCAAGCCCCACGGCGGCACGCAGCCAGCCCGACGAAGCCGCGGATATGCTGACCTGTTCCGAGAAGGACGGCCCTTCAATGCAATGTTCGACCGTAATGATTTTGAGAGGCGATCATATGATTGAGCAATGACGCGCCGTAAACGCGATCTGTTGCTGAACGATTGCTGACTGCCCCGTTCAGAAATGCGCCAGAGACGGATGGTAATAACGCTGCTCGTCGAGACGTAACCGTCTGTGGAGGAGGTGAAAAATGATGCGCAAACCCCTAATGGCACTTTCCCTGGCTGCTTCGATACTGGCAGGCCTGCCATCTCTGGCCCATGCCCATGACGGCCGGGGGAGTTGGTATCGGTACGAAGAATATCATGATGACGGCGACGACGATGATGACGATGACCGTCCCCATTACCGCCGCAATTATTATGAGGAGCGGGACTATCAGCGCCCCCGCTATGCCGAGCCACGGCGCTATTATCGTGGTGAGCGCCACTATCGTTGTGGCGGCAGCGGAACGACGGGGCTGCTGCTGGGCGGTGCGGCAGGCGCGTTGCTCGGACGTTCGATCGATCGCTATGGCGATCGGGCGCCGGGGACCATTATCGGTGCGGGCGCAGGCGCCTTGCTGGGCCGGGAAGTCGACCGCAACTCCGATTGCTGACCAGGATTATCCGGGCACAATGGTCTGAATTCCCTTCGATGGCGGGAGGATGTGGGTGTGGAACCGTTATGCAGCCACGCCCCTCTTTGCTGGAGCGGGTTCAGATCGAGTTCAGCGCACCTATGCTTGAGTGACAGACTAGAGCAGAATCCGACCCGCTTGCATCGGATCGCCTGCTCTAGACCTTTGTTTTGCCGCGTTTTCCGAGTCAGCTGATTCTATCCGCTTGGAAAACGCTCTACCCCTTCCGCCGGGTGCGGACAGGGCAAAGAATAAGGAGGCAGGAGATGAAAATGCTCCGTAACGCGGCCTTTGGGCTGATGTTGGCAGCGTCCATGCCAATCAGCGTCACGCCTGCGGAGGCACGCGATCATCATCGTTATTATTCGCGTCACTATGACAATGATACGGCGCTCGCCTTGAGCGCAGGAATTGTCGGCTTGGCCATCGGCGCGGCCATCGCATCGGATCGGCCGCGCTATTATTACGACGATGATGATGATTATCGCGAACGATATTACCGACCGCATTATCGGTCATATAATTACTATTATTACGACAGCTATCCGCGCTATTATGACAGGCAATGGTATCGCCATAACGATCGGCATTGGCGTCACCATCATGATGACGATGATGATTGATAGGGGGCAGCGGATTGCCTATTACGGCGTAACCGACCGCAAATGCGTCAGCGCAATTGAGGCTGTAGCGCACTGGGAGACGGCTGACTTTTCGCTTTGACGACCAGAGAAGTTTGCATGCTTTGCGGATGGAGGGCTTGACGAACCCTTGTCTTCCCCGCTCCTTTCGTGCGCATGTGCGTGAGGGGGTGGACGGAATGAGGCCTGAAGGACGCTTGCGGGTTGCTGCGGGACATGCCTCCGAGCAGGGCGCACGGCCCGATAATCAGGACTTTGTCGGCATTTATGCCGCGACGGAAACCGAACGCATCCATCATGGCATGATCGCCGCCCTGGCCGATGGGGTCGGCGGGGCGCGGGGTGGACGGATCGCTGCTGAACTGGCCATTCGCGCGCTGATCGAAGGACTTTACGACCAACCCGACACCATCGGTACGCCCGCGGCGGTCCGGCGCGTGATGGCGCCGTTCAACCGTTGGCTGGCCGCCATGGGACGGACGGAGACGATGGCGCATGCCGCGACGACCTTCACCGCGCTCATTCTCAAGGGCCGTCGCGCCCATCTCTGCCATGTCGGCGACAGCCGCGCCTGGCACTATCGCGAGGGGCGCCTGACGCTCTTGACCGAAGATCATAGCCGGTCTCATCCCGACCAGAAGCATATCCTCTATCGCGCGCTCGGCATCGAGGAGCATCTCCGGCTGGACCATCACGAAATCGTGCTGGCCGAGCATGACCGGCTCCTGCTCACCAGCGACGGGGTCCATGGCAGCCTCTCGCCAAAGCGGCTGGAAAAACTGCTGGGAGCCCGCAATTCCGCTGAGGCCGACGCCATCGCGATCGTCGATGCCGCCCTGTCGGCGGGCAGCGCCGACAATGCAAGCGCGGTGGTGCTGGACGTTGTGAGCCTTCCTGCCATCGACCATGACAGCGTCGCCAGCGACATTGCGCGATTGCCCATTCTCGCGCCACCCCGCGAGGGGGACAGCGTGGACGGTTTCCGCCTCGACAGCCTCCTGTCGGATGGCCGTTATGCCCGCCTGTTCCGCGCCACCGACACGCTGTCGGGCGGACAGATGGTCGTCAAATTCCCCAAACCCAACCTTCTTTCCGAAGGCGGCGCCCGTCTGGCTTTCGCGCGCGAAATGCTGGTGGGCAGCCGTGTCTCCAGCCCGTTTGTGGCTGCGGCCGTCCCCGTTCCTCCCGACAGGCAGACCCGACTCTATGGCGTCCAGCCCTTCTATGACGGCGAGACGCTCGAAAAGCGCCTTGCGCGCCCTGTCTCGCTCGAAGACGGGCTGGCCATCGCGATCAAGCTCACCCGCGCCGTGGCCGCCCTGCACCGGCTCGACATTATCCATCGTGATATCAAGCCCGACAATGTCCTGTTGCTGCGCGATGGCGGGCTGAAGCTCATCGATCTTGGCGTCGCGCGTCTGCCGCGCATCGAGGAATTTGCGAGCAAGGAGGTTCCCGGCACGTTCAGCTATCTTGCCCCCGAAATGTTCGCCAAGAATGCGGGCGATGAAGGGACCGACCAATATGCGCTGGGCGTCACGCTCTGGCGCCTGTTCGCCAGGCGCTATCCCTATGGCGAAATCGAAGCCTTCAGCCGGCCCCGCTTTCGCAAGGCCGCCCCGCCCAGCACGCACAGACCCGAATTGCCCGCATGGCTGGACAATATCCTGACGCGCAGCGTGGCCATCGATGCCAGCGACAGGTTCGGGGACGTCATCGAACTTTTGCGCGCCCTGGAGGGCGGCGCGGCGGTCGCCCGCGTCAACCAGCGCGGGCTTCCCTTCATCGAACGCGACCCCGTCCGTTTCTGGCAAGTCGTCTCGCTCGTGCTGGCCATCATGGTGATCGTCGCATTGGTGACGCGCTGAGCTGGTTTGGAAAGGATCGGGGAATCGAAGCCGCCTGACCGGAGATGATCCTTCCGGTCAGGCAGATCGCCGTCACGGTCGTCGGAACATTATTGGCAGTTGGTCGGCTTATTTTCATCGATCCGGAAGCCTACCCCGGCGGGCGATATGCGGATGCCGATAAACTCTGCGACATTGCCCGTGGCGTTGCGGATCTGATGGATGCGAAATGCCTGCTCGATGAACGACTGGCCCGCATGATAGGTTTGCCAGGTGCACAGGGGATTGCCGCCATCATACCACTGAATTTCGCCTTCGGTGACGGTAACGAATACCGGCGCGGGGTGCGAGTGCCAGCCGCTATAGCCGCCCGGCTGAACCGTCAGACGATCCGCGCCCACATCAGAATCGGCCTTGGTCTTCAGGAACAAATCCCATTTCTCGACCTTGTCGGCCTTCACATCGAGTGAACCGTAATGCCCCGTCACTATAGGCGCGGGAGCAAAGCCCGAACCACTTGTCGCCAAGGCGGGCAGAGCGGTCAAAATCGCCGTGGCGGCAACTGTCATCGAAAGGATGACGCGTGATGGGTTAAGGTGATTCATCGCCAATCTCCTGTTCACCGGAAGAAGTGTAGCGACCGGATTATCGTTATCCCAAGTCAAGGACGTGCATGTGGTGGTTGCTCTTTTGCGGAACAGCACAAAAGTCCGCGTCGAGGTCCATTGACGCGGAACTGAGTCGGAGCGGATTAGCTAATCTGGATTATGCTCGCGTGCGGAAGCGAAGACTATGGCGCAGAGGGATTATGTCGATCGATGAATGAAGTAGATTCGTTTGGCCTATTTCACCTGATGAATAGCAAACTCACGCGCACAGGTGCATGGTCAGCGCTCCTCTCCCTTGGAGGAACCCAACGGCCCCGCCTCAACCCCCTTCTGAGGCGGGGCTCATTGCGGTGCGTGAAGTCGCGACTGGACGATGCGGCCGGGAGCTGACTTTCAATGCTCATCTGCCGGCAACCGCTTGACCTTCCGGATTTGGCCGATGCCCAAGAAAACCGTGACGATCGTCACCGGGAACAGCGCGATATCGACCCAACCGGGCAAATGCAGCCCCTGCAGCTCCAACGCCTCCTTCAAATGATGCCAGAGACCGAGCGCGTAATAGCTGATCGCCACGACCGACAGCCCTTCGACCGTATGCTGGAGCCGCAATTGGAGGGCAGTCCGGCGATCCATGGATGCCAGCAGGTCGCGGTTGCGGCGGGCGAGAGCAGTGTCAACCCGCGTGCGCAGCAAGGCGCTGGTCCAGGCGGTGCGCTGCGCCAGATCCTCCAGGCGGCGGGTGAAGGCGTCGCAGGTGCGCATGGCCGGGAGCAACCGCCGCTCGGTAAAATCATCGAGTGAGCGGTAGCCGCGAACCGGCACGACGGCGAGGCGACGGATACGGTCGCGACAGATTTCCGCATAGGCCTGCGTGGCGCTCATCCTGTAGCGGGTGCGCGCCACGATCTCGGCCAGTTCTGTGCTCAGTGCAGAGAGCTGTTCCAGCACCTGATCAGCGTCCGTATCATTCTGCGCGACGCGGCTGGTGATGGCCGTCAGCCTTTGCTCAAGCTCGGTGAGCAGCGGCGTCGCCTGTTGCGCTTCGGGCAGACCGAGCAGGGCTATCTTGCGGTAATTGCCCAGTTCCTGGAGCCGCTGGACGAGTTGTGAGCTTTCACCGCCTTGCAGACCCTTGTCATGGATAAGCAGCCGGCCAAAGCCGTCCTCATGCAAGCGGAAGTCGCTCCAGATGCGGGCATGGCCATCCGCGACATCGGATATGATGAGGTCATCGGTGGCGAAATGCGCGGCGATGGCGGCGGGTAGCGGTTCGTTCATGACCATCGCGATCTGAGTAGAACGGATCACGCGACCGGGAATCTCCGCCATCCAGTGCGGCACATTGCCAAAAGGAGTAAGGTCGAACAGCGTCGCGCCTTCGACTGGCGCAAGAAAACTGTATGTCATATATTCGGTGTGACGCTCCCAGGAAAAATGGAGATCGTCGATCCGGACGGAAAGAAAGCGGTCGCCGGTCTTGAGGATGGGAAAGCGTTCGGAAAGAAGGGCGATAGTTTTATGGGCCTGCTGTTCATCGACCAGCAACACGAATTGTAGAGCGAGAGCCGGTGCATCGAAGCGGGGCAGGCCGCGAATATGCATTTCCCGCGAGAGCGAAGCGCGTAGCGGGTGGTTACGCTGGCTGAGCGCCGCGAACGAATCGGCCTGGATGCGGGTCATGTCGTCCATGTGCGGTTTTCTGCCTCGGCATGGTTGCATTAAAAAGTCCGGCGATGCCGTGACTATCAACTGTTACTTCGGAGGGATCGCGATTGGCAATTGATCCTGCCCGAAAGGATGATGGCAGGTCTGGAAATGTCCGCAGCCCCTTCCACGCTCGGCCCCATTTCGAACCCTCATCGATCATTATTTCGTGATCGTGGGATCGGTTGATGATTGGGGATGCCGCGGGCGGCCGCTTTCAACTTGTGAGGGCAGAGGCAATGGGTCGCCTGTCGCGTGATCAGGAGGATGTGGAGCTTTATGCGATCGGCATAGGTTCGCATAGGAATTCCGGAAAGTTCCGCCAAATCCTATGCATTTTCGTACGCATCCGATAGCGGCCGCCTTGCGATAGGGGTGTAGTCGCGCGAGTTAGCGGCAGTGCAAGCACCGTGGTTTGCACCGTGGCTAGCGACGGTACGGTTGGTCAGGCGGCTAATTCGACCGGGTTGGTGTTCTGGAGGGTTTTCCAGTGCCAGGGTAGGAGTTCATGCAGCCGGTTGTGGGGCAAGTCGGCGATGCGGGTGAGGACATCGGTGAGCCAGGCGAGCGGATCGACGTCGTTGAGGCGGCAGGTGCCGATGAGGCTGAACATCATCGCGGCGCGGTCTCCTCCCCGATCCGATCCCACGAACAGCCAGCTCTTCCTTCCGCGGGCTACGCTGCGCAGCGGCCGCTCTGCGGCGTTGTTCGTGAGACAGATGCGGCCATCTTCCAGGAAGGTGGTGAAGCCCTCCCAGTCGTTGAGGAAGTAGGCGATAGCCTTGGCCACGGGGTCGTGGCGGGAGAGGGTCTTTCGCTGAGTGTCGAACCAGGCCTTGAGCTGATCGACTAACGGGGCGACCTTTTCCTGGCGAACGCGCAGGCGTTCATCGGCGCTCTCGCCGTTAATATCCCGCTCGACGGCAAAGATCTCGTCGATCATCACCAACCCATCCCGTGCAAGAGGTGACAGCAGCGGCACTTTCCCCTTCTTTTTGCCCTTCAACTGCTTGGCCACATCGACCAGCTCGAAGAGCTTACGTCTGCCGTGGGACCAGCAGTTTGCGCGGGTCATGGCCTTATCCGCCCACCCTTCCTCGAACATCTCATTGAAGCCGGCATAGCGGTCGACCTGGAGGATCCCGGTATAACCAGCCAGATGTGCGCGGGGATGTTCGCCCCTTCGATTCCGGGAGTAACGGCACATCAGCGCCGGCGGCGCCGCGCCGCCAAAGGGAGCGTCATCGCGCACATAATCCCAGATGCGGGCGACCTCGGTTTTATATTTGGCCAGGAGAGGAACAGTGGTGTCGTCGGCATGGAGGCGCTCGGCGGCCAGCACATGGGCTTCATTCAGCAGGGAGATCGGTTTGAGCGCGGCGCAGACGGCGCCGACCTGATCGGCAAGCGTCGAGAGGCTCAGGGGGATACCCTCCGCCTCCAGGCGGTCGCGCTGGCTGTTGAGGGGCTGATGCAGTCCGTACTTCTGGAAGACGAGATCGGCCAGGAAGTGCGGGCCGAACATGCCCCGGGGCGTCACGTGGAAGGGCGCCGGGGTCTGGCGGATCCTTTCACAGCGCCGGCATGAGACTTTCTCGCGCACCGTCTCGATAACCTTGTGGCGCGCGGGCACTTTCTCCAGGGTTTCAGTGATGTCGGGCGGCAGATGGCTCAGCTCCTGCGAGCCGCAGCAGGGGCATTGTTCGGGTGCAGGGATCACCCGCTTCTCCCGCTCGACATGGTCCGGGAAGCTGCGGCGTGACCCCCTAGTGCGGGTGAAGGCCTCTACCGTGGTTGTTTTGGCTGCGGCCTGCGCGGCGAGGCTTTCGGCTTCACTGGCATCGGCCTCGAGTTCTTCGAAGCCCAGTTCGAGCTGGCCGATGAGCCGGCTTGCCCGCTCCGATTTCGCGCCATATTTGTCGCGGCGCATGAGCGCGTTCATCAGTTCAAGGTGCGCGTTGCGAGCAAGCAGATCGGCGTTGATCGCCTCCACACGCGCGGCCTTTGCCTCCGCTTCGAGCGCCTTGGCCTGAGCTGCCTGGGCCAGTTGGCGCGTCGCCACGAGCTCGGCTTGGAGCTGCAAGAGCTCAAGAGAGGCATCGGCCGAGGGCATGGTTGCCCATAGCAAAAAACGCCCAAAACTCCTAGATAGTTCTCAGTTTTTAATGGATTTTCAACGCTCTATTCTCCCGTCGCGGGCGGCGCAATCATGTCCCGTGTCAGCCAACCTGGCTGGGCCGCCAAGTTCGCTGCGGGTTGCGCCAATCTATCCCCTCGAGCAGGCAGGCGAGCGCCGAGGGGGTTAGCGGGATCGCCCCGTCCTTGGCGGAGGGCCAAATGAACTTCCCGCGTTCGAGACGCTTTGCATATAACGAGACCCCCAGCGCGTCGCTCCACAAAATTTTCACCAGATCGCCGCGACGTCCGCGAAAAACGTAAAGATCCCCATCATGGAAGGTTCGACCCAGGTGCTGTTCCACCTGGCGGGCAAGAGAAGCCATCCCGCGCCGCTTATGTGCTGCAGCACATAAGCGGCGTTATGCGGCGCGTGGGATTATGTGGAGTCCTGGGCGGCCAGGCACGGGCCGCCCACGAACCGGGAGGATATCACTCAGCATAATTTGGATGGTGGGCCTCCTTCAGCATGGCGATGAGTTTGTCCGGCGGCGTGAACCTCCCTGGCTGGAGGGTGGGCCCGCCCGCGGCTGCCAAGGCTTCGAGCTTTTCGGTTGGATCGGCACGCAAGTAGACCTCGGTGCTTTGCAGACTGGCATGGCCCAGCCACAACGCCACCTTTCGAACATCGCGCGTGGCTTGCAGCATGTGCTGAGCACAGCTGTGCCTCAGGACATGGGGCGTCACGCGCTTTGCTGCGATAGACGGAAAAGATTGAGCGGCTGTGGCCACATGCTTCCCGAGGATATATTCGAATCCAGATCTGGTCATGGCGAGGCCGGCGGCGTTCAGAAATAACGCCCCATCTTGACGTTGTTGACGGACGGCGAGCCAAGCCTTGAGCGAGATTACGCCTTCCTTCCACAATGGAAGCACGCGCTCCCGCCGCCCTTTGCCCATGACGTGGATGGTAGCCGGACTTTGGAGATCGAGTTGATCGAGACGTAGTCCCACCAGCTCAGAGACGCGCAGGCCTGCAGAGAAGGCGAGATGGAGCATCGCACGGTCTCGAGCGCCGGAAATGGTTCTGTGATCGGGTGCATTGATGAGCGCCTGAATCTCAGCTCGCGTAAGCGAAGTGACGAGAGCTTCGTCGGTCTTCTTAATTGGAATCGCGCGGATGCGAAGTGACTGGTCGAGACACGCTGGCACACGATATTCAAGGAAACGGAAGAAAGACTTGATCGCCGCCAATCGCGCATTGCGAGATCGCGCCTTGTTACCTCGATCCTGTTCGATATGTTCGAGAAAGGAAAGGATCATCGGCACACCAATATCTTCGACTTCCAATTGCGACGGCGCCTTCTGCAGCTGCCGCGCCGCAAAGGTGACGAGCAATTGAAAGCTATAGGCGTAGGCGTCACAGGTGTGCGGGCTGGCACGCTGATCGCGAGGAAGGTGCTCCCCGAGGAACCGGGACAGAGGGGGTGCGAGCGCGGTCATGCTGCACCTGTCCGGCCGAAGGTCTCACCAACATCGGCAATCTGCGCCATCAGGCCTGGGGTGGCCTGAAGATACCAATAGGTGTCGCTGACGTGAGCGTGGCCGAGATATGTGCTGAGGGCGAGGACATGGTGCGATACGGCGTCGCCATTGCATGGGCATTGTTCCAGCGATCTCACGGCGAAGCTGTGCCTCAGATCATGGATGCGCGGCCCCGGCTGACCTGGGGCGCCCCTCAATCCAATATTGCGCGAAAGTTGCCGGAACAACGCGCTGACCGTGTCATAGCGAGGCGGAGTTCCAGTGTTGGAGACAAACAGAGCTGGGGTGCCCCCAGCGATCGTCAAACGGACTGAGAGGTAGCGATCGATGGCAGCTCGGGTCGTGCTGTGGATCGGAATAAGCCGGCTTTTCTTGAACTTGGTGTTAGCGACGATCAGCCCGTCTTCGGTGACATCGCCTAGTCGTAAAGCCAGGGCTTCGGATATCCGCATACCGGTCGCGGCGAGCAAGCCAAACAATGTGAAGTAGGTGAGCGGGCGAAGCGTGCCGCTCGGACCGAGCGAAGCGGCGGCGGCCATCAGCCTCTCGATCTCTCCGGCAGAATAGATGTAGGGCTGCGTTCGCCGAAAAAGCCCACGACCCAGCGCGTCGGCCGCGGGCACCTCGTGGTCGGGGTCTTCGGCGTGCATTGCGATCGCGAACCGGCGAACCGTAAGGAGGCGGTTGCGTCGCTGTTCGGGGGAAGGTGCCTCGACCGCCCAGGCGATCGCCCGATCGCTTTTGATCAGGGCATCGCCGTGGCGTTCCGCGTAGGCGACGAACATGCGCAGCAGACTCCGCTGCGTCCGGAATCTGAATCCCAGCGCCTCATGAAGCGCGACATAGCGCGCGAGATCGACACTTAACATGCTACTTCCCCCGGCCAAGGCTGTGCGATCCGCTCCAGCATGTTGAGATCGACCTTGGCGTATAGGTTCGTGGTCTCCAGAGACTTGTGGCGCAGGACGGCGCCAACCGACTGGAGCGTCGCACCGCTGCGGAGCATGTGCGTCGCTGCCGAATGGCGCAGCAGGTTCGCACCACGCGATGGCGGATCGTCAATACCGGCTCGCTTCACAGCAAGGGCCACGATGTGAGAAATCGACGGAGAAGCGTAGAAAGGTCGAAACGGCGCGACCGCCCTCAGGAAAATGCGGTCGTCATCGACTTCAGGGCGAGCGCCATCGAGATAATCAAACACGGCATCGCCAGCATCCTGAGGCAAGGGAAGAAGAGTCTCGCAGCGCCCCTTGCCCTTCACCCGCAAGGTTCCAGAATCCCAATCGATGTCCCCAAGGCGCATCTCCCAAATGTCGCCCGCGCGCAGTCCGAGGCGCGCCAGGAGGAGCAGAATCGCACGATCGCGAATGCCCCGTCTGGTTCGCAGGTCACAGGAAGCGACGATCCGGTCGACCTGATCAGGCGACAGATAGCGTGGCAATGATGAGAGTCGCCATTGTGGAATGCGCGGTACTGCGTGTTCAAGGCCAGGACGACACAGGTCAGCGGCGGCCAGAAAACGCAAGTATCCGCGCAGAGCGGTGATCATCGTCTTGGTGTACGCTACAGAGCAGCGCTGGGCCTCATTTAGAATAACCATTCTGATATCCGCTGGGTTGTATGCATGTGGGTCTGATCCCAGCGAAGGGAGCAGTCGCATTATCATCCTTCCGTGCCGCACGGCCGTTCGGTCGCGAATGCCTCGATGGCGCATGAGCCACTCCTGGAAATCACGAACCAAGGGATCGACGGGGCTGGCAATCGCTTCAGCCAGCGGCGCGACGACACCGCGTCCGGCGAGAAACACGACAAAACGATGAACGCGGCTCAGATAGCTGGTCGAGTGCGGCACGGCGCGTCGATAACCCCCGCAACGACAACGGTGCTTGGCGAACCGGCCAAGAGCGTCGTCTCCCACTTCACTGAGCTCGACGTTCTCGATTGCAAGCCAAGCGGCAAAATGACGAGCGCAATCGATGTAACATCGGATGGTCAGCGGCGTGTGCCTCAGCGAACCGAGCTCGTCAGCGAACGCAGCGACCCACGGCGTCAACTCACCGGCATCCATGATCCTTGGTGCCGTGGTCGGTCTCTCATTGATGTTCATGACTTCTCTCCCGTGCGCCGGATCGGCGCTTGGGAAGTCTAGATTATGCTGAGTTCCTGCCCGCACAGATCTCTCATCAGCATGTATTTATTAAGTAAAATTAGCCTGGCCGCCCAGGACTCCACATAATCCCACGCGCCGCATAACGCCGCATGTCAGTATGGCCGGCCGCTATCCAAATCTTCACATCCGTCGAAACAGGGATCATCGCAAGCTGCCCAGGATCGCGCGGACCAGTTCGGGCCGCGCCGCATCACCGAACCGGATCACCGCTCCCCGCGTCTCAATCTCCGCCGCGAACCTCAGGCCCGGCTGCCTTTCGCTTGGCGAACCATCGCAGGCATCGGCCTTCATCACCACCGGCACAAAACTCACCTCGGTTCCCGATGGGCAAACCCTTCGCGTCCGCTCCCGCCGCCATCGGTGGATCAGGCTCGGATGTACGTCCGCCGCCCGCGCAACATCCGCTACCACCGCCCCGGGCGCACAGGCCGCCAATACCAGCGCTTCCTTCTGCTCCGCTGTCCACGCCCGCCGGCGCTCCGGCCCTGAAATAACCGTTATCCGATCCATCGCACCCTCGTTAGCTCCAGTGCAAACCACCACGCTTGCACTCGCGCTAACTCCGACGCCGGTCACTTCAGAACAAGGCGGCCTCTATCGGATGCGTACGCATTTTCAACGGAAACCAACGTTTCTCGCTCTCGAGAAGCTATGTCCGCATGCGTAAATGAACATCCTCTCCAAGGGAGGATGCCGATATGAGCTGGTATGAACATCTGGCGGCGAAGATCGGGCTGAGGATCGCGGGCCTGATACTTCTCATCTCCGCCTGGCCTGAAGGCGGGCTGCTGCGCAAGTTGGTCATGGAAAACCCGACGGCAGACATGAACGCGACAGAATTGCTGCTCGCCGCGCTGCTGTTTTTGAGTGCAAGCGGCGGGGCGGCACTGACGGCGATGGGATCGCGCCTGTGGGAACCGGTGAAACTCTCGGCCCGCTGGTCTGGGCATGACCGGAATCAACGCGCGCGCTCCTGACGCCCTTGGTAGGCGCTGGCCGTTCCGACGAACCCGGAAAGACGGCTGCTAAAGAACGCAAGAAGCCCGCCTGGTAGGCGGGCATGAGGTGTGCGGAGGCCGCATATTGTATGTGAATGGGTTGTGTATGTTTTCAAAGCGCGAGCTGCAATGCCTGGCGACGCCCTACTCTTCCGGGGCTTGAGCCACAGTACCATCGGCGCAGACTGGTTTCACGGCCGAGTTCGGGATGGGATCGGGTGGGTCACAGACGCTATGGTCACCAAGCAATGAAGCTTGCGCTTTGGGTTTCAATCGATGCCGTGCACTTAAGGTAATGATGTCTGGCATGAGGGTTGATCACCACATGTCGCTGACGCTGGTTTTATCCAGTGTTGTCATTGATGGTGGGACTCTCAGGCGCGATCAGAGCAATTAGGACCGGTTAGCTCCATATGTTACCACACTTCTACATCCGGCCTATCAAGGTCGTGGTCTACGACCGCTCGAAGAAATCTTATCTTGAGGGAGGCTTCCCGCTTAGATGCTTTCAGCGGTTATCCCGTCCATACATAGCTACCCTGCTGCGCCCTTGGCAGGACGACAGGTACACCAGAGGTATGTTCAACCCGGTCCTCTCGTACTAGGGTCAACTCCTCTCAAATTTCGACGCCCACGGCAGATAGGGACCAAACTGTCTCGCGACGTTCTGAACCCAGCTCACGTACCACTTTAATTGGCGAACAGCCAAACCCTTGGGACCTGCTCCAGCCCCAGGATGTGATGAGCCGACATCGAGGTGCCAAACGATTCCGTCGATATGAGCTCTTGGGAATCATCAGCCTGTTATCCCCGGCGTACCTTTTATCCGTTGAGCGATGGCCCTTCCACGAGGGACCACCGGATCACTATGACCGACTTTCGTCTCTGCTCGACTTGTCAGTCTCGCAGTCAGGCGGGCTTATGCCATTGCACTCTAACAGACGGTTTCCAACCGTCCTGAGCCCACCATCGCGCGCCTCCGTTACTCTTTAGGAGGCGACCGCCCCAGTCAAACTACCCGCCACAGAGGGTCCCTGCACCGGATAACGGTGCGAGGTTAGACATCAGAAAACAACAGGGTGGTATTTCACCTATGGCTCCACCAGATCTGGCGACCTGGCTTCAAAGCCTCCCACCTATGCTACACAGTTCTTTCCTAATGCCACTCTGAAGCTGCAGTAAAGGTGCACGGGGTCTTTCCGTCTAACCGCGGGTACTCCGCATCTTCACGGAGAATTCAATTTCGCTGAGCATATCCTGGAGACAGTGGGGAAGTCGTTACGCCATTCGTGCAGGTCGGAACTTACCCGACAAGGAATTTCGCTACCTTAGGACCGTTATAGTTACGGCCGCCGTTTACCTGGGCTTCAATTCAGTGCTTGCACACCTCCTCTTAACCTTCAGGCACCGGGCAGGCGTCAGGCCCTATACGTCGTCTTGAAGCCGACTTAGCAGAGCCCTGTGTTTTTGCTAAACAGTCGCTACCCCCTGGCCTGTGCCCCCCACAAGTGCTTGCGCATATGTGGGGCCTCCTTCTTCCGAAGGTACGGAGGCAATTTGCCGAGTTCCTTCAGGATACTTCTCTCAAACGCCTTGGTATACTCTACCATTCCACCTGTGTCGGTTTAGGGTACGGTCTATACGGTGGGGCTATTTCCTGGGACAACTTCCCTGCCCGGACCAATCCAATAAGGCCGAACAAGTTACGCCATCCGTCACACACCACCAGGCCCACGAATATTAACGTGGTTCCCATCGACTACCCCCTTCGGGCTCGTCTTAGGGGCCGGCTTACCCTGCTCAGATTAGCTTTAAGCAGGAACCCTTGGAATTTCGGCGACAGTGCATCTCACACTGTTAATCGCTACTCATGTCTGCATTCGCACTTCCGATACCTCCACCACCCATTACCAGATGGCTTCAACGGCCTACGGAACGCTCCGCTACCGCGTGATCGTAAACGATCACACCCTAAGCTTCGGTGCACGTCTTGAGCCCCGTTACATCTTCGCCGCAGAACCTCTTATTTAGACCAGTGAGCTGTTACGCTTTCTTTAAAGGATGGCTGCTTCTAAGCCAACCTCCTGGTTGTTTTGGAAGTTCCACATGCTTTCCCACTTAGACGTGACTTGGGGACCTTAGCTGTAGGTTAGGGCTGTTTCCCTTTTGACGACGGACCTTAGCACCCGCCGTCTGTCTGCCGGACTAGACTCGTTGGTATTCGGAGTTTGGTTAGAGTTGGTAGATCTCGCGACCCCCGCATCCATCCAGTGCTCTACCCCCAACGGCAATCATCCGACGCTCTACCTCAATAGATTTCGCGGAGAACCAGCTATTTCCCGGCTTGATTGGCCTTTCACCCCTAAACACAACTCATCCGATAATTTTTCAACATTAAACGGTTCGGCCCTCCAGTGCGTGTTACCGCACCTTCAGCCTGGTCATGCCTAGATCGCCGGGTTTCGGGTCTAATGCATCATACTCATGTCGCCCTATTCAGACTCGCTTTCGCTGCGCCTACACCTAACGGCTTAAGCTTGCATGATACACTAAGTCACAGACCCATTATGCAAGAGGTACGCGGTCAGATCTCAAGGATCCTCCCACTGCTTGTAGGCATCCGGTTTCAGGTACTGTTTCACTCCCCTCATCGGGGTGCTTTTCACCTTTCCCTCACGGTACTGGTTCGCTATCGGTCATGTACGAGTATTTAGGCTTGGAGGGTGGTCCCCCCATGTTCAGACAGAGTTTCACGTGCTCCGCCCTACTCAAGTCCTGATGTTTCGCTTTCACATACGGGGCTGTCACCCGCTATGGCGCCACTTTCCAGAGGCTTCTGTTAACTAAACACCAGGCACTGGCCTGGTCCGCGTTCGCTCGCCACTACTAACGGAATCTCGG